>JAJEEE010000080.1 GCA_022821145.1 Acidobacteriota bacterium
ATGTAGTATAGACGACTGTACGCGCCGAGACGCGTTCGTCCACTCGGCGTTAGAGCACGCACCTCATATAAGGTGTCAATTGCCTTCATGATCCCGTGATGCGCTTGTGCAACTGACTTCTCCGAGTAGTCTTTTTTCCGCATTATTGGGCGGCCTCTGAGTGCAAGTCAGAATGACAACGGTGTTAGGCTTCTTCGAGCACGGTATACGGTATGCGCAGAGAGTCCAAAACCGATATGGTCGATGTGTGGTCACGCGATGTGCCTTCAGAATCCGTTTCGCCGATCCGAAACGCCGACGCCGTCTGGGCTGGCGCGACAACAACCGTGTTGCCTGACTCCGGTGAGGTCGCGACAGCAGGTGTGAGCGGAATGTTCGTGCGTCTGTTGTTCATGGGAACAGTACGCGTGTCTCGGGAGTGCTTCCCTCGGGCGGCTGCGGATGGAGAGGCAGCGAGGCCCTCGGTAATTCGACAACTTCGCCGGCGTCGAGTCGCGCGATTGTTCGGCGGATGTCGTCGTCGTTCCACTGATCCATAAAACGCACGGCCGACAGGACGGCATACTGCCGGTCGCGGTCGATGCTGAACCAGCGGCGGCGAAGCAACTCGGCGGCTTGGCCGGTGGTATTAGAGCCGGAGAAAATGTCCACGATGACGTCGCCGGGATCGGTGAGGAACTTTATAAAGAACTGAGGGAGCGCGCCAGGAAACCGTGCTGGGTGGCTTCCGCGACGGAGCATCTTGCATATGCGAAGATAGGCGGAGTTGCTTTCCGTGTTCGGAATTTGCAGCAGGTTAGACGGAATCGCGCCGACGTTCTTCTTTCCGAAGGCGATCGATATATCGTGGCCGGAAGGTCGTTCTTTCGGCTTGTAGAATTTGTCGGGATTCTTAAGCAGTGTCTTCATCCGATCGGAGTAGGGGGTCAGGACGCGCGTCACGTCCGCCTTTGGGTTTGCAGATCGGGAGAGCCACCACACGGTGTTCACGGCGTCCTTGGCACGGATCTTCCGCTTGTTGACCCACTCGATGGGCGACGGAAGCTTGGCCGGATTGAACCAAAAGAACTCTTCCGCCAATTTGTAACCCAGGCGGTCACAAAAGTCGAGGAGGACGCGGTAGTTATACAGCGACCGCACCGGCTGTCCCCGCTGATAAGACCCGCCGAGGTCGAGAACGAAACTTCCGGTGGTTTTCAGAACGCGGTACGCAGCTTCCCCAAACCTACCGAGCCATGCGACATACTGGTCCTGCTCGTGGTTGCCGTAGGACTTTTTTCGTAGTAATGCGAACGGTGGGCTGGTCATGACGAGGTCCACCGACTGGTCGGGCAAGTGCGCGAGCAACTCCTGGCTGTCGCCGCAGAGTTGCAAACCGTACGGCGTCCGGTACACTTCGGCGTGGGGAGGCAATTCAAAGATCATCGACTTTATCCGCGGCGGGCGGCTCGGCGCCGGGCCGGAGTTCCCATCGCCGTGCCACCCAGCTCTCGCAGAAGGACCACAGGAGTGTGATTGCGTAGTGAAGCTCGGGAGTTTTACGCTCAAGGTCGGCCAGGGCACCGGCGATGCGTTCCCGGGGCAACTGGCCGGCCAACCAAACGGACCAGACTGTGGGGTTGTCGCCGTTGAGTTGTGCGGAAATCTCACGGATGGCATCAGCGGACAGTGCCCCGTGCTGCCGTAGCGCCTCGGCGCACCCAGCGGCTATCGCGGTGTCCACCTCTTGCAATCCAGTGAGCAGAATGGGTACAGCGTCCGAATCGACGGTGACGATGCCGTCCAGCGCTTCCTCGCGGAGGTCTCGATCCACGTCGCCAAAGGCCTGCACAAGGCGTTGGCATGCTGCCGAACCACCGATTCGACTCAGACACCACGCGGCGGCGCTGCGTGCGAAGTAGGGGCGTAGGGCATCGTCTAGGATCGCGCCAAGTAGTCTCACGCAGTCGTCCGTGCCGGCTTCACCCAGCGCGATCACGGCCTCAAGTTGGACCTGCTGGTCTGGGCTCGCCAAGTACGGCGCGAACACACGCTCGGTATCGGCGCCGAGGACGGCGACGAGGTACGCGACCGCCTCTAAACGGATGTACACGTCCTCTTCATCATCGGTCACGAGGCTGGCGATTGGCGTCTCCAGCGACTTGTCCTCCCGGAGTCGCGCCAACTTCACGCCTGTGAACCGTTGGGTTCGCTCACGGGACTCCAGAAGTCGGGCAAGGTGACGCTTCGGTAACGCACCTCGGCAAACCAGGTCATGGTCGCTCTCCGGTTGGATTCCAGCCGCGATGATCTGGTTGAGCACGACCTCTTCGTTGTGGGCAACTAAAATCCGCAACGGTTTGGGAACCGTTTGTGTATGGCGATGCCCGTCACGGGCCCGCGCGACCGTGATCTTCTGACCCTGGAGGGCCTTAACGATGCCGTCTCGGCTAGAAAATCGCGCTTTCCAGGCAACGCTCGTTTCCGATCCCTCCGTCACGCCCTTGGTTGCCGCGCTCCCTGGAGGCACGTCCCGGAACTGCGAAACGCGCACATAATTCACTTTGCCTTCGGGCTGCCACAGGATCCAGTTTCTTTCGTGCCAATAGGAGGTTGGCTCTTTGAGCCGACCGCTGCTCCATTGCCTCTCTTCTTGCCGCTTGCATACGGGGAATGCGATTACGTCGTCGTCGACCATACCGAAGTCCCACGCGCGCTCCTGGTCTGTGGGGCTGTGGGACATCGAGAGTTCGGCATTCGTCTTTGCGCGGCTTTCGACGCGCAGCCCGCAGCGTTGGCAGACGAGATCCGGAATACGTACGCGCTTGCGCTTGACCTCCTTCCAGAGTTTCGTGTCCATGGATCCGCGTTCGAGTTCCGCGATCCGATGGCCAAGCCGCCCGAGATCCAGTGCCACGTGCCGGCTGCCCACAGCACCGAGAGCGATCTTCCGGAAAAAGCTGGAATCAGGTTTTAACGCGAGACGCGGCATTCATGTCAATGCAGCATTTTTGTGGCGGAAGGACGGATAACTCACACGACTATATCACACGACACGGCCGTCCGGTTAAGGGGTTGCAGGTGCCTTGTAACAGATTGAAAACCAAGGATATAGATACGATTTCTGGATTTATCGATTCGAATTCGCCGGAGGCGACTTTGGGCTGTGCGGGAGATGTGCGTGCCGGCGCGGCCTTCGAGGGCCAGCCATCGAACCTCGACGGCGCGTCTTACGCGACCACGAGCGCATCCGGCCTCGTTGGCCCGCATGGGACGACCGGCCGGTTCCGGCCATCCGTCGGTACGTCGTTCCTTACCTGACTCAGGGCGCCGGTTCGGAATGGACCGCGGGCGGTTCGATGCCGTTGAGGCGCCAGTTGAGGTAGTGGCCGAAGTCCACCACGACCCGCTCCATCGGCACAAGCCGTCCCGGGACGAAATTTCCCGTGACGCCGCGTTGAACGCGCTCGCAGATGGCCTTGTCCTCGGGCAAGAAGTCGGGCAGCGCGTACGCGGAAGCGCCGGCGATCCAACCGAACCACTCGCCCAATCGACCGAGGCCCCGGGCGCGGCGGCCCGGGACGAAGCTGCCTCCGGTACGGACGGTGCAACGGTCCGGTCCGATGGGCTGTACGGCCTGCCAGACGAAGCTGTCATGGGTGAACACTCCGACGAATCCCGGCGGCAGGCTGATGAGCAGGTAGTCTTCCTCGCCCTTGTTCGAGCCGCCGGTAGCGGTCGCACGGGCGGAACCCGTGATGTAGTAGGCGTCCCGGGTGGGCGTGTACGGCTCGAGGGTCGTTGCGTGCACCTTGAAGACGTGGTAGCTCTCCATCCCGTTCATCATCGCGACTTTCCAGTTGCATTCCCACACGTCCGTCGCCTGCTGTTGCCACAGGTGCCGGAATCCGTTGCTCTCGCGCGATGACACGTGGGGCGCGATCGCCGCGAAGCGCTCGGCGAGCGGTTCCACGTCGGGATCGAGGCTCGCGAAGACCAGCCCGTGCCAGGACTCGACCCGATAGGCCGGGAGGCAGTGCGCCTGCTTGTCGATCACGTCCTCCGGTGCGAACGGCGCCGCGATCAGCCGTCCGGCATGGTCGTAGGTCCACGCGTGGTATGGGCACTGGATGCGACCGGCGTTGGCCGGACCCTCGACGAGCAGCGTGCCGCGGTGGGCGCACAGGTTCGACAAGGCCGCCAGTTCTCCCGCCTCGTTGCGAACGAGCAGCACGGGCTGGTCGCCGATCACGACGGGAAGCTGGTCGCCGGGCGCGGCGAGCGCGTCCTCCATGGCCGCGAAGACCCAGTCGCCGTGCCAGATCTTCTCTTGTTCGGCCGCGAGCCATGCCGGATCCCGGTACGCGGCGGCGGGCAGCGCCCGGTTGGGGTCGAAGGCCAGTCGTGGGGCGTTCACGTCAGTCATCCTGTGATCCTGTCGATTGGCGTCGGGAGCGTCCCGTCGCGAGCGAGGACAACTTCCGTTCGGGTTGCGGGCGTGTGACTGTCGTCAGTGCGAAGCACAGACTCGCGTTGAGGGAGGCCCGGCGGTCACTCTGGGACATTCGTGCATCATACTGTGCCTTTGACAGCCGGAATGTGGGGGTGCGGCACGCCGTGGTCGCGCACTGGGTCAGGATCCGAATCAAGGCCACACCCGGCGCCAAGACTCGCGGGGGCCTCACGACGTGTTGTGGACGGCATGTCCCGGGTCCATCGCGAAGACTCGTTCCCTCCAAACCGTGCTTTGGCAAGGCTTTCCGGCGATCGCGGGGCCCCGGGTGGTGTGCGACGCGGACCATGCGCACGACGGGCAGGTTTGCCGGCCCTCGCGCCGTTCCCATATGCTGAGCGGATGAAATCGGCGAATACGAGATGTCGGGTGCGGCTCTGGGGCGTCTGTGTCGGCGCGGGCGTCTGCGTGCTCGGATCGGCAGGCAACGCCGCGGCGCAGGAATACCGGTCCGGGTTCTACGTCGGCCTCGAGATGGGCGCGCCGTTCCCTTCCGCCGTCGACTCGACGGTTACCGGAGTCAGCCACCCGACGCGGTGCGACCGGCTTCTCTATCCGGCCTCCATCAGCCCGCCGGACGACGCGGCGTGCCGCGACAACACGCCGGCGGTGATGGCCGCCAACACGCTGGCCCCGGACCCCGGTTTCACGAGCGGCGTCACCTTCGGCTACATGGCGGGCGGTCCGCGCTTCGAGGTGGAGTACCTGAACCGCTACCAGGGGGACGATGTCCAACCCCTCGGCGGGACCGAGAGCGCGGTCGTGGCGGACAAGAACAACGAGTGGTCCCGCGACGCGCCGCTCGAGGAGTGGATCGGGGACTACCACGCGCATCAGGTCCTCGCCAACGTGTACTACGACTTCCTGAGCGATTCGTCCTGGACGCCGTACGTCGGCGCCGGCGTCGGCTGGTCCGCGACCGAGGTGAGCTACTACACCCAGGTCACGCGGAAACCGGAGGCCGAGTACCTGCAGATCGAATTCGACCCCGACTGGCCGGAGGCCGCCAAGCGCGCCGCGGCGGGCACCACCAGCATCCTCGACGCCAAGGCGGACGGTACGGTCTTCGGTTTTCAGCTGCTGGCCGGTTTCGACTACGCGTGGACCGAGCGCACGTCACTCGGCGGGAAGGCGCGCTGGGCCCGCTTCGGCGACTTCGCCGACGAAGTGACGTGGGCCCAGGTCCGCGGCCATGCCCCGGTCCGGGCGGACGGCGTGACCCCTCTGGACAGCACGCTGGCGTTCGGCGGCATCGGCTACTGGGCCGTCACGTTCACGTTGAAGCATCGTTTCTGACGGATCGTCCGCGGCGGAGCAGTGAAGTCTGTTCAGAAGCAGACTCACCGTCGATGCGTCCTATTCGACGACGAAATCCCGCCGATCCCGGTACAGGCGCGCCCGGTTGATGATGTAGTCCTCCTCGCCGTCGAAGTCCATGTCGGCGCAGGGAGTCATCACCCAGTACTTGTGCTCGCCGATGAAGAGATACGTGGACGGTCGGCCGTAGAACCGGCCTTCGACGCCTTCGCCGTTCGTGAGGCGCGCGCAGATGGCGTCCATCAGGGGGCGCTGGCCGTCGCGCCGGACGAAGACGTATTCGTGCGGCCACGTCTCTCGCCACGTGACCGCCTCGCGCCACGGCGCGCGCTCGATCAGTTCCGGAAGAGTCGGCATACAGGCGGCGTGAACGGACCGCGCGGCTTCCGGCGCGTTCCGCGATTCAACCCGATTCTCTCCTGTCGATTGTATTGCACGGGGCCGACCGGCCGCGACGGGTTGTCTCGAACATTCCGCATGAGGCGGATGGACATCGGCGACCCTCCGAACCCATGATGAGCGAGGGGCCGGCCCCATCGGCCGACCGCGGACCGCGAGGGGCGCATGTTCGACTTCTTTTCGCCGAGTTACGACGGGAATCCCTTCCAGGTGTTCGGCGTTACGCACATCGTCGCGATTGCCGTCATCGCCACGGCCGCCGTCGGGGTCATCCGCCTGGGCCGGCATGGCGGCGCGGGGCGGAGAAGACGCCTCACGCTCGCTCTGGCCCTGATCCTGCTGCTGGACGAGTCGGGGTGGCACCTGTGGAACCTGGCGGCGGGTTCGTGGACGATCCAGCGGATGCTGCCGCTGCACCTGTGCAGCGCCATGGTGTGGGTCACCGTCGCGGCGCTCCTCCTCGAGAAGCGCGCGCTGTATCCGCTGCTCTATTTCCTGGGCGTGGCGGGCGCCATCCAGGCGCTGATCACGCCCGACGTGACCGGCTACGGTGTCGCCCACTACCGTTTCCTTCAGACCATGCTGTCGCACGGACTGGTCGTGATTGCGGGGCTGTGGGTCGTGTTCGTCGAGGAGTGGCGGCCGACCCTCCGGTCGCTGGGGGCCGTCATCCTCGGGTTGAACGTCTACGGACTGGCCGTTTTGTGGATCAACCTGCGCATCGGCAGCAACTATCTCTACGTGGCGGCGAAGCCCGAGAGCTCTTCCGTGATGGACTTCTTCCCGGAGTGGCCCGCGTACCTCTGGATTCTGGAGGGGATCGTTCTCGTCGTCCTGCCGCTGATGTACCTGCCGTTTTGGAGTGCCGAGGGCCGTCGGCCGATTACCGGACCGCCTGCACCTTGAGGTGCATGCCCTCGCGTTCCTGAAGGCACCCGATGATCTCGAAAAGATTGCGGGCCTGGGGGTTGCCCTGTGGACCGAGCATGCGCATCAGGCTCTTCGGCGACTTGTCGGCCAATCTGCCCAGCTCACTGAACCCGATGGTGGCGTTGATATAGTCGCGCAAGACCGATTTGCCGGTTTCCACGTCGCCGGCGAGCAGGCACTCGACCCCTTCTTCGAGAAGCGCTTCGCGAAAAGCGACGTCGCGTTCGGTCCGCGCCCGGATCGTGTCCTTGAAGTCACGTGTCAATGGCATAGTGGTCAATCCTCGTCGCGTTTTCGCCGCCGGTATTCCTTCCAGAGTTTCCCAGCGATTTCGATATCGTGTCGTTGGCGGGACTTCGTTCCACCACCCAGCAGAATGATCCGTACATCACCGTCCCTGCCGAAATAGATCCGGTAACCCGGTCCGAAGTCGATCCGATACTCGAGAACACCCGCGCCCAGGCGCTTGGTGTTGGACAGGTTCCCCCGTTCCATGCGGAGCAACGCTGTGGCCGCCTTGGCCGCCGCGTGGACGTCGAGGCGATCGAACCACCGCGCGAACGGACTCACGCCCCGAACGTCGATGTACTCTCTTACTTCGAACACGGAATATGGTAACTGATATGTTACCAAGAACTAAGCACTGCGCGTTGCGATCGTCGAACCGAGTTTTGGGTCGCAACCGCACCATCCGCCACTGCACTACGCATGCCGAGCGGTGCGACGCGCTGCGGCACGGAGAAGATCTCGACAGCGTCTGGCTTGAGCCCGGCCGTCGAGCCCGCGTGTATCGGCGCCTCAGCGCCCCGGCGGTTCCGGCGCCCCGCCCGCCGGCGGCGGAGCCGTGCGGCACGGCGTGGGGTTGAAGTTCGCGTCGTCCGGCTCGCGCCTGAAGTGCGTGCTCGTGTAGAAGGGCCCGTTAAGGTACGCCGGGTCCTCGATGATCGTGAC
>JAJEEE010000029.1 GCA_022821145.1 Acidobacteriota bacterium
TTGGCGGCTTGCGAGATCTCGTCTTGCTGACGCGGCGGCCCGGAGGCCGCCTTGTCCACCCGCGGCGCGGACGCCGCGGGTACCATGGGGATGGGGGTCGAGGTTCTGCGTATCCTCCGGAGCTTGGAATCGGCCTGGATCCTACGACGCCATGACTGTCCCCGCGTGTACTGCCGCCCACTTCGGGGCTTTCCCGTTGTAGGCGCGGCGTCCGCGCCGCGACTGGACAACGCGGCAATTGCCTTCGCAATTGCCGAGGCGGAGCCGAGGCGTCAGTCCAAGAGAATGATCTCTTGCTTCACGGTGTTGGCAGTTGGCAAGATCTCGTCCCGCTGACGCGGCGGCGGGCGCGCGGCCCGCTTTCGTTTCCACGCCGCGTGGGGTATAAGTCCTGGATCATCGAACTCGTTCGGAACGAACGATACGGAGGCACGCAATGGCGCGAGGGTGGGGAGCTTTCCTGTTGGGACTTCTGATGACGGCGGCGTGCGCGGCGCCGGCCCGGGCGCAGCAGGGCGCCGGCGGCGGCGAGTGGCGCGCCTACGGCGCCGACGGGGGCAGCACGCGGTATTCGCCACTGGACCAGATCAACCGGGACACGATCGACGACCTCGAGATCGCGTGGGTCTGGCGGTCCGACAGCCTGATGCCCAACGCGCAGGCCGCGAGCCAGACCACGCCCCTGATGGTCGACGGCGTCCTGTATTTCACGATGGACCGGCGGCGGTACGTGATCGCCGCGGACGCGGGAACCGGCGAAACGCTCTGGATGTACCGGCCCGACGAGGGCGAGCGCTTCGACCGGTCGCCCCGGTTCGTTCACCGCGGCGTCACGTACTGGTCCGACGGCCAGGGCGACGACCGGATCATCTTCGCGACGCCCGGGTTCCAACTGATCGCGTTGGACGCGCGGACCGGCGATCCCGTGCCGTCGTTCGGCATCGACGGCGTCGTCGACATGGTGGAGGCCCTGGACCTGGACTTCGAAGGCGACGTGATCGGACGGGTCTCGAACACCTCGCCGGTGGTCGTCGCCCGCGACACGCTGATCGTCGGGCCGGCCATGGGCCGCCTGACGCGCGAGAACGTCAAGGGGGACGTCCTGGCCTTCGACGCCCGGACCGGCGCCAGGAAATGGGCCTTCCACACGATCCCGCGTCCCGGAGAGTTCGGCTACGACACGTGGCTCGACGGATCGGCCGACTACACGGGCAACGCCGGCGTCTGGGGCCCGTTCTCCGTCGACGAGGAACTGGGCTACGTGTACCTGAACATCGAGGCCGCCACCAACGACATGTGGGGCGGCGCCCGTCCCGGCGACAACCTGTTCACGAGCAGCCTGGTATGCGTGGACCTGGAGACCGGCGAGCGGATCTGGCACTTCCAGCTCGTCCATCACGACATCTGGGACTACGACAACCCGCCGCACCCGATTCTGATCGACATCAACGTGGACGGGCAGGAGATCCCCGCCGTCGTGCAGCTTTCGAAGCAGGCCCTGGCCTACGTCTTCAATCGCGAGACGGGCGAACCGGTCTGGCCGATTCCGGAAGTCCCGGTCCCGCAGACGACGATCCCCGGCGAGTGGACGTCGCCCACGCAGCCGATCCCGACCCGGCCGCCGCCGTTCGACGTGATCGGCTACGACGAGGACGACCTGATCGACTTCACCCCGGAGCTCCGGGCCGCGGCCGTCGAGGCGATGCGGGGATTCACGACGGGCATGATCTACACGCCGCCGTCGCTGCGCACCGACACCAACGGCGGCACGTTCATGGTGCCCGGGTTCGGGGGCGGGGCGAACTGGCAGTCCGGCGCGGCGGATCCCGAAACGGGATACGTCTACGTCGGGTCGACGACGAACCCCGCCGTGATCGGCATGGTCCCCAACGATCCGCTGCCGCCGGGAGTCGAACCCGGTCCGGACTACGCGGCGTATCGCATGGGCGGACGCGGAGGCCCGCAGATCCCGTTCGGCCTGCGGCCCCTGAAGCCGCCGTACGGACGGATCACCGCCTACGACATGAACCGCGGGGAGATCGCGTGGCAGATCCCCAACGGCGGCACGCCGCCCCGTTTCCAGGAACAGTTCGACGAGGCCGGGCTGACGGGGATTCCACCGACCGGTAGTCCGTCCCAGGCCGGCCTGCTGGTGACGCGCAGCTTCCTGTTCGCCGGCGAAGGCTCCGGCGGGCAGCCCGTCTTCCATGCCTACGACAAGGCGACCGGCGAGAACGTGTGGGAGATGCGGCTTCCCGCGGGCCCGCAGTCGGCGCTTCCGATGACCTATATGCACGGGGGCCGTCAGTACATCATCGTGGCGACGAACGGCCGGGCGCCGGGCGAAACCACGGGTGGGGCCATGCTGGTGGCGTTCGCGCTCGCCGAGGACGAGCCGCCCGCCGGGGGACGGGGAGGACGCGGCGGGCGTGGAGGCCGCGGCAACCCGTGATCCGAACGGCAAAGCCCGGCGTTTCCGCCGGGCTTGCTGCCGTTACAGAGGGCGTCGACTGCAGCGTCCTTTTTTGAGTGAGTCGGGGCAAGAGCTCCGACAGCCCTGCTCGCCGACCGCGCTAACTCTGTGGGAGCGATCCTATGCCCGCGCGAGCGCGGTGTCAACGAACGAGTTACACGTGTCGGTAGCAAATGATGTGTCCGGAGGATGTAGCAAATGAAAAGTCCGGTTCCGAGGATTTCTGGGAGGGGATATTGATGCATTCGGGAAGGAGGGGGGCGAATGCAGACGTATCCCGCCCGGGAATTGGAGCGGGCG
>JAJEEE010000077.1 GCA_022821145.1 Acidobacteriota bacterium
GACAGCACCTGACGAATATCCGCACACGCCGACCCGCCCACTACCGGGGACCTGTTTCTCAGGAATCCCCTACGGCGCCCGTATGTCCAATGGATTCAACGCCGAACCCGTCCAACATCGGCTAATTTGGACAGCAATGAAAAACTGTGCAGTTTTCGGTTGCCATTGACAGCGGCGGCCACCAGGAGCGTTTGAACTTCGCGGAGCGCTGGTTCAAGCGGCCGCAACCCGGATGCGGTGCGGGTCCAAGCACGTGCCGTCGCGCAGCATCGCACAGGCGACGTTGAGCCGGCGGTCGGCGACCGAACGCAACGCACGCGCGTGCCCGTGGCCACGGGCACGCAACGCGCAGTACTTCCGGCGGCTGACCGGATCGCGCTGGGCCGTTGGCCCGCACTGTTGCGCTACCTGGTCGATCCCCGGATCGAGATCGACAACAACGCCGCCGAGCGGGCGCGGCGGGCCGCGTCGTATCGGCGATGCCCCCTGGAAAAGCCCGGCGGCGGCGGATATCATGTTTCGGCCAACACGGTCCGGAGGTGTGTGTTCGATGAAGTTCCAGCCCAGATTCGCGCCGCGAACGCTGCTGGCGGCCGCCGTCATCGCCGCCGTTCTCGCGCCGGTTCCGGTCGACGCCCAACGCGGAGGCCCGCCGCCGCCGATCGACCTCGGGGGCGTCTCGCTGCCTCCGGGCTTCGAGATCGACATCTACGCGGAAGGCATGCCCTCGGCGCGCCAGATGGCGCTGGCGGACGACGGCACCGTGTTCGCCGGCTCCTTCGGTTTCGGCGCCAACACCACCGTCGTGTACGCCGCACGGGACAACGACAACGACGGCCGGGCCGAGGACGTGCGGACCGTCTTGAGCGGGTTGACCCTGCCCAACGGCGTCGCCTTCGGCGACGGGGCGCTGTTCGTCGGCGAGCAGAACAGGATCGTGCGGTACGACGGCATCCTCGCCGACCTGGACGACCCGCCCGACCCGGTCGTCGTGGCCGAGTTGCCCGTCGACGGGTTCAATCACAGTTGGAAGTACCTGGACATCGGGCCGGACGGCATGATCTACACGGCTCTCGGTTACCCCGGCAACATCGGCGAGGAACGCGATCCCTGGGCGACGATCATCCGCGTCGATCCCGCGAACCCCGGCGATTTCGAAATCTACGCGCGCGGCGTCCGGAACTCGGTCGGCATGGATTTCGATCCGACGGATGGGACACTGTGGTTCACCGACAACGGGCGCGATCTCATGGGGAACAACCTCCCCAGCGACGAGTTGAATCGCGCGACCGCGCCCGGCCAGCACTTCGGTTTTCCGCACTGCCACCAGGGCGACCTGCTCGATCCGGAGGAGGGCCAGGGCGACGATTGCGCCGACTACGTCGCGCCGGCGGCCAAGATGGGGCCTCACGTCGCCGCCATCGGCATGACGTTCTACACCGGCGACATGTTCCCGGAGATCTATCGGAACTCCATCTTCGTGGCCGAGCACGGTTCGTGGAACCGGCCGATCGCGCCCCTGGGCTATCGCGTGGCCGTGGTCCACGTCCAGGACGGGTACAGCTCGGGACAGGAAGTCTTCGCCGGCGGCTTCTACGACGGCAGTCAGGTTCGGGGCCGTCCGGCCGACGTCCTGGAGCTGCCCGACGGGTCGTTGCTCGTGTCCGATGATCTTCAGGGCGTGATCTACCGGATCACCTACGCGGAGCCGGCCTCGGAATAACCGCTCCCGGCCGAGGAGGGAAGCGCCCGCCATCGTCCACCGATTCGGGCGGGGCCCGGATGGACGGGAGGGACGTGTCCGAGCTCGAAATCATCGCGGTCATCATTGTCACGGCCGCCGGCTCGCTGATTCAGGCGTCGGTCGGGTTCGGCCTGTCGCTGGCGGCCGCGCCGCTGCTGATCCTGATCGACCCGCTCCTGGTCCCGGGGCCGCTGCTCGCCGCGGCGCTCGTCCTGACCACGCTGGTGTCGGTCCGCGACCGGAAGGGGATCGAAACCCGCGGGGCCGGCTCGCTGATGGCCGGCCGCGTCGTCGGAACGGTCCCGGGCGTTCTCCTGATCGCGTCGCTGCCGATCGAGGGCACGCGCCTTCTCCTGGGCTGCCTGATCCTGGCCGCCGTCGCGATGAGCGTCGCGGGATTCCGGATCCGTCCCAGGGCGTCCTCCCTGTTCGGCGTGGGCGTCGTGGCCGGCTTCATGAGCTCGACCGCGGCCGTCGGCGGCCCGCCGATGGCCTTGGCCTACCAGGATGCCGAGGGCCGGCGTCTGCGGGGGACGATGTCGTTCGTCCTGACCTTCGGCACGATCATTTCCCTGATCGGGTTGTTCCTGGCCGGGCGGTTCCGCCTGATCGAGTTGCAGATGGCCGCGGCGTTGCTTCCCGGGATCCTCATCGGTTATCTCCTGTCTCGAAGGACGGCCGCGTGGCTGGACGGGGGCTACACGCGGCCGGCGGTGCTGGTGCTGGCGTCGGCGGCGGCGCTGGCGGTCGTGGCCTCGGCCGTGTTGTAGACTGAAGCCGGGCGCCCGGAAAGGAGTTCGAGATGGCATTGTCGGAGAAAGACTGCGTCCCCTGCCGCGGGGGCGTACCCCCGCTGACGCCCGCCGAGATCGAGCCGCTCTCGCGGGAAACCGCCGACTGGACCGTGGTGGACGGCCACCACATCGAGCGCGAGTTCCGGTTTCCGGACTTCCGGGAGGCCCTGGACTTCGTCAACCGTGTCGGCGCCATCGCCGAGGCGCAGGGTCATCACCCGGACTGCCACCTGGCATGGGGCCGGGTGGGCGTCTCCATCTGGACCCACAAGATCGACGGGCTCACCGAAAGCGACTTCATCCTCGCCGCGAAGATCGACACGATCCGATGAAGGGGCGGGGCGCGGCCCGGAATCCCGGAAATCGCTTCGAGCGCCTTTCGCTGGATCTCGATGCGAGCGAAGCCGACGGCCCCCGCCCACGAACCGAGTTTCTCGTCGATCGGACGCGGTCGATCATCGCGACGAACCGGAGTCCCGATGTCCCGTTCGACGCCAGCGTGAACCCGTATCGCGGCTGCGAGCACGGTTGCGCCTACTGTTTCGCCCGTCCGACGCACGAGTACCTGGGCTTTTCGGCCGGCCTGGACTTCGAGACGCGGATTCTGGTGAAGAACGACGCGCCCCGGCTGCTCGCCGAGGCGCTCTCGCGCCGCTCCTGGGAGCCGCGTCCGCTGGCCCTGAGCGGCGTGACCGACCCCTACCAGCCGGCCGAGGCCCGGCTGCGGCTGACGCGGCGCTGCCTGGAAGTCCTGGCGGAGTTTCGGAATCCGGTCGCCGTCATCACGAAGAACCACCTCGTCACCCGCGACGGCGACCTGTTGCGGGATATGGCCGCATGGGACGGCGCGCTCGTCCACGTGTCGATACCGACGCTCGACGCGGGGTTGGCCCACGTGATGGAGCCGCGGGCCTCGACGCCGACCCGGAGGCTCGACGCCCTCCGGGCGCTGTCGGACGCCGGCGTCCCGACCCGCGTCCTGGCGGCGCCGGTCATCCCCGGCCTGACGGATCACGAGCTTCCCTCCATCCTTCAAGCCGCCTCGGACGCCGGCGCGCGGTCGGCCGGCTACGTCCCCCTGCGGCTGCCCTACGCCGTGGCGGACCTGTTCGAGGAGTGGCTGGGAGAACATTTTCCCGATCGGAAGGCCAAGGTCCTCAAACGGATCCGAAGCATGCGCGGCGGACGCCGGAACGACCCCGATTATGGGACCCGTATGCGCGGTGAGGGGGTCTACGCCGACGAACTGTCCGAGCTCTTCCGGATCGGTTGCCGCCGCTGGGGTCTCGACGAAACCGGCTTTCGCTTGTCCGTCTCGGAGTTTCGTCGCGTATCGTCCGATCAGGGACGTCTCTTCTGAGGGCCGCCTTCGCCGTCGGCCTTCCCGGGTCGGGTCGGGCTCATGGCGCGCATCGACTGTTCCAGCCTGTGGGCGAACCCGTCGTAGGACTCGCCCTCACGCGGACGCGTCGCGATCCCGACCTGGACGATGACCGCGCCCGTCCTCGGCCAACGGGCGCCCTTGGGAAACAGCTCGAACGTCCCGTGAAGCCGCAACGGCACCACCGGAAGGTCCAGGCGCGCCGCCATGAACCCCACGCCCGGGCGGAACGCCTGGATGCGGCCGTCCTCGGTCCGTCGCCCTTCGGGAAACACCAACGGGCAGTAACCCGCGTCGACGAGCTCGCCGGCGTAGCGCAGCGAGTCGCGGATCTGCCCCATGCGCTGCGGCAACGGGAACGCGTTGAAGACGCCGCAGGTCAGCAGGTAGGCCAGCGTGCGGCGCGCGCCGCCAGTCCCGGGCGGGAAGAAGTACTCCTGCAGGACGGCCGGCGCTATACGGCGCCGCCATGGCGGAGGCAGCGCCTTGAGGATGACGGGCACGTCGACGTGGCTCGCGTGCGTCGCGGCGAACAGGACCGGGCGCTCGAGTTCCCGAAGGCGCCCGGCGCCGCGCAGCTCGACGCGCGCGAAGAGAGCCAGGACCGGCGCGACCACCAGGGCGACGATCCACCGCCCCACGGCGCGAACGACACGGTTACGGGCCCAGCGCGGCGCCGCGACGCGCGCGGTTGCCCGCTCGACGTTCGACGGACCCGAACGATGTTCCTGGATCCGGGCGTCGATGTCCCCGATCGTCTCGAGACCGGCGAAGGCGGCCTCGTCCATCTCGATGCCGTAGCGTTCCTCGATCGCGGCCAGCAATTCCACCCGTTCGAGAGACGAAAGGCCCAGGTCGAACTCCAGGTGCCTGTCGGGCCTCAGCCGGCCGCGCTCCCGCCCCGTGGCGCCCGACACCAGGTCGATCAGCGTGTCCGCCGGCGCGGCGGACGGCGCGGGGTCCGCCCCGTCCGGCCCGAGGGCGGCCCGGACCCTGTGACGCTGGAGCTTCCCGGTCGACGCGGTGCGGGGCAGGGACTCGCCCGGCCAGATCGACCAGTCCCGGAGCCGCTGGGAGGGCTCCAGTTTCCGGTTCGCATCCTCGATGACCGACTCCGGGTCCGCGCCGCGCTTCAGGATCATGACCGCGTGCGGACGCTCTCCGTGCGGTCCCGCAACGGCGACGACGGCGCTGTCGAGCACGTCCGGATGCATGTCGAGAACGCCTTCGACGTCCTCGGGATGGATGTTCAGCCCGTCCGCCGTGACGATCACGTCCTTCTTCCGGCCGCGAAAGACGAGATGGTTTTCCGCGTCGAGCGCGCCGATGTCTCCCGTGTGAAACCACCCGTCGGCGTCGGTGACCGGCGTGGTGCGGCCCGCGCCGCCGACATATTCCTGGACGACGCTGGGTCCGCGGACAAGAATCTCGCCGTCCGCGGCCAGTCGGACCTCCTGGTTTCCGATGCGCGTCCCAAGCGTGCCGCGCCGCGCGTGGAACGGGTGGTTCACCGCCACGACCGGGCTGGTCTCGGTGAGGCCGTATCCCTGGACGACCAGGAGGCCGATTCGAGACCAGTAGGCTTCCAGATCGGGGTCCAGGCGGGCCCCGCCCACGACGAAGGCCCAGAACTTCCAACCCAGATCGGCATGCGCGCGGCGATGCCGCCACCACCGCCGCGCGACGCCGGGAACTCGCCCGGCGGGCGAGGCGGTCGCCGGGTGGCGGCGCTCGATTTCCGCCCGCAGACCGGCCAGGATGCGGGGCACGCAGACCAGCACCGAGACGCGCTCGGCGCGCACGGCGCGCACCAGGGCCCCGGGACGACGCTCCCTCATGAACACGGCCGCGCCGCCGAGCAGGGGCGGGATGAACAACCCCATGGACTGTCCGAGCATGTGGCTCAACGGAACGGCGTTCAGGAAGCGAATGGGCTGGAATGGCCGCGCCCACCGCGCGTACCGGTCGATCTCGCGCGCGATCGGCGTCAGGTTGGCGCAGATGTTGCGATGCCGGTGGACCACGCCCCGGGGCGCGGCCGTCGTTCCCGACGTATACAGGATCTCGACGACATCGTCCTCGCCGACGTTCTCGAACACCGCGTCGGACGCCGACGGCAGGTCCGGGACGCCGTCGATGGGCAGGCAGTCGACTCCCGGCTCGTCGAGGCGCCGATCGGAGTCGTGGACCAGGAGCCGGGCCGCGGCCTCTTCCCGAATGCGGCGAACCCGCGCGTGGGAGGACTGCGCGTCGACGGGAACCACCACCACGCCGCGGACGATGGAGCCCCAGAACGCGGCCACCCATTCCGGGCCGTTCTCCGCCCACAGGACCAGGCGGTCGCCCGGCCGCGTCCCGCGGGCCTTCAACAACGCGGCGAATGCCGCGATCCGCTCGTGGAGATCGGCGTAGGACCAGACGCGCGTCCGGATCCCGTCGGTGAACCGTACGGCCTCGCGCCGGCCCAGGGACCGTATCCGGGGCAGGATCTCGACGAGCGTATGCATGACGCGGCGGTTCACCGGTAGTGTACCCGAGTTCGGATGGCGCATCGCCGGGGCCGATTGTCCAACGGTGACGGATTCCGGTAATGTAGGTGTCCGCAGGAGGTTCATGCGAGCGATGTCTTCGTCCCGGGTCCGCATACTGATGATGCGTCACGGCACCTTTTACACGCCGGTCATCGCGGCCGTGGCGGGAGGCTTTCTCCGCGGCGAAGGGCTCGAAGCGGAATACCGGGTCAAGAGGCCCGGGGAGGACGCGCTCGCGCTGTTCGGGAACGGTGAGATCGATATCGCGCAGTCGGCGGTGTCGTCCAGTTGGGCGCGCCTCGCCCGGGGGCTTGAAAACCTGCCGCTGCACTTCGCGCAGATCAACCGGCGCGACGGTTTCTGGCTGACGGCCCGCGGCGCGGGGGGCCTTTCGATCACCGCCGTCTCCAGCACCCACGACACGGGCCCGTTCGACTGGACGGCGCTCGAGGGGCGGACCGTGCTGGCCGACCACGGGCCGCAACCCCTGGCCATGTTGAAGTACGCCGCGCGTCGGCAGGGCGTGGACTGGGACCGCGTCCGGATCGTGGACGCCGGCGAGGCGCCGGCGATGGACGCGGCGTTCCGGGCGGGCCAGGGAGACTTCATCCACCACCAGGGGCCCGCGCCCCAACAACTGCTCCGCGACGGCGTGGGCCACGTCGTGGCCTCGGTCGGCGAGGCGATGCCGCCCCTCGCCTTCAGCTCGTTGTCCGCGATGCCGGAATTCCTGGAGACCTCCACCGCGCGCGCGTTCATGCGAGCCTACCGTAAAGCGCTGGCGTGGGCGGTCGGAGGCCCGGCGGGGAAGATTGCGGCGATGATCGCACCCTACTTCAAGGACGTGAATCTCGGGGTCCTGTCATCGAGCGTGGCCGCGTACAAGGGCCTGGGATGCTGGGACCGGGACCCGGCGATTCCCGAGGAGCTGTACGATCGGGCGTTGGACGTGTTCACGGCCACCGGAGGCCTGGTGGAGCGCCCGCCCTACGCGGATGTCGTCGCGGCGCCGCCGGATTGACGCGCCGCGTCGTCCGACGCGCCGTGTCGTCCGACGCGCCGTGTCGTCTGACACGCCGTGTCGTCTGACACGCCGTGTCGAGATACGGGCGGGATACTTGAACGAACAGATTTCATTTGATCGTTTAAGTTACTAATAATAAAACCATTATCGGAGGTATTCGTGCCCATCGAATCCATCAATCCCTACGACGGAAAGACGCTTCGGACCTACGACGAGCACACCGACGAGGCTGCCGGAGAGATCATCGGGTCCGCCCATCGGGCGTTCGAAGAGTGGCGCGCCCGGAGTTTCGACGAACGCGCGGGCCGGGTGCGGAACGCGGCCGAAATCCTTCGCGCGGAAAAGGAAGCGTTCGCCGAGTTGATGGCGTTGGAGATGGGGAAGCCCGTTGCGCAGGGGCGCGCCGAGGCGGAGAAGAGCGCCTGGGTCCTGGACTACTACGCGGAGCACGCCGAGGCCTTTCTCTCGGAGGAAACGGTGGAGACGAACGCCGTGGCCAGCCGGGTCGTCTTCGAGCCCCTGGGCGTCGTGCTGGCGGTCATGCCATGGAACTTCCCGTTCTGGCAGGTGCTCCGGTTCGCCGCCCCGGCCCTGATGGCCGGCAACACCGGCGTCCTGAAGCACGCCTCGAACGTTTCGGGTTCCGCTCTGGCCATCGAGGACGTGTTCCGCAGGGCCGGCGTGCCGGCGGGCGTCTTCGGCGTGGTCCTGGTTCCCGGACGCCGGGTGGGGCGCCTGATCGAGGACCCCCGGGTGCGGGCCGTCACGCTGACCGGCAGCACGCCCGCTGGGAAGGCGGTCGCTTCCGCGGCCGGCGCCGTCCTCAAGAAGACCGTCCTGGAGCTGGGCGGCAGCGACCCGTACCTGATCCTGGACGACGCGGACCTGGCGAAGACGGCAGCCGACTGCGCGTTCGCGCGCCTGATCAATGGCGGCCAGAGCTGTATCGCGGCGAAGCGGTTCATCGTTCTCGAGTCCATTCGCGAACGGTTCGAGGAGCTCTTCGTCGCGGCGATGGCCGAGCGCACCATGGGCGATCCGCTGGACGAAAAGACGCTGATCGGTCCCCAGGCGCGCCACGAACTCCGCGACGAGCTCCACGACCAGGTGGTCCGGAGCACCGCGTCCGGCGCCCGCTTGTTGCTCGGCGGGGAAATCCCGTCCGGTCCGGGCGCGTTCTATCCGCCGACGGTTCTGACCGGAGTGGTCCCGGGCATGCCGGCCTACGACGACGAGCTGTTCGGCCCGGTCGCGTCCGTCATCGGGGTGGAAGACGAGGCCGAGGCGATCCGCGTGGCCAACGACACCGTGTTCGGCCTCGGCGCGGCCGTCTACACGTCGGACGCCGATCAGGCCGCGCGCGTCGTGGCCGGTCTCGAGGCCGGAAGCTGCTTCATCAACGGGTTCGTGCGTTCCGACCCGCGGCTGCCCTTCGGCGGGATCAAGGAATCCGGATACGGGCGCGAGCTGTCCAGTTACGGCATACGGGAATTCGTCAACGTCAAGACGGTTTGCCGGATCGCGTGAGACCCGCGCGTTGCGCGTTGCGCGACGGCGTCCGCGCCGTCGCGAACACCCAGTCCCACAACGGGGACGTCACGCCGAAGTGCACGCCGTCGTCGACGAAATGATGGTGGAAGTGCCACCGACGGTGGCGCTGGAGCAGACCCTGGGCCCGACTCGTGTGGATGCCGTAGTGGACGCCCTCGTAGCAGAGGAACCCGCCCCAGACCCCGGCCATCGCGGCCGCCGCGGCCGACAGGCTGCCGGTACCCGCCAGGAGCAAGCCGAAGACGGCCGCCGACGGGGGCAGTGAGACCGCCGGGCCCGCGAGTATCTCGTTCGGGTCTTTCGGAACCCGATGGTGGATGCCGTGCAACCTGTCGGCGAGGCGTTCGCGGGCGCCGCCGCCCGCGGCCGGATGAAAGACGAAGCGGTGGAGCAGGTACTCGATCAGGGTCCACCACAGGACGCCGGACCCGGCGAACGCGAGGGCGGACAGACCTCCGCGTTCCGGCTCCCGGGCCAGGCCGGCGTAGAGTAGCGCTCCCGCCAGTATGGGATAGGCCCAGAACGAGAAGTAGAGGCGCAGGCGGGGGTTCATGCCGGCATTATAGATCCGAACGCGCCCGGCGCCGTCGCCGCCGCGGTGCCGTATAGTGGGCGCATGAACTCCGCACGTAACCGACGGTTCGAAACGCGGGCGGCGCGCAGCGGTCCGGCCGTCGACGCGGGTACGGGCGATGTGGCGCCGCCGATCCACGTGTCGACCACGTTCGGCCGCGACACCGAGAGCCGGCTGCTCGGCGACTACTTCTACGCGCGTTACTGCAACCCGAACCAGGAGCACCTCCAACACGCCGTCGCAGGCCTGGAAGGCGCATCGGCCGGCGTGGCGTTCGCCTCGGGAATGGGCGCGGCCGCCGCCGTGATGCAGTCGCTGGCGCCGGGAGACCGGGTCGTGATGGCCGATGCGTGCTACTTCGGCGTACGGCGTCTGGCCATCGGATACGCGCCCAGGTGGGGCCTGGACGTCGAGTTCGTCGACATGAGCGACCTGACACGAGTCTCGGAGGCCGTGGGGCCCAAGACGCGGCTCGTGTGGGCGGAGACCCCGTCGAATCCCATGATGCGCGTCACCGACCTCTCCCGCGTGGCCGAGATCGCCCATGCGGGCGGGGCCCGCCTGCTGGTCGACAACACGTTTGCGACGCCGGTCCTCCAGCGGCCCATCGAGCACGGGGCCGACATCGTCCTGCACTCCGCAACCAAGTATTTCGGCGGTCACAGCGACGCGCTCGGCGGATGCGTCGTCTTCCGCGAGCCGGACGCGATCTTCGACGCCGTCAACGATGCGTTGCAGGTCCTGGGCGCGGCGTTGTCGCCGTTCAACGCCTGGCTGGTTCTGCGCGGGATGAAGACGCTGGCGTGCCGCATGGGCGCGCAGACGGCGAACGCGGCGCGGATCGCCGACATGCTGGCGGCCCATCCGAACGTCTCCCGGGTCTACTATCCCGGCCTCCCGGATCATCCCGGTCACGCCGTGGCGGCCCGACAGATGTCCGGTTTCGGTGCGGTGGTTTCGTTCCGCGTGAAGCAGGGACGCGACGCCGCGCTGTCCGTCGTGGGACGCGCCGGTCTGTTCCTGCGGGCCACCTCGCTGGGCGGCGTGGAGAGCCTCATCGAGCATCGGGCCACGAGCGAGGGCGCCGGCTCGACGACGCCCGACGATCTGGTGCGCCTGTCGGTGGGAATCGAACACCCCGACGACCTGATCGAGGACCTCTCCCAGGCGCTCTGCCCGGTCTAGGCGTGGCTCAGGAAGCCCCCGGCAACGGCCGGTCCCCGGCCGCGCCTTTCGCGCCGGGGCCTGACGCCCGCAGTTTCCGGATCGCGGCGACCACGACCAGGACGTAGAGCGCGCAGGCGGCCAGCAGGGGCCAGATCAGCCAGGGAAACAGCGTGAACAGGCTCTCGGAGAGATACGCCTGCGCGTAGCAGAGTGGTGTCATGCCGATGCCCGTGCCGACCATGACGGTGACACTCGACAGCGGCGTCAGGCCGGCCGCGTACGACACCAGGTCGGACGAGGTCAGCGGGTTGACGCGGAGCAGGGCGATGCTCAGCGTGCCGTGCTCGAGGATGAACGCGCGCGCTTTCCGGAGCTTCCCCTCGCTGAAGAACTCCCGGCTCCACGTGCGCCCCACGATCGTCCGCATGAGGACGCAACATACGCCGGCGGCCAGGATGTTGCCGATGAGCGACAGCGTGCCGCCCCAGAACCCGCCGAAGACCATGCCTCCGGGCAGATAGAGCATCGCGCCGGGAATCGGGGCGATGACGGCCTCCACCACCACGATGAGCACGTAGACGAGGGGCGCGAGCAGACCCCATCCCTCGAAGAACGCCTGAACGGCTTCGACCTTGGCGGCGGCGTCCAGCCCGGTCCCGAACAGGATGCCGATGATGCCGCCCCGCCAGTAGGACCAGCCCGCCCAACCGGTGAGCACGGCCAGCACGGCCATGGCGGCCATCGAGTCCTTACGCAACGCCGTGTTCCCTCATTCCCACAGAATAACCCGGCAGGCCGCCTCCACCGGCTCGAAGGAGCGGAGCTCGCGAACGCGCGCCGTTCCCGCGCCGGCGGGCGCCGCCGCGCACGCCGGGTTGAACCAGACGGCGCGGATGCCGGCGCCCACGGCGCCGCGCACGTCGCGGTCCCAGGAGTCCCCGACCATCACGGCGGCGGCGGCGGACACGCCGGCGCGGGCCAGCGCGGCTTCGAACAGGTCCGGAGCGGGCTTCAGGCTGCCGACCTCCTCCGACGTCACCATGAAATCGATCCGATCCGTCAGGCCGCAGGCTTCGAGCTTGTCCCGCTGGACCCGGGCCAGATGGTTCGTCACGACGGCCACGGCACGGACCGACGGACGCCGGCGAAGCGCGTCGAGCACGGCGGCGGCGCCGGGGACCGCGCGCCGGGCCTTGGCGTACACGGTTCCGTACTCGCTCGCCGCGCGGTCGAGGCCGCCCTCGGGAGGCGCCGCGCCGCCGGTCTCGAACAGCCGGCGAACGCGTTCCAGCCGCGCCTTCGACGTCGTCATTCGGCCGCGAACGACAGCGTCATGGATCCGCTCGAGGATGTCGCGGGAGCGGAGCTCCATGTCGTCCAGGTCGTCCGCGGCCAGAGCCGGATACCGCCGCCGCAGGTGGGTCAACGCCGCCCGGCTG
This sequence comes from Acidobacteriota bacterium, assembly GCA_022821145.1. Taxonomy (GTDB): domain Bacteria; phylum Acidobacteriota; class Terriglobia; order 20CM-2-55-15; family 20CM-2-55-15; genus JAJEDW01. The sequence goes on from JAJEEE010000077.1 coordinate 12,206, forward strand.
GCATGACGGTAGTCGAAGAGGGTTTCGTCGAGATCGAACAGGACCAGCGAAGCGGACGCCACCGCCCGATTATAGGGAATCGATTCGCAACGTCGACGGCGCGGCTTGCGCGTCCCGTCGAAACATGCAATTCTTTCGCCTACCCCCGTGAAGAAGGCATCGGGCAAAGCGAGTGCGGCGACGGACCTGGCGGGTCAGGAACTGCAGATCCTTCAGCAGATCAGCCGGTCGATCAGTTGCACGCTCGACCTGGACCGGGTGTTGAAGGAGATCGTCGACCTGGTCGTCGACGTGACGCGCTGCGACTCGTGCCTGCTGTACCTGCTGGACCCGGAGGAGGCCGAGCCGTATCTCTTTCTCCGCGCGTCGAAGAACCCGCATCCCCGCCTGATCGGGAGAATCGCCGTCAAGGTGGGGGAAGGGATCACGGGCTGGGTCGCCGAGAACGCCGAGATCGTCGCCATACCGCGCAACGCGAGCAAGGACGAGCGGTTCAAGTTGTTCAACAACCTTCCCGAGGACACGTACGAGGCGTTCCTGTCGATCCCGATCGTCGTGCCGCCGGAGCGCGTGGTCGGCGTCATCAACGTCCAGCACCGGGAAGCCCACGCACATACCGAGCGCGAGGTCATGATGATGTCGATCGTCGGCCGGCAGGTCGGCGGCGCCATCCGGAACGCCCAGCTCTACGACGAAGCCCGGCGGAGGAATACGCAACTGTCCACCGTGGCCGCGGTGGGACAGATCGTCGCTTCGGGTCGGTACCTGGACGAGATGCTGCAGTTGATCGTCAACATGATCAGCCAGACCATGGCCGCCCGGGTGTGTTCGATCATGCTGGTGGACCAGACGCGAAACGAGTTGGTCCTGAAGGCGGCCCAGTGTTCGAGCCAGGAGTACTGGAGGCGCCCGAACCTGAAGATCGGCAAGAGCCTGATCTCGAAGGTGGTGAAGGAAGGGAAGCCGCTGACGGTCAAGGACGTCACGCTCGAAGCGGGCTACCTGTATCCCGAGCTGGCCAAACGCGAAGGCGTGCGGTCGCTGGTCTCGATGCCCATGGCCGCCAAGGGCCGCGTGATCGGCGTCGTCAACGTGTACTCCGACGCGGAGCGCGTCTTCTCGGAGGGCGACATGCGCGTTCTGATGACGGTTTGCGACCAGGCGGCCCTGGCCATCGAGAACACGAACCTGGCGATGGAGGTCCAGAAACGCGAGCAGGCGCTGGAGACGCGCCGGGTCGTGGATCGCGCGAAAAGCATCCTGCAGAAGCGCCTCGATCTCAGCGAGGACGAGGCCTACACGCGCCTGCGGCAGCAGAGCATGAAGAGCCGCCGGACGATGCGGGACATCGCCGAGGCCGTGATCCTGTCCAGCGAGGTGTCGGAATAGGCCGCCGCGCGAACGGGCTTCAGAGCGTCTGCTGAGCCTCGGGGGACTGCCCGACCCAGCGGCCCGTCAGCCGCTGGAGCTCTTCCTCGTAGTACTTCCTGTAGAGAATGTCCCACTCCTGGCTGCCCTCGGGAATGGGCTTGGCCTGGGACTCGATCTTGTGGCGGGCCGCCCGGTCCATCTCGGCTTCCTTCGCCAGCCACGCGTTGATGATCCGGAGGGCGTGGAGGCGGATCGTGTTGCGGTCCTCCCGGAAGGTGACGGCGTCGATCTCGGCGAGCGTGTCGGCGACGCGATGCGACAGGACGTTGATCTTTTCCCGGGACAGCCTCATATGACGAGTTTCCGCTCCCGAACCAGCTTGCGCTTGATGAGCTTGAACGTCTCCTGGTAGGAAGCGCCGCTGGCGCGCATCTGGTTCCCGTACTCGTTGAGCAGTTCCCGGACCTCGGCGTTCAGGCGATCCTCCACCATGACTTCATCGTTCACGGCGTCGAACACGGCCTCCTTGATCGAAACGTCCTCGGGAACCTCGATCAACCCCTTCTCGATGAGCTCGTCGATGAGCTTGTCTGTCATGTATTCGACGAATTCGACTCGGAGTGCCATGGCGTCGCCCGGTTCGGACCGGTAACTCCCTAATGTCCCACAACCCGGCGGCGTTTTCAATGGCCGCGCGAATGCGCCCGGGACTTTCCCGCGCTGCGGCGGTGTGGGGGGCTCGGTGGCGCGTCAGTCCAAGAAAACATCGCTTCAACGGACTTGCCGCGCAGGAACGCCGCGAGCGCCCCAGCCTCGGGAGGCCCGGGATCAGGACGACGCAGTCGACGGGCGGGGCGGATCGGCCAGGATGCCCGTTTCGCCTTCCGTGGTCGCGATGATGACCGCGCCGCACGAGTCGCTGAAGACGTTGATCGAGGTCCGGATCATGTCCAGCACGCGGTCCGTGACCAGGATCAGGCCGATCGCCTCGATGGGCAGGCCGATGGCGGACAGGATGATCGTGATGGCGACCAGGCTGGCGGCGGGGATCCCCGCGACGCCGATCGACGTCACCAGCGCCACGAACACGATCGTGAACTGCACGGTCAGGCTGAGTTCGAGGCCGTAGGCCTGGGCCAGGAACATGGCCGCGACACATTCGTAGAGCGCCGTTCCGTCCATGTTGACCGTGGCGCCGAGCGGCAGGACGAAGCTCGTCGTACGGTTCGAGACGCCGGCGTTCGACTCGACGCACCGCATGGTGAGCGGGAGCGTGGCCGAGGACGACGCGGTGGAGAAAGCGGTCAGCATCGCGGCCGACATTGCCCGGTAGTGGCGCCACGGGTTGACGCCGGCGACCAGCCGCAGGAGCAGGGGCAGCGTGATCAGGGCGTGGCCCAGAAGGCTGACCAGCGCGGTCAGGAAGAAAGCCAGCAGCGGGCGGAACGCGTCGAACCCGGTCTGCGTGACCTCCTCGGCCACCAGGCCGAAGACGCCCAGCGGGGTGAACTTCATCACCCACATCGTGATCCGCATCATGATCTCGAAGACGGCGTGGGCCAGTTGCGTCGCCGACTGGGACAGGGGACCGGGAACGAAGTTGATGAAGTAGCCGAAGAGGATGCTGAAGAAGATCAGACCCAGCATCTCTCCCTGGGCCGCCGCCCCCACGATGTTGACGGGGATCATGCGCAGGAACAGTTCGGCCAGGTCGCCCGCGCCGCGGCCCTCGACCTGGTCCATCACCTCGGCGGTCGATTCCTCCAGTCCCAGGACCTCGCCGGCGGGTTGGCCGTCGACGACGCCCGGGGCCACGAGGTTCACGACGACCAGGCCGAGCATGATGGCCAGCAGGCTCGTCGAGATGTAGTAGGCGGCCGTCTTCAGGCCCAGCCGGCCGAGATCGCTGCCCGAGCCCAGGCCGGCGACGCCGCTGATGATCGACGACATGATCAGCGGCACGATCAGCATCTGGAGGGCGCGGAGGAAGAGGGCTCCGGCGAAATCGTAGACGTCGATGAGCGCCACGCCCGCCACCGCGGTTTCCGGGCTGGAAACCAGTCCCACGGCGATGGCGATGACGATGGCGATCAGGATCTGCCAGTGCAGCTTGAGCTTGCGCATTCCGTGGCCCGATGGTCGGTCAAACGTGGCGAGAGCGTCGCTTCCCGTCGAGTTGGGAGGCCGTCAGGCCGCCGGAAGCACAGCAACCCGGGGGCCGATCGTAGAAGTCCTGGAGAAACGACGCGATCCGGTTCAGGAGGTCTCGTATCCGAAACGGCACGGGCCGATCATAACAAAGGTTCCAAATGCGGCCAAAAAATGGCAGGCTACACCCATCGTCGAACGGGGAGGTCACGATGCGCAAGACAGGAAGCGAAGGACACGGGCGCCGGATCCGGGGAACGCTGGCTCTGGCCGGCGTGCTGCTCGTCACGGCCTGCGCGCCGGGGGCCGAGGAAGCCCCGGACGCCACGACCGCCGTGGCGTACGAAGGCGCCCGCCTGATCGTCGGGGACGGAAGCGGGCCGATCGAAGACTCAGTTTTCGTCGTGGACAACGGTGTGTTCATGGCCGTGGGCGCGCGGGCCGACGTGGACGTTCCCGAGGGCGCCGCCCGCGTCGATCTGACCGGGCAGACGGTGATGCCGGCCATCATCGACGCCCACAAGCACGTCGCCCAGGAGCGCGAAGCGCTGGTCGAGCAACTCGAGCACTTCGCCTATTACGGCGTCGGACTCGTCATCAGCCTCGGCCAGGACACCGCGCTGGCGTTCGAGGTGCGCGACGAGCGTATCCCGGGGGCGGCCCGGCTCACGACCGCCGGCCGCGGCATCACCCGTCCCGAGCCGGGTCGATCCGAGGCGCCCTACTGGATCTCGACCGAGGAGGAGGGCCGCGAAGCCGTCCGCGAGCTGGCCGAGCAGCAGGTCGACCTGGTCAAGATCTGGGTCGACGACCGGAACGGCCAGTACGAGAAGCTGGGTCCGGATCTTTATGGCCCGATCATCGAGGAGGCCCATGCCAACGGCCTGCGCGTCGCCGCGCACATCTTCTCGCTCGAGGATGCGAAGGGCCTGGTCGCGGCCGGCGTCGACGCGTTCGCGCACGGCGTCCGCGACATGGACGTCGACGACGAGTTCATCGCGATGATCCAGGAGAACCCCGATCTCGTGCTGATCCCGAACATGCCCGACCGGGGCGTGGCCGTCGATCTGGGCTGGCTGGCCGGGACCGTTCCCGCCGATCAGTTGGCCGAGATGCAGGCGGGATCTACCGACCGACCGGAAGCCCAGGAAACGCACGGCATACAGGCGCGCAACCTGGATCGCATGAATCAGGCGGGGACGCTGATTGCGCTCGGCACCGACGGTGGGACGCCGTGGGCCGCCCACCTGGAGATGGAAGACATGGTCGCCGCCGGCATGACGCCGTCCGAGGTCCTGGTCGCCGCCACGTCCAACGCGGCGGACGTGCTCGGTGTGGACGACATGGGTACCGTGGCGGCGGGGATGAGCGCGGACTTCATCGTGCTGGACGCCAATCCGCTGGACGACATTACCAATACCCGGCAGATCGACGCGGTCTACCTGCGCGGCGACGCCGTCGACCGCGCGGCCCTCGGCGCGCGGCTGAGCGCGTCCAGCGAGTAGTCGGGGAAATATACGGGGCCGACGAGACTCGAACTCGCGACCTCCGGCTCGACAGGCCGGCGTTCTAACCAACTGAACTACGACCCCGTGGGTAAACCTGAATTTTACAGCCCGCGGTCGGGCGGGGCAACAGCCGATTCGTGTTTCCGCAGGTTGATTTTACGCCAGACCGGCACGGAACGGCCCGACGACGGCTGCGCTCGTGCGGACTGAACTGAAGAGATCTTTACTGTTGGACTGACGCGGCGGCGTCGGCCGCCTTGTCCGGTCGCGGCGAGGAAGGCCGCGCCTACAACTGGAGATTCCGGCAAGTGGGCGGCAGAACACGCCACACGTTGCCGCATTCCCGATCGGACCCGCGGCGTTCCTCGCCGCGGGTGGACAACGAGCGCAGCGAGGCGTCCGTCCGAAAAAACTTCTTCAACCCGCCGCCACAGTGAAACAGCCCTGCGTGTTTCCGGGCGGGGACTACCGATCGCCGCCGGCCCGCCTGAGGATGGGACGGTCGTCGTCGTCGGGCATCCGGTCCGGATCGTCCGGCCGGCGCTCGATCCGCGGCGGCTCGTCGGGCGCCGGCTCGGGTTCCAGATCCTCGCCTTCGGCGGCCTCGCCCCGGCGCTCCAGGCGCGGCCGGCCGTCTTCGGTTTCGTAGACGGCCGCGTCATCGCCTTCCGTTCCACCGGTGTCCGGCCGTGGCACGCGGCGCCGCAGGCTGGGACGGTATTCCTCTTCCTCGTCCGGGTCCGGTTGCCGGTTCAGGTAGGCGACGAGATGCTCCTTGACGTCCATGAACTCGGATGTCGTCAGCACGTACCGGTCCCGTTCGGGCAGGACCAGCTCGATGTTGCGCTGCGTCTTCTCGATCCGGTCGGTGGTCGGCGGGTGGGTTTCGAACAACGAGGAGATCGTGCCCGGCCTGGCGGCTTCGCGCGCCTGGATCTTCTCGAAGAACGTGACGGCCGCTCCCGGGTCGTAGCCGGACTTGTAGGCGTACTGGATGCCGAGATAGTCGGCTTCCTCCTCCGCGCCGCGCGTGAACTTCATGAAGCCCATCGGGATGGCGAAATTGGCGGCCGAGCGGGCCCCGAGCCCGATCACGCCGCCCAAGAAGATCAACGGAATGGTCGCCAGGCTGATGATCTGCCCCTTCGTTGCATTCTCCGTCCCGTGGCGCGCCGCCACGTGCGCGATCTCGTGGGCCAGGACACCGGCCAGCTCGGCTTCCTCGTCGGCGGCGAGCAGAATCCCGGTGTTGACGAACACGAATCCGCCCGGCAGGGCGATGGCGTTGACGCTGTCGTCCTCGATGACCTTGAAACTGAACGGGACCCGGGCGTCCGAGTTGCGGACGATGTTCTGGCCGACGCGGTTCACGTACTCGTTGACGACGGGATCGTCCACCAGGCGCACCTGGCGCTCGATCTCGGCGGCGAGCCCGCGGCCCTGCGCGATCTCCTCCTCGAGCGAGGAGAGGTTCCAGGTCCAGAAACCGTCGTTGATCTCCCGGTTTCCGATATTCTCGATATCGGCGTCGTCGGGCTTGTCCTGGGCGATGGCCGGGCTGGCGGCGGTCGTGACGATCAGCACGACGGCCACCGCGATTCGCAACACGATGTCCAGGGTCGAGTTTCTCATGGCAGCCTCACCGGATACATGTTCGTCGATTCATCGTAAGGACCGCGTTCGAGCGGTGTCAAGGGAAATTGGACGCGATTCCGGTCCCGATGTCACCACGGGGCGACGATGGCCGGCTTCCGTGGACCGCGCCTCAGATCGACGGCGACTTCATGTCGACGACGTCGTCGATGGCCAGCGTCTCCCGGACCGCGTAGGGCTCGGCGTATTCGACGCCGATCTGGTGTCCGTAGAAGCGGCACTGCGTCCGGATCCGGTCGACGAGCCGGGCCCACGCCGGGTATACGGCGACGACCTCCGACATGTCCCCACCGAACTGGGACTCGAAGCACCGGATCGCTTCGAGCTTCCGTTCAAAATAGGGGGTGATGTCGACGGCGAACGACGGCGGGGCGTCGTGATACATCGTCGAGTACAGGATCGTGTGGGGCCGGTGCGGCGCGCCGTCGAGGTCGGCCTTCTTGAGCCCGGCGGCGTAGCAGGCCTCGTAACCGACCGTGGCCGCCGTGTAGTGGTCCGGGTGGCGGCCCTCCCAGTACGGCAGAATGACGGTCCGCGGCCGCGTTTTCCGGATTGCCCGCGCGACGGCCATCCGGTTCTCGACCGACGCGGTCAACCTCGCGTCGCCGAGGTCGAGGCCGGCCCGGAACCGCGCGCCGATGACGCGGCGCGCGGCCTCGGCCTCGCCGGCGCGTACCTCGGGCGTCCCGCGCGTCCCCATCTCGCCCTCGGTCAGGTCCAGGATGCCGGCGGAATAGCCGGCGTCGATCATCTTCATCAGCGTTCCCGCCGAAGTCAACTCGACGTCGTCCGGATGCGCGGCAATCGCCAGCAGGTCTACGTTTTCCACAGCTTGCGGACCTCCCGTTCCAGCTCGGCCGGCTCGACGCGGTACGTGAAGACGGGGCGCCCGTTGACGGCGACGACGGGAATCGATGCGCCGTAGCGCCGTTCCAGGTCGGTGTCGCCCTCGATGTCGACGATCCTGAACTCGAACGGGCAACGCCGCTGGACCGTTCGCACGACGTCGGCGGCCGCGTCGCACAGGTGGCAGCCCGGACGGGAGTACATCGACACCTCCACCGCGCGACCGGCCTTCGTCACCGCCATGTCATCCCGCCCTGCGGCGCCGGAAGTAGCGTGCCGCGGCGTCGATGTCCTGTTCGATCTGCCGCCGCAGGCGGTCCGGGTCGCCGAAGTCGATCTCGTCGCGCAGTCGCTCCAGGAAACGGAGCCGGGCCTGGCGTGCTCCCGCCGCGGGCGCGCCGTCGAGAACGTGCGTCTCGATCGAAGGTTCCGCGACGGTCTCGTCGTCGCGGAACGTGGGACGCACGCCCACGTTGGTGACGGCGTCGCGGAACGGCGCACCCTCCAGGGAAACGCGCGTGAAGTACACGCCGTGCAGCGGAATCAGCGGGTTCGAGGAGTCCAGGTTGAGCGTCGGGACCGTCACCCGGCGCCCGCGGCCGGTTCCGGAGACGATGCGGCCCTCGATCTCGTAGGGGCGGCCCAGCATTTCCGCCGCCGTGTCCACCTTGCCGTCGGCCAGAAGGATCCGGACCAGGGAGCTGCTGATCGGCACGTCGTGATGGAGAACGCCGGCCACGTCGACCACGTCGAGCCCGTCGGGGGAGGCCCGCAGCGTGTCCAGGTTGCCGGCGTGTTTGTGACCGAACCGGAAGTTCTGCCCGACGCACACGCAACGGGCGCCGAGGCCTTCGATCAGGAACGACCGGATGAAGGCGCGGGGCGTCAGTCGCCGGAACGCCTCGTCGAACGTCTGCACCAGCAGAATGTCGAGGGGAGACCGGCCGATCAGGCGCGCCTTCTGCCCGAGGGTCGAAATCGCGACCGGCGCCCGCTCCGGCGCGATCGAGCGCAACGGGTGCGGATCCAGCGTCACGGCGACGGAGCGGGCCTCGATCCGCGCCGCGTGTTCGCACACCGCGTCCAGAATGGCGCGGTGCCCCCGGTGGACGCCGTCGAAGTTGCCGATCGTGACGACGCTGGGCGATGCCGGGCCGACATCGGCCAGGCTGCGGACGACTCTCATCGTTTCACTCGCGCGATCCCTCGGGTGCGGCGGATACGGTCCGGGCAAGCAGCTATAATACCCAATTTTCGAGCCGCCCCCCGACGGGGCGGGCCCGACTCGCAGGAGGTTCCGTGCCCGACAAGCCGAGCGGCGCCCGGTTCGAGCGCCTGGTGGAGATCATGGCCGCGCTCCGGGAACCGGGGGGATGCCCCTGGGACCGCGAGCAGGACCTGGACACGCTGAAGCCCATGCTGATCGAGGAGGCCTACGAGGTGGTCGACGCGGTCGAGAACCGCGACTACGACGGCCTCGCCGAGGAACTCGGCGATCTGCTGCTTCACGTCGTGTTCCACGCGCGGCTGTGCGAGGAGGACGGTCGGTTCGGGATCGGGGACGTCGTCGACGGCGTCTGCGAGAAGCTCATCCGACGCCATCCCCACGTGTTCGGCGACGAGGACGCCTCGGACGCGGACCAGGTGCTGGCCAGCTGGGAGGCGATCAAGAAACGGGAGAAGCAGGAGAAGAAGGAACGCCTGGGAGCGGATTCGGGCGCGGGATCGATCCTCGACGGAATCCCGCCGACGCTGCCGGTGCTGCTTCGGGCCCACAAGATCTCGTCGAGAGCCGTTCGCGCCGGCTTCGATTGGCCGGACATCGAGGGGGTGTTCGACAAGCTCCAGGAGGAAATCGCGGAGTTGCGCGAGGCCATGGCCCGGTTGGACGCCGACGGCGCGCCGGAAGAGATCGAGGGCGAGATCGGAGACGCGTTTTTCGTTCTCGTCAACATCGCGCGCTTTCTGGGCGTCGACAGCGAGTCGGCGTTGCGGCGGTCCAACCGGAAGTTCGAGCGTCGCTTCCGGTACGTCGAGAATGCGTTGGCCGAACGGGGGCGGACCGTGGACGAGGCGACGCTGGACGAGATGGAGGCCATGTGGCTGGAGGCCAAGCGGAGGGAGGCCTGAGGGGGCGATGCGCGTCGAGGAAGTCGAGCTCCGTCAGTTGCGGATGAGGCTGCGTCACCCATTCGAGACCAGTTTCGGCGCCACCCGCGAACGCCGCGTCACGATCGTTCGGGTCCGGGACGGCGACGACGCGGGCTACGGGGAAGTGACCGCGGCCGAGGGGCCGTTCTTCAGCCACGAGACGTACGAGACGGCCTGGCATGTGCTGTCGGAATTCATCGTGCCGTGGACGTTGGGGCGCGAGTTCGCCAGTCCGGCGGAGTTCCCGGCAACGGTGCGCCGCGTCCGCGGGCACCCCATGGCCAGGGCCGGGCTGGAGAACGCGCTCTGGGACCTGGCGGCCCGGCAGCGTCGCGTGCCCCTCTGGAAGCTTCTCGGAGGCGTCCGTCCCCGGATCGCTTGCGGCGTCTCGATCGGTATCCAGCCCTCGATCGAAGCTCTTCTCGACCGGATCCGGGCCGAGCTGGAGTCCGGCTACCGGCGTATCAAGGTCAAGATCAAGCCGGGGCTGGACGTCGACGTCGTCCGCGCCGTACGCGGCGCCTTCCCCGACCTGCCGCTCATGGCGGACGCCAACGCCGCCTACACGCTCGCCGACGCCGAACTCTTCGAGCAGCTCGACGCGTTCGGCCTGACGATGGTCGAGCAGCCGTTCCACTACGACGACATCGTCGACCACGCGGCGCTCCAGGCCCGGATCTCCACCCCCGTATGCCTGGACGAGTCCATCCGGTCCGCGGAGGACGCCCGCAAGGCGATCGAGATCGGCGCGTGCCGCGTGGTGAACCTGAAGCTGGGGCGGGTCGGCGGCCACACCGCCGCGCGGGCCGTTCATGACGCATGCGCCCGGCGCGGCGTTCCAGTCTGGTGCGGGGGAATGCTCGAGTCCGGGATCGGGCGGGCGCACAACGTGGCCCTCTCCACGCTGGAGAACTTCTCGCTGCCCGGCGACGTCGCGGCCAGCCGCCGCTATTGGGCCGAGGACATCGTGGAGCCCGAGATCGAGGTCACGCCGGACGGCGAGATCCAGCCTTCGCCGGAGCCGGGGATCGGGTACGCGGTGCGGCAGGATCTCATCGATCGATGGACGGACCGTCGCCGGACATTCGCCGCATGAGGTGGATTCGCGCCGGCTGGGTCTGTCCCGTCTCCGGCCCGCCTCTGGAGGATGCGGCGGTCGGCGTGGAGGACGGACGCATCGTGGAGGTCCGTGGAGGTCGTTTTCCGGGCGGGGCCGACGCGTCCTTTCCCGGATGCGTCCTCCTGCCGGGCTTCGTCAACGCGCACACGCACCTAGAGTTGACCGTGATGCGCGGTTTCCTGGAGGACCTGCCGTTTCCCGAATGGCTCCGGACGCTGACGCGGACCAAGTACGAAGCGCTTTCGCGGGAGGACCTGACGATCTCGGCGCGCCTCGGCGCGATGGAATGCCTCCGGGGCGGCGTCACGGCAGTCGGGGAGATGACCGACGTCGGGACCGGCTGGGACGCGATGTGCGAGCTGGGAATGCACGGCGTCGCCTACCAGGAGGTCTTCGGACCGGCCGATGCACAGGCGGACGCGGCGATGGCGTCGCTCGAAGCCAATGTCGCCCGTGCGCGGCAGACCGAGGCGGGGGCCCGCCGCGTGGGCGTGTCGCCGCACGCGCCCTACACGGTCTCGTCCGCGCTCTACGAGCGTGCACGCGACTTCTGCGACGCCAACAACCTCCCGATGGCGGTCCACGTCGCCGAGTCCGACGACGAAGTCCGGTTCATTCGCGACGGCGACGGGCCGTTCGCCGAGGGCTGGAAGCGCCGGGACATCCCCGTCACCGCCCGGTCGACGAGCCCTCTGGGTTACCTGGATCGGCTCGGCATCCTGGGACCGGCGACGCTCGCGGTCCATGCGATCCATGCCGGGCCGGACGACGTCGAGCGAATGGCCGAAGCGGGCGTGTCCGTGGCGCACTGCCCGAAGTCGAACCTGAAGCTGGGGCATGCCATAGCGCCGGTTCTTGACTTCCTGGCGGCGGGGGTCCCCGTGGGACTGGGCAGCGACAGCGTCGCCAGCAACAACGCCGTGGACATGTTCGAGGAGATGCGCCTCGCCGTGTATCTCCAACGCTCTCGAGCCGGGGACCCCGAGGCGATGAACGCGCGCGCCGCCCTGGAGATGGCCACCCTGGGCGGCGCCCGATGCCTTGGACTTCAGGACGATCTGGGGACGCTGGAGCCCGGCAAGCTGGCGGATTTCGTCGTCGTCGAGATGGACGATCCGGCGTTGACGCCGTCCTACGATCCGGTCGACACGCTCGTCTACTCGGCGAGCCGGAAGAACGTGTCCGCGACGTACCTGGCCGGCGAGAGAGTTGCGCTCGACGCGGGACCGACGATCGACGAGGCCCGATCCATCGCCCGGCGGCTGGCCGCGCCTTGAGCGTGTCCCGGCGCCGATTTCAGACCTCGGACAGCAGGTGTCCGAGCTTGTCCTTCTTGGTGCGAAGGTAGTCGGCGGAGTCGTCCGACGGCGGGATCTCGATCGGGACGCGCTCGATGTCGTCGATCCCGGCCTGCGCCAGGGCCTCGAGCTTGCGCGGGTTGTTCGACATCAGCCGCAGCCGCCGGATGCCGAAGTGTCCGAGGACGGCGGCGCAGAGGGCATAGGTGCGCGGGTCGGCGTCGAAGCCCAGCCGCTGGTTGGCCTCGACCGTGTCATGACCCGAATCCTGAAGCTCGTAGGCGACGAGCTTGTTCATCAGGCCGATGCCGCGGCCCTCGGCGAACTGGTAGATCAGGACCCCGTGGCCTTCCTCGCTGATCCGGCGGAGCGCCACGTCCAACTGGTCTCCGCAATCGCAGCGCGTCGAGCCGAAGATCTCGCCCGTCAGGCACTGGGAGTGGATCCGGACCAGGGGGCGCGCCTCGGACTCGGGCCGGCCCGTGACCAGCGCCAGGACGCTGTCGTTCCCGTCGCCGGACTGGAACGCGAGGATACGGAACGTGCCGTACCGGGTCGGCAGGGCGGCCTCGGTGATCTTGCGGGCTTTCATGATCACGAGCGTTCCAACCGGGGATCAGGGCGTGGACGCCGCACGCCGCAGCACGACGTCGTCGCCGGTGCCGGCGGTCCCGTCGGGCCCCGGCGCCCGCAGCTCGTAACCGTCCCCGTCGGCGGTGTAGCCGATCCGCCCCCCCCAGGCGTCGTCGCGCACCGGCTCGTTCATGAACAACGGATGGAGCACGTCGGACACGGGACGGGCGGGGGACACTTCCGGAAGGGAGCCGTTTCGAGTCGCGTACGCGTCGATCCCGGCGGCGAGACTATCGAGCGCGGCCGCCGTCTCGTCCGTGCTCCGAGCCTCGATCGCGGAGATCAGGCTGTCGATGTCGATCCAGTTCCGGTCGCCCAGGCGCGCGGCGACGATCGTCCATTCCCCGTCGGCGCTCCGTTCGAACTGGAACGTCAGCCGGACGTGGGCCTCGGCGATGGCGCGGCCTCCCAGCTCCGTCACGATGCGCTGAATCTGGACGTCGTCGGTCGGGAGCGCGGCGTCTCCCAGCTCGACGATCTGGCGTCGCGCCGTACGCGGCGACAAGTTGCCCGTGCACGCTCCCAGCACGCCCAAGACGAGCGTCAATGCCAGTATGGGCAAGGATTTCATCAAGAACGGGAGTTTAACATGCCCGTGTTATGATCCGGCCCGATGCGCGTGGACCTCCTGTTGTTCGCCTCCCTGGTCGACGTCGTCGGCGCCCGCCGACTCCGGCTCGAGTTGCCGGACGGCGCGACGGTGGGCGATCTGCTGGCCCGCCTGGAATCGGAGTATTCCGTGATCGAAAAGTACCGGCCGACGCTGCTGACGGCCGTCAACCAGGAGTACGTCGAGTCCGAACACCTTCTCGTCGACGGCGACGAGGTGGCGATCTTTCCGCCGGTCAGCGGCGGCGCGACCGCCGAGGGCGAACGGGTCCGCCGTCTTCCCGGGGAGCTGTACCGGATCACCCGCGCCCCGATCGACGCCGCCGGCGTCGCGCGGGAACTCCAGCGGGACGCCGACGGGGCCGTGGCCGTGTTCGAGGGTATCGTGCGCGACAACTTCCGGGGGCGCGCCACGCGTTACCTGGTCTACGAGGCCTACGAGGCGATGGCGCTGGAGAAGATGGCCGAGATCGGCGCACGCGTTCGCGACGTGTGGGAGATCGGGACGGTGGGGATCGTCCATCGGCTGGGACGTCTCGAGATCGGCGAAACCTCCGTGGCGGTCATCGTGACGTCGCCGCACCGCCGCGCCGCGTTCGACGCCTGCCACTATGCGATCGACCGGTTGAAGGCCGTCGTTCCCATCTGGAAGAAAGAGTACTTCGAGGACGGGGAAGTCTGGGTCGAAGGGGAACGCTGAGGCGCGTTTCAGAACCTCCCCTGCCGGATCGAGATCACCCGCCGCAGCTCCTCCAACATCTCGTCGGACCCGACGAACAGCGTTTCCGGAAAGTCGAGCCCGCCCCGGACCATGTTGTCGAAGATCGAGTCGGCCCGATAGAGGTTCAGGCCCATCCCCGCCAGGTACTGGAGCCGCAGGTTGCGGTCCACGTTGATCGCGGCGCCCTCGAGCCACGGATCGAGGTCCGCCGTCTGGCCGGCGAACGTGGAGAGCAGGTCGACGGACGAGAAGAAGCCGACCTCCGCCAGGGACTGCCGCACCGGGAAGTAGTCGTCGCTGGTGAGCCGCTCGTGGACGCGGTCCACGTCGATCCGGTCGTCGTCGCCCATGCCGAGCAGGACGACGTCGTATCCCGTGCCCGACACCGTGTTGGCGAAGACCGCGCCGTTGGGGAACACGTCCAGGAACGTGGCGACCTCGCTGCGGACCGCGTCCTCGGTGCTTTCGTAGAGCTGGACGAAAACCGTCACCACGCCGCCGGGCTTGAGGCGGGACTTGACCAGCGACCAGAACTCGGTCGTGTAGAGCGCCGCGGCGCCCTTGACCCAGGGATCGAGCGGGTCCGAGGTGATGCCGTCGAACATCCGGTCGGTGGTCTGCAGGAAATGGCGCCCGTCGTCGATTCGGATCGTGACCTTGTCGTTGTCGACCACGTCGAAGTTCTCGGCGCCGAAGTATTCCGAGACGACGTCCGGAACCAGCGGCTCGATCTCGGCGATCGTCACGTTCCCGGCCCGGGGATCGATGCCCACGGCCCCGGCCGTCACCCCGGCGCCCAGGCCGATCACCAGGAATTCCTCCTGCTCGCGCGGCACCAGCGTGGTGAGGTGGCCCAGCATCCGCTGGAGCCGCATGTCCTGCGGGTAGCTCGACGCCTGCACCTTGCCGGCGTTGTGGTAGTTGAGAATGCCGTTGGCGTCCTCGGTCACCGCGACCGAGGCCGTGAGCCCCTCGCCCATGTAGAGCACGTTGGCGCCGATGCCGCGCACCATGAGGAAGCGGCCGTAGGCGACGACTTCGCCCGGAATCCGTGGAATGACGGAGGCCAGGAGGACCGCCCCGGCCATCGCGCCCGCGGTGACAGCGCCCGCCCGTATACCGAACTTCTCGCGGGCCGCGCCGGCCAGCGGCGCGAACATCAACAGCCCGGCCACCGCCGACAGGATGATCAGGACCTGTTGCGTGGCCTGGCTTCCGATCCAGGCCACCGAAATCAGGCTCGTGCCGAGCGATCCGACGATGGCGCCCAGGGTGTTCGCGGCGTAGAGGCCGCCGACCAGGCGCCCGGGGTCCTGGCCTTCCGACGCCGCCGCGGCCAGCGCCAGGGGGAAGCTGGCGCCCCAGAGGATCGCGGCCGGCAGCATGGCCCAGAGGCTCCGCACCAGGTCCATCTGAAGGCGGATCCACGGCGACGACTCCAGGGTGACGTCGACGGGCCAGTAGGGCAGTGTCTGGGTGACCGTATAGGCCGCCCACGCCATCGCCGCGCACAGCAGAATCTGGCAGTAGCCCAGGGCCGTCCGGGGCGAAGTCAGGCGGCGCGCAATCGCCGATCCCGTGCTGCTGCCGATCCCGAGCCCCAGCAGGAAAACCGACAGGATCAGCGCGAATCCGTAGACGGTGGCGCCGACGAACAGCGAAAGGTGGCGCGCCCACAGGATCTCGGCCGCCAGGGCCGTCATGCCGGAGATGCCGATCGTGACGTAGACCGGCCAGGCCGCGAAGGCGTGGCCCGGATCCGGCGCCGCGTCCTCCGCGCGGTCGTGGGCGCTGTAGGCGCGGACGACGAGGGCGCCGGCCGCCACGGCGAAGTTGATCGCGACGGCGGCGAACGTCGCGACGACGACATCGTAGACGCGCAGGAGATAGAAGCCGGCCAGCAGCGTCCCCAGAACCGCGCCGCCGATGTTGCCGCCATAGAAGAACCCGAGCCAGGAGACGCCTTGGGGCGTGGTCTTCACCCAGCGCGCGATGGCCGGAAGCGTGGCGCCCATCAGCAGCGTCGGCGGCAGCAGGCAGATCCCCGCGACGGTCCCGCGGATCAGGAGACTGGCGAAGCCGGAGCCCGATATCCCGGTATACACGTTGCCGACGAGCGGCATGCCGTACAGAACGCCGATGCCGATCAGGCCGATGCCCAGCTCCAGCACGGCGTAGACGACGAGCGGGTGATGCCGGCTGGAAACCACGCGCGGGAGCAGCAGGCTGCCCAGGCACATGCCCCCCATGAACGTGCCCAGAAGGATGCCCATCGAAATCGACGAGGCGCCGATCACCAGGCCCAGCAACTGGAACCAGACGACCTCGTAGATCAGGGCCGCGCAGCCGCTCCCGACGAAAAGCAGGACCAGCAGCGGAAACACGCGGCCGGCGTCGGTCGCGTCGCTTGTCGCATCGTGCATCGGCGGCTCCATCGGTACGCTCTCGAAAACGCCCCTAATCCTATCAGTACGGGGCGGCCATGGACGGAAGAAGTGGGGTCAATTGGCCGCCGGCCCCGCGGGCGGCCGCCACCGTAGAACGGGCTTGCGGGCCGCCTCCGCCTCGTCGACCCGGCCCACCCGGGTGGTGTGCGGCGCCGACCGCACCCGGTCCGGATCGGTCTCGCACTCCCGGGCGATCTTCAGCATGGCGTCGATGAAGGCGTCCAGCTCCTCGCGGCTTTCCGTTTCGGTCGGCTCGATCATGATGGCGCCGCGAACGACGAGGGGGAACGCGATCGTCGGCGGGTGAAAGCCGTAATCGATCAGCCGCTTGGCGATGTCCATGACGTGGACGCCGTGCGCGGCCTGAAAACGGTCCGAGAACACGACCTCGTGCAGCGTCGGAGCGCCGTAGGCTAGGTGGTAGGCGCCCTCGAGCTTCGACCGGACATAGGCGGCGTTCAGGACGGCGGTCTCCGACGCTTCCCGGAGACCGTTCGGCCCGCACGCCAGGATATAGGCCAGCGCCCGGCTGTGCATTCCGAACTGTCCGTGGAACGCCTTGACCCGGCCGATCGACTCCGGACGCTCGTCATCCAACCGGCAGCGGCCGTCGCCGTCGCGCTCGATGAGCGGGGCGGGGAGAAACGGCGCCAGCGCATCCTTGACGGCCACCGGACCGGCGCCGGGGCCGCCGCCCCCGTGCGGCGTCGAGAACGTCTTGTGCAGGTTCAGGTGCAGGACGTCCACGCCGAAGTCCCCGGGCCGGGCGACGCCCATCATGGCGTTCATGTTGGCGCCGTCCATGTAGACCAGGGCCCCGATGGCGTGCATCCGCTCGGCGATGCGGGCGATCTCGCCCTCGAAGATGCCCAGCGTGTTCGGGTTCGTGACCATGATGCCCGCGACGTCGGGGTTCGTCAGGCGGTCCAGGGCGTCCAGGTCCAGCGTGCCCTTCGCGTTCGACGGGACGTGAACCGCCTCGTAGCCCGCGATCCGCGCGCTGGCCGGGTTGGTCCCGTGGGCGGAGTCCGGCACGAGGATCGACCGGCGCCCACGGCCGCGCGACTCGTGGTAGGCGCGGACCATCATCAAGCCGGTCAACTCCCCGTGAGCGCCGGCGGCCGGCTGGAGCGTGACGCGGTCCATGCCGGTGATCTCGGCCAGGCACTCCTCCAGCCGCTTCTGCACCTCGAGAGCACCCTGGACGAGACTCTCCGGGAGGTAGGGGTGGAGGTCGGCGAAACCGTCCATCCGGGCGATCTTCTCGTTCACTTTCGGGTTGTACTTCATCGTGCACGATCCGAGCGGATACAACCCCAGGTCGACGTGATAGTTCCAGTCCGACAGGCGCGTGAAATGCCGCACGACCTCGGACTCGGCCAGCGACGGCATGCCGTCGATCGAGTCGCGGACCAGTTCGTCGTCGATCAGCTCGGACAGCTCCCGTCGCGGGAAGTCCGCCGCGGAGAGGTCCGACCCGCGCCGCCCCGGGGAACCCTTCTCGAAAACGAGGCGTTCGTTCAGGCTCGCGTGGCGCGCGACGCGGTCCCGGCGCGTCATGCCGCCAGTCCCTTCAGCAGACGATCGACGTGTTCCATCGAATGCTGCTCGGTCACGCACACGAGCAGGGCGTCCTCCAGCTCGGGGAACCACCGGACCAGGGGCAATCCCGCCACGACGCCTTCGGCCAGCAGCCGCTCCCACGTGCCTTCGAAGTCGTCGAGCCGGACGACGAACTCGTTGAACCGCGCGCCGTCGAACAGGATCCGGTGCGGCGTCTCCGATGCGATTCGCCGCCGCACGTACGCCGCCTTCTGGACGTTCTCGAGGGCCAGGTCGCGGAGGCCGGCGGGTCCGAGAGCCGCCAGGTGGATCGTGGACATCAGGGCGCACAGCGACTGGTTGGTGCAGATGTTGGAGGTCGCCTTCTCCCTGCGGATGTGTTGCTCGCGGGCGGCCAGGGTCAGGACGAACGCGCGGTTCCCGTCCCGGTCGCGCCCCTCTCCGACGAGCCGTCCCGGCAACTGGCGGACCCGTTCCCGGCCGGTGGCCACGAACCCGACGTGCGGGCCCCCGAAGCTCATCGGCACGCCGAAGGACTGGGCTTCTCCGACCACGATGTCGGCGCGGCGCGAGGCCGTATCGGTCATGCCCGGCCCCTTCAGCACGCCGAGCGAGGCCGCCTCGGCGATGTTCACGACGAGCAATGCCCCATGCCGGTGCGCCGGCTCGGCCAACGCGAACGTGTCCTCGATCGTGCCGAAGACGTTGGGGGATTGCACCACGACCGCGGCGACGTCGTCATCGACCCGGCCGCCGAGATCTTCGGTGTCGACGCGGCCGTTGTCCAGGAAACCGACGGTTTCCAGCGACAGACCGAGCCGCTTCGAGTAGGTCTCGACCACCATCCGGTATTCCGGATGGACGGAGCGCGCGCACAGGAACCGCTTCCGGCCCGTGATGCGATGGGCCATCAGAACGCCTTCGGCCAGCGCCGTGCTGCCGTCGTAGAGCGACGCGTTCGCCGCATCCATTCCCGTCAACTGGGCCATGTAGGTCTGGAACTCGAAGATGGCCTGGAGCGTGCCCTGGGCGATCTCGGGCTGGTAGGGTGTATAGGCCGTGTAGAATTCCGAGCGCGAGACCAGGTCGTCGACGATGGCCGGGATGCGGTGCGGATAGACGCCGGCGCCGAGGAACGAGACCGCGTGCCGCCGGTTCAGCCCGGCCAGGCGCTCGAAATACTCCAGCAGCGACCATTCGTCCCGCGCGTGCGGGATGTCGAGCGGACGGCCAAGCTGCAGGGTGTCGGGAATCGAGTCGAACAGTTGCCGGACGGAGTTCTTTCCGATTTCGGAAAGCATGGCTCTTCGGTCGGCGTCCGAAGCGGGGATGTAACGCATCGGGCCGCGCTCAGCTTTCGGAGCCGCCGGCGGCGATGAATCGTCCGTAGTCCTCGGAGGAAAGCAGCGCGTCCAGCTCGGAGACGTCGCCGATCCGGATGCGAATCATCCACGCGTCCCCGTAAGGGTCTTCGTTGACCCGCTCGGGCGCGTCGACCAACGCCGTGTTGACCTCGAGCACCTCCCCGGTCAACGGCATGAACAGATCGGAAACGGCCTTGACCGACTCGACCGTGCCGAACACGGCGTTGGCGTCGATGCGGCTCCCCGCCGGAGGCAGCTCGACGAAGACGACGTCTCCGAGTTCGTCCTGGGCGAACTCGGTGATCCCGATCGTCGCCTGGTCCCCGTCGATGCGGACCCATTCGTGCTCTTTCGTGTAGCGCAGGTCGTCTGGAATCATGTCGCGCGTCCCCGTTTGTAGAAAGGCGTGTCCACGACCTGGGCGGGACACGAGCGGTTTCGGACCCGAATCCGGAGCGGAGTCCCCGGAAGGGCCCTCTCAAGTGGAAGATACGCCAGACCGATGTTCGTCTTCAACGTGATGGACGGACTTCCGCTGGTCACGCGGCCGGCTTCCTCGCCGTCCAGGTGGACGGCGTAGCCGTCCCGGGCGATGTCGGCGCCCAGCATACGGAACCCGGCCAGCTTGCGGCGCGGCCCGGCCGCTTTCTCCGCGCGCAGGCTGTCGCGTCCGATGAAGTCGCCGGCGTCGAGCCGGACGACGCGATCCAACCCGGCCTCGATCGCGGTCGTTCCCTCGTCCATGTCGTTGCCGTATAGCAGCATGCCGGCCTCCAGGCGCAAGGTGTTCCGGGCGCCCAATCCGGCCGGCCGCAGGCCGCGGTCCCGGTTGGCGTCGAGGAGCGCGCGCCACAACGCCGGAGCGTGTTCGGCGGAAAAGTAGAACTCGAAACCGTCCTCGCCGGTATAGCCGGTACGCGAGAGGATGCCCGCGACGTCGTCGAGCGCGGTTTCCAGGAACCGGTAACGGGGCAGCGCCGCCAGGTCCGTTCCGGCGTGGCGCTCCAGGCAGGCCGCCGCGAGCGGACCCTGGATGGCGATGAGCCCGGTCCGGTGGCTGATGTCGGTGACGCGCGCGTCGAAGCGGTTGTGCGTTCGCAGCCAGTCCAGGTCCTTCGGCGTGTTCCCGGCGTTGACGACCAGCATGAAGCTGTCGGCACGCAGTCGATAGACGAGCAGGTCGTCCACGACCGTCCCGTCCGCATTCGTCATGACCGAGTATTGGACGCCGCCGTCGTCGAGCCGCCCGACGTCGTTCGTGGTGACGCGGTCGACCAGCTCGGCGGCGCCCGGGCCGTCGATCCGGAACTCTCCCATGTGACTCGCGTCGAAGATACCGGCCGCCGTGCGGACCGCCGTGTGCTCGGCGACGATCCCCTCGTACCGGACGGGCATTTCCCATCCCGCGAAGTCCACCATGCGCGCGCCGGCGCGGCGATGGACCTCGTTGAGCGCGGTGCGTTTCATGGCTTGCGGGAGCCCGGACGGGCCGGAGCCGGACCGACGCCCGTCGTCCCGGCCGCGCGCCGGCGCCGTCTCGACGTCAGGAGGCGGGATATGCGGTCAGTTCGAAAAATCGACCATCATCGACGAACGTTCCACGCGTTCGCCCCGGAAGAACACTTCGGCGATGTTCCGGCTCGCGCTGATGTCCGCGGTCGGATCCTCCGGCACGATGATGAAGTTGCCGGGCAGGCCCACGGCGAGCGCGCCGAGATCGTCCATGCCGAGGATTTCGGCGGAGCGGGCGGCGCCCACGTGGATCGCCTCCATGGGCGTCAGCCCGGCCTCGACCATCAGCTCCATTTCCAGGTGCTCGAAGTACCCCGGGAACGTCTCGGCCGCGCCGGAATCCGTGCCCAGTCCGACGCGGACCCCCGCGTCGTACAGCGTCTTGAAGTTCTCCATGGCGCGGGCGAACTCCTGGCGGCGCGTCGGCTCGTTGAGGTTCTCGCAGTAACCGCGGACGACGGCCGAATTGGTGAGCCGGCTGATGACGGCCCCCGACACGGACTCCCGGAGAAAGCTCTCGCGCAACCAGTCGGGCTGGTCGCAGTAGACGAACTCGATCTGGTGGCGGGCCAGCGTCGGCGTGAAGAAGACATCGTTCTCCAGCATCGCGTCGATCAGTTCCGGGTCCACCGCCTGGTCGCGAATGCTGTGGATGATCCCGTCGACGCCGGCCGCGACCAGCGCCTTGGCGTCGGCGAGGCTCCGGACGTGGGCGGCGACGGTCAAGCCGCTCTGGTGGGCCTCGTCGATGATGGCCGCGTACAGCGCGGCCGACAGCTTGGGCACGCTGCTGAAGTTGTTCACGCGCTCGCCGCCGCGGAACACCTGCCCGCTGATCTGCCGGTTGTCGTCGACCCAGATCTTGACGAAATCGACGTTCATCGCCGCCAGGTCGGCGACGGCCTGCCGGGCTTCGGTTTCGTTGGACACCTGGATGGGCACGTCGGAAAGCTCGTCGCGATCCGAAGGGAAACCGCGTGCGGCGGTGATCCCGCGTCCCGAGGTGTAGATCCGCGTATGGGGCGTCTCCGACCCGGCCTGCGCGTCACGGATCTGCATGGCCGTGTCGCCGAGGTCCGTGCCGCGAACCGCGACGGCCCCGACGCCGTAGTACAGGTAGCGGTTCAGATCGACCTGGGCGTTCTCCGGCGTGTAGTTGTGCGAACCGAAGTCGTTGTTGCGGCGGTAACCGACGTGGCCGTGGACGTTGATCAGAAAGGGGATCGCGGTGTGCTCGGACATGTCGTAGCGATCGGCCCCCGGCGGGTGCGCGATCTCGGACCGCGGTCCGATGGCCGTGATCACGCCATTGTCCACGACGATGGCGGCGTCCTCGATCATCGGGCTGCCGTCGCCGATGATGACGTTGCCGTTCTCGAAGTACACGACGACGTCTTCGGGAACTTCCTCCGCCCCTCCGTTGCCGTCTCCGCCGCCGCACGCCGCGGCCAGCAACAACACGATTCCTGGAAGCCAAACTCGGTTCATCCGTCCACACTCCCGTCTTACGAAATGCGTTCGCCCGAACCGCCGAAGTATAGCATAGCGATGCCTGTCAAGACGCCGGTCGGAACGGCCCCGCGTCGGCATGACTGTTTCACGCCGGCAGCGGTTCGAGGCCGTTTTTTTCTTGGACCGACGCCTCGCTTCGCCACCTCCATGGCTACGCCGTGGAGGCGTCCACCCGCGGCGAGGAACGCCGCGGGTACGATCGGGAATGCAGCGACGTCTTGCGTGTGCTGCAGCGAACTTGCGGAACTCTCAGGTTGTAGTCGCGACATTGCCTCCGCGATTGCCGAGGCGGACGCCGCCGCGTCAACCCAGGAATACGGATCGCTATCAGTACCGGTACGCACGAACGCAGCCGACGTCGTGCCGTTCAGTACCGGCACGGCATGACTTCACCCCGCCGCTCCCGGGCCGGGCGCTTGACAATTCCGCCGCGGCCGATGCAGGGTGAGTGCAGGCCGGGAGGAGACTTGTGGCGCCTCGGATCTTCATCACGCGCCGGGTGTTCGACGACGCGGTCCGATACCTGGAAGCGCACGCCGAGGTGGTGGGAAACCCCACGGATCGCGTGCTCGCGCCCGCGGAGTTGAAAGACGCCGCGGCCGAATCGGACGGCCTGCTGGCGCTTCTGACGGACCGCGTCGACTCCGAGCTTCTGGCCGCGTGCCCCCGGCTCAAGGTGGTGGCCAACTTCGCCGTGGGATACAACAACATCGACCTGGACGCCGCCGCGGCGCGAGGGGTCCTCATCACCAACACGCCGGGCGTGTTGACCGAGACGACGGCCGATTTCGCGTGGGCCCTGCTGATGGCCGCGGCGCGGCGCGTGGCCGAAGCCGACCGCTTCGTTCGGGACGGGAAGTTCCGGGCCTGGGGGCCGCGGATGCTCCTTGGGCATGACGTCCACGGCAAGACGCTCGGCCTGATCGGGATGGGGCGCATCGGCCGGTCCGTCGCCCGCCGCGCCGCCGGTTTCGGGATGCGGATCCTCTACCATGACGTGTCCGAGGTGGGTCCGGACGCCGCCGCGGATCTGAACGCGCGATGGGCGCCGATGGAGGAGGTTCTCGCCGAGGCCGACTTCGTCAGCGTGCACGTGCCGCTTCTCCCCGCGACGCGGCATCTGCTCGACGACGCGGCGTTCGCGCGGATGAAACCCCACTGCATCGTGATCAATACGTCGCGGGGACCGGTCGTGGACGAGCGGGCGCTGGTCCGCGCGCTCGGGGAGGGCCGGATCGCGGGGGCGGGCCTGGACGTCTATGAGCGGGAACCCGACATCGAGCCCGGGTTGACGGAGCTCGAGAACGTCGTCCTGGCGCCTCACATCGCCAGCGCGTCGCACGAAACGCGGCTCCGCATGTGCATGATGGCCGCCGAGAACCTGGTGGCCGGTCTGGAAGGCCGCCGCCCGCCGAATCTCGTCAACCCGGACGCATGGGACGCGACGCGCCCGTAAAACCGCCCGCCCTGGCCCCTGGGGACCTGCTGGGCATCGTGGCGCCGGCCAGCGGAGTCGACCCCGAGCTGTTGGCCGCGGGCGTCGGCGAGTTGGAGAGCCTGGGTTTCCGGACGCGCTGCCGCGACGATATCCGGACCGTCGAGGGATACCTGGCCGGCGGCCTCGGACGGCGCCGCGACGAGTTGATCGAGATGCTGGAGGACCCGGACGTCAACGGCGTCATCTGCGCCCGCGGCGGGTACGGCAGCGGGCACCTGCTGGACGCGCTCGATCCTTCCCGGTTGCGCCGCGCGGCGAAGGTCTTCTGCGGCGCCAGCGACATCACCATGTTGCTGGCGGCGTTCGCGCGCGCCGGCGTCGTCGCCTTCCACGGCCCGATGGTGGCCACGACGATGCGGCTCGGGCCGGCCGGCTACGACCGGGACCTGATGATGCGGATGCTCATCGACGGCGAGGCGGTGGAGTTCGAAACGGCCGGATGCCGGATCCTCCGGCCCGGGCGCGCGAAGGGCCGCCTGACCGGCGGGTGCCTGTCCCTGATCGTGTCGACGCTGGCGACGGACTGGGAGATGGACACGCGGGACGCCATCCTCGTCGTCGAGGACATCGACACCCGGCCGTACCAGATCGACCGCATGCTCACGCACTTGAGGCAGGCGGGGAAACTGGACCGCGTGCGCGGGTTCGTGTTCGGCGAGATGCCCGGGTGCGACCCGCCTCCCGGGGCCGGGTACACGACGGAGGACGTGATCCGCTGGCGGCTGTCGGACCTGGGCGCGCCGATCCTGTACGGGTTTCCCACGGGACACGCGTCGAGGCCCAACGCAGTCGTTCCGTTCGGCGTCGAGGCGGAGCTCGCTCTCGATTCGGGCGCGGTGTTCCGGCTGCTGGAGTCGGCGGTCGAGGGGCGTTGAACCATGCGCGTCCCTGCAACCATGCCGGAGCCGCCGGGGGCGATATTCCTCTCCGCGATCTGCGGCACGGCCATGGCGTCGCTGGCCGGGATGCTCAAGGAATCCGGGTACGAGGTCGCCGGCTCCGACGACGCCGTGTACCCTCCGATGTCGGTGTTCCTCCGGGAATCGGGAATACCCGTCTTCGAGGGATTCTCCGAGGCCAACGTTCGCCGAACGCGTCCCGACCTGGTCATCGTCGGCAACACGCTGTCCCGCGGCAATCCCGAAGTGGAGTACGTCCTGAACGAGGGCATTCGCTACGCGTCGATGGCCGAGACGGTCAAGGAGCTGTTCATCCGGGGGCGGCGGTCGATCGTCGTGTCCGGGACGCACGGCAAGACGACGACCACGGCGATGGTGGCGTGGATGCTCGAAGCGGCCGGGCGTTCCCCGTCCGTTCTCGTCGGCGGCATGACCGGGAACTTCGGCCGCGGCTACAAGCTGGGAACGGGCCCGGAGTTCGTCATCGAAGGCGACGAGTACGATACGGCGTTCTTCGACAAGGGGCCCAAGTTCCTGCACTACCTTCCGAACATCGCCCTGGTCAACAACATCGAGTTCGACCATGCCGACATCTATCCCGACCTGGAGTCGATCCGGCGCGCGTTCCGCCGCATGATGAACATCGTGCCGGGGAACGGGTTGATCGTCGCCGGCACGGACAGCCCCGGGGTCGGGGACCTGCTCGGCGGCCTTCATGCGCGCGTCGCGTCGTTCGGCGTCGGTTCCGGCGAGTGGCGCGCCGGGAACATGGCGGCGGAGGGCGGCGGGACCGCGTTCGACGTGATTCGGGAGGGACGCTTCTGGCGCCGCTTCACGATGCCCCTGATCGGGGAGTTCAACGTCCGGAACGCGCTGGGCGCCATGATCGCGGCCGACGAGATCGGCCTGACTCCGGACGCGATTCAGGAGGGGTTGCGGTCGTTCAAGGGCGTGCGGCGGCGCCTGGAAGTCGTCGGCCAGGCGCGGGGCGTGACCGTGTACGATGACTTCGCGCATCATCCCACGGCGGTCGAGGAGACGCTCCGGGCGGTTCGCGCCCGGTTTCCGGAAGCGCGCGTGTGGGCCGTATTCGAGCCCCGGTCGCAGACGGCGCGCCGGCGCGTCTTCGAGGACCGTTTCGCGGCCGCGCTCGGGGGCGCCGACGTCGCCGTGATCGCGGCCCCGTTCCGGACGGCCCACCTGGCGGCCGAAGACGTGATTCGGCCGGGAGCGATGGTCGAGCGGATACGCGAGGGCGGCGGGCGGGCGCACGCGTTCGACTCGGCGGGCGAGATCGTCGAGTTCGTTTCCGGCGAGGCGGGCCCGGGCGATCGCGTCGTCGTCATGTCCAACGGCGGATTCGAAAACGTCCACCGGCGCATCCTCGATGCGCTCGACGGGGAACGGCATGACTGACACCGACCACGCGTCCCTGATCTACACGCTGATCTGCGACGATGTCCGCATCGAGATGGGCAACAAGATGTCGCTGATGGGCATCTTCCAGAACATCGTGCTGCCGCAGTTTCCGGCCACGGTGATCAAGTTCGCCGTCGTGAACCACTGGGAAGGGGCGGGGACGTACACGTCGGAGCTGCGCGTCGTGGGGCCGGGCGGTCGCGAAACGGTCCGCTCGCGCCCGACTTCGTTCAAGATCGGCATCGGGGGCCGCGCCGACAACGTGACGTTCTTCACGAACGTGACGTTCCAGACACCCGGCGCCTACACGATCCAGGTGGTGTTGTCCGGCGAGGTGGTCGGGGAGACGCAGCTCCAGCTTCGGCAACTCCGGCCCGAACCCACGATGGGCGCGATCAACTAGCGAGCGCGGCGGCGACGGCCATCGAGAAGTCCCGCGCCTCGGCCGGCCCTTCCGCCATGATCAGCTTGCCGTCGACGATCAGCCGGTCGCCGACGTACCGCGCGCCGCCGGTCCGGAGCTCCTCGATGGCCTCGGGCAGGTAGTAGACGGTGGCGCTCTTTCCCTCGAGCAGGCTGGCCTTGGCCAGAACGACCGTCGAGAGCGAGATCGCGGCAATGACCTTCCCGGCCTCGGCCATCTTCGAAACCAGCTCGGCCAGCGCCGCGTTCTTCCAGAACAGCGCCGGCACGGACGCGCCGCCGGCGATGACGAGGCCGTCGTGCGCGTCGGGATCGACCTCGCCGATCGCGAGGGTGGCGTCGATCATGCCGTCGCGCATGCCCCGGCACGGGCCCGCCGCGGTCGACGCCGGGTGGACGGCGGCGCCTTCCGCTTCCAGGACGCGCCGGGGCTCGAAGACTTCCTCTTCCCGAAACTGCGTTTTCGGTACGACCAGCACGACGCTCATTCCCGCCAACCGCTTCTCCGCCATCCGCGATGTCCTCCGTTGTGGCCGGTCATTATACCCTGCTAGAATTCCGGCCGGACAGGCGGCCGGCTCATGATCGACTACAAGACTCCCGAAGAAATCGAGAAGATGCGCGTCCCCGCGCAGATCGACGCGGAGGTGCTCGCCATCGTCCGCGGGCACTGCGTCGACGGCGTGACGACGTACGACCTGGACCGGATCGCCGAAGAGGAAACGCTCAAGCGGGGCGGGCGGCCGACGTTCAAGGGATACCGCGGCTTCCCGAACTCGCTGTGCGTTTCCGTCAATCACGAGGTGGTCCACGGCATCCCGTCCAGGAAACGCGTGCTCCGGAACGGCGACGTGATCGGCATCGACTTCGGCGTCACCTACGGCGGGTTCATCGGCGACCACGCCATGACGGTGCCGGTCGGGACGGTGTCGGCCGATCTGCTGAAACTGCTCGAGGTGACCGAGCGCTCGTTGTGGAACGGCATCGAGCAGGCGCGGCCGGGTAACCACCTGGCCGACATATCGGCCGGGATCGAGTCGACGATCACGCCCCATGGGTACGGCATCGTGAAGGAGCTGTGCGGCCACGGCATCGGCCGCGACCTGCACGAGGATCCACCGGTCCTCAACTACGTGCAGAACGGGCGCGGTCCACGGCTCAAGGCCGGCCTGGTCCTGGCGCTGGAGCCGATGGTCAACCTGGGGACCGAGAAGGTCCGCACGCTGAAGGACGGCTGGACCGTCGTGACCGTGGACGAGAAACCGTCGGCCCACTTCGAGCACACCGTGGCGATCACCGAGGCGGGGCCACGGGTTCTGACGCGGCTGTGACGGGCGCGGCGGAATGAATTATAATGGTGGAGGATCGTCCGCGGGCGGTCCTTCGACGGGCGGTTAGCTCAGCTGGGAGAGCGCGGCGTTCGCAATGCCGAGGTCGAGGGTTCGATCCCCTTACCGTCCACTACACCGCGCGATTCGGACTCCCTAATCTTTGGACTTTTTCCGCTTCCAACCCACGACGTACGACACCATCACGCCGATCAGGTAGAGCAGGATCATCGGCCCCGCGAAGAGCATCATCGTGGGAATGTCTCCGGTCGGCGTAATGATCGCCGCAACGATCAAGGCGATCAGGACCGCGTACTGCGTGTTGCGCAGCAGGAAACCGGGAGTGACCAGACCCATGCGGGTCATGACGAAAACTATGGGCGGGATCTGGAACACGACCGCCAAGCCCACTTCGATCGCCAAAAAGAAGTTGAAATATCGTGGGCCATCGATGAAGGGAGCCATGCCGGCCTGCTGCCCCATCCTGAAAAGGAACTCCAGCGTACGCGGGAAGGCGATGTAATAACCGAACGCCGCGCCCAGGAACGCGAGGACGGTCCCGAACAGGACGAACGGAATGGCGTAGCGCCGTTCGTGCCGGTAGAGACCGGGCGCGATGAAGAGCCAGACCTGCGCCAGGATGAACGGTGAGGCCAACAGGATCGCCGCGAAGAAGGCGGTCTTGATCAGGATGGTGAACCCCCCGGTCGCGTCGGTGAAGATCAACTGCTGGTTCCCGGCGCCGGACTCCTCGAGGGCCGTCAGGACGGGGTAGGAAAGGAACTGAAAGATGTCCTCGACGAACACCCAGCACACGCCGAATGCGACACCGATCGCGATGAGGCTCCGTAGGATGCGCGAGCGCAGTTCCTCGAGGTGATCGAGGAACGACATGTGTCCGGAGAGCTGCGACTCCAGATCTTCTTCCGGGGAGCGGGCCGACATCTAGGCAGACGGCTCGGAGGGGGCGTTGTCGGTTTTCGACTTGTCCGGCGGCGGCGCCTTGGAATCCGTCTTCGAAGACGGCGGCTCGTCCTTGATGCTGTTCTGGAGGTCCTTCTCGATGTCCCGGCCCATGTTCCGGACGTCGCGCGTCGCGCTCTTCACCTCGCGGTCGATGTCGCGAACCTGGTCCTCCCAACCGGCCTTGAGATCGTTGGTGGCGCGCCGGAACTCGCGCATTCCCTTGCCGAGCGACCGGCCCAGCTCCGGAAGCTTCCGAGGGCCGAACACGAGCAGCGCGACGACGAAGATCAACATCAACTCCATCATACCCAACTGGCCCATGGACGGTTCCTCCAACTGCCGACGACGCGTTCATCATATCGATCGAAGGGAAATCGCGTCAAACGCAAAGTGGACGCGAAGAAGTCCGCGGCGGCGCTCTGAGCCACAGAAAACAAACGGCTTGACGGCAGGAACGACGATTCGAGGTCTGCTATGATCGACCCCCGCCGGGCGGGAGCCCCGGCGGGGTCGACAGCGCTCCGATGCATACGATCACATTGAGGCTCAAGACCGCGCGATCGCGCATCGTGGTGGGCGGCGGCGTGTACGGCCGTCTCGGAGCATTGCTCCGGGAGGAGGGGATGGACGGGCCGTTCCTGGTGGTGTCCCAGCCCCGGATCGCGGCGGCCGTCGACATGCCCCGGCTCCGCATCGGCCACGTCGCGCTGGTTCCCGACGGCGAGCGGGCCAAGACGCTCCGCACGGTCGAACGGCTGCTGGACCGCATGCTGGAGTTGGGGATGACGCGCCAGTCGACCGTCATCGCGTTGGGGGGCGGCGTCGTCGGCGACGTCGCCGGGTTCGCCGGCTCGGTCTTCCTGAGGGGCGTGTCCGTCGTGCAGGTGCCCACGACGCTCCTGGCGCAGGTCGACTCCAGCGTGGGCGGGAAGACGGGGGTCAATCACCGGCGGGGCAAGAACCTGATCGGATCCTTCCACCAGCCGCGCCTCGTCGTGACCGACCCCGGCCTGCTGGCCACGTTGCCGGACCGCGACTACCGGAGCGGCCTGTACGAAACGCTCAAGTACGGCGTGATCCGCGACCGCGTCCTGTTCCGCATTCTCGAGAGCCGTGCCGAAGCGGTCGCGGCGCGCGACCCCGCCCTGATCGAAGAGCTGGTGCGCCGTTCCGTCGCCATCAAGGCGCGCGTGGTGGCCGCCGACGAGCGGGAAGGGGATCTGCGCCGCATCCTGAACTTCGGTCACACCATCGGGCACGCCATCGAGACCGCTCTCGGTTATCGCGCCGTACGCCACGGCGAGGCCGTGGGCCACGGCATGATCGGAGCCGCGCGGATCGCCTCCGGAATGGGACTGCTCGACGACGCCGAACGGTCGCGCATCGAGGCCGCGATCGGTTCGATCGGCAAGCTGCCCGCCATTTCGCGGTTGTCGTCCGAGGCGTTGCTCGAAGCCATGCGGCACGACAAGAAGGTGCGCGGCGGGCGGTTGCACTTCGTCCTTCCGGAGCGGATCGGCGCGGTGACCATGCGGGCGGACGTTCCCGTGCGACTGGTCCGTTCCGTTCTCCGCGGGCTCGGCGCGGCATGACGTCTTCGCTGGAACCGGAACCCTACCGCGGCCCGGACCCGCGCGCGGTGCGCGGCATGTTCGGCGCCATCGCCCACCGCTACGACCTGCTCAACCATCTCCTCTCGGCGTCCATCGACCGTTACTGGCGCGGGCGGGCCGTATCGTTGCTCGCGTCGCACTCGCCCGGGCCGGGCGATCGGTGCCTGGACCTCTGCACGGGGACCGGCGACCTGGCGATCGCGATCGCGCGGCGGCTGCGCATGGAGACCGTCGGTTCGGACTTCTGTCATGCGATGCTGGTGGAGTCGGTCCGCAAGACGCGCCGTTTCCCGAGCGATCCTCGCGTCCGCGTCGCCGAAGCGGACGCCCAGTCCCTGCCGTTCGCCGCCAGCTCGTTCCGTTTCGCGACCGTGGCGTTCGGAATCCGGAACGTGGAGTCCCCGGAAACGGTTCTGGCCGAGATCCACCGGGTTCTGGTTCCGGGAGGCGTCGCGGTCATCCTGGAGTTCTCCAAGCCCACCGTGCCGGGTTTCCGTGCGGTCTTCGATCTCTACTTCAAGCACGTCCTGCCAAGGGTGGGGGCGTGGGTCTCGGGCGTGGAGGGGCCCTACCAGTACCTGCCGGCGTCGGTCGGGCGCTTTCCGTCACGGGAAGGCCTGGCCGCCATGGTCGGCGCGGCCGGTTTCCGCGACGTCCGGTACCGGAACCTGACCGGCGGCGTCGCCGCGCTGCACTGGGGCGCGAAACCACATACGCCGACCGGCGAGGGTCATCCCGGCGGAAACGCGCCGTCCAGGTAGACGCGGACGAGATCGTCCCCGAAGATCACCGCGATCACGGCGCCGGCGCCCAGAAACGTCCCGAAGGGAAGCTCGTAGTCGCGCGTCTTTCCGGACAGGCGCATGAAGATCGTTCCGATCAGGGCGCCGGACACGGATCCGATCACGAGAGTCAACAGGGCGAGCGGCAGGCCGAGGCACGCCCCGACCATGGCCATCATCTTGACGTCGCCCAGCCCCATACCCTCGACGCCTCGAAGCCGGAAGAAAGCCTCCCGCACCGCCCACAGGAGGCCGCCTACGGCGATCAGGCCCGCCAGGCTGCCGATGAGCGCCAGCACGCGCGGCGGGGCGTTCTCGACGCCGGCCAGTCCGAGGAGGCCCTGCGCCAGCGGGTTCGGCGCGCCCAGGTAGACGTGCGCCAGCACGCCGATCCACAGCCCGTTGAGCGTGATCGCGTCCGGAAGAGTCCTGTGCTCCAGATCGATCGCCGCCAGGACGATCATCGCCGCGGAAAAGACCAGTTGGACGGCCCATTCCGGCCCGAGCCCGTGACGGACGGCCAACGCCGCGGCGATGAGCGCCGTCAGGATCTCGACGAACGGGTACCGCGCCGAAATGCGCGCACGGCACCGCCGGCAGCGGGCGCCCAGGACCAGGTAGCTCACGACGGGAACGTTGTCGAACCAGGCGATGGCGCCCCGGCATTCCGGACATCGGGAGCGCGGGCGCGCCACCGACTCGCCGCGTGGCAGGCGCGCGATGCAGACGTTGAGAAAGCTGCCGACCGCCAGACCGAGCAGGATGGCCGTGGCCATGGCCATCAGCGGATGATCCGAAGCTCTCGAATCCAGACGTACCGCGCACCCATCCACGCGATGCGCAGTCCGGACAGACCGTCCAGGAATCCGGCGCGGAGCACGAACGCCTTGAGGAAATGCAGGGGCGGACCCAGCAACGCACGGAACGGATTGAACCGCCGGCCGCGGTCTCGCAACTCCGCCGCGGCCAGGGCGGTATACCGGTCGATCGCCCGGCGCTGCTCCTCCAGCGACCGGTAGGGAAAGTGGTAGAGGTCGCCCTCGAGGCGGCCGACGGGCCCGTCGACCGACAACGTCTCGTGGACGTAGTCGCCCTTCCAGGAGGCGCGGGTGCGGTCGTAGAGGCGGACCTTGCGATCGGGATACCAACCCGAATGGCGGATCCACCGTCCCAGGTAGGAGACGCGCCGCGGCATCGAGTACGCCGCCGCGCTCGAAGTGTCCCCGCGCCGTTGCCATCGCCGGATCTCGTTCGCGAGATCGATACCGGGCCGTTCGTCGGCGTCGATGCTCAGGATCCAGTCGTGGGCGGCTCTCGAGGCCGCGAAGTTCTTCTGATCCGAATAGCCCGCCCACGGGCGCTCGAGCACGCGGGCGCCGGCCGCCCCGGCGATTTCGACCGTCCCGTCGCCGCTCCCGGAGTCCACGACGACCACCTCGTCGCAGAAACCGAGGCTCGCGATCGTCTCGGCGATCCGGTCTTCCTCGTCGAACGTGATGATGGTGGCGCTCAGGCGTATCATGCGGCGGCCCTCCCGCCGGCCGCGCTTCGGGCCCGGTGGGCGGGGTGCTATAGTTCGACGCCGAAACGGCATGCGCACGATGAAGCTGACACTGGCCTACGACGGTACACCCTATCACGGGTGGCAGGTCCAGCCCGGCCTTCCGACGGTGCAGGGCGAACTGGACGGGGCGCTGGGCCGGCTTCTCGACCAGCGGGTCCGCACGCGTGGCGCCGGCCGCACCGACGCCGGCGTTCACGCTCACGGCCAGGTGGCGCATTTCGAGACGGGACGGTCGATGGGCGTCGACGCGATGCACCGGGGCGTGAACGCCCTGTTGCCGTCCCAGATTCGCGTCGTCGCCGTCCAGGAGGCCGCGGCCGGGTTCGATGCGCGGGCCTCGGCCCGGGCCAAGACCTACGAGTATCACATCTGGCGCGACCCCGTCGTTTCGCCGTTTCGCCGCCACTACGTTTACGCCCTGTCGCGCCCCCTCGACGGCGAGGCCATGGACCGCGCGGCCGAACGGTTCGTCGGCGTGCACGATTTCACCGCGTTCTCGGCGGCGGCGGCCCAGGTCATCAGCCGCGTGCGGGAGGTCTACGACGCGCGATGGGAACGCCGCGGGTCCGAGTGGGTCTTCCGCATCCGCGCCAACGGTTTCCTGCAGTACATGGCGCGCACGATCGTCGGAACGCTGATCGAGGTCGGGGAAGGCCGGATCGACGCCGCGCGCATCGATCGGATCTTCGATTCGAGAGACCGGCGCCGCGCCGGCCGTTCCGCACCGGCCAAGGGGTTGCATCTGATGTCGGTGGAATACGATTGAGCGGGAGGGCGCCGTCCGAGCCTGAACGGTGCACGGCACTCCAGGCAAAGGAGTTGAGGCGTCGGCACTCTTCCACACAAAGTGCTAAGATAGCCAGGCCATGCCGAGCGCTCCAGACGACCGGATCCGGTTGATCGACCCCGACGCGGTGCCGGCCCATATCGCCGTAATCATGGACGGAAACGGCCGTTGGGCCCGCCAACGGAACCTGCCCCGCATCGCCGGCCATCAGGCCGGCATCCAGTCCGTGCGCGAGATTCTGGAAGCCTCGGCCGAGCTCGGCGTCGGAGCCCTGACGCTCTACGCGTTCTCGACCGAGAACTGGAAACGTCCGCCCTCGGAAGTGGAGGCCCTGATGGAGCTCCTGCGCGAGTACCTGGGCCGGGAGATCGACAACCTCGACCGGAACGACATCCGTTTCGGCACGCTGGGCGATTCCTCCGCGCTGAGCCCCGTCATCCAGTCCGAGTTGAAACATGCCGTCGAACGCACCGCGGCCAACAGCGGGCTCCGATTCAACGTCGCCCTCAACTACAGCGGGCGCGACGATCTCCGCCGCGCG
Source organism: Acidobacteriota bacterium (assembly GCA_022821145.1). Classification (GTDB taxonomy): domain Bacteria; phylum Acidobacteriota; class Terriglobia; order 20CM-2-55-15; family 20CM-2-55-15; genus JAJEDW01. Next base: position 46,482 of record JAJEEE010000077.1, read on the forward strand.
GTGAACACCATCCTGTCCAAGGCGAAAGACGATCCGCGGCTCTTGGAGGGAATCTCGGAAGAATACATTTCCCGGCATCTCTATACCGCGGACCTCGCGGACCCCGACCTGCTCATACGGACAAGCGGCGAGTGGCGGGTCAGCAACTTCCTGTTGTGGCAGATCGCGTATTCGGAGATCTGGGTTACCGACACGCTGTGGCCGGACTTCCGGCGGCCGCACCTGTACGAAGCGATCATCGCCTACCAGAAGCGCGAGCGGCGGTATGGAGGCCTGACTCCGGCCCTGGCCCGATGACGCGTATCCTGACGGCCGTCTTCGGGCTCGCGCTCGTCATCGGCGTCGTGGGTCTGGGACCCGCGTGGCTGTTCGTCGTCGTGGCGGCCGCGGTCTCCGCGCTCGCGCTCGACGAGTTCCTCGCGCTGGACGCCGCGCGGCGCGGCGGGCGCGTCGGGCGCTGGTTCCTTCTCATCGGCGCCGGCGTCACCGCGTCGTTCGCCCTGGACCCCGGCGCGCCGGTATGGGCGCTGGCCCTGGGCGTCCTCATCCTGCTGACGGCGGCCCTGGCCCGCTCGCCCGGGGCGACCGCCGACCGCGTGATGGGCGGCGCCACCGGCCTGGCCTACGTGTCGATTCTGATGGGCTTCCTCGTTCTGCTCCCCCGGGACGCCCTGTTCCCGCTGCTCGGCATCGTCTGGGCCGGCGACACGGGCGCGTACTACGGCGGCCGGCTTCTCGGGCGACGCCGGCTGGCGCCCGTCATCAGCCCGGCGAAGACGGTCGAGGGCGCGGCGGCGGGCGCGCTGGCCAGCCTGGCCGCCGGGGTCCTGTTGATGCGCGTGTCGATGCAGGCGGAGTGGACGCCTATTCTGACGGGCGTCGTCCTGCTGACGGCGGCCGCGGGCCAGGTGGGCGACCTGGCCGAGTCGGCCCTCAAGCGCGCCGCCGGCGTCAAGGACTCGTCCCGCCGGCTGCCCGGTCACGGGGGCGTGCTCGACCGGATCGACAGCCTGCTGTTCGCCGGACCGGTCTTCCATATGTGCCTGCCATGGCTCCGGTGACACGCGTCGCGATCATCGGCTCGACCGGCTCGGTCGGCGTCAACACGCTCCGGGTGATCGACGCGCTCGCGCCGGATTACCAGGTGGCGGCGCTCGCGGCCCACTCCTCGACGCGGAAGATGGCCGCCCAGGTCGCGCGATACCGGCCGGGGGTGGTGGCGCTGGGGGACGCCTCGGTCGTCGCGGAGTTCGAGCGCGACTGCGCGGCCGAGGGCGTCCCGGTTCCGCCGACGTTGATGGGCGAGACGGGGTTGCGGGAGCTGGGCGGCATGGACGAGAGCGACATCGTCGTCTCCGCGGCGGTCGGCGCCGCCGGTTTGGCGCCGACCCACGCGGCCCTGGCCGCGGGCAAGAAGGTCGCGCTGGCCAACAAGGAAGCCATGGTGATCGCCGGAGAGCTGCTGCGATCCACCGCCGAGAAACACGGCGGCTCGATCCTTCCCGTGGACAGCGAACACAACGCGATCCACCAGTGCCTCCGGGCCGGCGAGCCGCCGGAAGTGCGCCGGCTGATCCTGACGGCTTCCGGCGGCCCGTTTCTGGATCGGCCCTCGGATTCGTTCGATCGCATCACTCCGGACGAAGCCCTCGACCACCCCACGTGGAAGATGGGGCGGCGCATCACGATCGACTCCGCGACCCTGATGAACAAGGGGTTCGAAGTGATCGAGGCCCGCTGGCTGTTCGACTTCGATCCTTCGGCGATCGACATCGTGGTGCATCCCCAGTCGATCGTCCATTCCATGGTCGAGTTCGTCGACGGGTCGATCGTGGCGCAGATGGGGACCGCCGACATGCGCGGCCCGATTCAATACGCCCTGACCTACCCGCGCCGCGCAGGCTCGGCCGTGCCCCGGGTGGACTGGGCGTCGCTGCCCCCGCTCGAGTTCCGCCTGCCCGACCGGAACCGTTTTCCCGCCGTCGGGCTCGCCTACGACGCGGTCGCGACGGGAGGCACGGCGCCGGCGGTTCTGAACGCGGCCGACGAGGTGGCGGTGGACGCCTTTCTCGAGGGCCGGATCGCGTTCACCGACATCGCCCGTATCATCGACGGGGTTCTCGCCTCGCATGCGCCGTCGGCGCCCGACAGCGTCGAGAAGGTTCTCGAAGCGGACAGGTGGGCGCGGCGTCGGGCCCGGGAGGCCGCGCGCTCCCGGGCGCGTTGACGGGGCTCCCGCCGGACCGCGGGCGGGCGCGTGCTAGAATGATGCCGCCCTTTTCCGTCGTGTTCCGAAAAGAGGTTCCATGATCGGCGCCGTGAGCAACATCGTAGTCGCCCTCGTCGTCCTCGGAGTGATCATCGTCTTCCACGAGGCCGGCCACTTCTTCGTCGCGAAGCTGTTCGGCATTCGCGTGGAAACGTTCTCCATCGGTTTCGGACCCCGCCTGTTCGGCTTCCGGCGCGGTGACACGGACTACCGCGTCAGCGCGCTCCCGCTCGGCGGATACGTCAAGATGTCGGGGGAGAACCCGGGAGACGAGGTCCACGGCGAGGCGTACGAGTTCATGTCCAAGCCGAAGTGGCAGCGTTTTCTCGTGGCGTTCGCGGGACCCGCCATGAACGGCGTCCTGGCGGTGGGTTTGCTGGCCGGTATGTACGTGTACGGCGTCGAGGAGCGGCGTCCGCCGTCCGAGATGGTGATCGGCAACGTCGTCGAGGGGTCCCCCGCCGACGATGCCGGAATCCGGGCGGGGGACGTCATCGCCGAGTTCGACGGAGACAACGACGTCAACTGGAGCTCGGTCGAGCTCGAGGTCGTGCTGGGAGCCGGCCGGTCCATTCCGATGGTCCTGGAGCGGAACGGCGAGCGCATCGACACCGTTCTGGTCCCGGATGCGGCCGGTCCCAGGGAAACCGGTTACGCCGGATTCGAGCCGGACGAGGTCGGGACCGAGGTGGTCGGCTACAGCATGGAGGATTCGCCGGCCGAACGGGCGGGTCTGCGCGTCGGCGACGAGATCGTCGGGATCGACGACGTCGATCTCCGGGGGGCCTCCACCCAGCGCGTCATCGAGGTGTTGCAGGAATCGTCCGACGACGTCGTCTCCCTCACCGTCGTGCGCGAGGGGGAAACCGTCCAACTGGAGGCGGAACCGGTCGTCAACGAAACGGGCAACCGGATCCTGGGCATCCAGATCGACGCGCCCCTGGTGTTCGTGCAACTGGGTCCGCTTCAGGCGATCGACGCGTCCCTTCGGTGGAACGCCGCCAACGCGGTCCTCATCTTCGACATCCTCGGCCGATTGGTCCGGCGCGAAGTGTCGACGCGCGCGATGGACGGACCGATCGGCATCATCAACGAGACGGGCCGCCGCTACCAGCAGGGGTTTCAGCAACTGTTGCTGCTGGTCGTGATCATCAGCCTCAACCTGGGAATCATCAACCTGCTGCCCATCCCGATCCTCGACGGGGGCGTCATGCTGTTGCTCGCGATCGAGGGCGTCATTCGCAAGGACCTGAGCCTGGCGGTCAAGGAACGCATCGCGCAGGTCAGCTTCGTCTTCCTGCTGACCCTGATCGTGTTCGTTCTGTACAACGACATCGTCAATCTCTCCGACCAGATCGGCGAGTGATGCCCCCGGCCCCGCCCGAGACGCAGGTCTTCCGGAAATACCTGGAGGAAAACGGCCTCAGGCAGACGCGGCACCGGATGCTTATCCTCGATACGTTCATCGCGAACGAAGGGCACCGCAGTATCGAGGACATCCACGACAACGTCCGAAAGTCCGACTCCCGCATCGGCTACACCACGATCTACCGGACGATGAAGCTGCTGAGCGACGCCGGGCTGGCCCGCGAGGTCGACCTGGGCGACGGGATGACGCGCTACGAGCACCTCTACAACCACAAGCATCACGACCACATGATCTGCACCGAATGCGGACGGTCCATCGAGTTCTTCAACGCGCAGATCGAGGCGCTGCAGGATGCGGCCTCGGAGAAGCTGGGGTTTCGGGTTCAGGATCACCGCCTGCAGATCTATGGCCTGTGCCGGTCCTGCCGGCCGTGACGCGGCCGTCGGACGATCTGCGGTCGAGTAGTCTCAGCCCTCGGCCGCCCGCGCGGCGCGTGTGCGGTGCGCCAGGTCGACGGCGCACCGCATGGCGGCTTCCATCCCCCCGGCGTCCGCAACCCCCCGGCCGGCAATGTCGAGGGCCGTCCCGTGGTCGGGCGACGTGCGGACGTAGGGAAGACCCAGCGTCACGTGCGAGGCGGAACGCGGCGCCATGAGCTTGACCGGAATCAGACCCTGATCGTGGTACGGCGCGACGACCAGGTCGAACTCGCCCGCGTGCGCCCGCTGGTACACACTGTCGGCCGGATGCGGCCCGGACACGTCGACACCGGCTTGCCGGACCGATCGCACGGCGGGCCCAAGGATGGCGTCCTCTTCGTCGCCGAACAGCCCGCCCTCCCCGGCGTGCGGGTTGACGGCGGCCACCGCGATGCGGGGACGTTCCATGCCGAGCCGGCTCAGCGCCCTGGCCGCCGCGTGGAGAACCCGTTGGTATAGATCAACCGAAAGGGCGTCGAGTGCGCCGCGAAGCGAATGGTGCGTCGTGGCCAGCACCACCTTCAGGGTCGGAGCGAAGAACGTCATCAGCGGCAGGTCGCATCCGGCGCGAGCGGCCAGAAAGCTCGTGTGGTCGCGAAAGCCGTTCCCCACCCACCGTTTGCCGAGCGGCGCGGTGACCAGCGCGTCGAGCGCTCCCGCCAGGGCCGCGCCGCTGGCCGCCTCCAAGGCCGTCAACGCGCGCCGTCCGCCCTCGTGGCTTGCCCGTCCGGGCTCGAGGGCCGAGTCGCCACCCTTCATGAACACGACCTGCAGGCCGCCCGTCGCGGCGTCGGCCGCATCCTTCGCGAGCCGCCACGGAACCGAGAGTCCGAAACGCTCCCGGCACGCTTCGAAGTCGGAGCGATGCACGTACAGGAACCAGGTGGCGGCATCGCTCGGCAGTCTCGGCAGGGCCTTGAAGACGACCTCCAGGCCGATTCCCGCGGGGTCGCCGGCGGCGATGCCGACCTTCAATCGTCGTGTTCCTTGAACATGTACTTGATGTTGTGCTTGAGAACCAACAGGTTCGGGTCGGACTCGCGATTGATCTTGATGCTGTTCCGGTCGTACCACTCGATGACGCCGCGAATCTGCTCTCCGTCCTGCAGCACCACCACCATGGGCGTGCGGTTCTGCATCTGCTTGGCGTAATAGAAACTCTCGGCGTTGGTCTGGTCCGCGGGCGGCTGCTTGCGCTTGGCCGGCCGCGGCGGCGCGGGTTCCTTCTTGATCTCGGACAGGTTGGGTCGGATGAGTCTTCGGTTGGCCATTGCTCTCTCGGGTTCTTCGGACTGGATTTCTCGGGAACGGGTTCCCGGGGCGCATTCTTTCGAACGACGCCTGCGACGAGCGATCGTTGATGGACCGGATTCGGATTCGAACCACCCAGGCGTGGAACCGTCTCGATCGTCCGAAAATTCTAGCAGCCCGCCGGGGAAATGTACATGGCGCGGCCCCTGTCAGCGGTCGCGCCACCCCGCGTCTTCCAACATCGGGGCGGTCTCCGCGTTGAGGGTCAACGCGAGGGCGTCGGTCAGCAACTGCCGGTTCACGTGGTTCTTCAGCGCGCGCTCGGTGAAACGGATCCAATCGGCGATCCGGACCAGCGCCGGCGGGTCCAACCGGGACGCGATTTGCCGAATCCGTTCCCGGACGTCGACGTTCACGATCCGATCCTCGAGTCCGTGCCCGGCATACAGGATGTCGGCCACCACGACGCCGACGGCGCGCAGCTTTTCCCCGTATTCCTCCCGGGAACGCGCCAGGTCGGCGCTTTCCGCGAACAGCGCCGGCCACGTCGCGCCGCCGGCGTCCACGGCGGACTCGACGAAGGCGAGCACCGCGTCCCGGAGGGCTCGCAATTCAACGGGATCCGTGGCGAGCGCCCGACCGACGCTGCCGCGGGCCCAGCGCACGACGAGCTCGTCGTCGGGGCCCGCCTCGAGCATCTCCTCCATGCCCAGCGGCAGGAACCGGTAGACCTGGCAGCGGGAACGGATCGTGGGCATCAGCTCGTGGAGGTTCGTGGTGATCAATACGAAGTAGGTCCGGTCGGGGGGCTCCTCCAAGGCCTTCAACATGGCGTTGGCGGACGCCGGGTTCATGCGCTCCGCCGGATCGATCAGGAAAACCTGGGCGGAACCCGGCGCGACGGCCAGCTCCAGACGCGTTCGGAGCTCGCGGATCTGCTCGATCCGGATCCGGGTCGATCCCGCCTCGACCGACACGGTCGAGACGTCCGGGTGCGAGCCGGCGTCGACGGCGCGGCAGGAACCGCATCGGCCGCATTCGCAGCCGTGCGCGTCGCGCGCGCCGCAGTTGAGCGCCTGCGCGACGCGCAGGGCGAAGGTGCGTTTGCCGACGCCGTCCGGGCCCGTGAAGATCATCGCGTGCGGCAGACGCTCACGCGCCAACTGGGATCGCAGGCGAGCGACGAGCGGCGCGTTTCCCAGGAACGCGGCCCCGACGGAGGCGTTCATCGAAGATCGGCGCGCCCGTCGCTCCAAGGTCTGCGCCGGACGCTCACGGCTGATGGGCGCGGGCCGCCAGCACGCCGTGGACGCGGACCTCGACCTCCTCGACGGCGCCCAGCGCCGGCACCACGCGGAACCGGGCCGGATCGCGGCGGGCCAACTCGAGGTATCCGTCGCGGACGCGTTCGTAGAAGCCGAGGTCCTCGGATTCGAAGCGCCCTTCCTCGCGGGCCCGGGCGCGATTGCGCCGGCGGGCGCGTTCCAGGCCGGTCGCGGGGTCGATGTCGAGCAGAACGGTCAGCTCGGGCCGGAACTCGCGGCACACCAGGTCGGTCAGCCGCTGGATGACGGCCTGCTCGATGCCGCGTCCGTAACCCTGATATGCGAAGGACGCGTCGAAGAACCGGTCGCAGATGACGGTGTCCCCGCGCTCGACGGCGGGGCGGATCTTCTCTTCGATGTTCTGGCTCCGGGACGCATAGAAAAGCAGAAGCTCCGCCTCGGCGGTCAGGTCGATCGTCCGCGAGTCGAGCAGCATGCGCCGCATGCTCTCGCCCAGGGCCGTGCCGCCGGGCTCCCGGGTGACGAGGACCGGGACGCCCTCGGCCCTCCATCGTTCGGCCAGCCGGGCGATCTGCGTGGTCTTGCCGGAACCCTCGATGCCCTCAAAGCTGACGAACCGCCCGCGTGTCATAGGCGGCGTATTGTACCAGACGCTCCGAGCCGGCCAGCGCCGCCTCGATCTCGCCGGACACGTCCAGTCCGGCCTCGATCGCCTCGATGCGGTCGATCGAAGCGCGCGTCTCGGGATGCCTGGGAACGAACAGGGAACAGCAGTCCTGGTCGGGCAGGATCGAAATGTCGTAGCTGCCGATCCTCCGCGCGATCGAGACGATTTCTTCCTTGTCGTTCCCGACCAGCGGGCGCAGGATCGGCATTCGGACGGCGCGGCTGATCACGTCGATGTTCTCCAGGGTCTGGGACGCCACCTGTCCGAGGCTGTCGCCGGTGACCAGGGCGCGCGCCCGTTCGCGTGCGGCGATTCTCTCGGCCAGGCGCATCATGTAGCGTCGATAGAGGATCACGCGGGTTTCGACGGGCGTTTCCACCAGGATGCGCCGCTGAATGTCGGCGAACGGCGTCATGTAGATCCGGGCCCGCTGCTGGTAGGACGCCAGAAGCGTCGCAACCTGGCGGGCCTTGTCCTGGGATTCCCGGTTGGTATGGGGAAAGCTGTGAAAATGAACGAAGACGGCCGTGCATCCCCGGCGCATCATCTTCCAGGCCGCGACCGGCGAGTCGATGCCTCCGGAGAGCAGCACCGCGACCTTCCCGCCGGTATGGGACGGGAGACCGCCGGCTCCCGGGAGTCGTTCGGCCGAGACGATGGCCCGGCCTTCGACGAGCTCGATCCGGCACGTCGCCTCCGGGCGCGTCAGATCGACCCGGGCGCCGGATCGTTCCCCGACGTGCGCTCCGACCGTCCGGTTGACGTCGATCGAGGTCAGCGGAAAACGCTTGTCGGGCCGGCGGGTCTCGATCGCGAAGGACCGGAACCGAAGCGGCCGGAGCACCTCCCAGGCGGTGGACGAGAGGGTCTCCATGTCCCAATCGACTCCCCGTCCCTCGCCGAAATGCGCGATTCCGAAGAGCCGCCCCAGGCGCGCGCGCACCGCGTCGACGTCCGTGGACGGCGTCAACTCGAGCACGAAACGGCCCGAGATGCGCCGGACGCGGCCCGCTTCGCATCCGGCCAAGGCCTCGTCGATGTTGCGGAGAAGGCGGTTCTCGAAGTAGTCCCGGTTCCCCTTCTTCAGCGCCAACTCACTGTAGTGAATGACGATGAGGCGTTGCATGCGTAGCCAATTATGCACCGGATGTGGTAACTAGGCTACGCTTGCGCCGCTCGTGGGTGCGGCCCGGCGTTGCCTATGGAAGCTCTCGACCCGAGCCCCGGCGTCTTTCCGATCGCGCGTGCGGATGGGCGTCGCTGAGAACCTCCGGCGCGTCTCCGACCGGGTCGGGGAGGCGGCCGCGCGGGCGGGACGACGGCCCGAGTCCGTGCGGATCGTCGGCGTCACGAAGCGCGTCAACCTGGAGCGGATCCGGGAGGCCGTCGACTGCGGCCTGACCGATATCGGCGAGAACCGCGTCCAGGAGGCCGAAATCAAGATCCCGCGCCTGGACCGCGCCGGGGCGGCATGTCACCTGATCGGGCATCTTCAGTCGAACAAGGCCGGGAAAGCCGTCGGGCTCTTCTCCTGTATCCAGAGCGTCGACAGCGTCGCCCTCGCCGAGCGCCTGGACCGACTCGCCGGCGGCCCGGTCCGCGTTCTCGTCCAGATGAAGCTGGGCGACGAGGCGGCCAAGGCCGGCGTCTCGGAGGGCGGATTGGCCGACCTGGTCCGCGCCGTGCGCGCCAGCGCACATCTGCGCCTGGAAGGACTGATGGGCATTCCGCCGTTCTTCGACGACGTCGAACGCGTCCGGCCGTATTTCAGGCGGCTGCGCGAACGGGCGGACGCGTTTTCGCTGGACACCGTGTCGATGGGCATGAGCCGCGACTTCGAAGTGGCGATCGAGGAGGGCGCCACGATGGTGCGCATCGGAACGCTGTTGTTCGGCGAACGGCGCGGGCGTTGAATCGCGCGCGGCCGCGGTTCGACGCCCGGGAGCGTCCCGCGGGCGGCCGAAAACAGTGGACACCGGAAACGCAAGACAGTAGGCTAGCTGCGACTCCGCAACGCGGTCCTGCGCGCAGGCCTCCCGAACGGCGGATCGTAGCCGTTTTCACCTGATCGATGCCAACGAAGAACCCGACAAGAACCCGCGTTCGAGCCGTGCCCGACGACGACGCCGCGACGGAACGCCTGGAAGAAACACCCGCTGTCCAGTTCCGCGAGCCCATGGGAATGCCCATCGCGCTGGCGGTCTGCGCCGGCGGTTGGCTGCTTCCCGGTCTTTCGCACGTCGTCCTCGGGCGCTGGCGCCGCGGGCTGACCTTCACCGTGTGTATCCTGACCATGTTCGTTCTGGGAATCGCCATGCAGGGACGGCTGTACACCGCCGCCCCGGACCCGACTCTGCCCGCGTTCGGCCTCCTTCTCCATTGGCTCGCCCTCGTCGCCGACGCCGGTGTCGGGATCCCGTATTTCGTGGCCGAGCGCATGGGTTACGGCGATGGCGTCCTGTCCAGCCCGAACTACGACTACGGCAGCGCGTACCTGTGGGTCGCCGGCCTGCTGAACTACCTGATCGTTCTCGATGCCTTCGACATCAGCCAGGGGCGCAAGCCGTGACCCTGTCGCATTTCACCGCGCTCTTCGTGTTCGCGTTGATCGTCTCCGTGGTATTTGCATTGATCAACAAGTCCGAGCCGCGGGAACAGCTCCGGTACGGCGCGTGGGTGTTTCTTGCGTTTCTGGGCGTGGCGGTCGTCGTCGGGTGGATCATGTTCCCGTTTCCGTTCTGATTTCGACGATCGCGCCGACCGTCGGCCCATGCTCTATGGACGGCCGCGGCTGAATCCGGCCAGCGCCGACGCGATGCGGTCGATGGCGGCCTCGGCGTCGGCCCCGGAGCCCTCGAAGTTGTTCACGATGACGGCGAACGCCAGCGCCTCGCCGTCGCGCGTCCGCACGTAGCCCGCCAGCGAGCGGATGTTCGACATCGAACCGGTCTTGGCCGTCAGGTTGTCGTCGGCCGGCGTTCCCTGGAGCCGCGACCGCAGGGTCCCGTCGCGCCCGGCCACCGGCAGCGCCCGCATCCAGGGCGATGTCCACGCGGGATCGTAAAAGCGTTCCAGGACGGCGACCAGGGCGTGCGCCGTGATCGTGTTGCGCCGCGACAGACCCGACCCGTCGACGATCTGATGGTGTCCACCGGGAATCCCCCAGGCGGCCAGCCGGTCGCGGACGGCGTCCAGGGCCGGATCGGAAGCGCGCGGCCCGTCCGCCCCGGTGGCCAACCAGAGGACGGTTTCGGCATAGAGATTCAAGCTTTCCTTCAACATCGGCGCCGCGATGGCCGACAGGGGGGGAGACCGGTGCCGGTGGAGAACGGCCGTGGGCCCGGTCGCCCGGGCGGGGCCGGCGTCGTCGATGTCGACGGGCGGGCCGTCCACGGCGACGCCCGCCTCGACCAGACGGCGGCGGAACACGGACGCGAACGCGAGCGTCGGATTGCCCGCCGAGACGGGGAACGTCAGCGGCGAACCGCCGGCCGGGACGGCGCCGACGATCCGGAGCCCATGACCGGCGGGCTCGAGCATGGGCCGGAGCTCGGGCGTCGAGCCCGGCCCCGCCGTGTCCACCTCGTTGGCGACGGTCACGGCGTCGAGACCCTCGGCCGGGCTCAGTACGGCCGGGGTCCCGGGTAGCGGTCCGGGCGCGACGGTGACCCGCGCCCGGTTCTCGCCGACGTTGAGCGCCCCGGGAAGCGCGCCGTAGGCGTAGCCGAGGTCGTCCCACGCCCAGGCGAACCGCGGCCGCGGTTCCTCGGCGCCGTCGTCGTTTCCCACGATCCGTCCCGACACGCGCGCGATTCCGCGTTCGCGGACGGACTCGATCCAGCCGGCGAAATCCCCGCCGCCCCGGCCCTCGATCGTCGGGTCGCCCGTTCCGTGCACGACGAGGTCGCCGTCGAGGACCCCGTCGACGACGACGCCGCGCGAGGTGAGCGTCGTGTCGAACGCGTGGTCCCATCCGACCGCCTCGGCGGCGGCGGCCACCGTGACGAGCTTCAACGCCGACGCCGGGACCATCAGCACGTCGGCGTTCCACTCCAGGAGGGTGTCGCCGCGCTCGAGGGACCGGACCGCAACGCTCCAGGCGGCCCGCTCCACGCCCGTCGACCCCACGGCGGCGCGCGCGGCCTCGATCAGGGGACCGCCGGAACCGGATGGAAACGGCGCGGCCGGGCCCGTGCGCGCGCCCGCGCAGCCGCCAGCGACGGCGATGAGGCCCACGGCAACGGCGATGAACCGGCGTCTGGCGGTTTCGGTCAATAGTGTTCCCGGATGGCCGCGACCAGGTCGGGCACGGTTGCGGTTTCGGCTTCGATGTCGACCGCCAGCCCGGCCCGCTCGGCCGCGCGGCGGGTCACGGGCCCGATCACGGCGATCGCGGCGCCCCGGAGACCTTCGGCGCCGCCGGCCATGGCGACCAGGTTCTCGGCGGTCGATCCGCTGGTCAGCGCGATGCAGTCGACGCGGCCGTCGGCGAGCAGTCCGCGGAGCTCGCGCTCTCCCCGCCGCGGCAGCCGGTTCCGGTACACGACGACGATATCGACCCGCGCTCCACGCGAACGCAGGGTTGTCGGAAGCGTTTCGTCGGCGACTTCCGCTCTGGGCATGAGCAACCGAACGCCCCCGAGCCGGGAAGGGAACGCCTCCAGCAACCCCTCGGCGCTGAAGGTTTCCGGAACGAGGTCGGCGTCCACGCCCCGGCGGCCCAGCGCGCGCGCCGTCTGACGTCCGACGGCGGCCACGCGCGCGCCCGGAAGGGTTCGGGCGCGATCGAGGAAAGCGTCGACGGCGTTCGCGCTTGTGAACACGATCCAGTCGTAGGTCGCCAGGCGGCGGACGGCGTCGTCGACGGCCGCGAAATCGTCCGGCGGCACGACCTCGATCATCGGTATGTGGACGACGACGGCGCCGAGCGCTTCCAGCCCGCGCCGCAGATCCTCGCCCTGGCCGCGCGCGCGCGTCACCAGGATGGTCCGTCCTTCCAGACGCCGGTCAGAATCCGCCATTCGCGAGTTGTTGGAGAATCTCCGCGCCGCCGGACTCCCGGAGCCGTTGCCCCAGTCGGCGTCCCAGCGACTCCGCGTCGGCGCGCGGCCCGTCGGCCGCGTCGGCGACGACGCGCGCGCCGTCGAGGCTGGCGATCAGCCCCCGCAGCCGGAGCCGGGCGCGATCGGTCACCGCGTACGCGGCGATGGGAACGCGGCAACTGCCGTCGAGGCTGGCCATCAGGGCGCGCTCGGCGCGGGCGGCGGCGCGCGCGTCCGCGTCGTCGAGCTTGCCGAGCGCGTGCCGCACGGCCGCGTCGGAGGCCCGGCAGACGATGGCGAGCGCGCCTTGCCCGATAGCCGGCAGCATGATCTCCGGCCGAAGGAGCTCCGTGATGCGGCCGGCGTGTCCGAGGCGCCTCAGACCCGCGGCCGCGAGAACGATCCCGTCGTATTGGCCGTCGTCGAGCTTGTGAAGGCGCGTGTCGACGTTGCCGCGAAGCGCGGCGACCTCCACCTGCGGAAAGCGGGCGAGGATCTGGGCTCTTCGCCGCAGGCTGCTGGTGCCGATGCGGGCGCCCGGCGGCATGCGATCCAGCGTCCGGCCGTCCGACACCAGCGCGTCGCGCGGGTCCTCGCGTTCGCAGACGGCCGCCAGCAGCAAACCGTCGGGAAGGTCGAAGGGCAGGTCCTTGAGGCTGTGGACCGCGGCGTCGATGCGGCCGTCCAGCAGGGCTTCGTCCAGCTCTTTGGTGAACAGGCCTTTCCCGCCCACCTCGGCCAGCGGCACGTCCGTGACACGGTCGCCCGTAGTCCGGATCGTCACGATCGCCGCGGCCATTCCCGCATCGCCCCGCTCGAGAGCGGAACGCGTCCATTCCGCCTGCCACATCGCCAGCGCGCTGCCGCGCGTCCCCAGCCTCAGGGCGGACGGACTAGACGTCCCGGACATTGAAGATCTTGCGGATGAGGTCGATGTGCGGCTGGGAGTCCGGGCGCCGGGCCATTTCCTTGAGCTCGGAGATCGGTGAGTGCAGGATCTTTCGAATCATGGACCGGGTGAGCCGATCGAGCGCTTCGCGCTGCTCGGCGCTCAACGCTCCCAGGTCCCCGCCGTAGCGCTGGATCTCGTCGAGCCGCAGAACTTCCAGAGCCTGCTGCAGATCGACGATCGTCGGGACGACGTCGCGCGACCGCAACCGCGACCAGAACGCCTCCACTTCGAGGTCGATGATCTCCTCGGCGCGCGCGGCCTCCGTCATGCGTTCGCCGAGGTTCTCGTCCACCACCTGCTGGAGGTCGTCGATGTCGTAGAGGAAGACGTTGTCGACGCCGTTGACGGCCGGCTCGATGTCGCGGGGCACGGCGATGTCGATGAAGAACATCGGGCGGTTCTTGCGGCGGCGGATGATCCGCTCGGCCAGGGTCCGGGTGATGACGAAGTGCGGCGCGCCGGTCGAGCTGATCACGATGTCGGCGCGGTCGACGTGGTCGTTCAGCCGATCGAACGGGATCGCCGCCCCCTCGAACGCGCGGGCCACGTCGACGGCGCGCTCGAAGGTGCGGTTCGTCACCATGACGCTCCGCACCCCGCTCCTCTTGAGATGCTTCGCGGCCAGCTCGCCCATCTTGCTCGCGCCGATGATCATCACGGTCTTGCCGGCCAGATCGCCGAAGATCTTCCGCGCCAGCTCGACGGCGGCGTAGCTGAGCGAAACCGCCGATCGCGCGATCGCCGTCTCGGTCCGGACCTTTTTCGCCACGGTGAACGCGCGTTTCATGACCGAGCCGATGTGCGTTCCGGTGGTTCCGGCGTCTTCCGCCGCCCGGAACGCGTCCTTGATCTGACCCAGGATCTGCGGCTCGCCCACGATCATGGAGTCCAGGCTGGCCGCCACGCGAAAGACGTGCCGGATCACGTCGTGGTTCCGATAGCCGTACAGGTAGTCGTTGATCGAGTCGGCGGGCACCCGGTGATAGGAGCAGAGGAACTCGCGGATGAGGTGCTCGTCGGTTCCTTCCGCCAGGACCTCGACGCGGTTGCACGTCGACAGGATCATCGCCTCGGACACGCCCTCGAAACCGGCCAGCGACTTGAGCGCGTCGCCGAGGTCGCCATCCTCGAACGCGAGGCGTTCCCGCACCTCCACCGGTGCGGTCTTGTGACTCAAGCCGACGAGGGATAGCCGCATGCCAACCGCGCGTTCACGGGGTGAACGAGTGGAACCCTCCGAAGTAGCCCGCTCCGAGGAACGACGCCAGCACGCACACGAAGCCGGCGATCGCCAGGTACGCGGCCCGCTTGCCGCGCCATCCGTTGATCAGCCGGCTGTAGATCAGGAGCAGGTAGATGAACCAGGTCAGAAGCGAAAGGACGACCGTGAGGTCCGAGCCCCAGAATGTTCCGAGTTCCGCCTGGGCCCAGAGCGCTCCGGACACGATGCCGAGCGTGATCAGCGGAAAACCGATCGCCAGCGAACGGTAGGCCAGGTCGTCGCACACCTCGAGGGCGGGCAGCCGACGGTAGAAACCGGTAAGGTGCTTCGATTTCAGCCCGTGCTCCTGCATCAGGTACATGATCGACCCCGCGAAGCTGACCGGCAGAGCGGCGTATCCCAGGAATATCAGCGGCAGATGGACATAGATCCATCCGCTGGCGATCGCGGCGGGGACCGAGCTCGTCGAAGCGTGACGCCCCATGTACGCGATGAAGGTCAGCAGAAAGACCACGGGAAAGACGAAAACGCTGAGCGAGGCGATGCGGTAGCGCGCGTATGCGATCAGGTAGCCCAGCGCCGCCAGAGCGGCCAGGTACGAAAAGGACGCGTAGCCATCGGTCAGCGGCGTCAGAACGGGTTCGCCGGCGTCGAGCGCGATGGCGGCGGCATGACATATCCACCCCGCGACAACGGCCGCGAGACTCACCCGGAACAACGTGTATCGGCTGCTGAGAACCGTGACGACGGAGTGGACTAAACCTATGGAATACAAGGATAAAGCCACTCTCAGGAGCACGATGTCCATGGTCGGGTTATGCTAGCATAACGTGGCATGAACATCGATTGGACGACGCTGGTCTCGCAGTTGGCCGTCCTGCTGTTTTCCCTGAGCATCCATGAATCCGCCCATGCCTGGACGTCGAACCGACTCGGCGATCCGACGGCGCGGAATCTCGGCCGCATATCGTTGAACCCCATCGTCCACGCGGATCTCTTCGGGACCGTCGTCGTCCCTCTCCTCGGCTTCTTCACGGGATTCATCGTCGGTTGGGCGAAGCCCGTCCCCGTCAACGTCGCGGCCCTTCGGAAACCCAGGCGCGACCACATGCTCGTCGCCGCGGCCGGGCCCGCCAGCAACCTGGCGATCGCGGCCGTCCTGTTCCTGTTCCTGTTCACGCTGAAGAACACGTCGGCGTCGATGGAGCTGGCCGTGAACCAGGCCGTGCGAGGTTTCGGCGGGGGCGACGGGGCCGCCGCCGTCCTGCTTCCCGTTCTATCGATGGTCTATTTCGGCGTCTGGATCAATCTGCTGCTGGCCATATTCAACCTGATCCCGGTGGCGCCCCTGGACGGCGCCGCGGTGTTGTCCGGACTTCTTCCCGCGCCGATGGCGCGCGCCTTCGACGCGCTCCAGGGCTACGGGGTCCTCGTTCTGATCGCCCTGCTGTACTACGGCGTTCCCGGCGACCTGTTCTTTCCCGTCGTCGACAGGGTGCGGTCGTTCCTGGTGCTGTGACCCGCGGCATGCCCAAGCCACGAATCCTGAGCGGAACCCGCCCCACCGGGCGGATGCACCTGGGAAACTACGTCGGCGCGCTCGCCAACTGGGTCCGGCTGCAGGACGAGTACGAGAGCTTCTGCTTCGTGGCGGACTGGCACTCGCTGACGACCGCCTACGACGGACGGACGGACCTGCGCGAAAGCTCCGTTCAGGTGGCCATCGACTACCTGGCGGCGGGTCTGGATCCGGAGCGGACGACGATATTCGTCCAGTCCAGCGTTCCGGAGCACGCGGAGCTGCACCTGCTGTTCTCGATGATGACGCCGCTGGGGTGGCTCGAACGCGTGCCGTCGTACAAGGAGATGCAGGAGAACCTGGATCGGGACATCAACACGTACGGTTTCCTGGGCTACCCGGTGCTCCAGGCCGCCGACATCCTGATCTACAAGGCCGCCGCCGTTCCCGTCGGCGAGGACCAGGTGGCGCACGTCGAGCTGGTGCGGGAAATCGCGCGGCGGTTCAACCGCTTGTACCGCACGGTGTTCCCGGAGCCTCGGTCGCTGTTGACCGAGACGCCGAAACTGGCGGGGACCGACGGGCGGAAGATGAGCAAGAGCTACGGCAACACGATCGCGATGGGCGATCCGCCCGAAACGGTCCGTCGAGCCTTCATGACGATGATGACCGACCCGGCCCGGAAGCGGCGGACCGACGCCGGGGATCCGGACCGCTGCCCCGTGTTCGGTTTTCACAAGGTGTTTTCGGGCCAAGAAACCGTCGCCGAGGTGGACCAGGGTTGTCGCACGGCGGGAATAGGATGTGTGGACTGCAAGAAATGGCTGTTCGAGAGCCATCAGGGAACGTTCGCACCGATCTACGAACGGCGCGTGCAGTACGAACAGAACACGGCGCAGGTCGTCGACATCCTTCGGGACGGCGCGGCGCGAGCCCGAACGGTGGCCGGCGAGACGATGGGCGCCGTACGAGAGGCCATGAAGATATAGAGCATGACGCGGGAAGTCATCGAGAGCGGCGATGTCGCGACGACACCGCACCCGGACCGTGACGCCCCCGGAAACGGCTCGCTCAGAATCGCCCTCGCGCTCTACGAAGGACCACTGGACCTGCTGCTCGACCTCATCCGCAAGCAGAAACTCGACATCCACGATATCCCGATCGCCCGGGTGACGGCGCAGTATCTCGACTACCTGCGCCTGATGAAGGAACTGAACGTCAACGTCGCCTCCGATTTTCTCGTGATGGCGGCCCAGCTCATCTACATCAAGTCGCGCGCGTTGCTGCCGCCCGACCCGGACGCCGGTCCGGAAGAGGATGCGGATCCGCGCGAGGTTCTCGTCCGGAGGCTGCTGGAATACGAGAAGTTCAGGAACGCGGCGCAGATGCTCTATCAGCGGGAGCTCGTCGAGAAGGCCGCATGGACGCGTCCCGGCACGCTCGACGTCGGCGGCAACGCGCTCGAGCCTGAAGTGACGGCCACGCTGTTCGACATGCTGGCCGCGTTCCGCGACGTCCTGAAACGCTTCGAGGAGCGGCCGGGCTTGGATGTCGACCGCGAGGAGTTCACCGTGGAACAGATGGCGCGGTTCCTTCGCGGCGAGCTCGCCCGCGCCGAGACCGGAATCGGCTTTCGAAGGCTGATGGAGGGTTTTTCGACGCGGGGCGCGCTGATCGCGGCGTTCCTGGCGTTGCTCGAGTTGGCCCGGCTGCAGGTGCTCCACATGGAACAGCGATCCGCCTTCGACGACATTCAACTCCGTATCCGTCCGGCGCAGACGGCGATCCATGTCCGACAACCTCTCGGCGCTGCTTGAAGCCATCGTCTATCTGTCCGACGAGCCGGTCCGGTTGGATCAGATACGCAAGGCCCTTCCCGAAGCGGACCGCGGCGAGCTGGCCGCGGCGATGGATGCGCTGATCGCCCGTTACCGGTCCGCGGAGCACGGGATCGAGATTCGCCACGTGGCCGACGGGTACCGCTTCGCGACCAAGCCGGAACATCACGAGGTTCTCCGGTCGTTCGCGCGGAGCCTGATCCCGCCCACGCGCCTGTCGCTGGCGGCCCTGGAAACGCTGGCGGTCATCGCCTACCGGCAACCCGTCACGATTCCGGAGATCCAGGAAATCCGAGGTCATCGGGCCGAGGGCGTGATCAAGACCCTGATCGACCGCCGGCTGGTCACCGCGGCCGGACGCAAGGACGTGATCGGACGGCCGATCCTCTACAAGACCACCCGCACGTTCCTCGTCCATTTCGGCCTGAAGAGCCTGGACGACCTGCCCAGCATGGAGGAGTTCGAGGAGATCATCCGGTCCGAGCACGCCGAGCAGGCCGAGTTGCCCCTGGAAACGGCGGACGAGGCGGCGTCCGAGGGATGAGGACGGACGATGGAAGAACGCCTCCAGAAGATCCTGGCGCACGCGGGCGTCGCGTCCCGGCGGGCGGCCGAGAGACTCATCGAGGAGGGCCGCATCCGGGTCAACGGGACCGTGGTTCGAGCGATGGGCGTTCGGGCCGACCCGCGCCGCGACCGGATCGACGTCGACGGGAAGCCGATCCGAGGCGTTTCGAAGCGGGCCTACGTCCTGCTGAACAAGCCGCCGAACGTAATGTCGACCCTCGACGATCCGGAAGGCCGGCCGACGGTAGCCGACCTGCTCCGCGGGGGTCCCGCGGAGCGCCTCTACCCGGTCGGGCGGCTCGACTTCGCGTCGGAGGGCCTGCTGATACTGACCAACGACGGCGAGTTCACGCGTTTCATGACCCGGGCCGGGAACGTGCCCAAGGTCTATCGCGTCAAGGTCGCAGGGTCGCCGCCCGCCAAGGCCGTCGATCGGCTGCGGCGCGGGATCACGCTGGATGGAATCCGGTTGGAGCGGAGCCGGATCGAGATTCTCAAACCCGGCGCCAACACCTGGTTCGAAATACAGATCCGGCAGGGCCGTAACCGTCAGATCCGGCGCATGTTCGACGCCGTGGGACACCGCGTCATGACGCTTCGGCGCGTTCGCATGGGTTTTCTCGAGGCGGACGGCCTTCGGCGCGGCGCGTGGCGGGAACTGACCCCGGGAGAGGTCGCGCGGTTCTACTCGCGTTACGGCCCGTCGGGGCTCCGGACAGGGAGCTGACCGGGTTTCACTTTCGGACCGCGCAGATGCGCCCGAGCACGAACGACCCGGATTCCCAGGCGCGCGCCAGGCAGCGGCAGCTCTCCGACCACTCCTGGAGCCCGAGGAATCCGAAATAGGTCTGGGCGTGCTCCATCCTCCACGCGTTGGGCAGGGCGTGGAGGTCGAAGTCCTCGCTCTCTTCGATCTCGAACCCCGCATCCTCGAACATGCGCGCGTACGAGGCGAGGCTCTCCAGACTCCATGCGCTCCAATGGTGGCAAATGGGCTGTATGTCGCGGATGTATTCATCGAGGGACATTCCGTCCCTGCGCATCCACGCCGACGCGACGACACGCTTGCCGGGCTTGAGAACACGCGCGCACTCCTGGATGAACCGTTGCCGGTCCGGGAAGTACTGGGAGCTCTCGAAGCTCATGATCGCGTCCACGCTTCGAGCCGCGACCGGCCAGGGGTCCGTACAGTCGGCAACACCGAATCGCGCGTGCTCGCCGAGACCCGCGTCGCGGGTCCGGGCCGTGGCCTTCTCGATCTGGGCGGGCGTGAGGTCGAATCCGGTGACGCGGGCCCCGTATCGCCGAACGACCCATCGCGCGGCGCCCCCGACGCCGCAGCCCGCGTCGATGACGTGATCTCCGGATCCGATCCCCGCGGGCGCGGTGACCACGTCCATCATCCTGTCGATGCCACGATAGAATTGCTCCAGGTCGACGATGAACGCCTCCCTGGACTCCGGCAGCTCGTCGAAATATCCGAAATGAATATGATTCGGATGCCACAACTGGAGGTAGAGCACCGCCCCCCCCACCTCGTAGTGGCGGATCACTCGCGCCTGATATGACTTCATGCGCTCCTCCAGGCGGCGGTCCGGAAGGGACGGATGCGCGAATTCATGTGCGGACGCTCACGGATCCGCGGTGTCTCCAGGTCCGGGCGACGGCGCCGGCGGCTTTTTCCGGCGGCGGAACGCCTCCAGACGCCGGATGATACCCGACTCTTCGCCGATATCCTTGCCCCGATAGAAACGGCGCCCCGCCAGCGTGTCCGGAAGGCACTCCATGTCGGCGACGCCGGCGTCCAGATCGTGCGCGTACGCGTATCCCTTGCCGTAGTCCAGGGCCTTCATCAAGCGGGTGGGCGCGTTCCGCAGATGGAGAGGCGCCGGTTCCGCTCGAGTTTCCCGCGCCGCCTCCATGGCCGACGCGTAGGCCGTGTACGCCGAGTTGGACTTGGGCGAGGCGGCGAGATAGATGACGCACTGCGCCAGCGCGACGCCGGCTTCCGGCATGCCGAGAAACCGGACCGATTCCTTCGCGTCGAGCGCCACGCGCAGCGCGGACGGATTCGCCAGGCCGATGTCCTCGGAAGCGAACCGCACCAGGCGGCGAACGACATAGAGAGGGTCTTCGCCGGCCTCGATCATTCGGGCCACCCAGTAGAGGGCGGCGTCGGCGTCGGAGTTCCGAATGGACTTGTGAACCGCCGAGATGATGTTGTAGTGCTCCTCGCCGGTCTTGTCGTAGAGCAGGACCTTGCGCTGGACGATCTCCTCGACGCGGTCCACGCCGATCTCGGCGCCGCCTTCCGACGACCGCGCCGCGATCTCCAGGACGTTGCACGCCGTTCGCGCGTCGCCGTTCGCGATTTTCACGATAGCGGCCCGGGCCTCGTCCGATGCGCGGCATCCCTCCGTCTCGGCCGCGCGGGCGAGCAGGGTCCGGATGGCGTCGTCGGGGAGAGCTTCCAGCACGAAGACGCGCACGCGCGACAGCAGAGCGGAAATCACCTCGAACGAAGGATTCTCCGTCGTCGCGCCGACCAACGTGATGCTGCCTTTTTCGACGAACGGCAGGAACGCGTCCTGCTGCGCCTTGTTGAAACGATGGATCTCGTCGACGAACAGGATCGTCTTCCGGCCTTGCCGCCGGGCGCTTTCGGCCCGCGCCATGACGTCGCGCAGTTCCTTGATGCCGGACAGGACGGCGCTGAAGGTGAGGAATGCCGACGCCGTCGTCCGGGCGATGATGCGAGCCAGCGTCGTCTTGCCGACGCCGGGCGGGCCCCAGAGGATCATCGACGGCACGCGGTCGTTCTCGATCGCGACCCGCAGCGCCTTGCCGGGCCCGAGCAGGTGTTCCTGGCCGACATAGCCGGAGAGCGCGTCCGGCCGGATGCGCTCCGCCAGGGGTGTGCCGCCCTCCGGCGCGGCCGGCGGCTCCGGGTCGTCGAAGAGCGATGCCATCAGGCGCGTTGCCTCCGTCGGCGCCGGTGAGCCTCATGGAGCAGGATCGCGGCCGCGGCCGCCGCGTTCAGGGAATCCACCCGGTCGGAGTGCGGAATCCGCACGATGGCGGCGCAGGCGGCGCGGCCGGCGCCGTCCAGGCCCGCCCCCTCGTTCCCGATCAGCACGGCCGTCGGGCCCGTCCACGCTTCCGATTCGATGTCCCGCGTCCCATCCGCGGCGGCGCCGATCACTCGCACTCCAACCGCACGGGTCCATTCGACGAGTCGCGAAAGCTCCAGGTCCCAGACGTGGGGAAGCCGGAAGAGGCTGCCCGCGCTTGCACGCACCAGCTTGGCGTTGAAGCGGCCGACCGTACCGGCGGTCGCGATGCAGCCCGTGGCCCCGAATGCCTCGCCGAGCCGCACGATGGTACCCGCGTTCCCGGGGTCCTGCAACCCGCAGAGGACGATGACCAGCGCCGCCCCGGAGCCCAGCGTGTCGTCGAGTTCGAAGGCGGGAGGCCGGACCAGCGCGAGAACGCCCTGCGATTCATCGGTCGCCGAAATCGATCGGAGCACCGACTCCGTCACCGCGTACGTCCGCTCGGCGTCGGCGGGGGCGGCCGCCCCGGGCCGCGCGGCGCGATAGATCTCGGAAACCCGGAGCCCGCTCCGGCGCGCCTCCTCCAACATGCGCCGGCCTTCGATCGGGAGGCGCCCGTCGGAGGTGAGCGCCCCCGAGCGCAAGGCCTTGCGGATCTCGGCGAGCTTTCGATTGTGCTTCCCGATGGGTCGAGGGTGCATCGCCCCATTATGCAGGGGCCGAATCCGCGCGTGAAACCGCGTTCCTGCCGTATGCTTGTTTGGACGATGATTCGCATCGCCGGTGACGACGGGGCCGGCCCAGCCGCCGTCCGCGACATCATTCGAGACGGTGGCGTGGTGTGCTTTCCGACCGACACGACGTATGGACTCGCTGTCGACCCCCACGACCCCGCGGCCGTCCAGCGGCTGCTCCAGATCAAGGGCCGGCCGGAGGGCAAGCCGATTCTGCTCCTCGTCGATTCGCTCGATATGGCGGCCGAGGTGGCCTCCCCCCCGCCGGAGTTCGAAAGCCTGGCCGCGGAGTTCTGGCCGGGGCCGATCACGTTCGTCGTTCGCGCCCGGCCCGGCGTGTCCCGGCGCATCACGGCCGGCACGGGCACCGTCGGCGTCCGCTGGCCGGGGGCCGACATTCCACTGCGGTTGGTCGCGGCGTGCGGCCATCCCCTGACGGCGACCAGCGCCAATCGAAGCGGCCGGCCCGCCGCCCGGACCGCCGATGAAGCCGTGGACCAGCTCGGAGAAGACCTGGACGCCGTGGTCGATGCCGGCCGGCTCGCGGGAGCGGCCGCGTCCACGGTGCTGGACCTGGCCGCGAACCCGCCCGCGCTCCTGCGGGACGGCCCCGTATCCTATCGAGACCTGGCCCGGTTTCTGGGCGGCCGGCTCCGGAGGCGGCCGGCATGACACCCCGCCGGCTGCGGCGCGCGTTGACGGTCCTGTCGCTGGCGGCGGGGCTGTTGATCTTCTACGCGGGAGCGACGTTTCTGGAGATCCGGGAGGCCGCGGTCGACGACGAAGCCGTGATGGCCGACGTCATCATCGTGCTCGGCGCCGCGCAGTACAACGGCCGTCCCTCCCCGGTGCTGGCGGGCCGGCTCGACCACGCCCTGAACCTGTTCGAGCGAGGGCTGGCCAACGTCGTTCTGACGACCGGAGGCTACGGTCCCGATCCGAACTATTCGGAAGCGCAAGTCGGCGCCGAATACCTGAGCGGGCGCGGCATCGACCCGTCGCAGATCATCGTCCAGCAGGGAAGCGGCACGACGTCGGACACGGTACGGGACGCGGCGCGTCACATGGACGCCAGCGGATGGAACCGCGCCGTGGTCGTCAGCGACGGGTTTCACCTGTATCGCGTGAAGGAGATCTTTCTGGATCACGGGATCGAGGTGTTCGCATCGCCGGTGCCGGGGAGCCGAATCGAGTCCGCCGCGGCATCCCGGTTGTGGTACACCACGCGGGAGGTCATCGTGCTGTCCGCCTACCGTGTGGGCCGGCTCTGGAGATGACCGCGTCACCGCCGCCGTGCAGCTGCGTTCGTGCGGATGGACAACGAGCGGAGCGAGGCGTCAGACCAAGAAAATACCTCTTCAATCCGCTACCAGCGTGACACGGCCCCAGGCGACCCGGCCGCTCAGTCCCCCCCGGCCTTCGACTTGAGATCCGCGAGGATCTTCAGCGCGTCGAGCGGCGAGGTCCGGTCCACGTCCACCTCGTTCAGGCGGGCGCGGACCTCCGCCTCCTCGGGTGAGAACAGGGTCAGTTGGTGAACGATCATGGACTGTCTCCGCCGGGAGCGGACCGTCAGGTTGTCCGACAGCGCGTGCTCGGTTTCCTCGTGTTTCGACAGGACCTCGCGCGCCCGGTCGACGACGTCCGGAGGGATTCCGGCCAGGCGCGCCACCTCGATGCCGTAACTGCGGTCGCTGGCGCCCTCGGCGACCTTTCTCAGGAACAGGATCCGGTTGTCCGCCTCCTTGACCGTGAGGTGGAAGTTGCGGACTCCGGGGATCAGGTCCCCCAGTTCGGTCAGTTCGTGGTAGTGGGTGGCGAACAAGGTCTTGGCCCCGATCCGGGACTGGATGTGCTCGACGACGGCCCACGCGATGGCGAGCCCGTCGAACGTCGCGGTCCCACGCCCGATCTCGTCCAGGACGATCAGGCTGTCGGCCGTGGCGCTGTTGAGAATCACCGCCGTCTCGGTCATCTCGACCATGAACGTCGAACGCCCCCGCGCCAGGTTGTCCGAAGCGCCGATCCGGGTGAAGATGCGGTCCACGATCGGGATCCGGGCCCGCTCGGCCGGCACGAACGACCCCATCTGCGCCATTATCACGATCAGCGCGTTCTGGCGCAGGAACGTCGACTTTCCACCCATGTTGGGTCCGGTGATGAGGTGGACGCGGCTGTCGCCGTCGTTCATGGAAAGGTCGTTCGGCACGAAGCGCTCGGCGCGGTGCTCCTCGGCCAGGGCTTCGAGAACCGGGTGCCGGCCGGCCGCGACGATCAGCTCGCCGTCGTCGGAGACCTCCGGGCGCGAGTAGCCGAAACGCCGGGCCAGCACGGAGAAACCGGTCAGGACATCGCAATCGGCGACAACCCCGGCCGAAGCCTTCACGCGGCCGGAAGCGCCGCGAATGCGCGAGCAGACGGACTGGAACAGGTCCTTCTCCAGCGCGACGATGCGTTCTTCCGCGGTCAGGATCTTCTCCTCGTATTCCTTCAACTCCTCGGTGACGAATCGCTCGGCGTTGGCCAGCGTCTGCCTCCGGACATAGTCGCCGGGGGCCAGGTGCAGGTTCGCCTTCGAGACCTCGATGTAGTAACCGAAGACACGGTTGAAGCGCACTTTCAGCGCCTGGATGCCCGTGCGTTCGCGTTCCCGCTTCTCCAACCCCGTCAGGTAGCCCTTGCTGTCGCGCGAGATGGAGCGAAGGCCGTCGAGGTCCGCGTCGTACCCGTCACGGATGACACCGCCGTCGTTCAGGGTGGCCGGGGGTTCGTCGTCGATGGCTCGCGTCAGGAGATCGTGCAGGTCGCCGAGCCGGTCGAGGCCGGACGAGAGGCTCCGGAATCGTTCGGACCGGAGCCGGTCCAGCGATGCGCCCAGGCCCGGAAGCCGGGCGAGGGCCGTTCTGAGCGACACCAACTCGCGCGGGCCGGCGGTTCGGATCGTCACTTTCCCCAACAGCCGTTCCATGTCCGGCAAGCCGTCGAGCCCTTGGCGCATGTCGTCCAGGACCTGCGACGAGGCGACCAGCTCGCCGACGGCGTCGTGGCGGCCGAGAATTTCGCCGCGGTCGATTGCGGGGCGTGTAAGCCACTTCCGCACCAGCCGCGCGCCCATGCCCGTCGACGTCCTGTCGATGACCGACAGCATCGTGCCCTCGCGGCCTCCGTCCATGGCCGAGGCGAACAACTCGAGGTTTCGGATCGACGAAGCGTCGAGAATCATGTAGTCCGCCGACGGGTCGCATCGCAGGCTGTTCACGTGATCGAGGCTCGAACGCTGGGTCTGCCGCGCGTAGTGGATCAGGGCCCCGGCCGCCCCGATGGCCAGATCCTGACCGGCGCAGCCGAACCCGTCCAGGCTCAGCGTCCCGAGTTGATCCCGGAGCAGTGGCGCCGCGTGGTCGGCGTCGAAGACCCACGGATCCAGTGGAGTCTCCACGCAACTCTCGATGCCGGGAGGATCGCTCCCGTCGAGCCGCGGGAACACGACTTCCTTCGGGCGGAAGTGATCGAGATCCAGTTGCAGGCGTTCCCGGCCGTCGGCCAGGTTCGACTCGAAGGCCCGGAACTCCCCGGTGGACAGATCCAGAAACGCCGCGCCCAACCGGCCGTCGCGCTCGAGAAGGCCGAGCAGGAAGTTGTTCTCTCCGGACGGGAGCACGTTCGTGTCGATCACGGTGCCGGGAGTGATCACGCGCGTCAATTCGCGGGGGACGAGCTTGACGCCTTTCCTCGGCGGTTCGGTCTGATCGCAGACCGCCACCTTGTACCCCTTCTTCAACAACCTTGCGACGTACCCGTCGGCGGAGTGGTAGGGCACGCCGCACATCGGCACGGCGTTCTGCCGCGACGTCAACGTGATTTCCAGCTCGCGCGAGGCCGTGACGGCATCCTCGTAGAACAGCTCGTAGAAATCGCCCAGTCGGAAAAACAGCAAAGCGCCGGGCGCTTCCTTCTTGATGGCCCGGTACTGGCGCATCATCGGCGTGCTCTCGATGGCTGTGCTGGAAGTCGCCGGCATGGTCCTCGTTCGATTCGACGCCCGGGAAGAGGCTTCTATAATACGGGGATCCGGGGACCGTGCATGAAGATACTGGCCATCGACACCAGCTCCGACCATGGCAGTGCGGTGATCCGGTTCGGAGACGCCGTCCGCGCCGAGGCGCGCTCCGAAACCGCGCTGCAGCACTCCCAACACCTCTTCGGATCGCTCGATCGCCTGTTCGCCCGCGCGGGGATCGGGTTGGGCGACATCGACGTCTTCGCGGCCGCGCGCGGCCCCGGCGCGTTCACGGGACTGCGGATCGGCATGGCCGCGGTGGAGGGATTGGCGTTCGCGACACGGAAGCGGGCCGTCGGGGTCTCGACGCTGCGGGCGCTGGCCTGGGCCGCCGGACCGAGGGAAGGACACGTCGCGCCGGTCCTGGACGCCCGGCGCGGCGAGGTCTACGGCGCCGTGTTCGAGCGGCGACGCGGCGAGCTCGTGGAAGTCGCGCCGCCGGCCGTCGGGCGGCCCTCGACGTGGATCGAGTCGGTGTCCGGCGGCCGGACGACGTTCTGCGGTCCCGGCGCCGGGATGTGCCGGGACTGGATCCGGCGCCATGATCCGTGGGACATCGTGGACGTCGGGCCGTACCTGGCCGGGTCGATCGCGGCCCTGGCGGCCATGGACGACGCGGAACCGTGCGAGCCTCTCTACATTCGCCCCACGAGCGCCGAGACCCAGCGCTCGATGCGACGATGAAGACGTCGTCCGTCACCGTCCGGTTCGCCGACAGGCAAGACATGGACCGGATCATCGAAATCGAGCGTTCATGGGTCCACCTGTCCCACTGGTCCCTGGACGCGTATCGCCGTCTGTTGAACGAGGGCAGCCTGACGACGAGCCTCGTCGCCGAGTCCGAGGGCCTGGACCCCGGCGCGCGGCCGTCGGGCCGGATCGTGGGCTTCGTCATATTCCACGCGACGGAGAGCACGGCCGAGATCTACAACATCGCGGTGGAGCGCGGACATGCGCGGCTGGGTGTCGGGAGCGCGTTGATGCGGAGCGTGATCGAGCGCGCGCGCGACGACGGCTCGCGCAAGCTGACTCTGGAAGTCCGGAAGTCCAATACCGGCGCGATCCGCTTCTATCAGGCGTTCGGGTTCGCCATCACGGGCGAGCGTCCCCGGTACTATTCGAATCCCGTCGAGGACGCGTACCTGATGGAACGGGACTTGTAGCCGGGCGCGGCGTCCCTCGCCGCGACCGGACAAGGCGGCGACACCCGCCGCGTCAGTCCCGGAAAACGATCCCTTCGTTTCCGTCCGCACGTGCGCAGCCGAGATCGGGCCGTGTTGAACCGATTTCCGGCTGCACCGACACACTGACGACGCACGACGCCGGCGCGGCGCGGGAAAGTCCGGGCCCCGTCCCGGTTGGGATTGAACCGCCTCGAAATCGTGTGCTACGGTTGCGGGCGTGAGCCATCCGCAAAACCTGTCCGTCGACCAGCCAAGGAGCCGCGCATGACGCAATACGAGGAAATCAAGGAACATCTGATCTCCACCGATCCGGACTTCCGGCGCCTCGTGCACGAACATCATTCCTACGAGGCGAAGCTTCGAGTGCTCAGCGGAAATTCGCGCATCACGGACGAGCAGCAGATCGAAGCGACGACGCTCAAGAAAAAGAAGCTGAATCTGAAGGATCGCATGAACCGGATGATCCAGGACTACCGGAACCGGCACGCCGCGACCCAGCACTCCTGATCCTCGCGGAGCCGGGAAGCGGCCCCGCTTCCGGCGCGGATCCCGAACCCCGAGTCGCGCTCTCCCGGGATGTATCTCCGGGATATGGATAAATGCCCGCGTTCTGCGCTACCCTCCCGACAGGATGGCACGAGACGGACTCTACTTTCTGGCGCCGCTGGCGGCGGCGGCCGGCGGCGCGGCCTGGGCGGGATGGTCGGCCGCCGCGTGGGCGCTGGCCGCGCTCGCGCTGCTCGTCGCGTTCTTCTTTCGCGATCCCCCGCGCGTCATCCCCTCCGGGCCCGGAATCGTGGTCGCTCCGGCCGACGGGAGAGTCGTCGGAATCGAGTCCGATGGCGCCGCGACGCGCGTCAGCATTTTCCTGTCGATCTTCAACGTCCACGTGAACAGGTCACCCATCGCCGGACGGGTGCGGAACGTCGAATACCGCAAGGGACGGTTCCGGGCGGCGTTCATCGAGCAGGCCAGCGCCGAGAACGAGCGGAACACGCTGACGATCGAAGGGCAGGGCGTCCGCGTCGAGTGTTCGCAGATCGCCGGACTCGTCGCGCGGCGTATCGTGTGCCGGACCCGGACCGGCGATACGCTGGGGCGGGGCGAGCGTTTCGGTCTCATTCGCTTCGGGTCGCGCGTCGATGTCCGTCTGCCTCCGGGCGTCGAGGTCCGGGTGCGGGTCGGCGACACGATCTACGGGGGCGCCTCGGTGATCGGCCGGATCACGGCCGAAGCGCGGGAGGGGACGGCGTGACCCCGCGATTCCGCGACCGTCCCCGCGTCCGTACGGGACTCTCCGTCGTTCCGAGCCTGTTCACGATAGGCAACATGTTCGCCGGTTACTTCTCGCTCGCCTCGACGATGAGCGGCAACTATGACGCCGCGGCCATCGCGATCTTCGTGGGCGCGGTGCTCGACACGCTCGACGGAAGGATCGCCCGGTTGACGGGAACGGCGAGCGAGTTCGGCACGCAACTGGATTCCCTGGCCGACCTGTTAACCTTCGGCGTCGCCCCCGCGGTGCTGGCCCTGAACTGGGGCCTGAGTTCGCTTCGGGACGCTCCCGGCGAGATCTTCCAGGACCTCTACAACCTGGGATGGCTGGCCACGTTCGGCTTCGTCGTCGCGGGCGCGCTCCGGCTGGCCCGCTTCAACCTGCTGACGCTGAAGCCAAGCGACACGCCGGCCTCCAAGAGGCACTTCGTCGGCTTGCCGACGCCGGCGGCGGCGGGCGTCATCGCCGCGGTCGTCCATTTCCACAAGGCGCCGGTCACCCAGGTCGCATGGGCCGAGCTATGGTCCATCCTGATCGCCGTGCTCTCGTTCCTGATGATCAGCACCGTGCGCTATCCCAGCTTCAAGGACGTGGATCTCAAGAAGCCTCTGCCGAGATCGGCGCTCCTGGGTTGCGCGTTGCTGATCGGGTTGGTGCTGCTGTATTCGGAGCTCACGCTGCTGATTCTCGCGTTCCTGTACGTGGGATCCCGGCCCGCCGCGCGCATCGTCGGCGCCGTTCGCGCGCGCATCGCCCGGGGGCGGGAGACCACCGGCCGCGGCGCCGAACCGCACGGAGGCCGTTCGTGAACACGGCCCCGGCCCCGGCGCCGGCTCCGAGAATCGCGATCGTCGGGTCCACCTCCCCCCTCGGAAAGGAACTTCGGCGTGTGCTGGAGGAATGGCCCGCGCCGTGGCGGCTCGCCATGCTCGAGACGGACGCCTACGCCGGCCTGCTTCAAGAATTCGGGGGCGAAATCGAGATCGTGCAGGTGATATCCCCCGAGCGGCTGGAGGACGCCGACGTCGCCGTGTTCGCCTGTTCGCCGGAACTCCTGGACCGCTACATCGAACTCGGAGCGTACCTGCCGCCGGTGACGCTGGACCTGACGGGCGGACCGCGCGACGGGCCCGTGTTCGTCGACGGCGTTTCGCGGCCGCGCCCATCGCGTACGCCGGAAACGATCATCGCGCCGCGCGGCGATACGGTCGTCATCGCGCGCGTCCTGGACCGGCTCCACGGCGCGGCGGGCGTGGACGGCTGCGAGGCCACGATCCTGGAATCGGCGTCCGAGCGCGGCGGCGCCGCGATGGATCGACTTCAGGAAGAGACCGTTCAGGTTCTCAACTTCAATCCGGGCGCGGAGACATCGAGCCAACAGGCCTTCAACATCCTGGGTCCGGACAGCGCCTCCGACGGCCGGGCGGCGCGGATCGCCCGGCAAATCGGATCGGTTTCCCGCAACGGCTGTCCCGCGCCCGCCATCCAGATCGTCTCGGTGCCCGTCTTTCAGGGCGGAGCCATCTCGATGCATGTGCGGCTGCGGGAAGAGCTCACGGCCGACGAGCTCGAACGGCTGCTGACCACCGACTCGATGAGGGTGCGGTCCGAGGCCGCGCGCACGCCCCTGGAGGCCCTGGGCAGCGCCGACATCCACCTGTCCAGCGTCCGCGAGGCCGCCGGCGACAACGCGTTCTGGATGTGGATCGTGACCGACAACCTGCGGGTCGCGGCCGCCAACGCCGTCCGGCTGATCCGGAACGCGACCTCCACGCCTTCATGAAACCGGCCTCGCATCATCTCGCGGCCGGCCTCCGATCGGCCGGCCGCCGGTTCCATTACGTGTTGCTGGACCTGGTCTTCCAGGGCGCTTTCGGCGTCATCGCCCTGACGCTGCTCGTGCTCGCGTTCCTGGCGTTCCTGGCCCGCGCGCCCGTGGACGCGGGAACCGGCGCCGCCCTCGCCACGCTCCCGCCGCCGGCGGCGCTCGCCGCCGTCCGTTCGCTCGTCGAGAACGGGGACCTGCTGGCGCGATGGCTGATCGGGGCCGGCCTGGCTTCGATGCTGATCTGGACCGTCGGCGAAGCCCTCGTGCGTGGCGGCCTGCTCCCGGAAACGCGCAACACGCTGATTCGGGACGCGTTCGCTCATTTCCCGCTCTACCTGATGACCGGGGCGTTGCGACGTTTCGTGCTTCTTTCCGTGGGAATCGTCATTGGACTGATCGCGCTGGGACCTCTCCTGGCAGCCCCCGTGGAAGAATGGGGAAGCCGTTGGCCGGCTGCGCGGTGGCCCGTCGTCGCCGGCGCCTGTCTGGTCGGCCTGAGCGCGGGTCACAGCTTCCTGCTTCTGGCGAGGTATTCGGCCATTGGCACAATGCGGCGCGATCCCTGAACCGGTCGGAGCAGGCAACAAGATGTCGGCGGACTCCGAGTCCATTCTCATCCTCGACTTCGGCTCGCAGTACACCCAACTGATCGGGCGGCGCATCCGCGAATCCCACGTGTACTCGGAGATCGTGCCGTTCCATACGCCGCCCGAGGCGCTGCGGCAACGCAACCCCAAGGGACTGATCCTTTCCGGCGGACCGATGTCCGTCTACGACGCGGACGCGCCGGACTGCGACCCCGACGTCTTCGACATGGGTGTCCCGTTGCTGGGCATCTGCTACGGAATGTTCCTGATCGCGAAGCACATGGGCGGCCGCGTCTCTCCCGCTCCGGCCCGCGAGTACGGCTCGGGCACGCTGGAACGATCGGGACCGTCGGTCCTGCTCGACGGCATGGAGCGCGTCTGGATGAGTCACGGCGACCGCATTCTGGAGCCGCCCCCCGGTTTCGGCGTCACCGCGATGAGCGAATCGACGATCGCCGCGATCGAGGACCCGGACCGCAAGTTGTTCGGGCTCCAGTTCCATCCGGAGGTGGCGCACACCGAACACGGGTCGGAACTGCTGGACCGGTTCGTATTCGATGTATGCAAATGCAATGGATCATGGTCATTAGGATCTTTTCTTAATGAAGAAGTTGAAAGAATCCGCGAGCGCGTCCGCGACGGCCGCGTGCTCTGTGCGCTCAGCGGGGGCGTAGACTCGACCGTCGCCGCGTCGATGGTTTCCCGCGCCGTGGGCGATCAGCTCCAGTGCGTTTTCGTCGACACCGGACTGCTGCGGAAGAACGAATTCGCCAAGGTCCTGGACACGCTGCGCGACAAGCTGCGCCTGAGGGTGCACGGCGTGGACGCGTCCGAGCGCTTTCTGAACCTCCTCGACGGCGTCAGGGATCCGGAGCGGAAACGGAAGATCATCGGCAACGAGTTCATTCGCGTTTTCGAGGACGAGGCCGCCCGGCTCGGCCGGGTCGATTTCCTGGTCCAGGGAACGCTGTATCCCGACGTGATCGAGTCCGTTTCGGTTCGCGGCCCGTCGGAGACCATCAAGTCGCACCACAACGTCGGCGGTCTGCCCGAAACCATGAACCTGAAGCTGATCGAACCCCTCCGGGAGTTGTTCAAGGACGAGGTGCGCACGATCGGCGCCGCGATGGGCCTGCCCGACGACTTGATCTGGCGACAACCGTTCCCGGGGCCCGGGCTGGCGATCCGCATCATGGGGGAGATCACGCCGGACAACATCCGGATCCTGCAGGAGGCCGACCACATCCTGGTCGGCGAGATCAAGGACGCGGGCCTGTACCGCGAGCTCTGGCAGTCCTTCGCGGTCCTGCTTCCCATTCGCAGCGTCGGCGTGATGGGGGATCAACGGACCTACGAGTACACGATCGCGATTCGAGCCGTGACCAGCGTCGACGGCATGACGGCGGATTGGGCGCGGCTGCCGTACGACGTGCTCGGCCGCATCGCCAACCGGATCGTCAACGAAGTGCGCGGGGTCAACCGCGTGGTCTACGACGTCACCTCCAAGCCTCCGGGAACGATCGAATGGGAGTAGGCGCCCGGGCCCGTGACCCGAACTTCGTACACCTCCACCTGCACTCGGGATACAGCCTGCTCGACGGCGCCTGCGACCACGAACGTCTGGCGGAAACGGCGGCCCGGTACGCGATGCCGGCGGTTGCCGTCACCGATCACGGGAACCTGTTCGGCGCCGTGGGCTTCTACCGGGCGGCCCGCAAGCACGGCGTCAAACCGATCATCGGTTGCGAAGCGTACGTGGCCCCGACGTCGCGCCACGACCGGGATCCGCGGACCGGGCGGCCGCATCACCTGGTCCTTCTCTGCGAGAACGAAACCGGGTACCGAAACCTGATCCAACTGGTGTCCGCGTCGTACCTGGAGGGCTTCTACCGCAAGCCGCGAATCGACAAGGAGCTGCTGGCCTCCCATGGCCGAGGCCTGATCGCGCTGTCCGGATGCCTCAGCGGCGAAGTGTCCTCCGAATTGCTCGCCGGGCGACACGATGCGGCCGAAACGGCCGCCGCCGAGCTGGGAGACATCTTCGGCAAGGACGGTTTTTTCCTGGAGGTGCAGGACCACGGGCTGACGCGCCAGCGGGAGATCGTTCCGGAGCTTCTCCGGATCGCGGACCGGACCGGGCTGCCCGCCATCGCAACCAACGACTGTCACTACATGGAACAGGACGACGCCCGCGCGCACGACGTGCTGCTCTGCATCCAGACGGGAAAGACGGTGCACCAGCCCAACCGGATGAAGTTCTACACCGACCAGTTCTACTTCAAGTCGCACGAGGACATGCAGCGCGTGTTCGGCGACCGACCGGAGCTGCTCTCCCGCACGCTCGACATCGCCGAGCGCTGCCAACTGGAGCTCGAGCCGATCGAGACGCCGTTTCCGGAATTCGAGGTGCCGGCGGGCTACGACACCGATTCCTACTTCGAGAAGGTGGTCCGGGACGGCTTCGGCGAGCGCCTCGAGCAATTGCGGCCGCTGGCCGACGCCCGCCGCCTGGCGCATTCCATCGCCGAATACGAAGACCGGCTCGAGAACGAGATCGGGATCATCCAGGGCATGCGGTATTCGGGCTACTTCCTCGTCGTGTGGGACCTGGTTCGATACTCCCGCGAGAACGCGATACCGGTGGGACCCGGGCGCGGCTCGGCGGCCGGCAGCCTGGTCGCCTACGCGATGCGGATCACCGACATCGATCCGCTGCAGTACGGGTTGCTGTTCGAGCGGTTCCTGAACCCGCAGCGGGTCACGCTGCCCGACATCGACATCGACTTCTGCATGAACCGCCGTGGGGAAGTGATCGATTACGTCACCGAGAAATACGGCCGGGAGCGCGTGTCGCAGATCATCACGTTCGGCACCATGGCGGCGCGCGGCGTCATCCGCGACACCGGCCGCGGTATGCAGATGCCCTTCGCCGAGGTCGACCGCCTCGCCAAGATGATCCCCGCCGAGCTGGGCATCACGCTGAATCGGGCGCTGGACCAGAGCAAGGAGTTGAAGGAGCGGGTCGACGGCGATCCGCGAGTCCGCGAAGTCATGGACGTGGCGAGGAAGCTCGAGGGGCTGGCTCGCCACGCCTCCATGCACGCGGCGGGCGTCGTGATCTCGCCGCGGCCGTTGAGGGAGCTGGTTCCGCTCTACAAGTCGATCAACGACGAGATCATGACGATGTATCCGATGGGCGACGTCGAGAAGATGGGCCTCCTGAAAATGGACTTTCTGGCCCTGACGACGCTGACGATCATCGACGACACGCTCAAGATGCTGGAGTCCCGTGAGGGCGTGCGGCTCGACATGGACAATCTCGCGCTCGACGACGCCCCGACGTACGCCCTGTTCGCGAACGGCCTGACCCGCGGCGTCTTCCAGTTCGAGAGCGGGGGCATGAAGGACATCCTCCGACGGTTCAAGCCCTCCAGCATCGAGCACCTGACCGCGTTGAACGCGCTGTATCGGCCCGGCCCGCTCGGCGGCAACATGATCGACGACTTCATCCAGCGAAAGCACGGCCAGAAGAAGGTCCAGTACGAGCTTCCGGAGCTGGAGGACATCCTGGAAGAGACCTACGGCGTGATCGTGTACCAGGAGCAGGTCATGCAGATCGCCAACCGCGTGGCCGGGTATTCCCTGGGCGAGGCCGACCTGCTGCAGCGCGCCATGGGCAAGAAGAAGCCCGACGAAATGGCGACGCAACGGGACCGGTTCCTGGAGGGCGCCCGCGAGAACGGGTTCGACGACGCACGCAAGGTGGCTGTCCTGTTCGACTTGATCACGAAGTTCGCCGGCTACGGCTTCAACAAGTCGCATTCGGCGGCCTATGCCGTCCTGGCGTACCGGACCGCGTACCTGAAGACCCACTACCCGAACTACTTCATGGCCGCCGTCCTGACCAGCGAGCGCGGGAACACCGAGAAGATCGTCACGTACATCAACGAATGCCGCGAGATGGGCATCCCGATTCTGCCGCCCGACGTCAACGCCAGCGACGTCCATTTCACGCCCGATCGCGACGGCATCCGTTTCGGTCTGGCTGCGATCAAGAACGTGGGGGAGCCGGCGATCCGGTCCATCGTCGCCGGGAAGCCGTTCCGCTCGGTGTTCGACCTGTGCGAGCGCGTCGACCTGAGGAGCGTCAACAAACGCGTGCTGGAGAGCCTGATCAAGGCCGGAGCGCTGGACAGTCTCGGACCGGACCGCGCGCGGCTCTTCGGCAGTGTCGACCGCGCCGTCGAATGGGGACACAGGAAGCAGCACGAAGAGGAAGTCGGGCAGGGGGGCCTGTTCGCCGCGCCCGCGGAGGACGCCGACGGCGGCGACATGACGCCGCACGCCGACCCGTGGCCCGAGTCACTTCAACTGGCCTACGAGAAGGAGACGCTCGGTTTCTACATCACGGGTCATCCGTTGCGCCGCCACCTGGACGAGATCCGCTCGATCACCGACGTCGGCACGGCGGATCTGACGGGAAGAGCATCCGGTTCCGAGGTGGTCGTCGCCGGAATCGTGTCCCACGTACGGACAAAGCGGACGAAGAAGGGCGACCCGATGGCGGATGTCCTTCTCGAAGACCTGGAGGGGATCGTGGAGGTTCGCGTCTTCCCGGACACGTATGCGAAGTGCCGGACGACGCTCGTGGCCGACGCGCCCGTCATCGTGAAGGGCCGGCTCGAGAACGACGAGTCGAAGATGCTGATCCTGGCCGCGGAATTCCTGCCGCTGGACGAGGCGCGCTCCAGGCTGAGCTCGCGCGTGACGGTGGCCATCGACGCGCGGACGGCCCCGGCGGACCTGGCGACGCGGCTCCTTCCGGTGGTCGAAGCCAAGAACGGCGCCGCCGAGCTGGTGTTCGCGCTCCGGTATCCCCGCCGGGGCACCGTCTTTCTCCGCCCCCACCCCTACCTCAAGGTCCAGCCGGACAAGGAGTTCGTGGATTTTGTCGAAGGGATTTGCGGCCCGAATGCGGTAAAGTTCGGCAGATGAGGGAAACGGGAGACGCCGCCGACGGTCCGTTGCAGGCACTGGAGCGGGAGCTCCACGAGCTCGCAGGCGGATCGGGCGACGCGGGCGCGGGAGGCCGGATCGAGGAACTCCGGTCCGAGATCCGCCAACTTCGGCAGGACATGTTCCAGCGAATGACCGCCTACGACAAGGTCCGCCTGGCGCGCCACCCCGACCGGCCGTACTTCCTGGACTACGTGGACGCCATCTTCGACGAGTTCGAGGAATGGCACGGCGATCGGAACTTCGCCGACGATCCGGCGATCGTGGCGGGTTTCGCATTCTACAAGCAACGGCCGGTGTGCCTCGTCGGCCAGCAGAAAGGGCGCGACACCAAGCAGAGGAAGTTCCGGAACTTCGGGATGCCGCACCCGGAAGGGTACCGCAAGGCGCTCCGGATCATGAAGTTGGCCGAGAAGTTCTCGCGGCCGGTCCTGACCTTCATCGACACGCCCGGGGCGTATCACGGGATGGGGCCGGAAGAACGCGGTCAGGCCGAGGCCATCGCGTTCAACCTCCGCGAGATGGCGGCTCTTCGCGTTCCGATCGTGGCCACCGTGATCGGGGAGGGCGGCTCGGGCGGGGCTCTCGCGATCGGCGTGGCGGACCGCGTCAACATGTTGCAGTTCTCCATCTACTCGGTCATCGCTCCGGAGAGCTGCTCGGCGATCCTCTGGCGCGACCAGGAACACGCCGCCGAGGCCGCCGAAGCCCTGAAACTGACGCCCGAGGACCTCCAGCGGTTCGACCTGATCGACGAGATCGTCGCCGAGCCCGACGGGGGCGCCCACCACAGCCCCGACACGATGGCCGAGACGCTGGCTTCGATCCTGGACGCGCAGCTTCTCGAGTTGGACGCCCTGCCGGTGGACGAACTGCTGTCCGGACGGTATCGGAAATTCCGGCGGATGGGGGAATTCGGCGAATGAACCGCGTGGCGGCGCCCTGAGCCCGGAGCGTTCCATGTCGTCGCCTTTGCGCAAGCCCGATTCGGAACCCGCCGCCGTCCCCATCGAGATCAAGGCCGCCGCGGATCTGCGCTTCATCCGCCAGACGATGGAACGCGCCAGCGCGTTCACGGCGGTCCCGGGCTGGGGTGTCGTCGCCATGGGGCTCGTGGCGCTGGCGGCCGCCGGGGCGGCGGCTGCAACGTCCACGATGGGCGGGTGGCTCCGGACATGGATCGCGGCCGCCATGGTCGCCATCGGGATCGGCGCCGCGGCCATGGTCCGGAAAGCGCGTTCCGATCGGGTCTCGATGAGAAGCGCGTCGGGGCGGCGATTCGTTCTGAGCCTGTCACCGCCGCTGGCCGCGGCCGGTTTGCTGACGTTCGCCGTATACGGAAGCGGCTTCGAACCGCTTCTGCCCGGGCTGTGGCTGTTGCTGTACGGCGCCGGCGTGATCGCCGGCGGTTCGTACTCGGTTCCCATCGTTCCGGTGATGGGTCTGGCGTTCATGATCCTGGGCGCCGTCGCGTTGCTCACGCCGTTCGAAACCGGCCGGCTCCTGATGGTCGCCGGTTTCGGCGGCCTGCACGTCGTGTTCGGCTGGATCATCGCGAGGAGGCACGGTGGCTAGACACGGCCGGTTGGCGCCGAGCTCCGCGGGGCCGGGCGGGGTCCCGCCCGACGCGGGCGCCCGCACGCCGGACTCGATCACGACGACGTCGCGCCTGGACCGGCGGATCCACGAGCCCGTCCGGCTCGGAATCGTCAGCGCGCTCGCCGTGAACGCCAGCCTGTCGTTCCGGAACCTGAAGGATCTGCTGCACACGACCGACGGCAATCTCAGCGTCCACGCCCGGAAGCTCGAGGAGGCCGGCTACATCCGCTGCTCCAAGCGTGTCGTCGGAGGGGCGTCCAAGACCGAGTTCCGGATCACGGCCGCCGGACGCCGGGCGTTGGAGGACTACCTGGAGCACATGGACGCCCTGATCCGGGCGACCCGCTCGTAGCCCCGCCGCGTTTTCGGTGATAACATCGAATGTGGACGAGGAGGGAGCATGCTGATCAGGAAACCTGACGACGTCCGACCATCCGAGATCACCCCCGAAACCCTGTATCGAAACCGCCGCGACTTCCTCAAGGCCGCCGGTTTCGCATCGGTGGCCTCCGTGGCGGGACTCGGCGTCTCCGGCTGCGCCGAAGCCGAGGTCCGGGCGGCGTCCCAGTTGGGCCCGTACGACACGGACGAGGAGCAGACGCCCTACGAAGCCGTCACCGGCTACAACAACTTCTACGAGTTCGGCACGGCGAAAGACGAACCGGCGCGGTACGCCCACACGCTGCAGCCGCGGCCGTGGACGGTCCAGGTCGACGGCCTTGTCCGGGATCCGAAGACCTGGGATCTGGACGACCTGCTGGCCGGGTTCACCATGGAAGACCGCGTCTATCGCATGCGATGCGTCGAAGGGTGGTCGATGGTCATCCCGTGGTACGGCTTCCCGATGGCCGGCCTGATCAACAAGCTGGAGCCGCTGCCCAGCGCGCGGTACGTCCGGATGGAAACGCTGGTGGACGAGGAACAGATGCCGGGTCAGCGGCGCGGGTTCTTCGGCTACACCCTGGACTGGCCCTACGTGGAGGGCCTTCGCATGGACGAGGCCAGGAATCCGCTCACGTTCATGGCCCTCGGCGTCTACGGCCGGGAAGGACCCAACCAGAACGGCGCCCCCATACGGCTGGTCGTGCCATGGAAATACGGCTTCAAGGGCGTCAAGTCCATCGTCCGGATCAGCTTCGTCGAGGACGAGCCCCTCAACACCTGGCAACAGGAGAACTCACGCGAATACCGGTTCTTCGCCAACGTCAACCCCAACGTCGACCATCCCCGTTGGAGCCAGGCGCGCGAGCAGCGTATCGGCGAGCTTTTCAAGCGCGAGACGCTCATGTTCAACGGATACGCCGACCAGGTCGCGCACATGTACGAGGGCATGGATCTCCGGCAGTTCTTCTAGTCGACATACAACGTCCACATGCGCAGGGAACCGTTTCTCAAATGGGTTGCCAAGCCCGTGGTGTTCCTGCTCTGCCTGTTTCCGGCCGCCCGGCTGGCGTATGACTTCTTCACGGGCGGCCTGAGCTTCAACCCGATCGACGACGTCACCGATATCTCCGGGCGGTGGACCCTGAGGTTTCTCCTGATCACTCTGGCCGTCACGCCCGTCCGGCGCCTCACCGGGTTCAGTCCGTTGACGCGTTTCCGCAGGATGATCGGCCTCTTCGCGTTCTTCTACGCGATGATCCACCTGGCGATGCACGTCATCTTCGGCTTCGTCTTCGACATCGGGGCCGTGCTCCGGGACATTCCCCAGCGCCCGTTCATCACCGCGGGCTTCCTGGCGTGGATCGCCATGCTGCCGCTGGCGCTGACGTCGACGCGGGGGTGGATCGCGCGGCTCGGCGGCCGCCGGTGGCAACGCCTGCACCGGCTGGTCTATGTCAGCGCGGCCGCCGGCGTGATCCATTACTTCTGGAACTACAAGGTCACCGAGCCGGGCCCCGTCCTCTACATCGGCCTGGCCGCGCTGCTGTTGGGGTTTCGCCTCGTGACCCGCATGCG
Organism: Acidobacteriota bacterium; assembly: GCA_022821145.1. Classification (GTDB taxonomy): domain Bacteria; phylum Acidobacteriota; class Terriglobia; order 20CM-2-55-15; family 20CM-2-55-15; genus JAJEDW01. The sequence continues at coordinate 86,239 of JAJEEE010000077.1, forward strand.
CTCTCGTTCGGGACCGTCGGCCGTCTGAGGGGATGCTTCCGACCCCCGCGCCCGAGCCGGTTCCGCGCCCCGGACGCCGCTACCGGTACTACGACCTGGTGATGGCCGCGTTCGTGACGGTCCTGGTCTGCGCGAACGTGATCGGCGCGGCCAAGGTGACGACCGTTGGCGGTTTCGCGTTCGGGGCCGGCGTCCTGTTCTTCCCGATCAGTTACATCTTCAACGACGTTCTCACCGAGGTGTACGGCTACGCCCGCGCGCGGAAGGTCGTCTGGGCGGGCTTCGGGGCCCTGATCTTCGCGTCGCTGATGAGCTTCGTCATCGTGGCGCTGCCGCCCGACGGCGACTGGCCGGACCAGGCGGCCTACGAGACCGTCTTCGGCCAGACCCCGCGGATCGTGTTCGCTTCGATCGCGGCGTTCTTTGTCGGGGAACTCTCGAACTCCTTCGTTCTGGCCAAGATGAAGATATGGACACGCGGACGGTTCCTGTGGACGCGGACGATCGGTTCGACCATCGTCGGCGAGGGGGTGGACTCGGCCGTATTCTACCCGGCCGCGTTCTACGGGGTCTGGACGAACGATCTTCTGATCGAGGTGACGATCGCCAACTACCTGATCAAGGTGGCGTGGGAAGCGCTGATCACGCCGGCCACGTACAAGCTCGTCGCCTTTCTCAAGCGCGCCGAGCGCGAGGACTACTACGACTACGACACGAACTTCACGCCGTTCTCGATCCAGGTTTGACGCGGGGGCCGGGGCCGGCCCCCGCGACTCCCGGGTTCAGAACGGCACGTCGTCGTCGGTGATGGCCGGCGCGCCGGCAGCGCCGGCGTCGGCTTCCGTCGACGCGGGGCGGGAACCGCCGCCGCTGCCGCTGCGACCGTCCAGCATCATCATTTCGCGGGCCCGGACCTCGAACGACGTCCGCTTGTTCCCGTCCTGGTCTTCCCACTCTCGGGATTGCATCTGGCCTTCGATGTAGACTCGTTGACCCTTCGCCAGATACTGGCCGCAAATCTCCGCCAGCCGCTCCCAGGCCACGATGCGGTGCCATTCGGTCTTTTCCCTGGTTTCGCCGCTGGTCCGGTCTTTCCAGACGTCGTCGGTCGCTATCGAGAAACGGCAGAAAGCGGTGCCGCCCGCCGTGTACTTGACTTCGGGATCGCGGCCGAGGCGGCCGATCAGGATCGCCTTGTTGATGGATCTTGCCATGGGGTGTCTTTCCTCGGTGGTGCCGGCGCCGGCAAGCGCGGGTTCAGTCGCCGAGCGCGTCGAGCTCCTCTCGAGCGCGTGTGCCTTGCGTGCTGTCGGGAAACGTCGCGGCGAGCTGCTCCAGAACGTCGCGCGCCTCGGGTTCCATGTCGCTTGCCAGCAGAGCCAGACCTTTCTTCAAAAGGGCGTCCGGAATTCTATCGCTTCCCGGATACTTCTGCAGCACGAAGTCATACTCCAGGATCGCGCGCTCGTAATCGCCCTCGTCGTAGTAGGCGTCTCCGATCCTCATCTGCGCGAGCGGCGCGTCGGGGCTGTCCGGATACAGGAAGAGGTATTCCTGGAAGCCGTCCCGCGCGAGCTCGAAATTCCCCGTGAACAGGTCCACCTGGGCCTCGCGCAGGAGATTCTCCGGGGCAGCCAGATCCTCGGTCGTCGCGCTGAACGCGATCATCTGCTGCGACACAGCGGCCACGTCCGCCTGCATGCCGACCAGCGTCCGGTCCACGCGCTCGACATTGGCGGCGATATTGCCGATTTCGATCCGGAGCTCTCCGCTCAAGCGGTCGTTGCTCGCTCGAATCTCGTCGACTGTCGCGACCATGCCGTCCAGCGCGTCCGTCACTCCGGTGACGCGGTCGAACGTCTGCTCGACGAGTGACTGGAGCTCGCTGTTCCGCTCGTCGAGCGTCCGCTGGACCTCGCGCACCTGTTGCTCCAGGTTGATGATGTCGGCCGACAATTCCAGGATCTCCTGCCGCTGGAGGAGCAGTGCCGGCGGCGCAAGGAAGAGGGCCGCGGCAGCCGGTATCAATGTTCGCATCGTCTGCCTCCTTGGGGCGGCGCGGGCTCAAACGAATGAAGCCGGCCCGCGCCGTCCGAGGGTTCGGGAACGGTTCAGGCCGGCTTCACGACGACTGGCGGTGCTCGCCGATATCGATTCGGCCCCGCGGTTACCGCATCGAGAACTCCCCGCGACGGTTTTCCTGCCAGCACTCCTCGTTCGAGTCGGCGCACACGGGACGTTCCTCGCCGTAACTGATCGTGTTGATCCGGGCGGCGGCGATCCCGTTTTCCTCGAGGTACTGGCGTATCGCGTTGGCGCGGCGGTCCGCCAGCGCGACGTTGTATTCCTGCGTGCCGCGCTCGTCCGCGTGGCCGCCGACCGTGAAGTTGACGCTCGCGTTCTCCTGAAGGAATCGCAGGTTGCCCTGTAGACGCTCCACCTGGTTGGCGCGAATCTCGGACCGGTCGTAGTCGAAGTAGATCGGCACGACCGTTGTCTGGAACAGTTCCTCGAGAGTCGGACCCGGAGGCGGCGGAGGCGGCGGAGGCGGCGGAGGCTGGTTCACGGTCACCGCGACGTTGTCGCTGATCGTTCCGCCCGGACCGGTGGCCGTGGCCGTGTAGGTCACGGTCGACTCCGGCGACACCGAGCGCGTACCGTTGGCGGCTACCGACCCGATGCCGGGCTCGATGCTGACGTCGTTCGCGTTGGTGGCGGACCATTGGAGCGTGGTGGATTCTCCGGCAGTGATCGCGTCCGGATCCGCTGTGATCGTGACCGTCGGCATCGGCGGAGGCGGAGGCGGAGGCGGAGGCGCCGCCTGCGGCGGAGGCGGAGGCGGAGGCGCCGCGGGCCGGCTGCAAGACCACGAAACGAGGCCGATCAGTATCAAGGCCGCGATCAGCCCGGAGCGTCCCATTCTTCCGGAGCCCGAACGGCCCGTTCCAGATGGCTTACCAGATTTCATTCCACTCATCTCCTTGTTCTGGCTGTACTGTCGGGAGCAATCCCTATTTATCAGATCGGAGGCCTATTGTGCCATGTAATTGGACCAAGCGGGAGCCTCATTATTTCCCACGCGGGTCAGTTGCCGGACGCGGCTCCCATCGACCAGCATCGAGTACAACTGGGTCGCGCCGTTCCGGTCGGACTGGAAAACGAGATGGCGGCCGTCCGGCGACCAGCTTGGGTCTTCGTTGTAGCCGGAATTCTGGGTCAACTGGATGTTCCGGCCCGTCTGCAGGTCGTGGATCCATATGTCGGAAGGGCCGCCGCCCGGAGGCTGCCAGGTATAGGCGATCGTCCGGCCGTCCGGCGACCATGAGGGCTGGTCGGCGTGTCCGCTGTCGGTGAGCTGCTCGACGTTGCTGCCCTCGGCGTCCATCATGTAGAGTTGCGGCAACACGCTGGCCCGGGTCGAAATGAACGCGATCCGGTTGCCGGCCGGATTGAAGACCGGCGACAGGTCGGTCCCGCGGGACCGGGTCAACCGGCGCAGATTTTCGCCGTCGATGTCCGCAAGGTACAGCTCCATGTCGGGCTGGCCGCCGATCTCCCCTTGCGTCGACGCGAAGGCCATCCTCTGTCCGTCGGACGACCATGCCGGCGTCGTTGTCGTGCCCGGATAGTCGGGAAACGCAAAACCCTGCCGGTCCCGGGGAGAGATGATCTCGATGTTCACTTCGAAGTCGGTCATGTGCGTGTACGCGATCCGGCTGTTGTCGTGGGACCAGCGCGGGCTGACGGCCGTCGAATGCAGCGTCGTCAATTGGCGTTGGTTGTAACCGTCGTAGTCCATCACCCAGACCTCCTTGCGCCGGTAGGGGTCGCTGGCGCGCGTGGTCCGGTCCGACACGAACGCGATCTGTGTCCGGGCGATGCCGCGAACGCCGCCGCCGAGCTCCGAGACGATGCGGTCGGCGATGTCGTGGGCGAGGATCCGCACTCCCGTCTCGCTCCGATCGATCCGATAGCGCAACCCGAAGAGTTCGCGTTCTGCGGGGTCGGTCTTCATGTCCCACAATCGGAGCTCGGAGACGAACCGGCCCTCGGCGTCGACCTGCACATTGCCGAACGCCAGGATCTCCGTGTCGAGGGCGGGTGCGATCCAGTCTTCCGGGACGATATCCCGGGGAAGGCCGAACGTGCCTTCGGGGTGGAAGCTGCGCCCGACCATCGTGAAAATGCCGGCGAATTCCAGGTCGTTCCAGAGCGTTTCGTTGAACACGCCGACCAGGCTCTCGGTCTCCGCGGGCGCGCCTTCGCCCGCGGCGCCCAGTTGGAACAACGGCAAGGCCAGGCGGATGGACTGCGCGCCGGTGTCGGTCCCGATTTCGACATCCGCCTGCGCCGCCATGACAGGCGCGCCGTGCGGAATCACGGCTCCGATCAAGAGCGGCGCTCCGGCCGCTACGAAGGCTCGTCTATTCATGGTCGGCCTCACCTTCTCAACTCGAACCAGAAACGGACGCGAACGCGCGCGCCGCGGTAGTCCGCGGGCAACGGGCCCAGGTTCCGCGCCGCGAACACGGCCCGGCGGGCCGAGCGGTCCAGGGCGTCGTTGCCGCTGGATCGGTCGATCGCGATATTCGTGATGTCGCCGTTGCGTTCGATGTCGAACGTCACCCAGACCCGCGGCGCCGTCCGGACATTGGCCGGGATCCGGCCCTGGATCCACGCCTCGGAGATCCGCCGCCGGATCGATTCGACGTACCGGCCGTACCGCTCGCCGAACGCCCCGTCGCCCAGAGACAGCCCGGTTCCGTCGCCGGCGCCCGCGTTGCCGAACGGCAGGTCCAACTGCCCGCCCTCGCCGAACGGCACGGCGTTGTCCGGGCGTTCGGCGGGCGGATCGTCATCGGGTTCGTCCCGCGGCGTCGGCGGAGCCGCCGGTTCCGGTTCCGGCGCGGGCCGCGTCTCGGCCGTGGCGGGCGTCTCCGGAATCGCCACCGCATCGGGTTCGGCCTCGACCGGGGCGGGCGCCGGAAGCGGCTCGGATTCGAAGAACCCCTCCGATTCGTTTCCGGCCGCCGTTTCGTTGACGACCTCGGGCCGCGGCAGCGGGATGCCGCCGAAGTCGCCCGCGATGGTCACCCGGATACCGCCCGACGCGTCGGGGTCGCCCCACAGGGCGCCGCCCATGTCCGGGAACATCCCCGGCAGCGCGGCCGCGGCGGTCAGGCCCAGGACATGCAGGCCGAGCGATACGGCCAGACCCCGGCGAAAACGGTCGTCGAGCCGCCGGGCGTTCTCGCGCGATCGGTCATGGCCGCTGTGCTGCCTCATGGATTCGACTCGATCGGCCGGGTCACGATGTTGATCTCGATTCCGGCCAGGGCCAGGCGTTCCATGACGGCCGTGACCGTGCCGTGCGGGACGTTCTCGTCGGCTTCCAGGTACACGGCCCGGTTCGCGCCGTCGGGCGTCCGCTCGACCATCTCGGGGACCAGCGCGTTGATGTTGATCGGCTCGCCTTGCAGGAACAGCTCCTGACCGCGGTTGATCGAGACGATGAAGCGCTGCTCGTTCAACGTCTCGACCGTCTGGGTGCGCGGCAGGTCGATGTCGATGCCGGATTGGATCACCGGCGCCGTGATCATGAAGATGATCAGCAGGACCAGCATGACGTCGATGAACGGAATCATGTTGATCTCGGCCAACGCCGTCTGGGTCCGACCCTCTCGCGTGGTGAACGCCATCGTCAGTCCCGCCCGTCCGGTTCCACGATCGCCAGAAACTCCGCCTGCAGGTCGTCGAGCTGGCCGCCCACATGACGCAGCTCCACGACGAAGTGATTGTATGCCACCACGGCGGGAATCGCAGCGAACAGGCCGGCCGCGGTGGCGATCAGAGCCTCCGCGATCCCGGGGCCGACCGACGCCAGAGAGGTCCCGCCGCCGCCCAACGCGGACAACCCGAGAAAGGAGCCGATCACGCCGAGAACGGTCCCGAACAGGCCGATGAAGGGCGCGGCCGACGCCGTGGTCGCCAGGAACGTCATCCGGCTCTCCAGCTCGGTCAACTGTCCCGCCGCGGCGCGCTGCAGGGTGCGTTCCACGGTGTTGGGACTCGACGCCCGCCTCGGCCGTCCCGCAACGTCGTCGCCCGCGGCAGCCACGAGCTCGCAACCGATGTCGAAGACGGGAACCAGCGGCGTGAACCGCAGCGTCTCGCAAGCCGCGCCGACTTCCGACAGGGTGCCGGCTTTCTTGAAGATCCTCCAGAAAGTTTCCGACTCTCGGCGAATCTTCCGGAAGAGCAGCGCTTTCGAGAGGATCACGCCCCACGAGGCCACGGAGATCACGAGCAGAATCAACAGGACGACCTGTGCGAGGGGGCCGGTTTGACGGAGCAGGGCGATCAGGTCCGCGCCTCCCTGCAGGATCCAGGCCGCGGGGTAAACCGGGTTCGGCAACTCAAGCTCCTTTCCGAGTGCGCCGGCGCGCAAAAAAACAGCAGTGGGGCACGGGTCCCGGCCCCACCGCTACAGGAATCAGACGAAACCGGTCCGAAAACGAATCACCGCGGCGTGTGGTCTTTCGAACCTGCGGCCGCCGACTTCCAAACCCGCAGCCACTTGGAATATAAACGGAACGTATGCTCCGGCTGCTCCGAGTCCGCAACTTCGCGCTGATCGACGAGCTCGAGTTGGCGTTCACCGGCGGCCTCAACCTGCTGTCCGGGGAAACCGGGGCCGGGAAGTCGCTGATCGTGGACGCGCTGGCGCTGATCGCGGGGAGCAAGGCTTCCAGCGAGACGATCCGGAGCGGGGAACGCCGCGCCCGGATCGAAGCCGTCTTCGACACGCCGCCGCACCTCGATCTCACGTCGATCGGCATCGATCCCGAGGACGAACTCGTCCTTCGGCGGGAGATATCGTCGGACAATCGCAACCGCGTCTTCATCAACAGCCAACCCAGCACGGTCGCCGGCCTTCGCAAGATCGCGCCGGCATTGCTCGATATCCACGGACAACACGAGCAGCAATCGCTGCTCGACGCCCGGCGCCAACTGGACTTGATCGACCGCGCCGCCGGCGAGGCCGGCCTCGTCTCGACCGTCCGTTCTCTATTCGCCGCGACACGCGAACTCGAGGACGAACTGGCGTCGCTGGAAACCACCGAGGCCGAAGCCGACCGGCGCGCCGAGCAGCTCCGGTTCGAGCGCGACGAGATCGAGCGGGCCGCACCTGAACACGGCGAGGCGGACGCGCTCCGGGAACGGATCCACGCCCTCCAGCACTCCGAGAAACTGTTCGAGGCGGCCGCCGGCGGATACCAACGCCTTTACGAAGCCGAAGGCTCCGTTCTGGAACAGCTCGCGACGCTTCGCCGGACGCTTCAGCAGGTGTCGCGATACGACCGCCGCCTCCAACCGATCCTGGCGCATGCGGACGCGGCGCACGCCAGCGTCGAGGAGCTCGCCTTCGCGCTTCGCGACTACCTCGGCCGGCTGGACGCCGAGCCCGGCCGCATGGACCGGCTCCAGGAACGCCTCTCGCGCCTGGAGCGCCTGCACCGCAAATACGGCCCGGACCTGACCGCGCACCTGGAAACGGTAATCCAGGAATTGGACACAATAGGTCTAAGGAACTCGCGCCGCGATGACGTTTCCCGACGACTGACGGAAACGCGGACACGGTTCCGGGAGGCCGCGGGACGTCTCGGCGACATCCGGCGAAGCGTCTCGGCTCGATTGGAAGAACACGTCACCGGTGAAATCCAGTCGCTCGCCATGCCGCGCGCCGTCTTCCGCATCGACTGGGAGGCCACGTCGCCGCGCGCGAGCGGATGCGAGGCCTGCCGTTTCGTGCTGGCGCCGAATCCCGGCGAAGCGGCCGCGCCGCTCGCGTCCATCGCGTCCGGAGGCGAGCTCTCGCGAACCATGCTGGCGCTGCGCACCGTGCTGACCGGGCACGGGGAAACCGGAACCCTCGTGTTCGACGAGGTGGACGCCGGGATCGGAGGCGAGGCGGCCGAAACGGTGGGGCGCAAGCTGAAGGCGCTGGCCGCCTCCTACCAGGTTCTCTGCGTGACGCACGTGGCCCAGATCGCGCGTTTCGCCGATCGCCATTCGCGCATCGACAAGCGCGTCTTCGACGGGCGGACGGCCACGCGGGTCGAAACGCTGGCGGGCGAGGCGCGGATCGAGGAGCTCGCCCGGATGATGAGCGGACCGGCCGTGACCGACGCCGCGCGGAGGCATGTCCGAGAGTTGCTCGCGCGCTCCTGATCCGCCCGGCGTTCGCCGCTCCGGTTTGAATTTGCCGGGAACGCAGTTATAGTCGAAGGGATCGTTTCCTTTCGTTTCGTTGGGGGCTCGGGTGGAAGTCGAAATGAAGATTCGGGGCCTGATGATGGACCCGATCACCAACATGCCGATCGTGATTCTCAAGGAGGCCGACGGCAACGCGATCCTGCCCATCTGGGTCGGTGTCTCCGAAGCCAACGCCATCGCCCTGGAGATCGAGAAGGTCTCCACGCCCCGCCCGATGACGCATGACCTGCTCAAGAACGTGCTGATCGGCCTGGGGAGTCACGTGGACAAGGTCGTCGTCACCGCGATCCAGGACGACACGTTCTACGCGGTGATCTGGGTGGAGCGGGCCGGACGGTTGATCTCCATCGACTCGCGGCCCAGCGACGCTCTCGCGCTGGCGTTGAGAATCGACTGTCCCATCCTGGTCGAGGATGAAGTGCTCCGCAACTCGAAGAGCCAGACCAAGAACCCCGAGCGCATCAACAACGAGGACCTCAAGCGCTGGCTCGACATGAACGACGAGGACTTCGGCAAGTACAAGATGTGAGCGTCCGGCTAGGAGCCTGTGGTGAAACCCCGCGTCGCACCGAGACCGGTGAGGCGCCCGTCTGGCAAGGCGCGAGAAGGGAGCATATTCCCGATATGTGACCGACGAGCAACGCAGTCCAGACGGGATGCGTCGCCGGTCGAATGCAGCAGGGGTTCCACCACAGGCTCCTAGCGTCTGACCGGGCGTTCCTCGTTGACGACCCGCCGCGCCAGCCGGGCGGCGTCGTCGGGGCCGGCAACCACGATGTTCTCCACCCACACGCGCGGCCCCGCTTTCCGGATGGCTTCCAGGAGGGACAGGTCCGACGTGTGGATGACGAACTGGTCCAGAAAGTCGCCGTACCGTTGCGCCACCGTCTGGGCCGAAACCGGCGCGCCGCCCGCCACCCGCATCAACGGCTCGAACCGCGCGCCGTTGTTGCCCGGAAGGTGCGTGCCGACGACGGGGCTGACGCCGATGACGGCGGCCGGCGTCCGTCCGAGCGCGTCGCGAATACCGGGAACCGCCAGAATCGCGTCCATGCAGCGCACGGGATCCGCCGGAGCCAGAATCACACGTGAGGCGGTCATGATGGCGTCGATCGCGGTCGACAACGCCTGGGCGTCCTCCGCGCCCTCATAGCACACGGACAGGACCGTCGCGGCGGGATTCGCGTAGAAATCCGCGACGCTCATCGCGCCCCCCTGTGTCAGGACGCGCGTCCGGACTCTCTGGTTCGTCGCCGGGAGGATCGACACGCCCACGCCGAACCGCTCGGTCAATTCCCGGGTGGCTTCTTCCAGACTGGAGCCGGACCTCAACAACTGCGTCCGCAACAGGTGCGTGGCCAAATCGCGGTCGCCGATCTTCCGGTTCGACCGCAGACCGAGCCGCCTCGCTCCGTCGCAGGATTGGAACGTCTCGCCGCGCCGGCGCCAGTTCCTTGCCGGGTCCAGCTCACCCGCCAGGGCGTACAGGATGCAATCGACGTCGGGGCTGACGTGCAGACCCCAGGTCTCGTCGTCGTCCCCCACGTTGACGACCACGCGGATGCGCTCTTCCGGAAAGACCTCCACCAGGCCCGTCAGGAACTTGGCGGTCTCCAGACCGCCGCCCAGAACCGTTACGTGACCCATACCGAGACTATACCCGTGGTCGGACGAAGGAAACGGCCGTATCCGGCTAGTTGTCGCGGACGGGTATCCAGAGCGATCCGGTGGCGCGCGTCGCGACGTCCCGCACCGCCAGCCGCAGGACTCCCGGGCGAGTACCCGTGTCGACCACCTGCTCGACGACAAGGCCGTTCAACGGCCGCCTGTCGTCCAGTTGGGTATCCGTGACGCTGAACGGGCGGCGCGTGGGCGGCAGCACCCGCAACGGTTCCGATGAATCCGCAAAGAAGGTCATCGCGATCTCGATCTCGCCGGTCCAATCGCCGGCGGCGCGCATCAGGTTGAGGTCGGCCGCGTCGACGCCGATCGCGACACGATATCGGCCCGGCGCGTCCGGAACGGCCTCGACCCGGGCCAGCAGGCCCAGCGCGGTGGCGTCGAGCGGATCCAACAGCGCCTGGTCCAGGGCCGGCGGATCCGGCGCCGGACTGCGAAACCCGTAGTAACCTTTCCGGTGCAGCACGTCGACGTCGCGGCCCTCGACGCGAACCTCGAGTTCGTGGAACCCCGTATCCGACTCGATTTCCGGCACGTAGAAACCCAACGAGTAGCTGGCCGTCGCATCGCGCACCGCCTCGCGCATGCGTGTGGCCAACCCGTTCGTGTTGAATGACGCGCGTCCGCCGGTAACCTGCGCCATCCTCATCGGAATGTCGAGTTGCTCTGTGAACGGCCGAGCCGAGCCGATCCTCAACCCCAACGCGTCGATCGGATAGACGGCGACGTTTCCGTCAATGAGGACGCGAAACATCGCTTCGATTCGATCCAGCGTCGACGGTGGCAGTCCAAGCCGACTGGCAAGTTGAGTGTCGGGATGCCGCCACGGATCGTACGAGAGCGGAAACTCCCCGGAAAGCCACACCAGGTTCTTGCGACCGGGCAGTCGCGACAGATAACGGCCGGCCGCCTCGAGCGCGGCCGCCGTCAGCAGGATTCGACGCCTCCGGTAGTACGCCTCCTCCGCTTCCGATACGTCCTGCGGAATGCTCAGGTTGCCGGCGATCGTCCCGACGCTGGCCTCCACGTCCAGCGAGTGCACCGGTCGGCGGGACTCGAGCGCGCGCCGGATGTCGGACGGACGCGCGGTGAAGTCTCCCAGCGCGGTGAATCCCCGCTCGCTTAGCTCGAATACCGCGATGTGTTCGCCGTTGCCCAACGCCTGGTCGAGGAACGCATCGAGTTGATGGTTCATGAACCCCTGGTCGGCGTACAACGTATTCAACCGGTCGACGACGATCGCGGTGGCCGATCTGGGCTGCCGCCCCAGCCGGTCCAGGCGATTCGACACGACTTGGTCCGGTATCGCCGCGACGACATCCGGTTCCGGCCCATCGGTACGGATGACGTCGAACATTGCGATCGGGCGTTCGACCCCGTCGTCGAGAATCGTGAAATCGCCGGCTGTGAGATTCGGAATCGGGCCGCTGTCGTCCATGACGACAGCGTTCACCTGCACCAGTTGCGTATCGACCCGCAAGACACCGTCGTCGGTCTCGTCGACCTGAACGGCGAGGAGGGACGTCGGCCCGAGGGCGAGAAGCGCCGCTAGTCGGATGGGCGCGCCGAGGCATCGGCGCCGGTTCGATCTCGCTGTCTGTTCCATCGGCAACCCTCTCGCCTCCGCCGGATCGCGTTCGGACGCTCGAATCTCAATATGGCACGCTTGCCACACGGGGTCTATCGGTGAATGCGATTTCCGCGGCCATCCTTGCAGATGCGTCCGTCGAACCGTGCCGCCCCATTCAACCCCTATGAGCCTGTGGTGAAACCCCGCGTCGCACCGAGACCGGTGAGGCGCCCGTCTGGCAAGGCGCGAGGAGGGAGCATATTCCCGATATGTGACCGACGAGCAACGCAGTCCGGACGGGATGCATCGCCGGTCGAATGCAGCAGGGGTTCCACCACAGGCTCCTATGCTCCCGCCTCCGGCATGACGGCGTCGAGAAACCCGAATACGGCGCCGATGTAAGCGTCCGGCGCCGCCTGGAAGGCCCGGCCGTGCCGTGCGCCGTCGATCACCAGCAATTCCGATTGCGGGCTTGCCGACGCCGCGTGGAGTCGCCGCGCCAACTCGGGCGGCATCCGGACGTCGTCGCTCCCGGCAATGAACAGTACGGGCAAGTCCGGACGGCGCGCGACCGCGCGCTCCACGTCGCCGTCCTCGAGATCGAATCCCATTCGGCGGCGAGTCAGTCCGATGATCAGGTCCGCGATCGGAAACGACGGCAGACGCGTGATCAACTCGAAGTGGTGGGCCACGGTCTCGTCGAACGACAGGAAGGCGCTGTCGGCGATCACGGCCCGGGCGGCCGTACACAGATTTCCCGACAAGAGCGCCGTCGATGCGCCCAGGGAGACGCCCCACAGCGCAAGGGGGCGGCCCGGCGACCGCAGCCGGGCGAATTGCTGAGCCGCGCAGACGTCGCGGCTCTCGTGAACCCCGAGGGTTGTATACGCGTCCGGGCTTTCGCCGTGGTTCCGGAGATCGAAGAGCAACGTCCCGTAACCCCGTTCCCGGCTCCGGGCGGCCCGCTCAAGCAGCTCCGAGCGTGTCCGGTTCAGACCGTGTACGAAGACGATCACGGGCGATCCGCCATCTCCAGCGTTCCACCAGCCTTGAAGCCGGACGCCGTCAGCGGTGACGAACTCGACCGGTTCCACTTCCAGGCCGAACGCCGCGGGATCCACGCCGCGGCTCTCGGGGAACGAGAACCGTGTGTCGGTGATCAGGAACGAACCGCCCAGGGGCACGCCCACGAAGAGCAGGAGAGCCAGCAGGCCGCCGGCCAATGCGAGTACGCGCGTGAGGCGGCGTCCAAGGCGCGGCGTCATATCGCTCCGCCGCCGACGGCCGGCGCATTCGGATCCGGGGAGGCGCCACCTACGGTGCCGGTGAAGCTGGCGAGCACGACGTCCGTGCCGACGCCGACCACATCGTACGTCACCGTGAACGGCGGTTGCGCGATCACGATCCAGTCCATGGGGAATCGCCGCTTTTCCGCCGCCTCGAGTCCATCGTCGAGAGCAACGCCGAGCGGTGTAGGTTGCTGATCACGGAGAACGACAATGCGGCTTCCGAGGTCGTCGAAGTAGACCTCCGCAGGCCGTTCGCTCTCGACTCGCGCGTGGACCTCGACGGGCACCGAGGTCAGGGCTGCGTCGCCCAGGTTCTCGACGATCAGGGAGAAGTGATGGCGGTAGATGTTCGACTCGGGCTCACCGGATTCCCCAAGCAACTCCAGATCGAATGCGACGTTCGAGTAGTCGAACGGCGGCGGTCCGGGCCGGAGGATCAATCCCGCAAACAGAACGAGAACGGCGATGGCATAGGGGTAGGGCGTTCCGAAACGGAGCGTTCGGACCAGGACGTCGGTCCGCGGGGACCGGCCAGCCAGCCTCCGGCCGCAGTGAGGGCAGAATCGGCTGTCGCGGGGCACCGTGCCGCCGCAGAATCGACAGAACATCAGACCCAGTCCCGGGGTTGAAAGAAACGGGCGGCCGCCTGCTCGGCGCTCCCGTCCTCGGGATCGTAATCGTACGCCCAGCGCGCCGAGGGCGGAAGGCTCATCAGGATGGACTCGGTCCGGCCCCGCGTCTTGAGCCCGAAGACCGTTCCGCGGTCGTACACCAGGTTGAACTCCGCGTACCGCCCCCGGCGGATCGCCTGGAACGCCCTCTCGCGCTCGCCGTACGGCGCGTCGCGTCGACGCTCGACGATGGGCAGGTATGCGGGCAGTATCGCATCGCCGATGGATCGGACGAAGCCGAAGAGCCTGTCCAGATCGTCATCGAGATAGTCGAAGAACACGCCGCCGACGCCTCGCATCTCACCCCGGTGCCGGATCGTGAAGTACTCGTCGCACCAGCTCTTGAAGCGCGGATAGTAGGCGGGATCGTGACGGTCGCAGGCGGCCTTCAGCGTCCGGTGAAAGTGAGCGCAGTCCTCCGGGCGGGGATAGACGGGGGTCAGGTCCGCGCCGCCGCCGAACCAGGACGCGTCGCCTTTTTCCAGGTACCGCAAATTGGCGTGCACGATCGGCACCATCGGGCTGCGCGGGTGCAGGACCATCGAGATTCCCGTGGCGAAGAACGTGTTGCCCGCGCCTCGCGGAATCTCGCGGGCGAACTCGTCGGACAGTTCCCCGTGGACGCTGGAGCAATTGACGCCGGCCTTCTCGAACACGGCGCCGTCTTCCAGCACGCGGGTCCGCCCCCCCCCGCCGCCACCGCGCTCCCAGTGGTCCTCGCGGAAGCCCGCGCCGTCGAGCGCGGACAGCGACTCGGTGATGCGGTCCTGCAACACGTGGAAGTACTCGGCCGCGCGGCGAGTCATCCTGCCATGATATACGCGCTCCCGGCGTTTTTCACCGGGGCCGCCGGCTGCTAACATGACACGCGCGCGCCCATGTCCGGATCCATCGACACGTACGTGACCTCGCATCGAAGCGAGTTCGAAGAGACGCTTCGACGCTGGGTGGCGATCCCGACCATCAGCGCGTCCCCGGAACACCGAACCGCGATCCGCACGTGCGCCGGCGCCGTCGTCGACCATGTCCGGGGAATCGGCGGGGAAGCCGCCGTCGTCGAAACACCCGGCAACCCGGTCGTCCTGGCCGAGTTCCGCGCGGGCCCGGACCGGCCCACCGTGAGCGTCTACAACCACCTGGACGTCCAGCCGGCCGACGAACCCGAATGGCGCTCGGACCCGTTCGCCATGGGGATCCGCGACGGCGTGTACACGGGCCGCGGCACCACCGACGACAAGGGGCCGGCCCTGACCGCGTTGATGGCGGCCCGCTACGCCGCCGAGCAGGGAGTCCCCGTCAACGTCCGCTTCATCTGGGAACTGGAGGAAGAAATCGGGAGCCCCCATTTCGAGTCGTTCGTCCGGGCCAACATCGACGCGCTTCGGTCCGACTCGGTGGTCGTCTCCGACACGGTATGGATATCGCGCTCGCGCCCGGCGATGCCGTGCGGCCTGCGCGGCATGTTGACGGCCCGCATCCTTCTCGAAACCGGCACGAAGGACGTCCACTCCGGCCTGACCGGCGGCGCGGCGCGCAACCCGGTGGCCGAGCTCTGCGCGCTGGCCGCCGCATGCTGCGACTCGAAGACGGGCGAGGTCCGGATCCCCGGTTTCTACGACGACGTGGAACCGGTCTCGGCCGAGGAACGCGACGCCCTGCTGAAGTCGGGCTTCGACGCCGAGGTGTTTCGCCAGGCTCATGGGCTGAGACTGTTGCGGTCGGGAGACAGCGCCGAGCTGGCCGAACGGATCTGGACGCGGCCGACCTTCGAGGTCCACGGCATCGTCGGCGGATACACCGGCCCGGGCGTGAAGTCGGCCATCGCCCCGCGCGCCGAAGCCAAGATCAGCATGCGCCTGGTCCCGGCTCAATCCCCGGCCCGGCAGTTCGAATCGCTCCGGCGCTTCGTCGGCGAGCTCAATCCCGACGCCGCGGTCGAGCTGGACGGCATGCTGCCGCCGTACCTGGGTCCGCGGGAGGGCCCCTACGCCGACGCGGCCCGGGACGCGATGCAGCACGCGTTCGGCCGGGCGCCGGTATGGGTCCGGGAGGGGGGCTCGATCGGCGCGGTCCTCACCATGAACGACTACCTGGCGGCGCCGATCGTGTTCCTCGGCCTCAGCCTGCCCGAGCACGGCTATCACGCGCCCAACGAGCACTTCGACTGGGGGCAGGCCTCGAGCGGCATGAAGATGTTCGTGCGGTACTTCGAGAACGTCTCGAGAATCTAGCACCCAGGTGCCCATGGAACGACGCCTCGACGTCGACGGCATGCCGGTGGCGGCCCGGGCCCCGGACGCCTGGGACCGGGACACGGCCGTCGTCCTCGGGCACGGCGCCGGGCAGGGAATGGACTCGGCGTTCATGTCGTTCTTCCACCGGGGGCTGGCCGGAGCGGGCTTCCTGTCCGTCACGTTCAACTTCCCCTACATGGAGGCCGGCCGCAGGATCCCGGATCCCCAAAAGAGGCTTCAAGCCAGTTACGCGGCCGTGACCAGCACGATCCGACGCACGTTCGCGCCCCGCCGGATGGTGATCGGGGGCAAGTCGATGGGGGGGCGCGTCGCGTCTTACATCGCCGGCGACGCGGGCCACTTCGCGGGGCTGCTGTTCCTGGGTTATCCGCTGCACCCGGCCGGACGGATCGACAAGCCGAGAGACGCGCACCTGTACGCGTTGCGTCAGCCGATGTTGTTCGTCAGCGGCAACCGTGACCCACTGGCGCGCTCGGACCTGCTCGCCGCGGTCGTGGAAAGGATCGGGGACCGCGCCGCGATTCACTGGATCGACGGAGGCGACCACTCGCTCCGGGTGCGCGCGTCCGACGGCGAGAGTTTTCCCGAGGCGCTGGGGGTGATCGAGATGTGGCTATCCGGTCTCCGGCGGCCGTGAAGCCGTGGCGTCGTCCCGCGCCGGGCCTCCCGACCCGCGCCTTTCCGACGCCAACGCCGTCCGGAAGCTCTCGCAGAAGTAGTCCAGCTCGTCATCGGTCAGGTGACCGACGTGGCCGATCCGGAATATCCGGCCCGCCAGACGGCCGGGACCGCCCTCGATCAGAATGCCGAAGCCGTCCTCGAGGCGTTTCCGAAAACGGTTGACGTCCAGGCCGTCCGGGGCGACGACGGCCGTGATCCCGTCCCCCGGAGACCGTGCATAGAGCTCCAGGCCGGCGTCCTGCACCAGGGCGCGGATCCGGTCGGCCACGTCCCGGCGGCGACGGTACAACCCGCCCGGGCCCATCGCGTCGATCAGGTCCAGCGACGCGTCGAGCTGATGCATCAGCGACAACGGCGGCGTCACGGGGACGCCCTCGAGATAGGACGCCCAGTCCCAGGTCAGGCGCGGCGAGCGGCAGGAGCGGGCATGCCGCAGGGCGCGCGCGTTGACGGCCACCAGCCCCAGACCGGCCGGCATCATCAGGCCCTTCTGCGACCCCGAGACGACGACATCGACGTTCCAGGAGTCCATCCGGAGCGGCGAGACGGCCAGGCCCGACACGGCGTCGGCGGCCAGGTACTTCCCCCGCTCCCGGACCGCGGCGCCGATGCCGTCCAACTCGATCCGAACGCCCGTCGAGCTTTCGCTCCACGTCACGTAGACCACGTCGGCCTCCGGCCAGCGGTCCATCGCGCGCCGCACGTCGCCTTCGCGGGCGCCGGTACGCCAGTCGACTTCCACGGGGCGGGACCGGATTCCGTACGCCTCCGCGATCGCGACCCACCGTTCGGCGAATACGCCGCCGACCATGACGATCACCTCGTCTCCCGGAGACGTGAGGTTGACGACGGCGGACTCCATCGCTCCCGTCCCGCACGAGGACAGGAATACGATGTCCGCCGCGTCGGTCCCGAACAGCGGACGGACGCGCCGCCTGAGGGCCGCCTGGAACTCGGCGAACCGGGGTGAGCGATGGAAGAACATGGGGCGCTGGGCCGCCTGCCGAACGGCGTCGGGAACCTGCATCGGTCCGGGGAGCATCAGCAACAGGCGATCCACGTGTTCCTCCCTGCGATCCGCATCGTCCGCGGCGGACATCATTACACTAATCCGTCCGATCCGTGTAAGCTGTCCAGTCATGCGTGGGTCCAATGTCGAGGCATTTCCCGGGGGACGCCTGATTCCGCGCGCCCTCGCCGTGTTCGTCCTGATCGTCCTGTCCTTTCGCGGCATCTCGCTGTACGTCGAGGACCTCTGGTTCACCAGCGTCGGTTTCCGTTCGGTGTACTGGATCCGCATCGCCGTGCAGGCCGGCGCGTTCCTCGTCTTCGCGGCCGCCACCGCCGTCGCCTTGTTCCTGCTGCTGAGGGCGGTCATTCCGAAGGCGTCGGAGAGCCGGCGCCTGGTGGAGATCGGCGGCGAGACGATCGAGATTCCGGGGACGCACGTTCTGAAACGGATTGCCGCGCTCGCGTCGTTGGGCCTCGGACTGATGTTCGGACTCGCCTACAGCGCGGATTGGGCCCGCTATGCGCTGTTCCTGAACCGGCCCGCGGCGTCGGGGACCGTCGACCCGATCCTGGAACGCGACCTGACGCACTACCTGTTCGTCCTTCCGGTCTACGACGCGGTCGGCGCCTGGTTGCTGGCGATCAGCATCATCGTCCTGATCGGCGGAATCCTGATGGCGCCCATGGACGCCGCGCAACGGTTCCGGGGCGTTTCGCTCGGCCTCGCCCTCGTCCTGGCCGCCCTGGCGATCCAGGCCAACCTCGCCCGGTTCCATCGGCTCTACCAGGATCACGAGCTGTTTTCCGGCGTCAATTACGCCGACGACAACGCGATCCTTCCCGGGCTCGGCGTATTGACGCTCGCCCTGGCGCTGGGCGCCGTGTGGAGCGCATGGAACGTCCGCGCCTGCCGGATACGGAACCTGGCCGTCGCCGCCGGAATGCCCGCGCTGGTCTATATTCTGGTCCTGGTGGCGTATCCGGCGTACGTGACCAACTTCATCGTGCGGCCGAACGAGTTGGGCAGGGAATCGGAATACATCGCGCACAACATCCGGCATACACGGCTCGCCTTCGGGTTGGACGACGTCGAGGAGATGGACTTCAACCCGGTCGAGACGCTGGAGGGGTTCGACCGCGCGGCCCATGCCCAGACGCTGGACAACGTCCGGCTCTGGGACTGGCGGGCCCTGCAGGCCACGCTGCAGCAGGTCCAGGAGATCCGCGACTACTACGACTTCGCCGACATCGACGTCGACCGCTACGTCATCGACGGCCGCAAGCAATCCATGATGCTGGCCACCCGGGAGCTCAACCTGGACCGCGTGCCGATCGCCGAGAACGCCTGGGTCGCCGAACGGCTGATCTACACGCACGGTTACGGCGTGACGATGAATCCGGTCAACCAGTTCACCGACGAAGGCCTTCCCGAGCTGATCCTCTACGACATGCCGGTGGTGAGCGCGTCCGAGTCCGTGCGCGTCGAGCGCCCCGAGATCTACTTCGGCGAGTTGACCGACTGGCACGTCTACGTCAACACCAATCGCGAGGAGTTCGACTACCCGGAAGGGCGGGCCGGCGACGCGTACTCGACCTACGAAGGCGAAGGCGGCATCCGGGTCGGCTCCTTCCTCCGCCGCCTCCTGCTGGCATACGAGACCGGGGAATTGTGGACGCTACCGTTCGCCAACGACGTCACGCCGGACAGCCAACTCCTGATGCGCCGCAACATCCGGGAGCGGACGCGCATGATCGCGCCGTTCCTGCTCTACGACGACGACGCCTACATGGTGGTCGGCGACGACGGAGCGCTGTACTGGATGATGGACGCGTTCACGGTGTCGGACCGTCACCCGTATTCGCGGCCGATCAACGTCGGCGGACGAGGCATCAACTACATCCGGAACAGCGTGAAGGTCGTGATCAACGCCTACGACGGCGCGACCACGTTCTACGTGTTCGAACCGGACGATCCCGTGATCCAGGCCTACCGGAACGTCTTTCCGGACCTGTTCGCCGAGGCCGACTCCATGCCCGCGAACTTGCGGCTCCACACGCGCTACCCGGAGTTGCTGTTCCAGATCCAGGCGTTCACATACGCCACGTATCACGTCGACGACCCGCAAGTCTTCTACAACCGGGCGGACTTGTGGACCGTCGCCCAACAGAGCCGGTCGCAGGCCGGGGCCGACCAGATCGAGCCCTACTTCGTACTGCTCCGCTTCCCCGGCGAGGAAGACGTCGAGTTCGTGTCCATTCTGCCGTTCACCCCGGCGAACCGGAACAACCTGATCGGCTGGATGGCCGCCCGCAGCGACGGCGACGCCTACGGCCGGTTGCGCGCATACACGTTTCCCGAATCGCGCCTGATCGAAGGACCCTTGCAGATCGAGGCGCGAATCGACCAGGATCCGGAACTCTCCTCCCAGTTGAGCCTCTGGAACCAGCAGGGCTCGACCGTGCTCCGGGGGAATCTCCTTGTCATCCCGATCGACGACACGCTTCTGTTCGTCTCGCCGATCTACCTTCAGGCTGAGCGCAGCCCCATGCCCGAGTTGCGGATCGTGGTGCTCGCCACGGAAGACCGGATGAGCTACGGCGCGTCCTTCGAAGAGGCGCTCGGACAGCTGCTCGACGGTCAGGGGGTCAATCCCTCGCCGGTACCGCTGGGAATCACCGGCGCGGATACCGGATCGGGCGTCGCCGGGCCCGACATCGACGACAGGGAAGCCCTCATCGCCCAAGCCGCGCAGGCGCTCGAGGACTACCAGCAACTGACCGCCGAAGGGCGTCTCGCCGAGGCCGGCCGACGGCTCGAGGCGCTCCGTGACGCCCTGGGCGCTCTCCGCCGTTGACCCGATCGAGGATCGCCGATCCAGGCCCGATCCACAGCGGATTCCGGCGCCCATCCGTTGCAGGACGCCCATTCGATGGCTGTTGGCGACGCGTGTACCGCACCGAGCCCGGTCCACTAGGGAGTTGAACAAGCGATAGTCGCAGAAAGCGCACTCGGCAAGGCTTTCAAGCCCGGGTGACGCGGGAATACGCATGGTAACAGGCTTGTAAAAGACGCGAGTTTTCAACAAGCCTCATTCGCGTTGGACCGCTGCAACATGCTGCCAGTCATCGTGTTAATCCGCTTAACCCTTGAAAAATAGACATTTCCACAGCTTTTTCCACAGCGCCTGCCCCACCGCGTTTGCGGGTCCGCCCGAGGGAAGGGCTCCGTCGGCGCGTCAACGGCGCGACGGGACGCGCCAACGGCCTCGGGCGTGCTATTAGTCGACATAATAATCATTATGCGACGTTAGATCCGCGGCCGCGCCGCCACCCCGTCCTTGAACCGGACCTCCGGCCGCGCCATAATCGCCCTGTGACCGTCACCGACACGTTTCGCCGTCCGCTGAAGGACCTCCGTATCTCCGTCACGGACCGCTGCAACTATCGCTGCAACTACTGCATGCCGTTCGACGAATACGTCTGGATCGAAAAGGATGCGATCCTGACCTTCGAGGAGATCGTGCGCGTCGCATCGGTCGTCGCCGACCTGGGCGTCGAAAAGATACGGATCACCGGAGGCGAACCGTTGGTCCGCCGCGACCTCGAGGCCCTCGTGCAGTCCCTCGCGGCCATCGAGAAGATACGCGACCTGTCATTGACCACCAACGCGTCGCTTCTGGCCGGAAAGGCGCGCGCTCTTCGCGCGGCGGGTCTGGACCGGATCAACGTCAGCCTGGACACGCTCCGGAAGGACCGGTTTCTGAAACTGACGCGTCGCGGTGACCTCGACCAGGTCCTGGCGGGCGTCGAGGCCGCGCGCGTTGCGGGCTTCGTTCCGATCAAGCTCAACACGGTCGTGATCCGGGACGTGAACGACGACGAGATCCTGGATCTGGTCGACTACTGCCGGGAGCACGGGTTCGAACAGCGGTTCATCGAGTACATGGACGTGGGCAACGCCAACAACTGGTCGATGGAGCGGACGGTTCCCAAGCAGCGGATCCTGGAGACCATCGACGCCCGGTATCCCGTCGAGCCGGTGGGACGTCCGGACGGCCGGGCGCCCGCCGAGCGGTATCGTTTCAAGGATGGAAG
This sequence comes from Acidobacteriota bacterium, assembly GCA_022821145.1. GTDB lineage: Bacteria > Acidobacteriota > Terriglobia > 20CM-2-55-15 > 20CM-2-55-15 > JAJEDW01. Next base: position 107,768 of record JAJEEE010000077.1, read on the forward strand.
CGGGTTCGTCGGCATCGTCGGATCGGTGACCGAGCCGTTCTGCGGAAGCTGCAGCCGCGGCCGCATGACGGCCGACGGACGTCTGGTGACCTGTCTCTTTTCGGAGTCCGGATTCGACCTGCGGCCGCTGATACGCGGCGGGGCTTCCAACGAGCGGCTGGCCGAAACGATAGCGCGCATCTGGGCCGGACGGACCGACCGGTACTCGGAGACGCGCTGGGAGGCCATCGCATCGGGCCGTCCGATGCCCGCCGGCAGGAAGATCGAAATGATCACCTTGGGCGGCTAGCCGGATTCGGAATGCGGTCCCGGTAAACTGAAAAGAGGCCCGAAGATTGGACAACGGGCCTCCCCAACCCACGCGGCCGGGTCAACGCGGCCCGGCCGTTCGGTCAGGACGACCTATTTTTTCTTCGCGGTCTTCTTCGCCGCCTTCTTGGCGGTCTTCTTCGCCGCCTTCTTGGTAGCCTTCTTGGCCGTCTTCTTGGCGGCCTTCTTGGTAGCCTTCTTGGCGGTCTTCTTCGCCGCCTTCTTGGCAGCCTTCTTCTTGGCAGGGGCTTTCTTCTTCGTAGCCATTACGAGTTTCTCCTTGTTTCTCTCTAGTTCTGCTTCCCTCCACGAACGCGCATCCGAAAAACCGAAGATACGCGCGCGTGTCGTAGAATCGCCGCCGCGTTTCCGGTCCGAAAGGGTCGACCGAACACGGAACGACATCGTCATTCTTTTCTGCAAGGAACCCAGATCAGGTCCATTCGTCGTGCGTCGCGACAGGATTATTCGATGCGGCGGCGCCCATATACAATTCCACGCCGTCCTGGTACGGTTCGCAAATGACTCGCGACACGGCGCCGGTTCGAAAGTTCCTCGCCCTGTGCCTGATCTTTCCCGGGTGCTCCGGACTCGACACGCTCACCGGACCCGTGCTGGACGATGCCGAGCGGCGATGGGCCGCGCACCGGCCCGGCTCCTATCGCATGGTCCTCGAGATCGGCGGCCAACGCGTGGAGAGCGGCCGCTACGAGGTCTTCGTGTTCCAGGGCGCCGTACGCCGCATGACGTTCGACGGCATCGAAGTCGCTCCGGACCGGAGCGACGACTATTCGATCCACGGCCTGTTCCGGACCCTGCGCCAGGAACTGGCGCTATCGGAAGATCCCCGTCAGCTCGGGGCGCCGGCCGGCTACGCCGCCTATCTCATGGCGCGTTTCCATCCCGAAACCGGCCGGCTGGAACATTACAGGAGGACCGTGGGGGGCGCGTCCAACAACGTCGACATCGAGGTCGTGGAATTCGAGGCGGACGACGGCGCAACCTCGCCGGGCGCGACACGGTGATCAAGCGCGGCCGAAATCGTCGTCCAGTCGCACGATATCGTCCTCTCCAAGGTAGCTTCCGCGCTGAACTTCGATCACGATCAGACGCTCGCCGCCCCGGTTCTCGAGGCGGTGCGCCGCGCCCACCGGAACATCGATGCTCTGACCGGGACCCAGGTCGATCTCGCGGCCGTCGAGCGTCACGTGCGCCTCGCCGCGAACGACCGTCCAATGCTCGGCGCGCGACGCATGCTTCTGGTAGCTCAGCCTGCGTTCGGGCGCGACCTCGATCCGCTTGACCTTGTAGCCGGCCGCATCGTCGAGAACCGTGAAGCGACCCCAGGGTCGCACGTCGGTGGATCCGATTTCGGTATTCATCCCGTCTCCCTGCCGGCGCCGGCGACGACCGCGGCGCCGACGTCATCATACCGCGCGAGGCGCGCGGTCGGCGGTGCGCCGCGGCCCCGCCGGCTGCTATGCTATGCCGCATGAACGGCGCCAACGCTGGAAAACCCTATGTCTCCCCGTCGACGAACCTCGCCGAAATCACCGTCAAGTCGTTGCTGCTGGGCGCGCTGCTGGCGGTCATTCTGGGCGCGGCCAACATGTACCTCGGGTTGTTCGCCGGAATGACCGTCTCGGCGTCCGTGCCGGCGGCCGTCATCTCGATGGCGATACTCCGCGCGTTCCGAACGTCGAACATACTCGAGAACAACATCGTGCAAACGGCGGCCTCGGCCGGCGAAAGCGTGGCGGCCGGCGTGATCTTCACGATTCCAGCCCTGGTGATCCTGGGTGTGTGGACCGAGTTCGACTACCTGGAAACGACCATGATCGCAGGGTTCGGCGGCATTCTCGGCGTGCTGTTCTCGATTCCGCTGCGTCGCGCGCTGATCGTGGAGAAGCCGCTGACGTTCCCGGAAGGCGTCGCGACCGCCGAAGTCCTGAAGGTCGGCGAATCCGGCGGGACCGGCATCCGGCACATCGCGACCGCCGGCGCGGTCAGCGCCACCTTCAAGTTCGGCGAGCTGGGGCTGCGCCTCTGGGGCGGCGTCGTGGAGCAGGCCGCCTACGCCGGCAACACGATCCTCTACTTCGGGAGCAACCTCTCGCCGGCCCTGGTGGCCGTCGGGTATATCGTCGGGCTCAACATCGCGGTTCTGGTCTTCATCGGCGGCGCCATCAACTGGCTGGTCGCGATTCCGATCGTCGCGGCCGTCCAGGGCGTCGACCCGGCCGTTCCGGCCGTCGACGCGGCGGGGTCGATCTGGTCCACCCAGACCCGCTACATCGGAGTCGGCGCCATGGTGATCGGCGGCCTGTGGGCCCTGGTCCGCATACGCGCGAACCTGATCGCGGGCATACGGTCCGGCGCCGCGGCGTATCGCAGGTCGCGCGACGCCGGAACCGTTCGCGTTCGGACCGACCGCGACGTGCCGATGCAGTGGATCGGCGCTCTGATGGTCGTTTCGCTGCTTCCCCTGTACCTCATCTTCCAGCACATCACCGGCCGCCCGTTGGTGTCCGCGTTCATGGCGGTCGTCATGCTCGCGGCCGGTTTCCTGTTTTCCGCCGTCGCGGCGTACATGGCGGGCCTGGTCGGGTCGTCGAACAATCCCGTTTCGGGCGTGACGATCGCGACCATCCTCGCCTCGGCCCTGCTCCTGCTGCTGCTGTTGGGCGCGGACGATCCCCTCGGCCCGGCCTCCGCGATTCTGATCGGAGCGGTCGTCTGCTCGGCCGCCGCCCTGTCGGGCGACAACCTGCAGGACCTGAAGGCCGGCTACATCGTCGGCGCCACGCCGTTCAAGCAGCAGATCATGCAATGCGTGGGCGTCGTGGCCGCGGCCGCGGTGGCCGCGCCGACGTTGACGCTCCTGCTGAACGCGTACGGGATCGGGGTCCCGACCGAGACGCATCCGGAACCGCTCGCGGCGCCGCAGGCCACGTTGATGGCGTCGGTGGCGCGCGGCGTCTTCATGGGCGGACTCCCGATGGTCATGGTGCTCATCGGAATGCTGATCGCCGTGGCCGTCATCGTTCTGGACCTCTACCTGGAACGCACCGGCCGCCGGTTCCGAACGCCCGTCCTGGCGCTGGCCGTGGGCATCTACCTGCCGTTCGAATTGTCCGTGCCGATCGCGATCGGCGGGTTGCTGGCGTACGCGGCCTCCCGGATCCGCCCCGCCGGGGCCGGGGACCGCGGCGTGCTATTCGCGGCCGGCCTGATCACTGGAGAAGCCCTGGTGGGCATCGGGATGGCCGTGCCGATCGTCATCTACGGCCAACCCGACATTCTGGCGTTCTGGGGGGTGCACGAAGGCAACGCGCCCGGGATCGCGCTTCTGGCCGCCGTCGTGTTCCTGCTCTATCGTTCGGCCACGTCGCGGCGCGCGAGCGGCTGAGGCCGCCGGACCTCAGCGCAGCGCGTCTTCGAGGGACGTGGCCGCGTCGGTTCGCGCGTCCCGGTACTTGACGATCACGGGCGCGTAGAGCGCCACGCCCTCATCGGCCGCGAAACGGCCGGTCGCCGGGCGCGTGCCCGGGACGACGACCGCGCCGGCCGGGATTCGGAGAGGCGCGCCCGCCGTCCTGCGGTACGCCTGCGCGCGCACGAGGTCGTAGACCGTCACCGCGCCGGTCAACAGGACGCCCGGCGCCAGGACCGCGCCTTCCCCGACGATCACGCCTTCGTAGACGCCGCAGTTGCCGCCCACGAACACGTCGTCCTCGACCACCACGGGCACGGCGCCCGGGGGCTCGAGCACGCCGCCGATCTGGGCCGCGGCCGAGACATGGACGCGCTTGCCGATCTGCGCGCACGATCCCACCAGCGCATGGGAATCCACCATGGTGTGGTCATCCACCCACGCGCCGATGTTGATGAACATCGGCGGCATGCAGATGACGCCCGCGCCGATGTATACGCCGTCGCGAATGCTCGAACCGCCCGGGACGACGCGCGGCCCGTCGCCGACGCGCCGCAGCGGCAGGGTGTCCTTGTCACGGTAACGGAACTCGCCGGCGAGCTCGCGTTCCCGGTTGTCGCCGATGCGGAACGCCAGGAGGATTCCCTGCTTGACCCACGCATTGGCGCGCCAGACCCCGTCGACCTTCTCGGCCGCCCGAAAATCCCCGCGGTTGAGGCCGGCCCGAAACCTCTCGACGACGGCCATACCCTCGACACGCGCCGTCCGAGGCGGGAGATCCAGGAGCCGCTCGATGTCTTGGCGGATCTCCGTCATCCTCTTATATCCATTTGAATCAATTATTTGAATCTACTACTTGATGTGATCGATGAGCTACCAGCGGGATGGCCAGGGTCTCGGCCGCGTGACGAACGGCGTCGCGAGTCCGCGTTTCGGGAGGGACCAACGGCAGTCGGTACGCTTCCTCGATCAGTCCCATCATCGCCAACAACGACTTGACCGGAACGGGATTCGGTTCCATGAAGTGCGCCTGGATCAACGGGAGGAGCCGGTAGTGAAGCTCCCGCGCTTCGCTGATCCGGCCGGCGAGGGCCGCGTCGACCATCCGCTTGAACGCGCCGGGCGCCGCGTTCGACGTCACCGAAACCACGCCGTCCGCGCCCATGGCGATCTCCGCCGCCGCCAGCGGGTCGTCGCCCGACAGGACGCCGAACCCCGGCGGCCGGTGACGCAGGATCTCGCCCACCGGATCCAGGCTCCCCGAAGCTTCCTTGATCGCCGCGATCCCGGGGAGTTCCGCCAGGCGCAGCGTCGTCTCCGGATGAATGCCGCCCCCGGTTCTCGCGGGAACGTTGTAGAGCACGACGGCGATGTCGGCGGCCTCGGACACGGCCTTGTAGTGCTCGAAGTACCCGCCCTGCTGCGGACGGTTGTAGTACGGCCCCACCGACAGCACGCCGTCGGCCCCGAGGCGCGCGGCCCGCTCCGTCAACCGCACGGCGTGGGCCGTGGAGTTCGAGCCGGCGCCCACGATCACCGGCACGGCGCCGCCCGCCCGCTCCAGCACGAGCGACGCGACCCGCTCCCACTCCCCGTCCTCCAGCGTCGGGCTCTCTCCGGTGGTGCCGCACGGAAACAGCATGTCGACGCCGTTCTTCAGTTGGAAATCGACCAGGCGCCCGAGGGCGGCCTCGTCGACGGCGCCCCCGGACGTGAACGGCGTCACCAGCGCCGTGCCCGTTCCGCGGAAACCCGACTTCGTCATCGCGTCACCGCCTCTCCCAGGTCGACGTCGTCCATCGTGAAAACCCCGCGCCGGCCGCGAACCCAGCGGGCGGCGGCCAGCGCGCCCAGCGCGAATCCGGTGCGGTCGCGGGCCACGTGCTTCAGCTCGATCTCGTCGGCTGGGGAATCGAATCGAACGGCGTGGACGCCGGCGGCGTGACCGGAACGAACCGAGGAGATCTGCAGGCATTCGGGCGCGATCATGCCGTCGGGAGCGCTGGACAGAAGCCGCGTCTTTCGATCCATGCCGTCCAGGAGAATCTCGCCCAACCGCAGCGCCGTGCCGCTCGGGCTGTCGACTTTCCGACCGTGGTGCCGCTCCGCGATATGCGCGTCGTACTGCGGCCACCGGTCGATGAGCTCGGCGGCGAGCCGCGCGATGCGGTAGAAGACGTTGACCCCGATCGAGAAGTTCTGCGCGTAGAGCATGGCGGAGTCGGTGAACCAGGGCCGCACGTCCGCCAGACGCGCGTACCAGCCGGTCGTCCCCACGACGAGGTCCACGCCCGCGTCGGCCGCGGTCCTCATGTTGCCCAGGACCGCATCCGGCGTCGAGAACTCGATCGCGACGTCGGCCTCGCGGAGCGCGGCCGCCGTCGCCGGGGGCTCGATGTCGAAGATCCCGGCAATGGAGTCCCCCGCGGCGACGGCCGCCTTCTCGACCTCGCGCCCCATGCGCCCGTATCCGATGATCGCGATCTTCATGAGTCCGCGGTGTCCAGCAGCCTTCGAACGAGCTGCTCGTACAGGTCGACGCCGTCGAGAAGCTCCCGCTTGGATATCTTCTCGTTGGCCGTGTGCGCGTCCAGGATCGATCCCGGCCCCACCAACAGCGGCCGTCCGAGGCGCCCCAGATACGGCACGTCGCTGCCGAACGCCACGACCGTCGTCGGGAAGCCGTCGACCACGTGCATCACCTGCGGCGACGATCCCGCCAGTACGTCGATCTCCGCGCGCCCCGCCACGATCCCGTCCAGTCTCGCGCGCGCCTCGTCGACGCCTTCCACCGTCCGCATCATCAGGCCGGCCGTGGCCTGCGGCGCCAGGATATTGGCCTTCTCGCCGGCCCGCAACACGCCGACGTTGCAGGTGCCCCGTCCCAGCTCGGGGTCCGCGCCCCAGTCCGCGCGGATGCAGTCGGACAGCACGTCGATCAGGGGATGCACCGCCGAGCGTCCGGCATCGGGATAACCGGAATGCGCGGCCCGCCCCGCGACCCGCAGGTCGGCCAGAAGCGTTCCCTTCTGCGCCCGCGCCAGCCGGTTTTCGGTCGGCTCGCCGACGATGACGTATCGGGAGTTCCAGTCGAGCGAGTTCGCGGCCCTCGCCCCGTCGCCTCCGGTCTCTTCCCCGACGAGAAACAGGTATCCGAAACCGTCCACGCCGTCGGCCCGCAGCCGGGCGCCCGCCTCGATCATGGCGGCCGCGATGCCCTTGGCGTCACACGCACCCCGGCCATACAGCGCGTCGTCGTCTTCGTCCACGTCCAGGAATGGCGGAACGGTGTCGATGTGAGTGCAGAAAACGACTTCGGCGCCGGCCGTTCCGGCCATGACGTTCCAACGGTCGGATCCCACCTCCTGGGTCGCGACCTCGAATCCCGTGCGTTCCAGGTAGGCGGCCAGGTAGCGGCCCACCTCTCCTTCGGACCCCGTCAGGGACGGGATGCGCATCAATTCGCGGGTCAGTTCGAACGGATTCATCGCGACAGATTCGACCGCCCATTATAGACGGTCTTCACGTACAATCTTGCCGTGATCGGGGAAGCCGAGTTCGGACGGAAGAGCGTGGAAGCGCTCGAAACGCTCAACCGGCGCCTCGACGTCGTCGCCGAGGCGCACGATGTCGAGATCCTGTATCAGGGAGGCGTCCTGACACTCGAGATCGAGGAGCCGTCGCCCTCCAAGATCGTCATCAGCCCGAACAGCGCGGCGGGTCAGATCTGGATATCCGCCCTGTCCACGAGCTTCAAGCTCGACTGGATGGTCGAACGCGACGCTTTCGTCCTTGCGAGGACCGGAGAAGCCTTGCCGGCGCTCGTGGGGCGCCTCGTCGGCGAAGAGCTAGGCGTCGGACCGGTCACCGTCTAGCACGGGCCTTCCCTTCACGATCCAGACGGCCGCGAGAACGCCCGCGACGAGCTTGAAACCGTCGCCGATGCTGTAGGCGGCGTGTAGCCACCCGAACGCGGCCAGCTCCGGAGGCGGCGGATCCCTCGGCACGAAATCCAGCGCGCGGCCGATGTCGACGATCGGCGGCGTCACGGCGAACGTGAGCACGACGGTCAGGCCCAGCATCGCCAGCGCCGCCACGCGCAGACGCACGCGCCCCAGGTTCCAGACCAGCGCCGTCAACGCCGCGCCCATCACGGTCTCGGCCACCCCCCAGGCGACGAAGAACAGCCGGTTCAACTCGGAAGCAAGATAGCGGAGAAACTCACGGGCCGCCCCCGGGCGGTCGGCGTCCAGGACTTCGACGCCGCCCTCGAACGCCGGATTCGGCATCGCCTCCAGCAGGCGGTCGATCGTGTAGAAGTTCTGCATGGCGACGGCGGCCACGATGACGATGCCCAGCATCCAGCCGCCCAGGATCACGAGCGCGATCTCGCGTTTCATTCGGGGCCCGCCCCTACCGCCGCTGGAGGATGCCTTTCGCGGTCAGGCCGAACCCGTCCGGGAGCGTCTCTTCCACCCGCGGACGGAATCCCTTGACGGCCCAGCCGTGATCGGCGAACAGCTCGGCGATGCGGCGCCGGATCCGGGGACGGTCGTCCGCCGCGAGGAAGGCTTCGAGCAGGGTTGCCCGCGTCGACTCGCCCAACCCCACGAGCGCCTCGACGGCGGCGATCCGGACGTCGTCGTCGGCGTCGTCCAGGAACCCCGTCAACAGCGGCTCCATGTCGGGCGTGACATGGTCGTGGACCGCCCGGATCAGGCTGACTCGATGCTCCGGCGCCGCGAACTCGCTCTGCGCGACGCTCTCGATGATGTCCACCAGGCGCCGGACCAGTTCGTCCCTGGACACGATTCGCGCCAGCGCCTGCACCGGCCAGTCCACCTGGTGATGATGTTTCATGAAACGGAGGATCGGATCGACGGCGCGCTCGCCGGCCTCGACGAGCATGTCGACGACCATCCGCTTCTCCTCGATGTCCTGGGTGATCACGCGGCTGGACATCGTGAACCGCTTGAGAAGGGCCAACAGGGCCTCGGGTGTTCCCCAGGCGAACAGCTTTTCGGCGGCCTCGATGCGGGGCGCTTCCTCCCCGTGGGTCTCGGTCAACCGCTTGACGGCCTTCTCGATCTGCCGCGGGGTCGGCCCGCCGCCGCGCTTCAGGAAATCGAACATCGCCGTCATGGCAGTCGCGTCAGCGAGAACGGATCCACGCGGGCGTTCTGGATCCGGAATCCCCAGTGGAGATGCGGACCCGTCACGCGCCCCGTGGCGCCGACCCGCCCGAGGACCTCCCCCTTCTCGACCATCTGCCCGATCTCGACGTCGATCCCTGAAAGGTGGAGATAGACGGAGAAGACACCCTGCCCGTGGTCCACGATCACGGTGTTGCCGTTGAAGAAGTAGTCGCCGGTTTCGGCCACGCGGCCCCGGTTCGCCGAGCGTACCGGCGTCCCCGCGACGGCCGCGATGTCGGCGCCCGAGTGCGGGTTCCGGGGCTGGTCGTTGAAGACGCGCCGGTGACCGAAGTTGCTCCCCCGCCCTCCGGGAATCGGCGCTTCGAACCCCTCCGTCCAGTGGATCTCCGGCGTGATGGCCGCGAACACTTCGCCCAGGCGCGCGCTCTCGCGGTTCGCGCGCGCCAGGTTCTCGGGGCTCAACTCCACGAAACGCGGCGCCACCGTCAATCGGGTGATGGGGAATTCCTTCGGGGTGACGCGGATCGTTTCGCGCCGGACCTCGGTGGCGCCGTCGGCGAAGGCGAACGTGACCCGCGCCGGATGATCACCGGCCGCACGGTCCAGGTCGACGCCGAGAACCGCCACCCACGAACCGCCCGACCGCGCCAGCGGAACGGTGCGGCCGCGCCATTCGGCCTCCACGCGTTCCAGGCCGTCGCGGTGGGGATACTCCAGCCACAGGGCGTCGCCCTGGGCGACGGAGAACACCGTGAACATCCATGCGAACGCGGCCCACATGAAACCCTCCTCTGGCGTTACGCCACGCTTCATTCTACGCCGATCGCGGGGACAGGTCAGGGTTCGGACCGTGGACGGGTCCTGGAAGGGGCCGGGAGCGATTTCGCCCCGGGCGGCGAGAGTGTTCATGCGATAATCGTCGCCGATGACGGATATCGGCATCGTCGCGGCATTCGTCGCCGGGACCATCTCGTTTCTCTCCCCCTGCGTGCTCCCCCTGGTGCCCGGTTACATCTCGATCGTCTCGGGCATCTCGCTGGACCGTCTGCAAACGAACGACCCGGGCGTCGGCCGGATCGTCATCGTCAACTCCGTCCTCTTCATCTGCGGGTTCTCGGTGACGTTCATCCTCCTGGGCGCGTCGGCCAGCGTGGTGGGCCAGTTCCTGATGTCGCAGATGTCGATCCTGTTCCGCGTGGCGGGCGCCCTGATCATCGTCTTCGGCCTTCACCTGATCGGCGTCTTCAGGATTCCGTTCCTGTACCAAGACGCGCGATTTCACGACGTCAAGCCGCGCGGCGCCGTCGGCGCGTTCGTGCTCGGGTTGGCGTTCGCCTTCGGATGGTCCCCGTGCATCGGCCCGATCCTGGCCGGCATCCTGACCGTCGCCGGCACGCGGGAATCGGTCACCGAAGGCATGTTCCTGCTCTCGATCTACTCGGCGGGACTCGGATTGCCTTTCCTGGCAACCAGCGTCGGGCTGAACCGGTTCCTGTCCCTCTACGGCCATTTCCGGCGCCATCTCCGGAAAGTCGAAGTGGCGAGCGGAGTCCTCGTCGTCGCCATCGGCGCGCTGATCCTGACCAACAGCCTGACGCGCTTCAACGCGTACTTCACGTTCATGGACACGTTCGTCCTCTGGCTGGAACGCACCGTCCTGGGCGTCTGACGCCGCGCCGCCTCTCCGACCGGCTGGTACAATCCGCCCATGGTCCACGCCTCGAACGCCGTTTCGCTGTTGAAGGTGCTGGCCGCGGCCGCGTGGGCCGACCGGACCCTGTCCCAGTCCGAGATGAACTACATCAAGGAACTGGCGCGCCGATTCGAGCTGGACGACACCGACTGGTTCGCCCTGCAACCCTTCCTGGAAGACCCTCCGACCGACGACGAGCGCGAAGCCGTCCTTCGCGATCTCGTCGCGCGAATCGGCTCGGAACGCGAACGGCGGGACGTGATCGCGCACATCGAAAGCGTGATCGGCGCCGACGACCGGATCACGCCGGAAGAAACCGAGCTGTTGCGGCGCTACGAGGAGATCCTCCGCGAGCCGTCGTCGCTGGACCTGATGTTCCGGCGGCTCAAGACCCTGTTCCAGACCCGGCCGCCCCGGCCGGAGGCCGACATCGACGAGTTCCTGCGGAACAAGATCCTGTTCAAGCTGCGGCGGCGAACCGACGCCGCCCGGATCACTCCGGAAATGCACCGGCTCGCTCTCCTGGGCGGGCTGATGGGAATCGTCGCGTACGCCGACCATGACATCGACGAACGGGAAATCGAGGAAATCCGGAGACAGTTGCAGGGCCGCGGGCGCTTCGACGACGAGGCGCTCGAAGTGCTGCTCGCGATCATTCACGAGGAATCGGTGCGCGGGCTCGACCGTCACCGCCTGATCTCGGAATACTCGACGGGCACGTCGCTGGAGGACCGGGTCGAGTTGCTCGACCTGTTGTTCGGGGTCGCCGGCGCCGACGGGGGTCTCACCCACCGCGAGCTGGAAGAGTTGCGCGCCATCGCCTCGGCGCTCCACCTCAGCCACCGGCAATACATCGGCGCCAAGCTCCGGGCCGGAGAGGCGGCCGGATAGGACGACGCGTTACCGGGCCGCGGCCGGCTCCCGGGCCGAATGGAGGGTATAGAGCGGACCGAGCCGCTTGAACGTCGCGACGGCCGTGCGCTTGAACCCCGCCGGCGTCATCGCCAGAAACGCGGCCCGGTCGATGCGCCGCCCCAGTACGAGCTGGCCGTCGCGGCGGCGTGTCAATTCGGCGCCGAGCCCGATCAATTCGGCATCCGAAAACGCGGCGATCGACCGGGCCGGCTCCTCGTCATGCTCGTTCTCGAACCAGGACAACCGGCGGCCCCCAGCGATCGCCCCACGGACGAGCGCGCCCTCGCGCCGCCACTGGAGCGCCCATTCCGCCTTGTCGTAGTACTCGGGCCCGACCTCGAACAGCAGCCGCACGCAGTTCTCCGAGACGGCCACCTTGAAGTGGACGTCCTTCTTGTATCCGCGCCGGTCGCCGCCGATCGCGGCCCAGGTATCGTCGGGGGGATGGACCGTGCGGCGGGCGTGCCGCGCCACGTGTGCAAAGACCGGCCGATCCACGATGGATGCGATGGGCGGCGCCAACGCATCTCCGATCGATTCCAGCTTTGGCCGAACCCGCTCGGCCAACGCCGCCATGCGCTCCTCGAAACCCGGAATCGAGAACACACGAAAATCCTTTGCTTCGAACAGTTCCATCGCGCCTCAACGTCCTTTCGTCACGCGGACCACCCGCAGGCTACAAGCCGGTCGCGGCGAAGTCAAAGCCGGAATCGATGTCTGCCGGCGCCGGAAGGCCGGTAGAGCACCGTGCGGAGTGGACATCGGGATTACCGTCATGGTCGAACGGACGCGGCTTGGGCCTACAGGTCGATCCCGACCGGATCGCACGGCCCGATGCCCTGCCCCAGCGGCAGGCCGTTCTCGATCGCGCGGCGCGTGAATACCCGGGCGCGCGAGACGGCCGTCCGCACCTCGGCGCCGCGAGCCAGGTAGGCGGCCACGGCGGCCGACAGCACGCATCCGGTCCCGTGGCGGTGGGGGGTCTCGATGCGTTCACCGGCGAACCGAACGACCTCCCGCCCATCGAAGAACACGTCAACGAGGCGGCGTCCTTCCAGGTGTCCGCCCTTCACCAGCGCGTTGCGGGCGCCCATCTCGCGAAGCCGCCGGGCGGCCGTCTCCATCTGGCCGGGGGTACGTACGGTTTCGCCGGTCAAGGCCTCGGCCTCGTCCAGGTTCGGCGTGATCAGGAACGCCAGCGGCGCCAGGTCGTCGCGGACGCGATCGACGCCCTCGCCATCGAGCAGCCGGGCGCCCGAGCTGGATTCGAACACCGGGTCGACGACCAGGCGCGGCGGACGGTGCAGCCGAAGCTGCGCGACGAGGGTCCGGACGTTGGCGGACGAATGGAGCATGCCGACCTTGGTCGCATCCGGCGGAATGTCCTCGAGGACGGCACGCAACTGCGCCGCCACGGCCGCGTCCCCCACCCCCGCCACCATGGCGACGCCACGCGAGTTCTGGGCCGTGACGGCGGTCACGACCGACGTTCCGTAGACGCCCAGGCGCGTGAATGTCTTCAGGTCGGCCTGGATGCCGGCGCCGCCGCCGGAGTCGGAGCCGGCAACGGTCAGCGCCACGGGAACGCGCCGCGCGCCGGCGTCGGAAGGCCGCGTCATCCCGGTGATTATAGTCCGGGGTGCTACAATCAGGCCGATGTCGCGAATCGGGCCCATCGTCGGGTTCACGGCCCTCATGGCCGCTCCCGTGGCCGCTCAGGTGCCCGCGGGTCCACCCTATCGGTCGGAAATTCACCCCAACCCGATCGTCACGTTCGTCACCGACGACGATTTCTCGCCGGCGACCTACGGCGACGCGCGCGACGCGGCGGGCGTCGATCTCATGGGGTTGTCTTCGGCGGAGGGCGTCCGGGACAACGTCGCCGTCGCCGGCGGTTTCGTCGACGAAATCGAGATCCTGGGCCGCTCGACGGATGTCCTGTTCCATCCGGTGGTCCGGCAGACGTTCCGGCTGGTCGACGATGAGATCTTCGTCCTGTATTCGTTCCGCGATCCGCGCCCGACCGAGATTCCGTCCGACGAGCTGGCCGCCGTTCTCGACCTGCATGCGTTCGCACCGGACGAGAATCCCGACGAGGCCCGTTTCGGCGACGGCCCGAGGCCGGAACGGCTGGCGATTCGCGGGTCGGAGGGGCTGCTGTTCGACGAAACCGGGTCGTCGGGGCGGCTGACGCTGTTCTGGCAAGAAGGCAGGGCCGCCCACGTGGCCTCGGGCCGCGTGTCCCGGGAACGCCTTTTTCGGATCCTTCGGGATCTCCTCTAGGAGGAAGACGTGCAAGTCGCGGTCACGGGCGCCACCGGGTTCATAGGCCGGAAACTGGTCGCGGCGCTGGATGCCGCCGGGCATTCCACAGTCATCGTCACGCGGCGCCGGGAGAGCGCGTCCCGGGCGTTTCCGAACGCTGCGGGCGTCGTGGAGTGGGACCTGCCCGGCCGGGAGCTGGATCCGGGCGTGCTCGAGGGCCTGGACGGCGTCGTTCACATGGCCGGCGCCCCGGTCGCCCAGCGTTGGACGGCGAACGCGAAGCGCGTCATCGAGGAGAGTCGAATCCTCTACACGCGCGCCCTGGCCGGCGCGATTGGCCGCGCATCACGGCCGCCCTCGGTCCTGGTCAGTTTTTCCGCCATCGGCTACTACGGCGTTCGCGGCGACGAACGTCTCAACGAGGCGGCCTCCGCCGGAACGGATTTTCTGGCGCGCGTGTGCCGTGGATGGGAAGGCGAAGCCGCCCGCGCCGCGGATTCCGGCGTGCGGGTCGTCAACCCCCGCGTCGGCATCGTCGTGGGCCGGGGCGGCGGCGCCCTGGCGCAGATGCTCACGCCGTTCAAGATGGGCGTCGGCGGTCCGATCGGCAACGGCCGCCAGTGGATGTCCTGGGTTCACGTCGACGACGTGATCGGTATTGCGCTCGATGCGCTCACGCGCGGGGCACTCGCCGGTCCCGTGAACGCGACCGCTCCGGAACCCGTCACGAACCGGGATTTTTCCAAGGCGCTGGGCCGCGCGCTCCGCCGTCCCGCCGTCCTGCCGATCCCCGTCCTCGGACTGAAGGTCCTGTTCGGCGGCTTCGCCGACATCCTTGCGACCGGACAGCGCGTAATTCCTTCGAAGGCCCTGTCCGCCGGCTACGAGTTCCGGTATGCCGACCTCGACGCGGCCCTCGCCGAAGCCGTGTCATGAATCGCATCGACCGGTACATCTTCCGCGAGATTCTCACGCCGACGCTCATCGCCTTGCTCGCGTTGACGGGCGTCCTGGTCGGCCGGCAAATCAGCGCCCTGCTCGAGCTCGTTCTCCGGTGGTCGCCGAGCCCGTCGGAACTGTGGGATTTGATCCGGATGCTCGCGCCCTCCGCCCTGACGTTCACGATCCCGACGGCCGTTCTGGTCGGGGTTCTGACCGGGCTGGGGCGCATGTCCTCCGACAGCGAGAGCGTCGCGCTGCGCGCCGCCGGTTTCTCAACCGGCGCCATCGTTCGCCCGGTGCTCGCACTGGGCGTTCTGGCGTGGGCCGCGAACCTCGCGTTGGCGATCTGGATCGCGCCGGCCAGCATCGCACGGCTCCAGGCCTGGACGGCGGACGTCGCGACCCGCCAGGCGGCGCTCGAGTTGCGCCCCCGCGTGTTCAACGAAGACCTCGAGGACTGGGTCCTCTACGTTCCGGACGTCTCGCCCGACGGCCGCGACTGGCGGGGTGTCCTGCTCGCGAACGTGCAAGACCCCGACGAAACCGAGATCATCGTCGCCGAGTCCGGACGGTTGACGGGAGACGGAGCCGACGGGCGGTACGAACTCACGTTGGCGTCGGGAAGCACGCAGCGCGTGTCCCGACTCGCGCAGAGCCGTTACACGTATGCCCGTTTCGCGTCCCATTCCATTCCACTGCCTCGGGTCCCGACGGCGTCCGGCGACGTTCCGGCGCCGGAGGACGCGCTGCGGAGCCCCACCGCGGCGCTGTGGGACCGCATTCAGGAAGGATCGGCGACCGAGGCCGAACAGGTGGAGTTCCATCGCCGCCTCGCCATGCCCTTCGCCGCCGTGGCCTTCGCCACGATCGCGTTTCCGCTCGGATTGCGGACGCGCCGCGGGGGGCGTTCCATGGGCCTGGTGACCAGCGCCGTCCTGATGCTGGCCTACTACATGCTCTTCATCGGCGGCACGAGGATCGCCGAAGACGCCCAGATGTCGCCGTTCGCCGGGACCTGGGGGGCCAACCTCGTCTTCGCGCTGCTGGGGGCCGCGCTCCTGGCGCGGTCGGGAAGCGAGAGCCGGAATCGCTTTCCCGACGCTCTCCTCGACGGGGGCGCGCGTCTACTGTCGCGGCTGACCCCGGTTCGGCGCGCGGCGAGCGCGCGTCCGGGGACCGCGCCCCGGGCGCATCCCACGTGGTTCCGCATCCTGGACGTCTACATCTTGCGGTCCTTCTGGGCGTTCTTCGCGCTCGTGCTGGCGATCTTCGTCTCGCTCTTTGTCGTGGTCACGTTGTTCGAGCTGCTCTCCGACATCGTCCGCAACGATACGAGCCCCGGCGTCGTCGGCAGCTATTTCCTCTTTCTCCTGCCCCAGATCTTCTACTGGGTGTCCCCGCTCGCCGTCCTGGTGGCCGTCCTCATCAGCCTGGGCGTGTTCACGAAGTCCAACGAGACCCTCGCGGTCAAGGCCGGCGCCATCAGCCTCTACCGTCTGTGCGTTCCGTTGCTCCTGATGGGAGGACTGCTGTCGGCCGGAACTTACTTTCTCCAGGACTTCCTGCTGCCGTACACCAACCGGCAACAGGACTTCTACAGGAACACGATCAAGGGGCGGGCCGAGCAGAGCTACCGGGATCCGCAAAGACAATGGATGGCGGGTTCCGACGACCGGGTCTACTACTACCCATACTTCGATCCCGATCGCAACATCTTCTACGACCTGAACGTCTTCTCGTTCAGCCCGGCCACGTTCGCGCTCGAGGAATGGACCTACGCCTCCCGCGCGGTCTGGGACGGGCGCGCGTGGGCCTTCGAGAACGGTTGGAAACGGTCGGTCGGCCCGGCGGGCGAAGACGCCTACGAACCGTTCGAAGCCCGGGAATTCCCGGGAATGCGGGACGCGCCCGAGCACTTCAAGAAGGAAGTCCGGCTGGCGTCCCAGATGAACTTTCGGGAACTCCGGGACTACATCGACGACCTGGCCACGAGCGGTTTCGACGTCAGCAGCCTGAGGGTGGACCTCTATCGCAAGTTCTCGTTCCCGCTGGTCACGCTGATCATGGCCGTCATCGCCGTCCCGTTCTCGTTCACCACGGGACGGCGCGGCGCCTTCTACGGGATCGGCCTGGCCATCGTCATCGGGATCGGCTACTGGGGCGCCTTCGAAATTTTCGACAAGCTCGGCGGCTTGAACCGGCTCTCGCCGATCATCGCCGCCTGGTTCCCCAACCTGATCTTCGGTTCGGCCGGTTTCTGGCTGCTCCTGCGAGTCCGGACTTGAGCTCCGGGTCTACTTCACAGCGCTTTGCAGCGCCCGAGTCTTGTCCTTCTTCTCCCAGGTGAACTCCTTCACTTCGCGTCCGAAGTGCCCATAACTTGCCGTTTTCGTATAGATTGGACGGCGCAACTTCAACGATTCCATGATGCCCCTGGGCGTCAGCTTGAAGACTTCCCGGACGGCGTCCTCGATACGGGTATCGGGCACATGGCCCGTGCCGAACGAGTCGACGCGGACGGACACGGGATCGGCGACGCCGATGGCGTAGGCCAACTGGATCTCGGCCCGATCGGCCAGACCGGCGGCCACGACGTTCTTGGCCACGTATCGCGCCATGTAGCACGCCGAACGGTCCACCTTGGTCGGGTCCTTCCCCGAGAAGGCGCCGCCGCCGTGCCGTCCCATGCCGCCGTACGTATCGACGATGATCTTCCGTCCGGTCAGGCCGCAGTCGCCCTGGGGACCGCCCACGACGAACCGTCCCGTGGGATTGACGTGATACCGGGTCCGGCGGTCGAGCAGGTGCTCGGGAACGACCGCCTTGATGACGTGCTGGATGATGTCGCGGCGAATCTTCCGTGGACCGGCGTCGGGGTCGTGTTGCGTGGAGATCACGACCGTGTCGCAGCGGATGGGCGCATCACCCTCGTACTGGACCGACACCTGCGACTTGCCGTCGGGTCGGAGGTATGGGAGCGTGCCGTCCTTCCGGACCTTCGCAAGCTGGAGGGTCAACTTGTGGGCCAGCAGGATGGGCGTCGGCATCAGTTCCGGAGACTCGTTGGTCGCGTATCCGAACATCATGCCCTGGTCGCCCGCGCCTCCGGTGTCCACGCCCATCGCGATGTCGGGAGACTGTTTGCCCAACGCGTTCATGACGGCGCATGTCTTGAAGTCGTACCCGTACGCGGCGTCGGTATAACCGATCTGCTCGATCGTCCGACGGACGACCTTCTCGTATTCGACGACCGCCTTGGTCGTGATCTCGCCGGCGACCATCGCGAAACCGGTCGCGACCATCGTCTCGCACGCGACACGGCTCATCGGATCCTGCTGGATCAGCGCATCCAGTATCGCGTCGGAAATCTGGTCGGACACCTTGTCCGGATGTCCCTCGGTCACCGATTCGGAGGTGAACAATTGTCGTCTGTTACTCACTGAAACCTCTCCTGGTTACACGTATTGATACCGTTCCGGTCCGCGGACCGCACGATCCGTTTCTCAACCGTCCCCTGTTCAGGCTCGAGGATGGTGGTTCAGGTAGATTCGCCTCAGCCGCTCCCGAACCACGTGCGTGTAGATCTGGGTGGTCGAAATATCCGTGTGCCCCAGCATCAACTGCACGGACCTGAGATCGGCGCCCCTGTCCAGCAGGTGCGTCGCGAAGGAGTGACGAAGCATGTGCGGCGTGATCCGCTTGCGGATCTTCGCGCGCTCTCCGTAACCCCGCAGAATCAACCAGAATCCCGCCCGCGTCAACCGCTTTCCCCGATAATTCAAAAAAAGGAACGGGCTCGTCGAGCGCGAGCGGCCCTCGCCCAGGTATTCGCGGACGGCCCGAACGGCCGATTCCCCAAGTGGAACGACCCGCTCCTTGCCGCCCTTTCCGAGCGAGCGTACGTACCCATTGTCCAGATCCACGGCGTCCAGCGTCAACCCCACCAGTTCCGAAACCCGCAGTCCGGTGGCGTAGAGCACCTCCAGCATGGCCCGGTCGCGCCGCCCGAACCGCGTCGCCTCGTCGGGAGCGGCGAGCAAACGGTCCACCTCGTCCAGCGTCAGGAAGCGCGGCAGACGGCTCCAGGCCCTGGGCGGATCGACGGCGGCGGCCGGATTGCGTCCGGCGGCCCCCTCCAACTCCAGGAACCGATGCAGTCCGCGGACGGCGCTCAGCGCCCGGGCCGCCGAGCGCGCCTGCCGGCCGCGACGGTTCATGTAACCGATGAAGCCGGAAACGACGTCGGGCTCCACCCGGCTCAGGGTGCGCCCGCCGAGGTAGTCCAGGTACAGTGTCAGGTCGCGCCCGTAGGCCGACAACGTGTTTCGGGCGAGACCCTTCTCGATGCGGAGATACTGCGTGAACCGGTCCACCCACGCGTCGTTCGTCATCGCGCTGCCCGGCCCGGCGGCCGCAGCACGCCGCGCAGCTCGCCGATCTCGCGGGCGCCGAGCAACGCGGCCACGCCGAAATAGACCGCCGCGGCCAGCCCGATCGTCGCCGCCAGCGCCAGCGCGCGCTGGGAGAAGGGCTCGTCGAAGTAGAAGCCGGGCCGCTGAATCAGCCAGCGGGCGACCAATCCCAGGGCCGCCGAGGCCGCCAGGAAGCGGAGCATCGACGCTGCGACTTCTCGGATGCCCAGAGCCCCCTCCCGGCGCCTGAACACGACGACGAGCGCGACGGCGTTGAACACGCCGGCCAGCGAAGCCGCCAGGGCGGGGCCGCCGACCTGGAGCGGCGCCAGGAACATGGCGTTCAAGACGATGTTCAGCAGCATCGCGGCGAACGCGATCCACACCGGCGTGCCCGTGTCCTGCATGGAGTAGAAGGCCGGGGCCACGATCTTGACCAGCGCGAAGGCCGAAAGCCCGATCGCGTAGAAGAGAAGCGCGTAGGCGGTCATGGCCGTATCCGAGGCGTCGAACTCCCCGCGTTCGAACAACACCTGGACGATCGGCACGCGCAGCACGATCAGCCCCACGGTCGCCGGGACGGTGATGAACAGGACGAGGCGCATCGCGAAGTTCAGCGTCCGCTTCATCTCGTCCATCCGGCGGGCGTCGGCCTGCCGGGACATCATCGGCACGATGACCGTCGCGATCGCGATCGCGTAACCGCCCA
This sequence comes from Acidobacteriota bacterium, assembly GCA_022821145.1. Taxonomy (GTDB): domain Bacteria; phylum Acidobacteriota; class Terriglobia; order 20CM-2-55-15; family 20CM-2-55-15; genus JAJEDW01. Next base: position 127,602 of record JAJEEE010000077.1, read on the forward strand.
GCACGAGCTCCATCACGCGGTCCGAATAGTTGAGCCAACTGAGGGCGCCTTCCCCGATGGTGGACGCGAACAGGGTGCCGACCACGACGTTGACGTTCACCACGCCCACCCCCACCGCCACCGGCCCCATCAGCGCCAGCACCTTGCGCACGCCCGGATGACGCCGATCCAGAACCGGCCGGAATCGCCATCCGCTCGACAGCAACTGGGGCACCTGGACCGCGATCTGGACGACGCCCCCGGCGAGGACGCCGACGGACAGCGCGCGCTCCGGCGTCGAAAACGCGCCCGTCGCGTACGAGAACCCGATGATGGCGAGATTGAGCAGCACCGGGGCGAACGCGGGCGCCGCGAACCGGCCGAGGCTGTTGAGTACGCCCATGGCCATGGCCGAGGCGCTGACCAGCAGGATGTAGGGGAACATGATCCGGTTGAGCTGCGCGGTCAACTCCAGCTTCCCGGGCGTATCCCCGAAGCCCCAGACCAGTAGCGGAACGAGCCATTCGGAAAAGACGACGCCGATCACGACCACGACCGTCAGGCCCAGCGTCAGCAACGTCAGGACGGCGTTCGCGAGACGGAACGCCTCGTCACGGCCTTTCCCCTGGAGGTACTTCGAGAAAGTGGGAATAAACGCGGCGCTGACGGCGCCTTCGCCGACGAGCCGGCGCAACATGTTCGGGATCCGGTAGGCGGCGACGAACGCGTCGTTCGCGTCGTCGGCCCCCAGGAGAGCCGCGATCCGCATTTCGCGGAACATTCCGGCGACGCGGCTCAAGACCGTGATCGATGTGATCAACGAGGCCGGGCCGACGAGCGCACGATGTTCCGACACCCTGCTATACTAGCAGTCCGTGTCGGAAGCGTACGCGGGCGGGCGCGCGATGAGACTGGGTGATATCGCCGAGGCGTTGGGCTGCCGCCTCGAAGGCGACGCGGGCGTCGAGATCACGGGGGTCCGCGGCATCGAGGACGCTTCCGCCTCGGACCTGGCCTTCGTCTCCAACCGCAAGTACGTTGCCCGGGCCCGTCGGACCCGGGCCGGCGCGGTCATCGTCGACGAGGACTTCGAGCCGCTCCCCCGCCCCACGCTCCGGACATCGAATCCGTACCTGGCGTTCGCGCGCTCGATCGAACTCTTCCATACCGCCCCCGAGCCCCGGCGCGGGGTCGACCCCACGGCGCGAATCGCCGAAACGGCGACCCTCGGCCGCGACGCCGCGATCGGACCGTACGTGGTCATCGAGGACGAGGCCGCGATCGGCGACCGGGCCACGCTGGCGGCATTCACGTTCATCGGAAGGGGTTGCCGGATCGGCGACGACTTCCGGGCGCACTCCCACGTCTCGATTCGTGAATACACGCGGATCGGCCGCAACGTGATCCTCCAGGACGGGGTCCGCGTCGGCGCCGACGGTTTCGGTTTCGCCAAGAAAGACGACGCGTCCTGGCACAAGATTCTGCAGTCCGGCGTGGTCGTCATCGAGGACGACGTGGAGATCGGGGCCAACACCACCATCGACCGCGGCACGATCGGGGAGACGCGCATCCGGCGCGGGGCCAAGATCGACAACCTGGTCCAGATCGGCCACGCGTCCGTCGTCGGCGAGGACACGCTCCTGTGCGCGCAGGTCGGGCTGGGGGGAAGCACGGTCGTGGGCCGGAGCTGCATCCTGACCGGTCAGGTGGGCGTCGTCGGACACCTCGAGATCGGCGACCGCGTCGTCGTCACCGGCCAGACCGGAATCCCCGGCGACGTCGAGGACGACGCGACGATCTCAGGCTCGCCGGGCTTCGACAACAAGCGTTGGCTCCGCTCTTCGGCCATCTTCAAGCGACTGCCGGAACTGCTCCGGCGGATCGAGGCGCTCGAGAAGAGCCGCTGAGGCGGCGTATCGCGCGCTACCCGGAAACGACTATTTCGGAGACGTCGGCGACCCTCAGGAAGGCTTCCATGAGGTCTCGAAGCACGGCCAGCCGCCGCGCCCGGATTTCCGCGTCGGCGTGCATGACGAGGATCGCCTCGAAGTACGCCTCCAGGACCGGCGCCAAGGCGGCCATCTCGCCCAACGCCTCGCGATAGTCGCCCGTGGCCGCCAGGGCTTCGACCCGGGGGCCCAGAGCGGCCACGCGCTCGGCCAGGGCCGCTTCCTCCGGTTCCATGCCCCGCGTGTCGCGGGCGCCGTCCGGGACCGCGCCGGCCCGTTTCAGAATGTTCTTGACGCGCTTGAACGCCCCGGCGATCGCGACGATGTCGGCGCTTTCCCGGACCGCATGTACCGCCTCGATCCGCGACAACGCGTCGGCGGGGTCGTCGATGCCCGTGGCCAGAACCGCGTTGACCTCGTCGTAGGCGAAGCCCCGCTTGCCGAGCACGAACCGCAAGCGGTCGGCGAAGAACTCGAGAAACGTTCGCGCGTCCTCGCCGACGAGACGTCCGTCGAACTCGATGGCCGACGTCATGGAGAACGGCAGGCGGTGGTCCAGGAGGATCTTGACGACGCCCTGCGTGTGGCGGCGAAGCGCCAGCGGGTCGGCCGATCCCCGGGGCGTCAACCCGACGGAGAAGCAGCCGAACAGCGTGTCCAGACGGTCGGTCAGGGCGAGGACCGCGCCCGGGGCGGTTTCCGGGGATCGATCGTCCAGGCTCCCGGGGCGGTACTGGTCGTAGATCGCCTTCCACACCGATGGCGGTTGTCCTTCGCGTTCGGCGTAGAGTCCGCCGGCGACGCCCTGCAGGTCGGCGAACTCGCCGACCAGGTCCGTCGTCAGATCGGACTTGGACCAGGACACCGCCCGGGTCAACGCGTCGGCGTCGACGTCCGCCCCGGTGAGGGCGTTCACGCGCCCGGCGAGGCGCGTCATCCGCCGGACCTTGTCGCGGTAGTTTCCGAGCTTTCGGTGGAAGGTCAGCGCGTCCAGGTCGTCCACCCGCTCGGCGAGCGATCGCCGGACATCGACGTCCCAGAAGAAGAGGGCGTCGCGCAGGCGGGCTTCCAGGACGCGCTCGTGCCCCCGACGGATCCATCCCTTCGGGTCCGCCCCGGTGTTCATCACTCCCAGGAAGCACGGCAGCAACTCCCCGTCGACGCCCTCGACGGCGAAGTATTTCTGATGCTCCCGCATCACCGTGACCGAAACCTCGCGCGGCAGACGGAGGAAACGCTCGTCGAACCGGCCCGCGACGACGGTGGGGAACTCGTTGAGGTACACGACCTCCTCCAGCAAGGCCTCGTCCGGAAGAAGGCGCCCGCCGAGGGATTCGCACGCCGCCTTCAGCTCCCCGCGGACCTTTTCCCGGCGGTCGTGCTGCGACACGATGACGCCGTTGGAGGCGAGTTTGCGAACATAGTCGTCGTAGTTCTCTACGGGAATCGAAGAACGGCCGAGGATGCGGTGTCCGGCCGTTTCGGCGCCCGACCTCACGCCGAACAACTCGAGATCCACGAGGGCGCCGCCCAGCAAGGCGACGACCCAGCGGATCGGACGGGCGAATTCCCGTCCCGGCTCGTTCCAGTACATGGTCTTGGGGAACGTCAACGAGGCGACCAGAGGGGGTACGGCATCGGCGAGAATCTCCCGTGCGGGCCGCCCGCCCGTTTCCGACTCGAAGCCGACGTACGGCCCGCGTTCGGTCTCGAATACCTCGAGCCGGTCCACGCCGAGTCCCGACTTGCGGGCGAAGCCCAGGAGAGCCTTCGACGGCGCCCCGTCGTTGAACGCGATACTGGCCGGTGGGCCCAGGGTCCGAGTGGTGACGGTTTCCTGGGCCTCGGCCAGCTTCGTGACGCGAACCGCGAGCCGGCGGGCCGTACCGAACGTCTCGACGCCGTCGAAGGACAGCTTTTCCTCTTGGAGCAACGCGCGAAACCGGCGCCCGAGCTCTTCCAGCGCCGGCGCCATGGCGCGGGCCGGAATCTCCTCGCACCCGACCTCGAGCAGGAACTCCCGGCTCACGGTGTGTCCTCGAGCAGAGGGAAGCCCAGTTCCCTGCGGCTGTCGACATACGCGCTCGCGACCGCGCCCAGCAGCGCCCGGACACGCCCGATGATGTCGACGCGCTCGGTCGCGCTGACGGCGCCGCGGGCGGTCAGCACGTTGAAGAGGTGGGAGCACCGGAGGCAGCAGTCGTAGGCCGCCAGGACCAGCCCGTCTTCGATGGACCGGGCGGCTTCCGCCTCGCAGTCGGCGAGCATCCGGTAACAGCGGTCGATGTCGGCCCGCTCGAAGTAGTACCGCGAGAACTCGAACTCCTCACGGCGGCGGATCTCGCCATAGGACAACGCCTCGTTCCACGGCAGGTCGAAGACGTTGTCCGCGTCGTTCAGACCCATCGCGATCCGTTCGAGGCCGTAGGTGATCTCGCCCGATATCGGCCAGAGTTCCAGGCCGCCCGACTGCTGGAAATAGGTGAACTGGGTGATCTCCTGGCCGTCCAGCATCACCTGCCATCCCACGCCCACGGCGCCGCCCATGGGCCATTCCCAGTTGTCCTCCTCGAACTTCACGTCGTGCGCCGCCAGGTCGATGCCGATCGCGCGCAGGGATTCCAGGTAGAGCATCTGGATGTCGGCCGGGGGCGGCTTCAGGATGACCTGAAGCTGGTGATGCTTCTCCAGCCGGTTCGGGTTCTCTCCGTATCGGCCGTCGGCCGGACGGCGCGACGGCTGCACGTAGGCCGCACGGTACGGTTCCGGACCCAGGACGCGCAGGAACGTTTCCGGGTGCATCGTGCCGGCGCCGATCTCGACATCGTACGGCTGCTGAACGACGCACCCCTGGTCCGCCCAGAACGCCGTGAGCGATCGAATCAGCTCCTGAAACGTCGTCATCGTTCGAGATACCGGTCCATCCAGAGCTTGTTCAGTTGCAGGACGTGCCGCAAGCCGCCGGCGTCGGGCGTCTCCGCGAGCGCCGGGGCGGACCCCGCGTCCAGCGTGTGCGTCATCATCCAGCGCATCGCGTCCACGGCCGGCGGCGGCACCTCGGTCCCTTCGCCCCGCCCACACGGCCCGCAGGCCACGTGGGTCAATCCCGGCATCAGGACGCGCGCGTCGCCCGGGGCGAGCCGCCGCCGGCACGCCGAGCACTCGAACATGTCGGGCAACACGCCCGCGAACCGGAGCATCCACGTCTGGAAGTACCCGCGGACCAGTTCCAGCGGAAGCCCCCGGATCAAGCTCCGGCGCGTCAGGCGGAACAGGCGGAACACCGCGTCCTGCGCGTCACGGTCGGGCAGGAAGCGGTCGACGAGGTCGGCAACCTGCGACGCCGCCACGGCCCGGTCATAGTCCTCGAGCAGTTTCATGGGCGAGTCGATCAGCTCGGTCGACCGGATCCGCACCAACTCCTGGTTCTCCTTCTGAAAGAACGCGACCCGGGAATGCGCCAGCGGCTCCAGCGACGCTCCGAAACGGCTTCCCGGCTTGCCGACGCCGTTCGCCACGCCGCGCAACTTGCCGTGGTCGCGGGTGAAGAAAACCACGATGCGATCGGCTTCGGCCAGCGGGTAGGTCTTGAGTATGATGGAATCGCTCTCATGAAGGGGCATCGACGGAACCCATTCCCGACGGCCGCGGGTCGCGGCGCACTCGATGGCGCCGCGTCCGGAGAATTCCTGATTTAAACATGCACGCGCCGGGAAACGCCACACCGATTCCCGAACGCGGGCGGGGCGCGGCCCCCGTGGATGTGGTGGGGCTCGGCCTGAACGCGATGGACTACATCGCCGTGGTGCCCCGGTTCCCCCGTCCGGGCGGCAAGACGGATATCGCACACCTCCGGCTGGAACCCGGCGGGCAGGTCGCAACGGCGTTGACGGTCTGCGCAAGGATGGGGTTGGCGGCGCGCTACCTGGGTTCGGTCGGGGCCGATCCGCTGGGACAACTCCAGATGGAGAGCCTTGAACGCGAGGGCATCGACGTCTCGAGCGTCCGCGTGGTTGCGGACGCCGCCAGTCAGATGGCCGTCATACTGCTTGAGGAAGGCGTCGGGGAGCGGACGATCCTCTGGCACCGGGACCGACGGCTGACGTTCCCGCCCGAGGCGGTTTCGACAGGCGTCGTGGCGTCCGGACGCATCCTCCACCTGGACGGCCGCGACTCGGCCGCGGCCCTCGGCGCGGCCCGCTCGGCTCGCGCGTTGGGGGTCCCGGTCATCGTCGACATCGACCGGCTGTACGACGAGGACACCGCGCGGTTGCTGGGCACGGTGGACTACCTGATCGCCGCCGAGGAGTTCGGCCGCTCGCTGACCGGCCTCGACGACCCGGCGGACGCCGCGCTGGCTCTGGCCGAACGCTTCCCCCAAGCCGTGACCGGCGTCACGCTCGGGGCCCGTGGCGCCGTCTTCGTTCTGGACGGACGGCCCGAGCGCTCGCCGGCGTTCGAAGTCGAGGTCCGGGACACGACCGGCGCCGGAGACGTCTTTCACGGCGCCTTCATCGTCGGGCTGCTCCGGGGATGGGACATCCGCCGCACCATCCGGTTCGCACACGCCGCGGCCGCGATGAAGTGCCGTCAACTCGGGGCCCGGCGCGGCATCCCGACCGTGGAGGCAGTGGACGCGTTCCTGGAAGCGGCGCGCGAACGCGCGCCGTAACAGCTCGGAAACGCCGCCGTGCGCGGGATCAACCCTGGAACGGCCGGCGGACGTAACGCCCGGCCTCGTCGCGGACATCGTCGGGCGCATCGAGCGCCAGGACACGCTCGTACTCGGCGACGGCGCGCGTCCTCTGGCCGTCGGAGTCGTAGATCTTCCCCATCCAGAGACGCGCCCGCGCCTCGAGCGGCTCGGTGGTTTCCGGGCTGTCGAGCAGCACGCGAAAGGTCTCCAGGGCCGCCGTGTTGTCCATCCCGTGGATGTGGGCCTCGGCCTTGCGGTACAGCACGCTTTCAGGCTCCAGCCGATCGTAGCCGGCGCCGCCGCTCCGGATCTGCGCCAGGATCGAATCGTAGACCGCGACGGCGCGATCCCAATCCTCCATTCGCCGGTGGACCGAGGCCTGCTCCAACTCGAACAGGAAGTTCCGCGGGTACGCGGCGTGGAGTTCCTCAAGCAGCGCGAGCGCCTTCTCGTACTGCTCTTCCCTGTTGTAGACGACGACCAGAACGACCTTGGCGTTGACCGCGCCCCGGTCGCCCAGCTCGGCGGCGTACTCGAGCTGCTCGATCCCGCCTTCCTTGTCCCCGCGGATGCCGACCAGGCCGATCAACGCCCGCAGGAACAACGGCAGGGCGCCGACCGTGTAGTCGTACGCGCCGATCGTGAGGCGCGCGTCGTTGTACGACGGATCGAGCTCGAGCAGCCTCATGTGATGCTCGCGCGCCACGCGGGCGGCGCCGTTCGCGCTGAGATACGCCTTCTTGACCGTGGCCTCGAAACTGGCCAGGGAGCCGTGGGCGATACCCAGGGCGTAGAGCGCCTCGCGGTCCTCGGGCTCGGCCTCGAGGATGGCCTCGGCGGCCGCGATCGCCCGGGCCAGGACGCCGCGCAGCCGTTCCTCGCGTTCGGGGCTGACCAGGTCGTCGGCGTCGTCGCGGCTCGAACCGGAGTCCGAATACGCGTCCAGGTTCATCTTTTCCTGCTCGAAGACGATCCTGAGCCAGATCGAGGACGCCAGCAGGTTCCAATACCGGGGATTGTCCGGTTCCTCGGCGGTCAGTGCCTGGAACTCCGCCTCCGCGGCGTCGAAGTCGAGACTGTACAAGGCATCCCGGGCCTCGGCCTCCCGCGACGCCGCGAACTGGAGTCCCCCGGCGAGCGCGGGCGATTGGAGGACGGCCGCCACGCTGCCCACAACCCACAGCCGCCGAATGATCACGTTTCGCGACAACATGCGTTCCGCAACGGCAACGGAGGCGGTCGTCGATCCGCCCCTTCGGACGCAACCGTCTCGCCGCGGCTCCCATCAATGTATTCCATCGTACGGTACCCGAACAAGCTTCGCCGATACGTTCCCGGCCGGCCCGGCATTCAGAAACGGAACCGGAGTCCCAACTGAATCCGGCGCGGCGGGTGTGCGCCGGTAAAGCCCAACGGTTCGGCGGGCCCGCGGGACGGGTCTCCCGTCACATCGAACGACGGCATGGGCGAGGCGCCGACGACGGTGTTGACGCCCGAATAGTTGATCGCGTTGAAGAGGTTGAACGCCTCGGCCACGGCGTCGATACGGCGGTTCTCGCCCAGGTCGAACGATTTCTGAACTCGAATGTCGACGCTGGCGAACCGGGGGCCGCGGCCCGTGTTCCTCCCGGCCGACGGCGGCCGGTCCGTGTGCGGGTTCGTGTCGCCGTTGGCGTCGAAGCCCAGGCGAAGGTTGAACGGCCGGCCGCTGGCGAGTATGACGCTGGGCGACAGAGTGATCCCGGCCAGGAGGCGGACGGCCGCGAAACCGGGATCGAGTGGCGCCCTGAAGACGCCCGTCAGGACGAGGCGGTGGCGTTCGTCGAGCGCCGACACGGCGCGCTCCGACGCCAGGTCGAGTTGATTCGCCGCTTGCAGCTCCGTGAGTGCGCCCGCGACGTCATCGATCGTCTTCGACAGCGTGTACGCCGCGTGGAACTGGTAGAAGTCGGAGAAACGCCGGCCGACCCGGGCGGTGACGCCGTGATGGACGGAGTTGCCCGACGACTCCAGGACGTTGTCCTGGAGGATGGCCGCGTCGATGAGTCCGAACACCGGGCCGGACTCGTTGTCGCCGACGATGCGGAGATTCCGATTCCGCGACCTCGGCAACTTCACACCGCGATTCCAGAGATAACCCACGCTCGCCGTCCAGTGCGCGCCCCACTCCCGTTCGACCTCCAAGGTGGCCTGCTGGCTGTAGGGACTGATCCGGTCCGGGGATGGACGCAGACGAACCGAGGGCGCCGTCTCGGGTGACAGGCCCAGACCCGCAACGTCGGCCGCGGAGATCCGCCGGTCGCCGACGACACCCTGCCGGATCAGCCGTTCCCAGACGCGGGCGGCGTCCGGCCCGCTCTCCGGCCCCGGCCGCCCGTCCCGGAGCACGAGCCAGTGCCGGGCGCCGGCGCCGTCCGCGAGCGGTTCGAGCCAGCCGACACTGGCGTCGACCGGGGCGTGAAAGACGCCGTAGCCCCCCCGGAGCACGGTCCGCGGGCGGAAGCTCCAGGAGAAACCGATTCGCGGGGCGACGTTGTTGGCGTCCCGGCGCGGGAAGGGCGTCTGGACCTCGACATCGTAACGGACTCCCAGCGCCAGCGTGAGCGATCGCGTCACTCGGACGGTGTCTTGAAGATAACCGGCCAGCAAGCCGTCGTTCCGCGCGACGGCCGGATCCCCGAGCCCCAGCCGGTATGAAATCGGCCGGCCCATGTTGTAGGCCTGCAGCGCCGTGATGGGTTCGGAGAACCGGCCCGCGAGGTCGGTGCGGCCGAGGGCCGCCAGCGCGCGCCCCGCGGCCGCCGAACGGCCGTCACCGTGCCGCGAATCGACGAGGAAGGCCAACGGAACGTCCTGCCCGAAGACGAATCGGCCGCCGAAGTACGATTCCGAGACTCCCCGCCGGGTCACGCGGTGCCACTCGCCGCCCGTCTTCAACTCGTGGCGGCCCGCCACCTGGATGAAGTTGTCCACCAAACGCCAGCGCCTTGCGTCTCGACGGATGGGGAGAAACGCGTCCCGGCCGAGCGTCGCCAGCCCGTGGATCTGTATTTCCGGGCCCAGAGCGTCCGTGGGCAGCGTCTCCAGGTCGCCGTCGGCCCACTGGAAACGGAGCTCGTTCAATCGCGACGCGGAGAACTCGCCGACGGCGGACAGATTCACCGACACGTCTCGACGCCACAGGTCGACGCCGCCCGAGGGCCCGGTCAGGCCGCCGAACGCGCGAGCGTCGTGGTCCGCGTCACCGAAACCGAGTCGAAACGAGACCCGGCCGGTTCCTGGAACCTGATGATCCAGACGCAGCGATGCGGCATGCGCCTCGGTACGGGCCGGGAAAACGCCGCTCTCGCCCTCCAGCAACGCGACCGTCGCCCGGTGCGAGGCCTCCGACGTCGTCAATTGCGCCGAAAGCGACGCGCCAAGCGATCGAAGCTCGGCGACCGGGGCGGAACTCATGACCGCCAACAACTCGGCCTGGGACGCGGTCGGACGCAGGACGGCCTCGTCCTGCAGAAACGTGGCGGTCTCGGAACGCCTCTCGGAGCGGCCGTCGTAGGACACGAAAAAGAAGCTCCGGTCCCGTACGATCGGACCGCCCAGACCGAATCCCGACTGCACGCGTCGAAACGGCGCATCGACGACTGCGCCGCCCGGACCGACAGCGAACGGGTTCGGCGCATCCAGAGCCTCGTGCCTCGCGAAAACGAACGCCGAACCGTGCCAGTCGTTGCCGCCGGACCGGGATACGAGATGGATGACGCCCGTCCGGGCGCGGCCGACCTCAACCGGAACGCCGGCGCGATGGACACGAAACTCCTCGACCCCTTCCGGGCCGATGACAGCCGCGCCCGTCGCCGCGTCGATGTCCAGTCCGTCGATGGCGACCCGGTGGGAGCGCCCGCTCTGGCCCGTGAACGACAGGTCCGAATCCGGAGTCCACGGAAGTTCGAACGCGGCCGGGCCGCGCGCTCGCGTCGCGCCGGGCGTCAGCAGGGTCAGGTCCAGAACCATCCGGCCGTCGAGGGGCGAGTTCTCGATCCGCAACCGGCCGATCGTATCGGCCGCGTGGGTCCGTCCGGCCTCGATCGGCGGCGCGGGCGTTGTCAGAAGCACTTCGCTTCCAGCCGGCGCCGCCGTCAACCGGGCGTCGATGTCGACCCTCTGCCCCACCCCGACGCGTATCGGACGCCGGGTGACGACGGTGAAGCCATCCAGCGCGAACTCGATTTCGTAGTCGCCGGGCGGAACCAGTGGAAAAACGTAATCGCCCCGCCCGTCGCTCGCCGTCCGCCACACCGCCCCGGTGTCGGTCCGGGTCGCGGACACCTGGACCGCGGGCAACGCCGCGCCGAGCGAATCGACGATGGTCCCGTCGATGCCGCCGTCCGACGCCTGGGGCCCGGCATGCGCGCCGGACGCCAACACCAGAACGCAGCAGAGAACCGGCCGAAGGTTCATCGCGTCGCCGTCGGGTGGGCTCTCGCCCCTGCCCTACGCATCCGCGACGGCGTTTTCGGCCTCGACCAGCCGTTCGTACTCGTCGCGGAGGCTTTCCAGGTGCGAACGTTCCTCGCGCGCGAATTCCCGGAAGATCTTCCGTCCGCGCGGATCATCCAACTGCTGGGCGAAGTCGTTGAAGAACTTGTGGGACTTGCGTTCGATGTCCATGGCCAGGTGGAGCGCCTCGACGTGGGTCATCGCGTCCCGGACGTCGATCGACAGCAACTCTCGCTCCGGGAAGATCCGGTCGGCAATCTTGCGGCTCACCGGCAACCGGGCGGGCTCGCGGCGGAGCCACCGGTGCTCCTCCAGCAGCGCCTTGTACTCGCCCCGAAGACGATCCATGTGCCCGGCCTCCTCCGCGGCCAATGCCTCGAACATCCGGCGCCCGCCGGGATCCCGCGTCTTCTTGGAAGCGTTCGTGTAGAAACTGTAGCCACGGCGCTCCACGGCCAACGTCAGCTCCAGGGCGTCGCGCGCCAGGATCTTCCGTTGACGTTCGTCTTCCGCGAGGCCCGTCTGCTCGGCTTCGTCCCGTTCGCACGCGCGGCAGGACCCGTAGATCGCGTAACGGCTGAACACGGGCTGAAAGTCGTGCTTTTCGGTTTCCTCGCGAATCAGGCGCTCGATCCGCCGCGACGGGAACTCCTCGGTGTCGCCGCAGCGATCGCAAATGAAGTGGATATGATTCGGCTGGCTGATCAGGGGCTCGTATCGCGTCGTCCCCTCGTGCTTGGCCTGGCGGATCATCCCGGACTCCAGCAGAATCTTCAGGGTCCGGTAGATCGTCGAAAGCCCGATGCGGTGGCCCTTCTCGATCAACCGTTCTCGGATCTCCTCGACCGAGGGGTGGTCGTCCGCCTCCACAAGCGTCTCCCATACATGAGACCGCTGTGAAGTCTTCCTGAGTTTCTTCTCCGACAGGAATCTCTGAAAGCGTTTCTGCTGGCGCATCGGTGTCGCGATTATAAGCGGCTCGTTCGCGTCGTGTCCCGCAATTCTCCGCCGACGACCGTACGTTCGGCTGCACGAACGCTGTGGTATAGTTTTTCCCAACACGTCCGCCGAGGGTCGACATGAAGAACCCGATATCCTTGAGCCTTCTGGTGGTGGGCCTGAGCGCCTGCGCCGCCCCCCCCCAACCCGCCTTCGATGGCGAGTGTGTCGCACCCCAACTCGCCGCCGACGACGCGGGCGACGGCGAACACCGACCGGCGCCGTTTTTCCAGTTGGCGGCGTTTCCAGACGGGGCCCTGTGTTCCGAGGAACTCCGCGGAAAAGTCGTGGTCGTGGACTTCTGGGCCACTTGGTGCCAACCCTGCATCGCGGAGATCCCGCACCTCAACGCGCTCCACGACGAATACGGTCCGGACCAGTTCGCCGTGATCGGCGTCACGATCGAATCGGGCGCCTACGAGGACATCCAGGCCGAGCTCGACCGGTTCGGGATCGAGTATCCCGTGGTGATGGGCGACGAAGCCGTCGTCAACGGTTTCGGCGGCGTCATCGGTTTTCCGACGAAGTTCGTCGTGACGCCGGATTGGACCATCTACAAGCGGCACATGGGCGGGGGCGAACATATCAAGGAACAGATCGAGCAGGACATCGCCGACCTGCTCTGAGCCGCCGACCCCGGGGTCCGTTGCCGTCAAACGGGAACCAAGACGGAAAACAGCAGGAACTTGGCGAAGAACTCGCCGAACAGCAAGGTCACCACGACCAGGTAGAGCAGCCCCGTTGCGGCCTGCGTGTGGCGGATCCGAACCGTGCTCCAGGTCATCAGCCCCAGGATGACCGGTATCGCCACGCCGAATATCACTCGCGGCCAGAAGAACAGCCCCTGGTCCCGCATCAGTTCGGTGGCGACACCGGCCCAGGTGACCCCTTCGACGGCGGCGGGGAGCACCGACAGGCTGACGCCGATCGTCAGCGCGCGAAACGCCACGGCGGCCAGATAGACGCCGGTCAACCGCTTCAGCGGTTCGATGGACAGTTTCGGAACCACCAGGTACCAGTGACCGAATACCATGGCCAGCATGCCCGATCCCAGCAGGGCCGTCGCCGCGAGGTGATGCAGCAGCAGCAACTGCCGCTCCCAGCCGCCCAGGTCCATCAGTTGCGTGAAAGCGAGGGAGTCGGCGGCGACGGCGCCGAGCCCCATGGCGGCGGCGGCCCCCAGGAGAACGAGGGCCGGCCCGTGCTTGCCTATGTGAACGGTACGATTGTAGACGCCGGCCAGCACGGCGGACCCGGCCAGGAGTACGAACGGCAGCGCGCTGTCGCGGGCGGTCGGAGGGAACAGGTAGTCGAAACCCAGGGCCACGCCCATCAGGATGGCCGCGGTCTTGCTGGCGAACTCGAAGAAGCTGTTTCCGATCGAACGGGGCGAGATCCAGAGCAAGGTCGACAGCATGCCGACCGCGAGCTGGGAGAACAGGAAGAAGAACGTCGATGAAATCATGGCGACTCGGGCAATATAGCAGGCTGACGATCGTCGGCGCCTGTATCGGCGCCGGCTGCGTCGATCAGCCGACGCTGGAGACGTACCGGTCGAACGATCCGCCGTGCTACGACCGCGCGGCGCAGCCCCAAACCGCCATCGTCGATGCCCACGTGCACTTTCGGCCGTTCGGCGGCGCCGCGGTTCCGTTCACGGAGATGATCTCGTACCTGGAAGACACCGGCGTGCTGTTCGCCAACGTGTACGGCATCGGCCAGATGCTGCCCGCCGCGTCGACGTGCACCTACTACCTGGACTGCCCGGGAACGCCCGTGACGCCGACGTTGACCAACGACTTCGTCAACGCGGCCAACGCCATCGGCCACCGGCCGCAACGCGTTCACCTGACGCTGTCGATGAGCTTCCCGGACCTGTCCCGGCCCGAATCGATCCTTCCCGGAATGCAACTCCTGGACGCGGAGTTTCCGGGCGTCTTCCGGTGGATGGGCGAGGTCAACCTCGTCAAGCAGGCGTTGTTCGACAATGGACGCGACGCCGTTCCCATCGACGCCCTGCCGGGTTGGGCGGCCTTCATGGAAGCGCTGCGGGAACGGGACATTCCGCTGGCGATTCACTCGGATCTGGGCAACGACGCGGACCCGCTCCGCTATCTGCCCCACATGGAGGAAGTGCTGCGCCTGTACCCGGACAACGCGATCGTCTGGGTCCACATGGGCCTCTCGCGGGAACTGGCCGACATGGACGCCGGTCGTCATATCCGAACGATGACATCCCTTCTGGACCGTTATCCGCGGCTGATGCTGGACATCTCCTGGCGGGTCATCGACGACGCCTATTTCTCGCAGGCCGAGAAACGGCCACTCTACGTCGCGTTCTTCAACGAGTACTCGGAGCGGATCCTCCCGGGAACCGATTTCCTGGCCTCGAGCGACAAGGACTTTGACGTATATCGGGACGAGCTTCGCGCCACCAGCCGCATCCTCGGCGAGCTGGACGACACGGCGTTCCGGAACATCGCCCTCGGGCGGAACTACTTTCGGTTGCTGGGACTGGACTACGACGCGCCGCCGGTGTGCGCTTCACCGTGAGGCGGCCGGGACGCGCTCAGACCTCGTCGTAGTCCTCCGGCATGAGAACGAACTCCGGATACGCCTCGATGCCGAGCTCCGCGACGTCCTGACCCAACTGCTCGACCTGCGGCTCCACGCGAACGCCGATGGTCATGGCCAGACCCTTCCAGACGAGGCCCGACACGACGAACGTGAACGCGCCGACGGCGGCGATGCCCACCAACTGCACCCAGATGCCGCCGCCGCCGAAGAGGCCGGCGGCCAGCGTGCCCCAGACCCCCGCGAACAGGTGCGCCGGAACGGCCCCGACCACGTCGTCGACGCGCAGGTTCTCCAGCAGCCTCATCGCCGCCGTGCAGATGACGCCCCCGACGGCGCCGATCAGGATCGCCCAGTGGCTGCCGACCAGTCCGGGACCGGCCGTGATCGAAACCAGTCCCGCGATGGCCCCGTTCAAGCCGGCGAGCAGATCGACCCGCCCCAGCAGCGGACGCGACACCGCAATGGCCGCGACGACCCCGGCCGCGCCGGCCAGGTTCGTGTTGACCAGCACCTGGCTCATGGCCACGACATCCGCCGCGCTTCCCAAGGCGAGTTGCGAGCCCCCGTTGAAGCCGAACCAGCCGAACCACAGAATGAACACGCCGAGCGTGACGACCGGAACGTTGGAGGGCGGGGTCGGCTTGACGGTTCCGTCCCGCCGAAACTTGCCGAGCCGGGGTCCGACGATCAGAGCGCCGGCCAGCGCCGCCCAGCCACCGGTACCGTGCACGATGGTCGACCCGGCAAAGTCCTGAAATCCCATCTGCGCCAGCCATCCGCCGCCCCAGGTCCAGGCGCCGACGATGGGATAGATGATCGCCGTCAACACCAGCGTGAACGCGAAGAACGACCACAACTTGACACGCTCGGCCAGGGCTCCCGACACGATCGACGCGGCCGTCGCCACGAAGACCATCTGGAAGAACCAGTCCGACATCACCGCGTATCCGTTGGCCACGACCGCGGCCTGCGCGCCGGCGTCCGCCCCGCCCCCGATCAAGGCGATCTCGTCGGGCGAAGGGCCGTAGAACAGCGCTAACGACCCGATCCATCGACCGACGTCGACGTACATCAGGTTGTAGCCGATCGCGAAGAACGCGATGCCGGCCACCGAGTACAGGCCGATGTTCTTGAGGCAGATGACGGACGCGTTCTTGGTGCGCACCGATCCGGTCTCGAGCATGGTGAAGCCCGCGGCCATCCACATCACCAAGCCGCCCCACAACAGAAAGGAAAGAGTGTTGAAAACGAACCGGGTTTCATCTGCCACTTGCGCAGCGGCCGGGGTGGCGATCGAAAGCAGCGCCAGGAGCGCCGCGCACCTGAGCGCCACGACGCCCCACCGCCGGACGCCCGCTCGGATCGCTGTTCCGCGCACCTTTTCGAGTTCCGCCATCGGCTCTCCTTCGGCGCGCCCTGTTCGAATGAAGGCGCGATATTGGGCGGATGCCCGGACGCGCCACGGGTGCGGCGCGCTCCGGAGCATGCCACCGATACGATTATCGGGTTCGACGCGCCCACTATAGACAACCCATTCCAACGGAACAAGCCATTCGGCGCCGGACGCCCCGAACCACGCCCCGCGCATGTTGCCATACATGCGCTCTTCTGCGACGATGGTGCCGCCGGACGCGGGATCGAGAGGAAGTGTCATGTCACCCAGACCGGTCGACGGGAGCGATCTTTCGCCAGGGCGGCGGCTGTTCGCCGGGTACGCGTGCGATCCCGCCTTCTACGACGAGATGTTCGAGCGCGGCGGCGTCCCCCGCCCCCACAGTCGGAACCTCTGGGAGGCTCTCGACGCGATGCCGCCCGAGGCGGCCGCGGGCTTGCAGGAACGCGCCGAGCGCTCCTTCCTGCACGAAGGCGTCACGTTCTCGGTGTACGGCGAGGACGGCGCCGAGGAGCGGATCATCCCGATCGACGTGTTTCCGCGGATCATCGACGCGGCCGAGTGGGCCATCATCGAACGCGGTCTCCGGCAGCGGCTCGAGGCGCTGAATCTCTTCCTGGCGGACGTGTACGGCCCGGCGCGGATTCTCGCCGACGGCGTCGTGCCCGCGGACCTGATCCTGAATTGTCCCCAATACCGTCCCGAAATGCGCGCCGTGGACGTCCCCCATGGCGCCTACGTGGCCATCTGCGGAACCGACATCGTCAGGACCCATGACGGGTTCCTGGTCCTGGAAGACAACCTGCGCGTCCCCTCCGGCGTCTCCTACATGCTCGCCAACCGCCGGGCGGTCCGGACGAGCCTCCGCAACCTGTTCCGCCGGTGCCGGGTCCGGAACATCGAGCACTACGGGCGGCTTCTTCGAGAATCGTTGAGCGAGTTGGCGCCGAACGGGGCGACGGAGCCCACGATCGTCCTGTTGACGCCCGGCGTCTACAACGCGGCCTTCTACGAACACATGTTCCTGGCCCGCGAGATGGGCGTCGAGCTGGTGGAGGGCTCGGACCTGCTGGTCGACGACGGGCGGGTCTACATGCGAACCACGCGCGGACCGCGAAGGGTGGACGTCGTCTACCGCCGCATCGACGACGATTTCCTCGACCCGCTGGCGTTCCGGTCCGACTCGCAACTCGGGACGCCGGGACTGTTCTCGGCGTTTCAAGGAGGGAACGTGGCCCTGGCCAACGTTCCGGGCACCGGTGTGGCCGACGACAAGAGCGTCTATTCCTACGTTCCCGATATCATCCGCTACTATCTCGCCGAGGAACCGCTGCTGGCCAACGTCGAAACGCACCTGTGCCGCGACCCCGAGGGCCTGGAATTCACCCTCGACAACCTCGACCGCCTCGTGGTCAAGGTGGTCGGCGGCTCGGGCGGCTACGGGATGCTCGTGGGACCCCACGCAACGCCCGGCGAGCGCGCGGCCTACGCCGAGGAGATCCGCCGGGACCCGGCCAATTTCATTTCCCAGCCGGTGCTCGACCTTTCCTGCGCCCCCTGCCTGACCGGGGAGGGCGCCGCGCCGCGCCACGTCGATCTTCGTCCGTTCATACTGCGAGGACGCGAGACGCGCCTGGCGCCGGGCGCGTTCTGCAGAGTCGCCCTGAAACCCGGGTCTCTGGTCGTCAACTCGAGTCAGGGCGGCGGCGGCAAGGACCTCTGGGTTCTCGCGGAATAGCGCCATGCTCTCGCGCAGCGCTCAGGGACTGTATTGGATGGGACGGTACCTGGAGCGCGCCCAGCACGGCTGCCGCCTGCTCACCGATCAGATGGAGGCGATCGAGGACCAGCCGGTCGATCAGGTCGACCGCCGCTGGCGGCGGATCTACACCGGACTCGGCCGCGCCCCTCTGGCCGGCGGTCTCGAATCCAGCCGAGGCGACGACGTCTTCATGCTGGTCGACGCCTTCACCCTGGCCGACGACCTGACGTTCGAGCCCAACAACCCGGACGCGATCCGTTCGTGTCTGGCCGCCGCGCGGGAAAACGCCCGACAGGTGCGCAACCTGATCGGCAAGGATATGTGGTCGCGTCTCAACGTCGCCTACCTCGAGCTGCGCGAGGCGGGGATCACCGAGATCTGGAAGGACCGGCCGGCCGAGTTCTACGTCCGCTCGGAAGACGCCGTTCGGGCGTTCCTCGGTATCGCCGACAGCACGATGTACCGCGACGCCGGCTGGCACTTCCTGGAACTCGGCCGGTTCGTCGAACGCGCGCAGGCGCTGGCGTCCCTTCTCGACGCCCAGCTTGCCGTCTTTCCAAGCGCCGAGCCCAATGTCGAATCGGCGTGGCATTCGCTGTTGCGCATCTGCGAGGCGCGCATGGCGTACCGCCGCCTGCACTCGGTCGAATACCAGCCCCACACGGTCGTCGACTTCATCGTGGCCGATACGCGGCTCTCGCGCTCGATTCGCCATGCGTTGGGGCGTGTCTCGGAATCCCTGGAGGCGATATCGGGCGGCGAGCCCCTCGCGCCCGAGGCGTCCCGGCGCGTGGGACGCATGGCCGCGCGCATCGACGACGGCTGGCCGCGCCGGGATCCCGATGACGATTCGTCGGCCCGATCCGTGCTCCAGGAGATCCGGCAGTCCTTGTGGGACCTCGACGCCGACATCACGTCCGCCTACTTCGATTACGACGTCCGGGACCGGCTTCCGGAAGCCGGATAGCGCCGAGTCCTCACCCCCCGGTGCCGAACCGGTAGGTCACCCCGAACTTGACCCGGCGTCCTTTCGGGTCGTGCGTCAACCCGTCGAACCCCTGCTCGAGGTCCACGAACGGCGGCATCGCGTCGAGCAGGTTCAAGCCTTGGAGGGTGATGTCGAAGCCTCGGCCCGGGAAACGCCACTGGAAGGCCATGTCCCACGTCGCGAACGAATCGATCGTGTTTCGAAGCGACGAACCCCTGTCCTGGAGACCCGATATGTAGTTGAAGAAGTTCGTGTAGCTGACGTCGCCGACGTGGTAGCCGATCGAGGCCCGGTGCTTCCACGTCGGCAGCGTCACGGCCAGCGGGTTGCCGAAGTTGATGAAACCGGCGGCGTCGGTTTCGGGTTGCAACTCCACGTCGAAGCCTTCCAGCGTCAGGGAGCGGGTCCTGTAGTCGAGCGTGTGCGTGGTGTCCCAACTCGCCGCCAGGCGGCCGGGCCCCGCCTCCGTGTTGAGACCGAAGTGAACGTCCAGCCCGGAGGTGGTGAGGCCCGGCCAGTTCACCAGATCGATCCCCACGCGTTCCAGCTCGCTCGCCGGGCAGCGTTCCTCGGCGGGCAGGTCGCTGGCCCGGCCGTTCGAGCACTGGATATACGGCGCGTAGGCGTCGAACTGGGCGCGGCCCAGCCGTCCCCGCTGAGCCTGATCGTATTGGTCGAGAACCCCCAGATACGGCATCGACGCGATGACGTTCTCGAAGTCGTAGGTCCAGTAGTCGACCGTCGCCTCGAAGCCGCCGGTCGTGAACAGCACCGTCCCCAGGTTCCACGTGAAGGCCCGCTCGGGCTTGAGGTCCGGGTTCCCGAATCGGTCGACGGCCTGATACGCGCCGGTCTGGGGCACCCACTCCAACGTGGTCAGGGGCGACGTGTTCGTGTCGTCCAGCGACGGCGTCCGGAACGTGGTCTGCAGCGAGCCCCGCAGCGACAGCAGCATGTCGGAGGTCTGGACCAGCTCGAAACGCCACCCCAGTTTCGGATCGAAGCTGTTCTCGATATCGCCGTGGACCTCGTAGTTCATCGCGAACTGCACATCGAGGCGCGGCCCGACATTGACCGCCAGCTCGCCGAAGAATCGCTGCACCGAGTGATCGAGATCGTACGCCGCGTTCACGTTGGTGAAGGCGTACGGACCGAAGCGGTCCGCCGGCGAACAGCTCTGGTCGCCGATGACCGGGCAGGGGTTGTGGGCGACGTCGCCCGCACGGTTCGGGGCGGCGTCGGCTTGAAAGCGGCGGAACTGGTAGCCGAACGCGAAATCGGCCACGGTGTCCACCAGCGTCCCGCTCAGCGCCGCGTCGATCACGAACAGGTTCGTGGCGCTGACCAGATCGGCCTCGTCGCTCATCCAGGCGATCAGCTCGGGACTGTTGGCCAGCTCGGGCCGAGCATTCGGGTTGCCGGCGCCCACCGCGTGCGGGGCGCCGGGTTGGGCCGAGTTCCGGTACGCATTGCTGAAGGGGTTGTAGTACACGCAGCCGCCCTGGCCCGGACCCCGACCCTCGAGCGTGGCCGGATCGACGCGCATGCCCGGGGCCACCGTCGGGTCGGCCACGACCCCGACGCCGCAGTTCGGACCTCCGTAACCGCGGTATGCCAGGAAGATCCGCTCCGTGTAGACACCCGGCAGGTTGTAGTTTCCGCGGGCGCGGGACCAACTCAACCCGATGTCGTAGCGGACGTTCTCGCTGACGTCGCCGGCGACCGAGCCGGCCAGGCGCTGGGTGCGCGCCTGCCGGTCGAGCAGTCGCACGGGCCCCGAGTTGCCGACGGTCCGGCCTCGAAAGTACCAGGTGTCGCCGTTGCCGCAGAACGCGTTGTCCGGGTAGTCCTGGCAGAAGGCCGCCCGGCCGGGATGAGTGGCGCCCACTTCCTGAACTCCGTTGTACAGGAGCGGGAACGGCGGATAGGACGGCGTCGTGCGCCAGGCCGGAATCCTCGCCTCGGACCACAACCCCTCGAGGTGGTACTCGGCCGCGCCGTTCAACGGACCGTTGAGCTCGACGAACATGCGCGTGAGGTTCTGGGCGTCGATCAGGGAGTCCCAGGGGGCATAGCGGAACCGGCACGTCCACTCCTCCACGTGCCCGCCCATCGCGGCGCATTCCGGATCGATGAAGCCCGCCTCGTTGCCCGGGACACCGTCCCACAACGTGCCCTGCGCGGCGCGGTGCGCCGCCTCGAAGTCGGCGACCGACTCCGCGCCCGTCGTGTTCGGCACGATGAAGGCGCCCGGGTTCCCGACGCTGGACCACCCGCCGCGGCCGCCCTCGTAGTTTCGGAGTGTCCGGTCGGGCCGTTCCGCCGCGACCAGTTCGCGTCGCTGCACGCGCTCGGCCGACGCGACCAGTTGCGAAGAGCCGACGAAGCCGCCCCAGATGCCGGAGACCGTGCTGTCCCCCGCGCCGACGAAGTAATCGTGGGTGGCGTTGAGCTCGAATCCCCGAAAGTCGTCCCGGGTCACGAAGTTGGCGACGCCGGCCACCGCGTCCGATCCGTAGGTCGCCGAGGCCCCTTCCTTCAGGACCTCGATCCGGTCGATGGCGATCGCGGGAATCGCGTTGATATCGACGAACCGGCCTCCGATCAGCCGGGCCGGGACATACGTCTGGCGGCGTCCGTTGAACAGCACCAGCGTCCGCGAGGCGCCCAGTCCGCGAAGGTTCACGTTGGCGATGGTCTCGGTGATCGTGGCGGGCTGGTCCGAGTTGTACCAACTGTTCCGTTCGCCGATGACGCCGTGGCTGGCCCCGACGTTCCGGAACAGGTCGACGAGTTGCGCCGAACCCTGGTCCTGCAGCGTCGCGCGGCTCACGACGGCGACGGCGTGCGGCAGGTTGATCGCGGGCGCCTCGATCGCGGTGCCGGTCGCGACCACCGACACCTGCTCGGAGAACCCGCCGATCTGCATCTCGACGTCGAGCGTGGTCACGGCCCCCGCGGACACCGTCACACGCTCGCGCTCGAGAAGCGCGAAACCGGGCAACGAGAAACGCACCGTGTAGGTCCCGGACGGAAGCGCGGAGCGGTAGGCGCCGTCGCCGCCGCTGACCGCGACCGACGGAACGTCCAGGGCGGGCCCGGTGACCTCGACCTCGACGCCCGGCAGCAACGCGCCGGTCGCGTCGCTGACGGCGCCGGCGAGGCCGGTGTCCTGGGCCGCGGCCCCCGTGACCCACAGACACGCGGACACACCCGCGACGACCAGTTTGTCGATGGCCGCGCGTCGACGTGTATTCGAATGCATGACAATCTCCCGATGAATTTCGCAAAAAAACAGACAAATATGAGACAGGGACGCGAACATCAGACAACAATCCCGCCGACGCGTCAACTTCGGGGCCGGACTACATGGCCGACGGGATCCCGAAGTAGCCCTCGCCCGCACGTCGCACGGCGTCGTGACGCCCGGCGACGGAGCCATCGACCAGGACCAGGAACTTCCAGAGCGCCCGGTGCTTTTCCTTCAACACACGGATCTCGGCGTTGTTCGAACCCGAAAGCGGCTGGACTCCGCCGGCGTCGAGCCGCACAGCCACGTCGGCCTCGGGCAGCGACATGCCCACGGCCGGACAATAGACGATCACGTGGTGCGCCTCGAGTCCGGCGGCCCGCGCGATCTCGGTTTCCGCCCGGGCCCGGCCGGCCGGATCGAAGTGAAAGCGCTCCTCGAGGCTCGCCTGCACGGCCGATCCGATGTCGACGTTCAGCAGGTATGCCGGCTTGTAGAGGCGGCGGCTCTCCAGGCGATCGAGAACGTGAGCGACGCCTGGGATCGCTCCGAAGCCTTCCCGCAACGTCCAGAAAAGAGATTCGTCCCCGAGACGGCGGAGGCGGGCCGCGTCGAGCCCGGCTGCAAGCGCCATCTCGACGGCCTTGGAGATCATGGCGCCCGAAGCCAGCTTGGCGTGATGGAAATAGACGCGCTCGGTCAGCGTATAGCGAATGCGAAGCAGGTGCACGACTTCGGACAAGGCGTCGCGCCGCAGCATGCCGTGTTTCTCGAGCCGCAGGATCAAGCGGCCGTCCCGTTCCTCGAAGGACTGGAAGACACGTTCGTCGTATCGCTGCGACAAGCCGCAGAAGTAGTTGTCGCGGCGGAGATAGTCGAGCAGGTCGGCGCTGACGGCCCCGCCGACGATATCGGAGGCCAACGTGCCGTTCTCCGACAGGATCGCGGCGACGCCGTCCGTGAGCCCATGCCTGGAGAGCACCTCCGCGATCGACGATTCCCGGAGGAAGTACCGCAACCGGTCGGCGTCCCGGTCGTGCCGCAACAGCACCCGCCGCTCGTCCTCCAGCGTGTGACCGAACGGAATATGCGTGACGTCGTGAAGCAGCGCCGCGCACCGGATCAGGATCTCCTCGTCCCGCGACACCGCGCGCCTCCGGCCGACGGCGTCGATCAGGCGCCGCGCCATCCACGCCGTTCCGATGGAGTGCTCGAAGCGCGTGTGCGTGGCCGATGGAAAGACAAGATACGCCGTCCCGAGTTGCTTGATCGCGCGCAGACGCTGGAACTCGGGCGTGTCGATCAGCTCGATCTCCAGATCGTCCAGCTCGATGTCCCCGTGAACGGCGTCGCGCACGACCTTCGGCATGGCCGGGGGATTATGGCATTATTCGGGAAGGCCGCTATAATTGACGGACGTCGCAACCTGGAGGTTTCCGTTGAAAGTCGCTCCAATCACCCTCTTGGCGCTGTCGTTGCCGCTCGTGACGGCGTGTGCCGGCGCGGAGGAACCCGCGCCGGCCGTCGAAGCCGAGCCGGCGGCCATGACCGCGGCGGCGCCCGCCGGGGACGGCACGCGCGAGAACCCCTACGTCGGGCAGGGCGTGATCACGGAAGTCGGCGAGACCCAATTGGTGATCGACCACGGCGTGATCCCCGGCTGGATGGGCGCCATGCAGATGGCGTTCCCCGTCACCGAGGAGGTGGACCTGACGGGTCTGGCCGCCGGCGACGCGATCACGTTCAACGTCGAGCTGGAAGGCGTGATGGGTTATCAAGTCTTCCAGGTCGAACCGATCGAGGAATAGCCGCCTGGCGCCGGCTCCACCGACTTCGCGCGAGTTCCCAGCCGCGACCGTATTGGGAGGTCGTCTAACGGTAGGACTGCAGACTCTGGATCTGCCTGTCGGGGTTCGAATCCCTGCCTCCCAGTTTTCCCTTCGTTCCGTCGGCGAACCGCCGCGCCGCGCGCGCCCACGACTTGCGGACGGCGCGCGCAGAAACGTAAAATACTGTCGCCGTTCGTTTTGAACGGCGCGAGGCCCCATCGTCTAGTCGGTCTAGGACGTAGCCCTCTCAAGGCTAAAACACGGGTTCGAGTCCCGTTGGGGCTATCCGCGGAACGGATGTTTGCCGGGTTCGCACCCGTTCCCGCCACGCTTGAAGAATGACTCCCTCACGGTTGGAAACCGCGACGCTCGGCGGGGGATGCTTCTGGTGCCTGGAAGCCGTCTTCCAGGAGTTGAGCGGCGTGGCGTCGGTCCGGTCGGGTTACTCGGGGGGCGCTCGTGAGAACCCGTCGTACGAGCAGGTCTGCACGGGAGCCACGGGTCACGCGGAGGTCGTTCAGATCCGATTCGACCCGGACGTGATCGCGTTCCGGGAAATCCTGCACGTCTTCTTCGCCACCCACGATCCCACGACGCTGAACCGCCAGGGCGGCGACGTCGGCACGCAGTATCGATCCGTGATCTTCCACGCATCCGACGCGCAGAAGCGGACCGCTGAGGCGGTGATCGGCGAGATCGACGCGTCCGGCGCGTTCTCCGATCCGGTCGTCACCGAACTGGCGCCGCTGGAAGCGTTCTACCCGGCCGAAGACTACCATGCCGACTACTACCGGTCGAATCCGTCCCAACCGTATTGCCGGTACGTCATCGATCCCAAGGTCTCGAAGTTCCGCATGCAGTTCTTCGACAGGCTGAAGAAATAGGCGCGCGGCCGTGTTATCGGACGCTGCCGCGCGACGGAAGCTGACGGGTTTCGTGCTGGCCGGCGGAGCGAGCCGCCGCATGGGACGCGACAAGGCGCTCCTTCCGTGGCGGGACGGCACGTTGCTGGAGCACATGACGCGCAAGATGGCGACCGTCGCCGGGCGCGTGCGCGTGGTCGGCCGCGGCGACCTGCCGGACCGGCAGCCGGATCGGGGACCGGTGGAAGGGATCGCGACCGCTCTTTCCGTGACGGCGACCGAGTACAACCTGATCGTCGCGGTCGATCTTCCCGAACTGGACCCGGCCTTTCTCGAATACATGGCGGGGCGTCTGGAAACGTCCGGATCCGGACTCGTGACCTGCCGCGTCGCGGACGCAACGCCGCTCTGCCTGGGTATTCGCAGCGGCCGGATCGACGCCGTCGACCGCTACCTGGATTCCGGGGAACGCTCTCTGCGCGGCCTGCTGGAGACCATCGCGCACGAAACCATCGACGAGAAACAGATCCGTGACGCCGGTTTCTCCATCGACATGTTTCGGAACCTCAATTCGCCGGAGGATCTGCGCCGACTTCCGGAGCGGTAGCCCGTTCGGCGGCGAAGCGCGCCGGCCGGAAGGCGGTCAGGCGACTCCGAACCAGCGCAGGCCCTGAACGGTTGCGACCGCCGCCCCGTATCCCAGCCCCGTATAGAAGAGAAGCTGAACCGCGGCGAAGCGCCAGGAGTTCGTTTCCTTCCTCACGACGGCGACCGTCGAAATGCACTGCAGCGAGAAGAAGAAGAACACGATCAGCCCAATGATGCTGGCCGGCGTGAAGATCGGTTCGTCCGTGCCGGCGAACGTCGCGGTGCGCATCGTTTCCAGCAGGCCCTCGGACTGAACGGCCTCGTCCTCGCCCTCGACATGGAACACGATGGCCATCGCGCTCACGAAGACCTCCCGTGCGGCGAACGCGGAGATCAGCCCCACGCCGACGCGCCAGTCCACGCCCATGGGGGTCAGCACGGGCTCGGTCGCCTGGCCGAGTTGCGCCGCCAGCGAGTAGTCCATTTCAGCCGGGACGACGAGCGGCGCGGCCGTGGTGTCCGCGAAACGGGGTTGCGCGCTCCCGAGACCGAAACTGGACAGCAACCAGAGGACGATCGCCACCACGACGATGGGCATGCCGGCCTTGCGGAGATACGACGAGGAGCGGGACCAGGTCATCCGCAGAATCACCTTCCAGCGCGGGATCCTGTAGACGGGCAGCTCCATGGCCAACAGCGACGGCGCACGGTCCGGGAACGCGAACCGGCCGATGACGCCCGCGCTCATGGACCCGATCAGCAGGCTCGCGATGTAGATCGCCGCCAAAGCCAGTCCCTGTCTGAAGACGTCCGACATCAGCGCGGCCAGGAGCAGGGCGTAGACCGGAAGCCGGGCGCTGCAACTCATCAGCGGGATGATCCAGATGGTCAGCAGCCGCTCCCTGAGCGTCGGGATCGACCGCGAGGCGAACACGGCCGGGATGGCGCACGCGAAACCGGACAGCATGGGTACGAAGGACCGGCCGTGGAGGCCCAGCGCCGAAAGGGGCCGGTCCACCAGCGTCGCGCCCCGGGCCAGATAGCCCGAGTCCTCGAGCAGCGTCATCAGGAAGAACAGGATGATGATCTGCGGGAGAAAGACGGCCACCGCCCCGACGCCTCCGATCAGGCCCTCGGCGACGAACGCGGCCACCATGGAATCGGGAAACACGCCGGTGACGAAGTCGCCGGACACGGCGAAGGCGGCGTCCACGGCGTCCATGAACGGCGTGGCGAACCAGAAAATCGAGGCGAACAAGCCGATCAGGACGGCGAGGAAGATCGGGAACCCGAGGTAGCGGTGCATCGCGATCCGGTCGACGCGGGCGGTCAACGAGTCGCGCTCGACAAGCACGGCCAGACCTTCGGGCTGCACCAGCGTATCGGAATCGCCCAACAGCGTGCGAACTTGCCGGTACGCCTCCGCCGGCTGTTCCCCCAACGTCGCCAGAGCGCTCGAACCGGCCGGCGGCCCGGCCGCATCCTGCAGCGCCGAGACCAGTTCCGGCACGCCTTCGCCGTGCCGGGCATCCACCGCGACGACCGGAACGCCGAGTTTCCGGGACAGCCCCGCCGCATCGACCTGCGCCCCCACCCGCGGAAGCAGGTCCATCATGGTCAGCGCGACCACGATCGGCTTTCCCTGTCGCGCCACGAACCCCGCGAACTTGAGGTGCCTTTCCAACTGCGTGGCGTCGACGACGAGCACGAACCGATCGGCGCGGACCGAGGAGTGGCGCGACTCGATCACTTCGCAGGAGAGCTCCTCCTCCGGCGAGGGGTTGACGGCGCTGTGGACGCCCGGCAGATCCACCAGCGTCATCGGCGGACCCCATTCCTTCCGGCTCCGGCCCTGGAGGAGGCTGACGGTGACGCCCGGATAGTTCGCGGTGTGGAAATGACCCCCGGTGAGGGCGTTCATCAGGGTCGTCTTGCCGGAATTCGGCATTCCGACCAGACACACGGTCCGAGTTTTCGGATCCGCTTCCTCCGATTCCGCCGCCTCGACGGGCGTCGTCATTCCACCACGATCCAGGATGCTTCCCGCTTGCGGAGGGCGAGTTGCGTGCCGCGGACGACGACCACGAGGGGATCTCCCAGCGGCGTCGCGCGGACGACCGCGACCGGCTCACCGGGAGTGAAGCCGAGGTCCTGTAGCCGGTTGCATTCCGTATCGGGACCCTCGAGGCGATGAATTCGATGCCACTCGGCGACAGCGACGTTGGACAGAGTCATCGGGCTTTCCTCATGCTGCAGATCGTGAAGTGACGTCTCGCTAAATGAAAACGATTGTCATTTCGCAATATGGACGAAGTCACCCGAAATCGCAAGGGCGAGTTTCCGCCGCCCGGGGAGATTCCCGGAGGGCCAGGTCTTAGAAGACGCCGCCGCTTCGGTCCGCGGACAGGACTTGAATTCCCTTCTGCGCGATGAACGGGCACATGACGACAGCGCCCAGCGGATCGCCCCACCAGTGCCCCATCCCCGCGTTGACCAGCAGGCCGATCAGCAGGACCATGGAGAGGTAGGAGTTGCCGAACGTAAAGACGGACGCCGACGCCAGGTCGCGGTCTCGGAGTTCCATGGCCAACGCCTTCATGTAGGAACCGATGATGGGAATCAGCAGCATCGAGACCGCGGCCAGACCGACGCCCACGAGGGAGGGGGCCGGCGCCCGGCGCATCCACAGGAAGGCCACGCCCACGACCATGGCCGCCGCCCCGACCACGAGGTAACCTGCGCCGACGGCCGCCCGGGATCGGCGCCGGAGCGCCGCGTCCGGGCCGCGCGCGGTCCGGACGGCCATCGCGACTTCCCGCACGGCCCCGACGGCGGCGTCCAGGCCGAAAACCAGGAGGATCGGCGAACCGGCCCGCGTCCACAGCAGTCCGCCCGACAGAAACTGCAGAGAATGGACGAACGCCGCGAACAGGCACATGTGCCGGAACCGGCGCCGCCACAACGCGGCGTCGCCGGGTTTCGGAGCGCGCGGGATCGCGTTCATTGCGCCGGGGCGGGCGTCTATGGGCCCGTCAATACGCCCGGGCGAAGACGACCGGTCTCCCGGACGCGGCGCCGCAGGCGACGCACGGCCCCCGCGGCGCTTCCCCGTCCGCATCGTCGAAAGGAATGCAGCGGATCGTCGCGCGGGTCTCGGTCTTGACCCGCTCCTCGCACTCCGCCGACGCGCACCAGCCGCCCCGCAGGAACCCGGGCGCGTCGCCGTCCAGGATGGCGTTGAACTGCGACAACGCGTCGACCGAATACGTTCTCGACTCCCGAAAGTCACGCGCCCGCGTGAACAGGCCGGCCTGCACCGCGTCCAGCATCCGCCTTACCTCGTCGGCCAGACCGTCCTGCGACACGAACCGTTTCTCGCCCGTGTCGCGGCGTACGAGCACGACCTGGTCCTTCTCCAGGTCCTTCGGTCCCATTTCCATCCGCACGGGCACGCCCCGCCGCTCCCAGTGATTGAACTTGAACCCGGGGCTGTGCTGCTCCCGGTCGTCGACATGGAACCCGAAGCCCGAGAAACCCGCCGTCAGCCGATCGAGGCGTTCCATGACCGCCCCGCGCTGCGCATCGTTCCGGTAGATGGGAACGACGGCCAGCGCCGTCGCCGCCAGCCTGGGTGGAACGATGATGCCCCGGTCGTCCCCGTGCGACATGATCAGCGCCCCGACCAGTCGCGTCGACACACCCCAACTGCTGGCGTAGACGTACTCCTGCTCCCCGTTCTCGTTCTGGAACTTCACGTCGAAGGCGCGCGCGAAGTTCTGTCCGAGGTGGTGGGACGTGCCGGCCTGCAGCGCCCGGCCGTCCTGCATCATCGCCTCGATGGAATACGTGTGGACGGCGCCGGCGAATTTCTCGCTCTCCGACTTCAGGCCCGGGATCACCGGAACCGCCATGAAGTCCTCGGCGAACGCCCGGTAGATCTCCAGGATCGTGCGGGCTTCGGCCTCGGCGTCTTCGTAGCTGGCGTGGGCCGTGTGCCCCTCCTGCCAAAGGAACTCCGTCGTGCGCAGGAACAGGCGCGTCCGCATCTCCCACCGGACGACGTTGGCCCACTGGTTGATCAGCAGCGGCAAGTCCCGGTACGACTGGATCCAGTTCCTGTAGGCGTTCCAGATGATCGTTTCCGACGTCGGCCGTATGGCCAGCGGTTCCTCCAGTTTTCCGCCCCCGGCGTGCGTGACCATGGCGACTTCCGGGGCAAATCCCTCGACGTGCTCGGCCTCTTTCGCAAGAAAGCTCTCGGGGATGAACACGGGAAAGTAGGCGTTCCGGTGACCGGTCGCCTTGAACATGTCGTCCAGGGCGCGTTGCATGTTCTCCCAGATGGCGTAGCCGTTCGGGCGGATGACCATGCAACCCTTGACCGGCGCGTAGTCGGCCAGCTCGGCCGCGGCGATGGCGTCCGTGTACCAGCGCGCGTAGTCGTCGGCGCGCTTCGTGATCTTCGTATCGGCCATGAGCGTGAAACCCGGCGTCGAACGGCGTCTCGCGCGCGGGCACAAACCGCAGATGATAGCACGCCGTCCAGGAGTCCGACCGGCCCGTCCCGTCGGGCCCGACACCGCGCGACGCGCAAGCGTCGGAGCATGTACAGTTCCGTCGCGGGCTGCTACGATGCCTTCCAGGACGCAATGACGCGGACGGCCACCAACGAGGAATCCGTCGCCCGAGCCCGCGGCCGGCGAGTGCCGACGTCCACCGTCTCCGGCGTGCCCGTCAACGCCCTGTACGGCCCGGCCGACCTGGAGGGCGTCGACCTCGACTCGACGCTCGGCAGCCCGGGGCAGCCGCCCTACACCCGTGGGATCCACGCGGAGATGTACCGGACCCGCGGATGGACGATGCGGCAGTTCAGCGGGTTCGGCACGGCGAAAGACACGAACGCGCGTTTCCGCTACCTGCTGGATCACGGACAGACGGGGCTCTCGGTGGCCTTCCACCTGCCGACGCTGATGGGCGTGGACTCGGACCATCCGATGTCCGAAGGCGAGGTCGGCAAGTGCGGCGTGGCCATCGACTCGCTCCAGGACATGGAGACCCTGTTCAAGGGCATTCCGCTCGACCGGATCAGCACGTCGATGACCACGAACGCTCCGGCCCCGATCCTCTGGGCCATGTATCTGGCGGTGGCCGAGAAGCAGGGCGTCGACTGGCGCCGATTGTCCGGGACCATCCAGAACGACCTGCTCAAGGAATACATCGCGCAGAAGACCTACATCTTCCCGCCGCGACCGTCGATGTCGATGATCGTGGACACGTTCGAGTTCGCCGCGCGCCGCGTGCCCCGGTGGAACACGATCTCGATCAGCGGCTATCACATCCGCGAAGCCGGCGCCACGGCGCTGCAGGAACTGGCGTTCACGCTGTACGACGGGATCGAATACGTGCAATGGGCCCGGCGGCGGGGTCTCGAAGTCGACGCGTTCGCGCCCCGCCTCTCGTTCTTCTTCAACGCCCACAACGACCTGTTCGAGGAGGTCGCCAAGTATCGCGCCGCCCGCAAGGTCTGGCACCGCGTGATGCGGGAGCGGTTCGGCGCCGCCGATCCGCGCTCGATGCGCCTCCGCTTCCATGCCCAGACGGCCGGGTGCTCGCTGACGGCGCAACAGCCGCACAACAACATCGTTCGAACCGCGATCCAGGCGCTGGCGGCCGTCCTGGGCGGGACGCAGTCGCTGCACACCAACTCGCTCGACGAAACCCTGGCCCTGCCCACGGAGCACGCGGCGCGCGTTGCGCTCCAGACCCAGCAGATCCTCGCCGAGGAGACCGGCGTGACCCGGATGGCCGATCCGCTCGGCGGCTCGTACTACCTGGAACGCCTGACGCTGGACATGGAAGAAGGCTGCTGGGACTACTTCCGGCGGCTCGACGACATGGGGGGCATGGTCGCCGCGATCGAACAGGGTTTTCCTCAACGCGAAATCCAGGACGCCGCGTACACCTACCAGAAGGCCATCGAGACGAACGAGAAGGTCATCGTGGGAGTGAACGACTTCCAGATCCGGGACGAGACGCCGATCGACATCCTGACGATCGACGATTCGGCCGCCGAGCGCCAGAAGGCGGCGCTTCTCGCGCTCAGGGAGAGGCGCGACGCGGGTCGCGTGGAGACCGCGCGCGCCACGCTGGCCGATGCCGCGCGGTCCGGCGCCAACATCATGGAACCGGTTCTCGACTGCGTCCGCGCTTACGCCACGCTCGGCGAGATCTGCGACACGCTTCGAGACGTGCACGGGGTGTACGAGGAACCGGCATTCTGACCTTGCGGGCGGGACATCGGTGACGGGCGATCGACGAATACGGGTGCTGGTGGCGAAACCCGGGCTGGACGGCCATGACCGCGGCGCGAAGGTCATCGCGCGCGCGTTCCGCGACGCGGGGTTCGAAGTGATCTACACGGGACTCCGGCGCACCGCGGAACAGATCGTCAATGCCGCTCTCCAGGAAGACGTCGACGTCATCGGCATCTCCGTTCTCTCGGGCGCCCACATGACGTTGTGTCCGAAAATCATGGAACGCGTCCGGGAAGCGAAGCTGGATGATGTTCTGGTCGTCGTCGGAGGCATCGTCCCCGACGAGGACGTCGCCTCGCTCAAGGAGTGCGGCGTGCGCGAGGTGTTCGGGCCGGGCGCCTCGATGCGGAACATCGTCGACTACGTGCGGGAGAACGTCCGCTAGCCGGAGAACGTCCGCTAGCGGGGGAACGTCCGCTAGCGGGGGAACGTCCGTTCGCCGCGACGGCGCCCGCCTACTCCGCGTCCGCCGTATGGAACGCCGCGTAGTGGGCGCGCAGCGTGTCCCCGCCAAAGTCGTTGCGGTAGTCCCGGAACACGGAATGGACGTGGTTGTTCCGGTTCTGGACGTTGTCGTACTCGATGAGGAACGTCGGCCCCTCGACCCGGTAATAGTGTCCTTCGCCGCGCTCGGCGCCCCCGGCCCAGGCGAAGTGGACGTTGTCGAAACCGGCGTCTTCGATCGCCGCCCAGGTGTCGCCCGCGACGACGGAGGCCATCCGTCCCGTGTACGCGCCGATCACGGCCCGCAGCATCTCCTGCTGCGCCGGCGTCATGTCCGAAGCGGCCAGCCCGGCCGGCCCGCCTTCGATGCCGGCTTCGAGCGCGTTCCCGGTGATGATGTCCCGCGGCGCCGTGTCCATGATCACCGCCGTATCGCGCTGCCCCGCCTCCAACGCCCTCAGCAGCGCGCGCGCCCGGTCCTCGTCCGCGCCCAGCGCGCGGAGTCCGGCGCGGGGGCCTTCCAGCACTTCGGCCGGGTTCGACCCCATGAACATCGGGGAAGACGCCAGAACACGGCCGTTCCGCATGGTGACGTTGACGGCCAGGTGGTGCCCTTCCAGACGCCATGCCCAGGCGCCTTCGGCCGAGGGTTCACCGAAGATGCTCACGAAATAGAGCTCGGGGTCCCGATCGAAGCGCGGGTTGGCGGCCTCGAGCTGGCGCAGCACGTCTTCGAGGCTGATGATCGTGGCGGCCTTGATCACGCCCTCCGTACCCAGCGCCGCCGCCATCATGGCCTGAACGAGCGATCGCTGGTGCGGCCGCATTTCCTTCAGGGGCAATCCGTTGCGTTCTCTCGGTATGAAATGCCAGTTGAGCCGTTCCTCGTCGTTGAAATCGAAACGGACGCGCGCGCTCTGCTCGGCGTCGAGGGACGCCAGAAACGCGTTCGCCGCCTCGGTCAACTCGGGAGCGCCCTGCGCCGAATAGAATGCCGCGCCGGCCGACACGGAAAGGCAAACCGCCACCACGCCCATACGATGTGCGATCTTCATGGTGTATTCCTCCCCAGGGTCTCCGCCATGCTACTCCCCGCCGTATGGAGCGTCAAGCAGGCGGCGCGGCCATTGTCGGTAGCAAATGATGTGTCCGGAGGATGTAGCAAATGAAAAGTCCGGTTCCGAGGATTTCTGGGAGGGGATATTGATGCATTCGGGAAGGAGGGGGGCGAATGCAGACGTATCCCGCCCGGGAATTGGAGCGGGCG
>JAJEEE010000046.1 GCA_022821145.1 Acidobacteriota bacterium
GCCGGGCGTGCGCCAAGGTGGTGGTCAATTACGTGAGCGATCAGGGAGCGGCCTCCTCTGCCGTGGCGGAGATCGAGGCAATGGGCTCCGAAGCCATCGCCGTCCGGGCCGACACCTCTTCGTCGGCCGATGTCTCCAACCTGATGTCCTCGGCGGTCGAACGTTTCGGTCGCGTCGATATCCTGGTCAACAACGCCGGCGTCACGCGCGACAAGCTGCTGGTGCGGATGAGCGAAGCGGATTGGGACGCCGTGCTCGACGCCAACCTCAAGAGCCTGTACAACTACTCGCGGCCGGCGGTCACGGCGATGCTCCGGCAGCGGTCGGGCGCCGTCGTGAACGTCTCCTCCGTCAGCGGCGTCTCCGGCATGCCGGGCCAGAGCAACTACTCGGCGTCGAAGGCCGGCGTCATCGGGTTCACGAAGGCGCTGGCCAAGGAGGTCGCACGGGCCGGCATACGCGTCAACGCGCTGGCCCTGGGGTTCATCGAGACGGACATGACGGCCGCCCTCGCCGAGGAATACCGCGCGCAGGCGCTCGAACAGATCCCGCTGGGACGGTACGGGCAGGCGTCGGAAGTCGCCGCGATCGTCGGGTTCCTGCTGTCGCCGGCCGCGTCCTACATCACCGGACAGGTCATCCAGGTGGACGGCGGCCTGGCTATATGAGGTCCGGGGAAAAACCGCCGGGCGGGGGATGGCGGGCGGATTCGCATTCTGCTAAAATTCGCTTTTTGTTTCAGGCATTTACACACTTCGGTGTTTGACGGGTCACTCCCAAGGAGGATTCGCATGGCCAGTGGGAGCGGGATCGGCAAGGTCACGATTCCGGGCGCCGTTCTGGGCGTTTTGCTCTTCGTTTTTGTCCTGGTATCGATCTGGCTGTCGGTCGCGGACCGCTTCTGGTTCCCCGACCTGGCATCGGAGCACGGGGGGTCGGTCGACACCGTGTACGTCGTCGTCCTTATCGTCACCGGCATCGCCTTTGTCGCGACGCAACTGCTGCTGGCGTACATCGTGACGCGCTACGGCGCCCGCAACGGCGAAAAGGCCGCCTACTGGCATGAGAACGCCCGCGCCGAAGCCATCCTGATCGGCGGGACCGCCGTGACGTTGACCGTCCTGGTCTTCCTCGGGCAGTACGTCTGGTATCAGATCTACTTCACCGATCCACCTGAAGGCGGCATGGTCGTGGAAGCCACGGGCCAGCAGTTCCAGTGGGTGTTCCGGTACCCGGGAGACGACGGGGTGTTCGGCGACCTCGATCCCACGCTCGTCGCGGGGACCAACTACATCGGCCTGGACCGAAACGGGGCCGGCGCCGACGACATCCTCGTCGTAGGGCAGATGCATGCGGTCGCGGATCAGCCGGTGCGGGTCGTTCTCCGCTCGACCGACGTGATTCACAACTTCCACCTGCCGCACATGCGCGTCAAACAGGACACCGTGCCCGGGATGTCGATCGAGGTCTGGTTCACGCCGACCGAGACCGGCACCTACGAGGTCGCGTGCGCGGAGTTGTGCGGGCTCGGCCACTTCCGGATGAGCGGGATGCTGATCGTCGACGCCACGCAGGCCGAGTTCGATCAGTGGCTCGAAGACCAACTGGTGTTTCAGTAGAATCGGAACGGATCGACGATGACGACACACGACGAACACGCGCACCCCGAGCTGGGGTTCTGGCGCAAGTACATCTTCAGCACCGACCACAAGATCATCGGCATCCAGTACATCATCACGGCCATGGCCATGGCCGTGGTCGGCGGCGTCCTGTCCATGCTGATGCGGTTGCAACTGGGATGGCCCGGCACGCTGTGGCCCCGGCTGGAGGAGATCTTCCCGGTCGGGTTCGCAGGCGGCGCCATGGCGCCCGAATTCTATCTCTCGCTGGTCACCATGCACGGGACCATCATGGTCTTCTTCCTGTTCACGGCCGTGCTGACCGGAGGCTTCGGAAACTACCTGATCCCGCTGCAGATCGGCGCCCGCGACATGGCGTTCCCCCTGTTGAACGCCCTTTCGTACTGGACGTTCCTGCTTTCCTGCATCACGATCCTCGGCGCCCTGTTCGCCGCCGGCGGCGCGCCGCTGGG
This sequence comes from Acidobacteriota bacterium, assembly GCA_022821145.1. Classification (GTDB taxonomy): domain Bacteria; phylum Acidobacteriota; class Terriglobia; order 20CM-2-55-15; family 20CM-2-55-15; genus JAJEDW01. The sequence goes on from JAJEEE010000046.1 coordinate 2,093, forward strand.
CGGCTGGACCGCCTACGCGCCCCTGTCGGCGCTGCCGGAGATGGGCCCCGGCCAGGGCGACGGGATGACGCTCTGGATCCTGGCCATCGCGCTGTTCACGGCCTCGGGTCTGATGGGCGGGCTGAACTACGTGACGACGCTGCTGACCATGCGCACGAAGGGGATGTCCATGATGCGCCTGCCGCTGACGCAGTGGGCCCTGTTCATCACGGCGATCCTCGGCACGCTGGCCTTCCCGGTCCTCCTGGCCGCGGGCATCCTGCTGACGTTCGACCGCATCGGCGGCACGAGCTTCTTCGTTCCGGCAGGCCTGTTCACGGCGGCTGGCGCCGCGGTGGAGCACTCCGGCGGCCACCCGCTGCTGTGGCAGCACCTGTTCTGGTTCTTCGGCCATCCCGAGGTCTACATCGTGCTGCTGCCGGCGATGGGCATCGCGTCGGACATCCTGTCGACGTTCGCGCGCAAGCCCATCTTCAGCTACAAGATGATGGTCTACTCCATGTCGGCCATCGCGTTCCTGAGCTTCATCGTGTGGGGACACCACATGTTCCTCAGCGGGATGAACCCGTTCCTGGGATCGCTGTTCACGCTGACGACGCTGCTGATCGCCATCCCCTCGGCCGTCAAGACGTTCAACTGGCTGGGGACGATCCTGGGCGCCCGCATCCAGTTCACCGTGCCCATGCTGTTCGCCCTCGGTTTCGTCTCGACGTTCATCAGCGGCGGCCTGAGCGGCATCTTCCTGGGCACGTCGGCGTCGGACATCGCCATGCACGACACCTACTTCGTCGTGGGGCATTTCCATCTCGTCATGGCCGTCGCCCCCTTGTTCGCGGCGTTCGCCGGAGTCTACTTCTGGTTCCCGAAGATGTTCGGCCGGATGATGAACATGACCGCCGGCAAGGTCCACTTCTGGATCAGCTTCGTCGGCGTCAACTGCGTGTTCTTCTCCATGCACGCCGCGGGCGTCATCGGTCACCTGCGCCGGATCTACGATCCCACGCAGTACGCGTTCCTGGAGCCGGTCTACGGCATGAACCAGTTCATCTCGATCTCGGCGTTCGTGCTGGGCGCCGCGCAGATCCTGTTCCTCGTCAACTTCTTCGCGAGCATCTGGCTGGGTCCCAAGGCCGGCGTCAATCCCTGGAACGCGACGACGCTGGAATGGACGGTCCCGTCGCCGCCGGGCCACGGCAACTTCGGGCCCGAGCTGCCGGTCGTGGAGCGGTGGGCGTTCGACTACAGCATGCCGGGCGCGAAGGAGGACTTCGTCATGCAGACCGAGGCGCCCACGCGGGTGGAGTCGTCCTAGACCCGGAGGCGCATACCGCGCGCGGGAACGGCCATGCCGACCATCACCGAAGACGCCACTACGATCCGGGTCCCCGAACCCGTGCAGCCGTTGGACGGATTCGGCCCGCCGCCCCGAACGCCCGACGAAGACGGCGGCGGAGAGGACCCCCGTCCCGGATGGCGGCCCGCGTTCCCGGTCTCCAGGGGCCGCCTCGTGCTGTGGCTCGTCCTGACGGTCGTCGTGATGCTGTTCGCCGGCTTCTCCAGCGCCTACATCATTCTTCGTGGGGCCCCCGCGTGGCAGAACGTGGCGTTGCCGGCGAGCCTGTGGGCCAACACCTTCGTCCTGCTCGCGAGCAGCGTCACCATGGAGTGGACCCGGCGTCGGACGGTGGAGGGCGACACGGCCTCCGCCAAGAAGTGGATGGCCGCAACCGGGGCCCTGGGCGCGGCGTTTCTGGGCGGCCAGATCCTGGCGTGGTCCGAGCTGGCGGGCGCCGGCGTCTACCTGGCGTCCACGCTGCACAGCTCGTTCCTGTACATCCTGACCGGGATGCACGGCCTGCACCTCGCCGGCGGCATCGCGGCGTTGGCGTACGTGGCCGCGGGGCTGTTCCGGAACCGGTACTCGGCCGCCGGACACGAGCCGGTCACGCTGTGCGCCACGTACTGGCATTTCATGGACGGCTTGTGGGTATACCTGTTCCTGCTGCTGACGCTGGCATGAGCGGAACAATGGACTATCGGAGAGTCATCGGATGGAAGCGACCGTAGGCGAACAAGAACGGATACTGGCCTCACCCTGGGGCGGCGGAACGAACCCCTTCGGCACGAGCTGGGGCAAGTTCATGATGTGGGTCTTCATCGTGTCCGACGCGTTGACCTTCGCGGGCTTCATCGTCGCCTACGGGTTCATGCGTTCGGTGGCGCCCGCTTGGCCCGAACCGGACGAGGTCTTCAGCATGGGCCTGATCACGTTCATGACGTTCGCCCTGATCTCGTCGAGCTGCGTGATGGCCATCGCCGTCGGGGCCGCCCAGCAGGGGCGTCAGAGCGAGGCGGTCAAGTACCTGTGGCTGACGATCCTCGGTGGGACGATCTTCCTCGGCTGCCAGGCTTACGAGTGGTCGCACTTCATCGCGGACGGCTACCGGCCCTGGCTCAACCCCGTCATGCCGGAGGTGCCCCAGTTCCCGGCGGCCTTCTACGTCATGACCGGCTTCCACGGCTTTCACGTCTTCACGGGACTGGTCCTGCTGCTCTATACCGTCATCCGCGCCCACATGGGAAAATACACGGGCGACCGCGTGGAGATCGCCGGCCTCTACTGGCACTTCATCGACGTCGTGTGGGTGTTCATCTTCGCCTTCTTCTACCTGCTCTGAACGAGCGCCGGAAGGAATCCATGTCTGAAGCGACGCATCACGGATACGCAACCTACTGGAAGATCTGGGGCTGGCTGCTCTGCATGACGCTGCTGGCGCTGGGCGTCGGTTATGTCGACGCCATGCCGGGGGCGCTCAAGGCCCTGTTGCTGGTCGGGATCACGCTGGCGAAGGTCGGCGTCATCGCCGCGTTCTACATGCACCTGCGTTCGGAGAAGCTCGACCTGATCCTGATCACGTTCTCGCCGATCGTGCTGGCGCTCATCCTCTTCTTCTTCATAGTCCCGGACGCCGGCGACTCGGTGGGGCGCGAGATCATGCTTCGGATCGGACCATGACGATTCGCAAAACGTTCGTCGCGCTGGCCGCCGGCGCCGTCATCCTGACGATGGAAGGGACCGGGTGGAGCCAGTGCGCCATGTGCCGGACGGCGCTGGAGAACTCCATCGAGGGACAGGCCATGGCGGAGGGATTCCGCTACGGGATCGTATTCCTGCTCGCCGTGCCCTACGCCATCGCCGGAAGCGTCGGCGTCGGACTCCTCCGGGCGTTCCGAAAGAAGTCCCGGAAGCCGTAGTTACCCGCCCGCTTCAGGCCAGCGCCCGCAGCGTGGCCACGACCGAGAGCCCGATGGCGGCCGCCGTCAGGCCCAGGCACGCCAGAGCCGCCACGGAATGGTTCAGCCGCTCCGGCTGGAGCGGATCGAGCCACTTCGAGGACATGTAGCCCCCGATGAACCCGCCCAGGTGCCCCCAGTTGTCGACGTTGGGGATGATCAGGCCGAAAGCGAACAGGAAGATGGCCCACTGCCGGGCCTGCTGGTAGACGGCCGTCGCCCCGGCCCGCCGCCCGTAGTACAGGAGCGCGCCGATCAGGCCGAAGATCGAGGCCGAGGCGCCGATCGTCAGCCCTCGGGCCCCGTTCATGAACCCCAGCGGAAAGCTGAAGTAGTAGCCCACGGTCGACGTCAACAGGAAGCCGGTGGCGCCGGCCGCGGTATAGATCACGATCATGCGGCCCAGGCCGTAGAACTCGATGATCGCCGGCGCGATCATCCGCACCCAGTACATGTTGAACAGGATGTGGATCAGGCTGCCGTGCAGCCACGACGCGCTGAGGATCGTCCACCACCAGTTCAGCCCGTACACGATCTCGGCCCCGCTGGCGCCGAACATGATCAGTCCGACGCGCCCGACGCCCAGGATGTTGAGCCCCGACATCCGGATGCCCGCGGGATTGACCGCGAGCGACGCCAGGTAGAGGATCGCGCACGCGGCGATCACGAACTTGACGAAGACATCGTCCAGGCGGCCGCGGCCGAACCGGGCCAGCAGCGGCGCGAAGCCCCACAGCCCCGGGTTCCGCCGGCCGCAGCTCAGGCACTCGTCGTCCCGCACGCCGACCAGGTTGCCGCACGAGGGACAGACCACCGAGCCTTCCTTCTGACGCCCCCACATGGCCGACGAGTATACAGGAAGATCCGGAACGGGACGGGGCGCCGCGACGGATACGATCCGACGTGGAAGACGTCCGGATCGGAAGCGGCGTCAACGGCCAACCCGTCCCTTCGCTCCGACACTTTGTTGTATCATTGCGCCGACAGAATCGGCAGCCGGCGACTCCAGCGATGCGCTCTCCGCGACGACGACGCCCTCGAATTCGTGAGATTGTTTCACCACCGGACGGGTTTCCTCCTCTTGACGCAATGGCAAGGCGGGCCCGTTATGTCGGGAGCCCGGAGCACAAGGATGCGCCGAGCTTTGCCGGCGTGCCGCGATTACGGGCCGATGCCTCCTGCTGCCCGCGCAAATTTGCGGACCGGCAGAAGATCGCCATGTGGCTGCGCACTGCGATTCGCCGGGGCGCGACCGGCGCGCCGTGGGAAGGAACTTTTCCGCGTTACGTATGGTTCAAACATGAGGAAACAGTGTTCGAAGGGCGGCTGGTGAACCAGACCGCCGGCGAGTACAAGGGATATCCCCTCCACAAGAGCGAGTGGCCACAAGGAATCGAGGAGATCTATGCCGATCACGTTCGAGACTGAGTGGGCGCCGGCCGACGGGATTCGATCTCCCGAGCTGGCCGCGACCTGGGCGTCCCTGCTCATTCGCGTCGATGACTTCGTAATCACGCGCGTTGTAGACCGCAGGGCCCAGACTGTTCGCGACCGTGTGTATCTTCCTCTCTACCCGCTCGCCGAGTCGCTGGCGTCGAACTGGTGGTTTCTGTTGCACGAAGTCGGGAACCCCGTCAAGAACGACGACGCATTCCGGCGCCGGCATGTCCTGGCATCCGCCCGGGACGGGTATGCGTTTCCGAGGATCGAGGCCGTGTCGTCCGGACCTCAAACGATGCTCTCATGGACGTCAGACGCACTCGATTGGGCGAATCTCGAATACACGGCCGCGGGCCAGATCGGAGTCGAGACGGAGCAATTCCGCGCAAGTTGCGCCGACTTGGTGGATCGCGTCATTCGGCGGCTCGACGCATGCGGAATCGAGGGCACGTTCCTTCAAGAAGAATGGCAGTCGATTCAGGCCGCGAACCCGGACGAGACGATGTTCTGCAAGTCGGCGGCGGGTCTGGGCTGGGATCCCTACGCGATCCGGGATTCCGAACGCGAGGCCGTGCTCAGGCTCGACAAACTGCTGGACAAGGCGATCTTCGAGGAGGCCATCGCCGTTCTCGACGCAACGTGCCTGGATGCCGAGGCGACCGCGCTCGCCGAAGCGTTTAAGCCGGCCAACGGAACCTGCCTGCCGCTGGAGTACTTCCGTGCCGCATGCGGCCGCCCCGTTGCGCTGGGCCAACACTCCAGCCCGTGGAGCGCGGGATACGCCCTGGCGCGCGACGCCAGGCAACATCTCGGGTTGAATGGCGAACCCATTCCCACCGTCGAGGCTCTCGGAGAAGCCCTCCGGGAACAATCCGGGCTTGTAGCGGCGGCGACCGAGCCTCGCGATCTGGGCGTCACCGATCTCGTGAACGGCGTCGTGGCGCGAGACACTGAAGGACTCCCTTTTTTCGCCGTGGGCCAGGGACCGCTTCGCAACCGACGATTTCATTTCTGCCGCGGTCTGGCCGAGATGCTGACGTCGCCGGACTCATCGGCGTTGCTGACAAAAGCGCAGTCGTTCCGCCAACAGATGACTCGCGCTTTCGCGGCGGAGTTTCTTGCCCCGGCGGCGGCGCTGCGGACTCGGGTCGACCGAGCTGTGGTGGGCCATGACGATGTCGATGATCTGGCGGATTATTTCGGCGTCTCGCCCTTTGTGGTCGAGCACCAACTCCAGAATCACCGGATCGCCAAGATTCAATAGGCAGACGACACGAGTCCGCTGACGCTCCCGCACCGTGAGGGTCAAGTTGGAAGCGAACTCGGCGTTGCCGGCGCTGCCGCCAATCAAAGTGAGGCTGCGGCAACCCCAGGGCGCGGGCATGCGTCGACGACGCCGGAAAACGTGTCGGGGATTATCGGCAGGGACATTCCACCGAGCCTTCCTTCTGACGCCCCCACATGGCCGACGAGTATACAGGAAGATCCGGCCGAGGCCGGGCGGCCCCTCAGTCCTCGACGGGCGCGAGGGCGTCCGGCTCCGGACCCTCGAAGAAGGCGTCGTGCAGTCGCCGGACGACGACGTCGGCGTGGTCTTCGCCGACGACGAACGTCAGGTTGATGTTCGAGGCGCCCTGGGAAATCATCCGGATGTTCACGTCGTCCAGGCAGCCGAAGACCTTCGCGGCGATGCCGCGGCGGTTCTTGAGATCGGCGCCCACCAGGCACACCAGCGCCAACCCGCGTTCGATGGTGACGGTTCCCAGCGTTCCCAACTCCTCGAGAATCGGCTCCAGACGGCGCTCGTCGTCCAGCGTCAACGAGACGGAGACTTCCGAGGTCGCGACGACGTCGACGGCCGTCTCGTGCGTGTCGAACACCTCGAACAGCGCGCGCAGGAAACCGTGCGCCATCAGCATGCGCGAGGAGGTGACGGTGACGGCCGTGATGCCGCGCTTGCACGCGAACGACTTGACCGGGCTGTCGCCGGCCCCCTCGCCGGGCGCGATCACGGTCCCGTGGCCATCGGGCCGGGCGGCGTTCAGAACGCGCACCGGGATGCCCTTCTCCACGGCGGGGACCAGCGTCAGCGGATGCAGGACCTTGGCGCCGAAATACGCCAGCTCGGCGGCCTCGTCGAACGAGATTCGGGGGATGGTCCGTGCTTCGGGAACGACCCGCGGGTCGGCGGTCATCATGCCGTCGACGTCGGTCCAGATCTGGACTTCCTCGGCGCCCAGACACGCCCCGAAGAGCGTGGCCGAGTAATCGGACCCCCCCCGGCCGAGCGTGGATGTCTCTCCGGACGGGGTCGATCCGATGTAGCCGGCCATGACGACGGCCGAGCCTTCACCGACGCGGGGACGGACGATCTCTTCCAGCCGCCGCGCGGTCTCGCCGACGTTCGGGACCGCGCGCGTGAAGCGTTCGTCGGTGATCAGGCAGCCGCGCGCGTCGATATGCGCGGCCGGGACCCGTCCCGACAGCTTCGAGGCGAAGATCCGGGACGAAAGGCGTTCTCCGAACGACGCGATCCGGTCCTCCGCCGCCGGCGTCATCCGTCCGTCCGAGCCGGCGCGCTCGAGCACGCCCCGGAGCTCGTCCAGGTCGGGTTCGAGGCCGTCCGCCATGCCGAGGTGCCGGAGGCGGATCTCGTCGTACAGGGACACCGCGTTCTCCCACTGGCCCCTTGCGATGCGCCGGGCGATCTCCAGCAGGCCGCTGGTGACGCCCGCCAACGCGCTCACGACCACCAGCGGCGCCCGGTCGATGCGCTCGGCGACGATCTCCGACGCGCGGTCCATGGCGGCGGCGTCCCTGACGGACGTGCCGCCGAACTTCATCACGATCATGATTTCAAGGTAGCACGAAGCGGACGGCGGGCTATTCGGGCAACTCGCTGGCGCCCATCAGGTGGAGGTCGATGCCGCGGGCGGCCACGCGGCCTTCGCGGATGGCCCACACGATCAGGGACTGGCCGCGCGCCATGTCGCCGGCCGCGAAGACGCCGGGGACGGAAGTCATCTTGTGGTCGTCGGTGACGACGTTGCCGCGCGCGTTCAACTCGACACCGAGTTCGGACAACATGCCTTTCTTCTCGGGCCCGAGGAAACCCATCGCCAGCAGCACGAGGTCCACGCCCATCTCGAACTCGGTCCCAGGGACCTCGTCGATCCGGAAACGTCCGTCCGGATCCCGGCCCACGTCGACCTGGACGCCATGGAGCTTCTCGACTCTTCCGTCGGACCCGGTGAAGCTCTTCGTGGAGACGTTGTACCGGCGCTCGCCGCCCTCTTCGTGGGCCGCCGAGGTCCGGAATATGTTGGGCCAGCTCGGCCAGGGATTGTCCTCGGCCCGCGCATCGGGCGGCCGGTCGAGCAACTCGAACTGATGGATTCGGGCCGCGCCCTGCCGGTGCGCCGTGCCCAGGCAGTCGGCGCCGGTGTCGCCGCCGCCGATGATCACCACGCGCTTGTCCTCGGCCGTGATGAAGCCCTCATCGGGAACGTCGTCCCCTTCGCACCGCCTGTTCTGCATCGGCAGGTATTCCATCGCGAAGTGGACGCCGTCGAGCCCGCGTCCGGGAACCTTGAGGTCGCGCGGCGCCGTGGCGCCTCCGGCGAGCAGCAGCGCGTCGAACCCGTCCCTGAGATCGTCGACCGCGACGTTGACGCCGACGTGGGCGCCGGTCCGGAACTCCACGCCCTCGGCCGCCATGATGTCCAGCCGCCGGTCCAGGAACTTCTTCTCCATCTTGAATTCCGGAATGCCGTAGCGGAGGAGGCCGCCGATCCGGTCGTCGCGCTCGAAGAGGGTCACCGCGTGGCCGGCCCGGTTCAACAGATCGGCCGCGGCCAGGCCGGCCGGGCCGGACCCGACGACGGCGACCGACTTCCCGGTCCGCCGCGACGGCGGACACGGCTGGATCCAGCCCCGATCGAACGCGTGCTCGATGATCGTCAGCTCGATCTGCTTGATCGTCACCGCGTCGGCGTTGATGCCCAGAACGCAGGAGCCCTCGCAGGGCGCGGGACACAACCGTCCGGTCCACTCGGGAAAGTTGTTCGTCGCGTGGAGGCGGTCGATGGCCTCGCGCCAGTGGTCGCGGTAGACCAGGTCGTTCCAGTCGGGGATGATGTTGCCGAGCGGACATCCCTGGTGACAGAACGGGATGCCGCAATCCATGCACCGGGCGGCCTGCTTCTTGAGCTCCGACTCCGGAAAGTCCTTGTAGACCTCCCGATAGTCGTCGACGCGGTCCTGGATCGGTCTCTTTTCTGGGAGAACGCGAGCGATTTCCAGGAAACCCCTGGGATTACCCATGCTCGACGACCTCCACGGTCCGCTTCCGCTCGGTCAGGACACGCTTGTAGTCCAACGGCATCACTTTCCGGAACTTGCGGCGCAGGCGGTCCCAGTCGTCAAGAACGGCCTGCGCGTAGTCGCTGTCCGTCGCGTTGACGTGGCGTTCGATCAGGAAACGCACGAAGTGTTCCTCGGCTTCGGTCTCGAAGTGCTCCAGATCGACCATCTCGAGATTGCACCGCGCGGCGAAATCGTCGTCGCGGTCCAGGACGAACGCGACGCCGCCGCTCATGCCGGCGGCGAAGTTCCGTCCCGTCGGGCCGAGGACGACGACGCGGCCGCCGGTCATGTATTCGCACGCATGATCGCCCACGCCTTCCACCACGGCCAGCGCGCCGCTGTTGCGCACGCAGAACCGCTCGCCGGCGCGCCCCCGGATGAACGCCTCCCCGCCGGTCGCGCCGTAGAGGACCACGTTGCCGGCGATGATGTTGTCCTCGGGGACGAACGTCGATTCCCGGGGCGGAAACACGATGATGCGGCCGCCCGACAGGCCTTTGGCCATGTAGTCGTTCGCGTCCCCTTCCAGCGTCATCGTGATGCCGTTGGGCAGGAAGGCGCCGAAACTCTGTCCCGCGGAACCCTTGAAGTGGATGTCGATCGTGTCGGCCGGCAACCCGTCGGCGCCGTAGCGGCGCGTCACTTCGCTGCCCAGGATCGTCCCGGTCGTCCGGTTGGAGTTGCGGATCGGCAACCGCAGCTCGACGGGGCGGCCGTCCTCGAGGGCGTCCCGGCACAACTCGATCAGCTTCCGGTCCAGGACGTCGTCGATTCCGTGATCCTGCGCCTTCAGCCTGCGGGTCCCGACGTCGGCCGGAACGCGCGGCAGGTCCAGCAGCGGCGACAGATCCAGCCTCCGCCCCTTCCAGTGCTCGATCGCCTTGTCGGTCCGCAGCTTGTCCATCCGGCCCACCATCTCGTCCACGGTGCGGAAACCGAGCCGCGCCATCAGCTCGCGAACCTCCTCGGCGACGAAACGGAAGTAGTGGACCACGTGCTCCGGGTCGCCGTCGAAGCGTTCCCGCAGGCGCGGATCCTGCGTGGCGATCCCCACCGGACACGTGTTCAGGTGGCAGACGCGCATCATGATGCACCCGGTCACGATCAGGGCGGCCGTGGCGATCCCGTACTCTTCGGCGCCCAGCAGGGCCGCGATCACGACGTCGCGGCCGGTCTTGATCTGACCGTCGGTCTGGACGATGATCCGGCTCCGCAGGTCGTTGGCGACCAGGACCTGGTGGGTCTCGGCCAGCCCGAGCTCCCAGGGAATGCCCGCGTGCTTGAGGCTGGTCAGCGGCGACGCGCCCGTCCCCCCGCTGTCTCCCGAGATCAGCACGACGTCGGAGTGGGCCTTCGCGACGCCGGCGGCCACGGTCCCGACCCCGACCTCCGACACCAGCTTCACGCTGACACGCGCGCGCGGGTTCGAGTTCTTCAGGTCGAAGATCAGTTGGGCAAGGTCTTCGATCGAGTAGATGTCGTGGTGCGGGGGCGGCGAAATCAGCCCGACTCCGGGCGTCGAGTGCCTCACGCGGGCGATGTTCTCGTCGACCTTGTGGCCGGGAAGCTGTCCGCCTTCTCCGGGCTTGGCGCCCTGGGCCATCTTGATCTGGAGCTCGTCGGCGTTGACCAGGTACTCGCTGGTCACGCCGAAACGCCCCGACGCCACCTGCTTGACCGCGCTTCTCCGGAGGTCGCCGTTCGGGTCCGGCGTGTAGCGGACCGGATCCTCGCCGCCCTCGCCGGTGTTGCTCTTCCCGCCGATCCGGTTCATCGCGATCGCCAGCGTCTCGTGGGCTTCCTTGCTGATCGACCCGAACGACATGGCGCCCGTGGCGAACCGCTTGACGATCGCGTCGACCGGCTCGACCTCGTCGAGCGGGACCGGCTCCTCGGCGAACTTGAAGTCGAGCAGGCCGCGCAGCGTGCAGAGCTTCTCGTCGGTCGTGTTCGCGGCCTCGCTGAACTTCTTGAACAGCGCGTAGTTGTTGGACCGGGTCGAGTACTGCAGCAGATGCACGGTTTCGGGGTTGTACATGTGGTACTCCCCCTCCCGGCGCCACTGGTAGTAGCCGCCCCACTCCAGGTCGGGCGTCCGGACGGCCCGCTCGGGGAACGCCCGGGCGTGATGGACGAGCACTTCCTCGGCGAGTTCCTCGAGCCCGATGCCGTCGATGCGCGACGCTGTCCAGGTGAAGTACCGGTCCACGAACGCCTTGTCGAGGCCGATGGCTTCGAAGATCTGCGCGCCCCGGTAGCTCTGGAGCGTCGATATCCCCATCTTGGACATTACCTTGACGATGCCCTTCCGGACCGCCTTGATATAGTGATTCACGGCCTCCCGGTGCGTGACGCCGATCAGCTCCTCCCGAATCATGTCGTCCAGGGTCTCGAAGGCCAGGTACGGATTGATCGCCGTCGCCCCGTATCCCAACAGCAGGCAGTAGTGGTGCACCTCGCGGGCCTCACCGGTCTCGACGACGATGGCGGCGCGCGTCCGCTTGCCTTCCCGAACGAGGTGATGGTGCACGCCGGCCGTGGCCAGCAGGCTCGGCACGGGCGCGTTGTCGGCGTCGACGCCGCGGTCGGACAGGATCAGGATGTTGACGCCCTCGTCGATCGCCCGGCTGGCCGCCTCGCACAGGCTCTCGACCCGGCGTTCGAGGCCGCCGCCATCCTCGACCGGGAACAGCATCGGAAGCGTCCGGCTTCGGAAGTCGTCCGGCGTCGTCGAGACCAGCTTCGCCAGCTCGGCGTTGTCGAGGATCGGCGAGACGATCTTGATCTGGCGGCAACTCTCCGCGACGGGATTCAACAGGTCGCGCTCCGCCCCGATGTAGCTGATCGTCGAAGTCACCAGCTCCTCGCGGATCGCGTCCAGCGGCGGGTTGGTCACCTGCGCGAACAACTGCTTGAAATAGTTGAACAGCGGAGGCGCGTGATCGGAAAGGACGGCCAGGGGCGTGTCGTTGCCCATCGAGCCCAGCCCTTCCTGGCCGTCGATGGCCATGGGCGCCATCAGAATCCGGAGATCCTCGTGCGTGTAACCGAAGATCCGCTGCCGCGTCAGGACCGTGGCGTGATCGGGTTCGGGCAGGTCCGGGGCCTCCGGCAGATCGGCCAGCGCGACCATGTGCCCGGACAGCCACTCCCCGTAAGGCTCCGCTTCCGAAATGCGCCGCTTCAACTCCGCGTCGTCGATGATGCGTCCCTCGCCCATGTCGATCAGGAACATCTTCCCGGGCTCGAGACGCCCCTTCTTCTCGACCATCGCCGGCGGGACGTCCAGCACGCCCACCTCCGACGCCATGACGACCATCCCGTCCCGCGTGACCAGGTAGCGGGACGGCCGCAGCCCGTTCCGGTCCAGCACGGCGCCGATGACGCGGCCGTCGGTGAAGGCGATCGAGGCCGGACCGTCCCACGGCTCCATCAGGCACGCGTGGTACTCGTAGAACGCCTTCTTCTCCGCGCTCATGCCCTCGTGCCCGTCCCAGGCCTCGGGAATCATCATCATCACGGCATGAGGCAGGGACCGCCCGCACAACAGCAGCATCTCCAGCGCGTTGTCGAAGACGGCCGAATCGCTTCCGCCCTCGACGATGACCGGGAACAGGTCCCGGACGTCGTCGCCGAAGAATTCGGAGCGGAACAACCCCTCGCGGGCCCGCATCCAGTTGATGTTGCCCCTGAGCGTGTTGATCTCGCCGTTGTGGGCCACGTAGCGGAACGGATGCGCCAGCTTCCAGCTCGGGAACGTGTTGGTGCTGAAGCGCTGGTGCACGAGCGCGAGGGCCGATTCCATGGCCGGATCCTGCAGGTCCGGGAAATACACCTCGATCTGATCGGCCGAGAGCATGCCCTTGTAGACCAGGGTCCGCGAAGACAGGCTCGACACGTAGAAATCGTCGCGGCCCTCGATGGACGAGGCCTCGACGGCGTGCTCCGCGCGCTTTCGCACCAGCAGGAGCGCGCGCTCGAAATCCTCCGGCGCGGTGTCGTCGCCCCGTCCGACGAACATCTGGACGAAGCGCGGCTCGACCGCGCGGGCCGATGCGCCCACCTGCGAGTTGTCGGTCGGAACGACACGCCAGAACAACACCGTCTGCCCCGTGCGATCGACGGCGTCCTGGGCCAGCGTCCGGATCTTCTGGCTGTCGGCGTCGTCGGACGGCAAACCGAGCATGCCCACGCCGTAGTCTCCCGGCTCGGGGAGCCGGAACCCGTCCACGCCGCACTTCGCGGCCAGGAACGCATGCGGGATCTGGATCAGGATGCCGGCGCCGTCGCCGGTATTGGCCTCGGCGCCCTTCGCCCCCCGATGACTCAGGTTGAGGAGCACCTCCAGGCCGTTCCGGATGATCCGGTTGGACGCCCGCCCGGCGATGTCGGCGACGAAGCCGACACCACAGGCGTCGTGCTCGAAGCGGGGGTCGTAGAGACCGCCCCTGTGAATCGATTCCTTCATCGTGACTGCTCGTCGGACCGGGCCGGCGAGGCGTCCCGCGGCTTGGGGGAACCTCCAACCTTATTTCTTTTTCGAAAATAAGTCATCCCAAAAAACCTTCGGCCTTTACATTAGCAACAATTATTTTGTAAGTTGCGTTCATGAACCTGGAGGCGCTGTACCTCTACTGCGACATCATCCGGTCGAACAGTTTCACCCTGGGCGCGGCGGCCAACCGGGTGTCCCAGTCCGCCGCCAGCCAGGCCGTCCGGCAACTCGAGCACGAGCTGGGCGTCCAGTTGATCGATCGCACGAAGCGTCCGTTCACGGTGACGCGGGAGGGCCGGGTCTTCTTCGAAGCCTCCCACGACATCGTGGAGCGCATGGAGGCGGCGCGAGCGGAGATCGGATGGCGGAAGAAACGGATCGAGGGGACCGTCCGCGTCGCGGTGATCTATTCCGTCGGGCTCCACGACATGGGCTGGTACACGCAGCAGTTCACCGCGTTGCACCCGACGGCCCGCATTCGCCTGGCGTATCTGCACCCCGACGAAGTGGTCGAGGCCGTCGTCTCCGATTCCGCCGACGTGGGCATCCTGTCGTTTCCCTCCCCCGGCCGCGCCCTCGCCGTGATTCCCTGGCGGTCCGAACCCATGGCGTTCGTCTGCGCCGCCGGCCATCCGCTCGCGGCCCGGGCCGCCATTCCCCCGGCCGAGCTCGCGCGGCAGAAGTTCGTCGCGTTCGACCGGACGCTCTCGATCCGCAAGGCCGTCGACCGGGCCCTGCGGCGCCAGGGCGTCAAGGTCGAGCCGTCCATGCAGTTCGACAACATCGAGACGATCAAGCAGGCGATCGCGACGCAGGGCGCGGTCAGCATCCTGCCGCGACCCAGCGTCCACCGCGAGGTCCAGCAGGGGGTCCTGGCGGCGCTTCCGCTCGAGATGCCGGAGCTGAACCGGAAAGTCGACATCATCCATCGCCGGCAGAAACCCCCGGGACCGACGACGGCCGCGTGGATCGAGTTCCTTCGGAAGCACCGCACGGGAGACGGGATGGGGTGATGCGGCGGCTCGGAGCGATGGCCCGTCAACCGATCGTCAGCGGCGCCGGCATGAAGCACAGGACCAGGAGAATCAGGCCGATCCACCCCAGCGCGATCTGCCGCGCGTCGAGCGGCGCGTCGTCGTCGAGTGTCGGCGGATGGCGTGTTCCCAACAGCACGAGCAGGACCGCCCAGACCAGCCAGCCCAGCCAGAAGAAGACCCCGAGCGGAAACAGTACGAACACGAGCAACTGCGATACCCTGCGGTGGGAGCCGCGGAACATGGCGTAGGCGATGTGGCCGCCATCGAGTTGGCCGACGGGAATCAGGTTCAGCGCGGTGACCAGGAAACCGACCCAGGCGGCGAAACCCATGGGGTGCAGGAACAGTTCCATGCCTTCCGGGGCCTGGACGGAGACCAGCGACGCGACCAGGGAGAAGATCAGGGGTTCGCCCAGGGTGATGAACCCGTCGGCGGCCTCGGACGGGACGAAACGCGACCGGGTCAAGGCGAAGGCGAGGATCGGAACGGCCAGGACGAAGCCGGCGATCGGGCCGGCCACGCCGACCTCCAGCAAGGCCGCCCGGTGCTGGAACGGCGACAGGATCCGGATGAACGCGCCGAACGTGCCCACGAAGTTCGGGGCGGGGATAAAGTAGGGGAGCGTCGCCGAGATGCGGTAGCGCCGGCAGGTCAGGTAATGTCCCATCTCGTGCGCCAGCAGGATGGCCATCAGCGAGGCGGCGAACGGGATTCCCCCGAAGAGGAGGCTCGGCGTTTCCAGTATCGAACGGACCGCGGCCGAGGACGCGCCGGACTCGGCGCGGAATCCGATCATCATGTACGTGCCGAAGAACAACGTGGACGCGCCGGTCGCGAGGAAGAGCAGGACGTTGATCCACGGGAACGGGGTCCGTCGGACGGACGTTGCCGCACCCGGCTCGAACAGGCTCGGTTGTTCATGCGACATGGAACGCCGGCCGCCGGCTAGAGCGACTGCAGATCCTTGCCGGGCTTGAAACGGACGGCCTTTCCGGGAGGGATGCTGACTTCGGACCCGGTGCGCGGGTTGCGGCCGATCCCCGTCTTACGGGGCTTGACCGAGAAGACGCCGAAACCCCGCAGCTCGATCCGATCGTCGTTCCTCAAGGCTCTCTTCATGGAGTTGAAGATCGTGTCGACCGCCTGCTCGGCCTTGGTCTTGCTGACACCGGTCCGGTTGACGATCTGATTGACGAGGTCGACCTTGATCACGAGAAACCTCCGGCTCAATGGGCCCATGCGCGCCGTGACTCACGCTATCTCTTTTAAAAACATATTCTTGCCACAAAATCAACCGACATTTTCGGCACGAGGAGGGAGCCTCGCACCATGGCCATCAAGCCGGACACATGGATTCGCCGTCGAGCGATCGAAGACAGGATGATCGAACCGTTCAACGACCGGCAGGTCGGCGGCGGCGCCATTTCCTACGGCGTGTCGTCCTACGGGTACGACCTGCGCCTCGCGGACGAGTTCCGTGTCTTCACGCCGCCCCGGGGGGGCGTCCTGGACCCCAAGAACATTCCCGATGCGTGCTACACCGAACGCACCGCGGACACGTGCGAGGCGCCGGCCCTCGGCTACGTCCTCGGGCGCACCGTCGAGTACCTGCGCATTCCGCGCGACGTCCTGACGCTGTGCACGGGCAAGTCGACCTACGCCCGCGCCGGAATCCTCGTGAACATCACGCCCTTCGAGCCGGAGTGGGAAGGGTTTCCGACGATCTCGATCCTGAACACGACCCCGGTCCCCGTGAAGCTCTACGCCCACGAGGGCATCTGCCAGGTCCTGTTCTTCCAGTCGGACGAGCCGTGCGCGGTCTCCTACGCGGACCGGAAGGGGAAGTACCAGGCCCAGCGGCGGATCGAGCTGCCGCGGACCGAGACGGAGTGAGGGACGGACAACGGCGCCGCGGCGCTACGCCCCCCACCGGGGCATGCCCAGGTCGATCTCCCAGAAATCCAGGACGCGCCCCACCGTCTGGTCGACGATCTCCTCGATCGATCGCGGCCGCGTGTAGAACGCGGGCAGCGGCGGCATGACGACGGCGCCCATCCGGGAAGCGTCCGCCATCAGCCGGCAATGGCCTTCCGTGAGCGGCGTCTCCCGAAACAGCAGTACCAGGCGCCGGCGCTCCTTCAACGTGACGTCGGCGGCGCGGGTCAGCAGGTTGTCGTTCCCCGAACGGGCGATTGCGGACAACGACCGCACCGAACACGGGGCGACGACCATGCCCGCGGTCGCGAACGAGCCGCTCGAGATCGCGGCGGCCATGTCGCGAACGCCGTAGCGGCAGTCGGCCAGCGCCTCGACGTCGGCCACGGAGCGGTCGGTCTCCATGCCGATCGTGGCCTTCCCCATCTCGGTGATCACCAGATGCGTCTCCACGTCCGGGACCCCCCGCAACAGCTCCATCATCCGGATGCCGTAGATGACGCCCGACGCGCCGGAAATGCCGATGACGAGCTTCATGTCCGGATGGACGCCGCGCCCCGGCAGCTCGGGCAGGGGCACAGCCGCCGCAGGTGCTCGAAGCTGTAGATCCCCGTCCGGTGGCCGTCGCTCCACTCGAACTGCAGCGCATAGCGGCCCACCATCGCGATGCCGCGAAACTCGAGGTCGTCGGGAACGTGAATCGGCAGGATCAGGCGCTGTCCCGTGTCCTCGTCCTGGCACGACGCGCACGGGCACTGCCCGCGAAGCACCGGGCCGCGGTAACGGCTCTCGTGACCGTCCTGCCAGACGATCATCAACTCCTGGTTGCTGACCTTCTTGATCCGGGCGGGATCCGTCGCACCGGGGGCGGGCGTCATCGAGCCGGTCCTACTCGATCTCGAGGACGGGCGCGTTGTAGTTCCGGATGCTCACCTGGGCCGCCAACTGTTCGGAGATCTGCCGGAGCACGGCGCTCGACGGGGCGTCGGGCTGCGCGACGACGATCGGCGTGCCCAGATCCGCCTGGCTCCGGATGGCCATGTCCAGGGGCACTTCGCCGAGCAACGGGATCCCCATCTCGCTCGCGGCCCGGCGCGCGCCGCCCTCGCCGAAGATCGGGTCCTTGGCGCCGCAGTGTCCGCAGATGTAGTAGGCCATGTTCTCGATGATGCCCAGAATGGGCACCTTGGTCTGCTCGAACATGCGAAGCGTCTTGACCGATATCTGGAGACCCACGTCCTGGGGCGTGGAGACGATCACGGCGCCGGTCATCGGCACCGACTGCGCCAGCGTCAGGTGCACGTCGCCGGTCCCCGGGGGCAGATCGACGACCAGGTAGTCCAGCTCGCCCCAGGCCACGTCGAACAGGCACTGCTGGAACGCCTTGTGCGCCATGGGGCCGCGCCAGATCAGCGGCTGGTCGGGCGTCTTCACGAGCAACCCCATCGACATGAACCGGAGGCCGGCGGATTCGCGCGGCACGATCTTGCCGCCGGCGTGGTCGGGCGCGCCCGTGACTCCCAGCATGATCGGCAGCGACGGCCCGTAGATGTCGCCGTCGAGCAGCCCGACCCGGGCGCCGGAGCCGGCCAGCGCGGCCGCGAGGTTGACCGCGATGGTGGACTTGCCGACGCCGCCCTTTCCGCTGCCGACCGCAATGACGTTGCGAACGTTCTCCAGCGCGCCCTTGGCCATCTGGGGCGCCGCCTGCACCTCGGCCGTCATGTTGACCTGCACGTTGTCCACGCCGGGGATGGCCTCGACGAGACGCGCGGCTTCGTCGCGCATCTGGTCCTTCACCGGGCAGGCCGGCGTGGTCAGGTTGATGTCGAAGCGGACGGCGCCGCCCTCGATGGCCAGGTTGCGCACGAACCCGAGCGTCACGATGTCCTTCTGCAGGTCCGGATCGTTGACTTTCCGGAGCTCGGCCAACACGCGTTCATCGGAAAGCGGAGTGTTCTGGGCAGTCATCGATCCCCTCGGGCAATGTGTCGTTCGGATGCGAACCCTCTATTGTACCGCCCGCCATCGCCGATTGCGAACGGGGTCATGCGCTGCACGGACTTCCCCTCGCTGTGCCGGTGTCGTGGGCGTTGACGTCGGCGGAACTGAAAAGATCATTTTTTGGACTGAGCCTCGCTCCGCCACCTCCATGGCTGCGCCATGGAGGCGTCCACCCGCGGCGTTCCTCGCCGCGACTGGACCACGAGCGGACGAGGCGTCAGTCCAAGAAACGATCGCTTCGTTCACGGTGTTGGCCCATTGCGAGATCTCGGCTTGCTGACGCGGCGGCCCGGAGGCCGCCTTGTCCATCCGCGGCGCGGGACGCCGCGGATCCAATTGGGCGTACGGCGATGTTTCGCGTCTCCCACACGTCACGGCATGGCCCTCGATCCTACGCCGCCAACCTGCGGAACTCTCCTATAGCAGCCGCGGCGTTCCTCGCCGCGGATGGACAACGAGCGGAGTGAGGCGCCAGTCCAAGAAAACGATCTCTTCCTTTTCAACGCAGCCCGCACTACACCCCCCAACGGTACCCGAGCCGCGCGTAGTAGAACCCCCCGTTGACCCCGAACGGCGTGTACGCGCTGAAGCGGTTCCCCGTGGCGCGGGCGATCGGATTCGCCTCGGGATCGTTGCCGAACACGTTCTGGGCGCCCAGGGTGAGCGTGGTGGATTCGCGGATGGGGTACGCCGCTTCCACGTCCACGACGGCGTCGCCGCGATAGACGTGGAGGTTCCTGGAATCGAACCACTCGCCGTAGTAGCTGAACCGGCCCAGCAGGCGCCAGCGCCCGAGCGACTGCCGGACGGTCGCCGTCCAGCGCGTCCCGGGAACGGCCTCCTGGAGCTCGCGGACACGCAGCGCGTCGAGCACCCCCGGATCGAACCGCGTGACGGCGGTGCCCGTGTAGTTGAACGCGAAATCGAACGTCGTGCGGCCGCCCAGGCTCGTCGGCGCGTACGTGGCGATCACGTCGATCCCGTGGGTCCGGGTTTCGAAGTGGTTGGTGAAGAACCGGAAGTTCTGCAGGTTGCGCGCGCTGGTGACGCCCTCGGAGAGCAGCCCGTCGACTTCGCCCGGGGTGAGGACGAACAACTGCGTCAAGGCGAGCCGGTCGGAGAGCCGGATCCGGAAGTAGTCGGCCGTCACGCCGAGCGGACCGGCGTCGATCACCAGGCCGAACGCGTAGTTGACCGAGCGCTCGGGCTGGAGCGGTTCCCCGCCCCGCAGCTCGGCCACCCGAGACGTGGACGGGATCGTGCCGTTGTTGACCAGGTCCATCAGCTCGGCGTCGTACTCGGTGGAAACGTTGAACGCGTTCTGCTGGCCGGGCGTCGGCGCCCGAAAGCCGCTGCTCGCGCTCGCCCGCACCGCCACGGCCTCGGCCAGCCGGTAGCGTCCCGACAGCTTGCCGTTGATGGTGGCGCCGAAGTCCTCGAAGTCCTCCAGGCGCAGCGCGCCGCCCAGCGTCCAGGCGTCATCGCGGGCGCGCGCCTCGACCTCGCCGTAGAGCGCCGCGTTGGCGCGGCTCCAGTCGCCGGCGGCGATGGGGCTGAACCCGGGGAAGCCGTTCGAGCCCGCGCTGAAGCCTTGCGCGGCGTAGGGGCCGATCCGCCAGGAGGCCTCCTCGCCCAGGCCGATCTCGAATCGTTCGTCGCGCCATTCGGCGCCGGCGGCCAGGTGGATCCGGTCGTTGAGGGGCAGGCTGAAATCGAGGTTCAAGCCGACTTCTACCTGCCGGTAGAGGCCCGGGTCGAACGCGGTGGGCGTGGCCGGCCCCAGCGACGCATTGACCGTGTCGTAAATGAAGAAGTCCGCCTCGCTGGAACCCACGCTGGCGCTGGCGTCCCAGAGCAGTCCGCCGGCGAGTTGTCCGCGCACACCGGCCAGGAAGGACGTGTCGCGCACTTCGGCTCCGAACTGCGGCGTGAAGCCTCCCGGGAACAGCTCCTGAAAGGAAAAGCAGTCCGGATCGGCGAAGATCCGGGCCCGGGCCTCCGGATCGGGCCGCGCGGCCGCAACCGGCACCGCCGGGCAGCCGGCGGAACCGTCGGGCACGCCGTCCCGCGCATCCTGTACGTCGCCGATCAGCAGGCTCCGCCCGGCGTCGGCGCTGAAGACGGCGGCCCGCGTGTTGGGATTCCGGAAGAAGAAGCCGCCCGTCACCCGGCGGCCCGCGTAGTTCGCGTGGCCGTACGCCTGCACGCCGGCGTCGAAGAGGTGGCCGAAATTGCCCCACAGCTTGACGTTGTCCTCGATCCGCGGCGAGCCCCAGATCTGCGCGGGATCGGCGACGGCGTCGTTGCCGGCCGCGATCAGGAGGGCCGCGTCCGCGCGCTGCACGCTGCGGCTGGTCCGTCCCGCGTACCCGTACTCCACGCTGAGGTTGGCGAACCCGGTCCGGCCCAGCGGCAGCCCGGCGTTCGCGGCCACGGTGTACGCGCCGCCGTCCCCAGCGCCGTAGCCGCCCGTGTGGACCTCGACGCTTCCGCCGGAGGCGTCGTCCTTGAGCAGGAAGTTCAGCACGCCGGCAATGGCGTCGGAGCCGTACTGGGCCGCGGCGCCGTCGCGCAGGACCTCGATCTGCCGCACCGCGATCGCAGGAATCGTCGAGATGTCGGGCCCTTGCGCCCCGTCCGCCACGCCGTTGCCGAGCCAGGTGATGACCGCGCCCCGATGACGCCGCCGGCCGTTGACGAGCACCAGCGTATGATCCGGCGCCAGGCCGCGCAGGTTCGCCGGACGCATCACCCGGGACGCGTCGCCGACGGGTTGCGGGCTGACGTTGTAGGACGGCGCGATGACCCGCAACCGGTCGCCGATGTCGGCGCTGCCGTGACTGGCGATCTCCTCGGGCGGGAACGCGTCGATCGGAACCATCGATTCGACGACCGACCGCGGCCGCGCGCGGCTGCCGACCACGACAACGGCCTGCCCTTCGAGCTCGACCGCCATCTCGACGTCGAGGGTCGTTCGAGCGCCGGCGCCGACCGCCACGTTCGTCCGCACGACCTCGCGGAAACCGGGCAGCATGAACGCCACGTCGTAGAGGCCGGCCTCCAGCTCGGGCACGGTATACGATCCGGCGCCGTCCGTGCCGGCAATCCGGGCCGGATCGCCGTCCCCGGCGGGCCGCACCTCCACCCGGACGCCGGCCAGGGCGAGCCCGTTCGCATCGGTGACGGTGCCGGACAGCTCGGCGGTCTGCATGCCGACGGCGCCGGATACCGGCCCCATGCAAACGAGCGCCATCACCCCGGCGGCAAGGGTCCCCGCGGACTGCTTTCGCATGGTGTTCATCGTGACTCAACTCGACCGCCGTCCGCCGCGGTCAGTGAACGAAACCCAGCCTCCCGCCGGCGAGCCGGGCGCCCTCGGCCAGGGCGCGGAGCTTGGCCCATGCGATCTGCGGGTGACACCGCAATCCGAGCCCACAGTCGGTGGACGCCATGACGTTCTCGCTTCCGACGATCTTCGCGAACCGCTCGATTCGCAGCGCCACCAACTCGGGATGCTCGACAAGAGGCGTGGAGTGCGTCACCACGCCCGGCGCCAGGATCTTGCCATCCGGTAGCGGCACGGTTTCCCAGACCGCGTACTCGTGTTCGTGGCGCGCGTTCGCCGCCTCGAAGAGATAGGCCTGCGCCTTGACGGCCAACATCAGGTCGACCAGGTCGGAGAGCGGCATATCGTAGGCGTGCGGCCCGTGCCAGCTTCCCCAACAGAGGTGATACCGCACCTGCTCTTCCGGAACGTTCCGGAGCGCGTGGTTGAGCGCTTCGATGCGCATCATCGCGTACTTCCGGTAGGCCTCCAGCCCCATCCGTATGCCGATCCGGTCCCAGAGCGCCGCCAGCCAGGCGTCGTCGACCTGCACCAGGAAGCCTGCCCCGGCGATGGCCTCGTACTCGACGCGGAGAGCGTCGGCCAACGCGAACACGAACTCCTCGGTGTCGCCGTAGTACTCGTTCACGCGGCCCACCTCGATGCTCGCCGGCGCCGTGGTCGTGATGAAGGCGTCGGCCGCCGGACGCCCGTCCAGCGCCGATCGGAGCAGGGCGATCTCGCGTTCGAGCGCGGCCAGTCCGGTGTAGCGGATCGGGCCCCGGCACACCCAGTCCATGCGCCGCGCGGCCTGATCGGGCGTGCTGCGCGTCTGCTCGAAGAGCGTGCCGCCCTCGATCGCCCGGTCGTAGAAGTCCGCGAACTCGATCCAGTCCGCGCTGTCGCGCAGCAGCCCGAACGTGACGCCTTCGGCGCCCGGCTCGAACCCGGATACACGCGACTGGATGAAGGCGACCCAGTTGCCGCCCTTCGTGAGCTCCCCCTCGTTCACGATGTCGATGCCGGCCGCGCGCTGATGGCCCACGACGTCCCGGACGGCGGCTTGCAACGCATCCTCGGGCATGTCGCCGGTCCACGCGTCGATCGGGCCGGGCAGGGCGCCCACGTGGGTCGTCAGGATCTTCTCGGTGCTGCGTCTCATGTGGACTTCACTGGATAATAGCTTCAGACCGTTCCATCGGCGGCGGCAAGGCGAACCAGAATGTCGCCTGGGCTCGGAGCCTGTCCTTGTTTCCTTGCAATCTCCATATTAAGGAATCAAAATTTTCCTGTCCCATGGCACGGAGGAACCCGATGCTCGCCAAACTGACATCCAAGAACCAGTTGACCCTGCCCAAGGCCGTAACCGCAACGGTCGAAGCCACCGAGTACTTCGACGTGACCGCGGAAAACGGGCGCATCGTGCTGACGCCCGTACGCGTGAATCGCGCCGGCGCCGTGCGCGCCAAACTGGCCGAGCTCGGACTTTCGGACGCGGACGTGACCGCCGCGGTGCGCTGGGCGCGTTCGCGCGAATGACGCCCTCGCGTCTGGTTCTCGACACGAACGTCCTGTTGTCGGCGCTCTTGTTCCATACCGGCACGCTGTCTTGGTTGCGCGGCGCTTGGCATTCGGACCGCATTCGGCCGCTGGCCAGCCGGCAGACCACGGCCGAGTTGATCCGCCTGCTCGGCTATCCCAAGTTCGCGCTCGACGATGACGATGCCCGCGACCTTCTCGCCGACTACCTGCCGTTCTGCGAAACGGTGGCCGTACCAGACACGCTGCCGGCTGTTCCCGAATGCCGGGATCCCTTCGACCGTCCGTTCCTGGCACTGGCACTGGCCGGCCGCGCCGACGCGCTCGTCACCGGGGATGGCGACATCCAGGCGTTGGCGGGAGCTTTCGCCGTGCCTATACTCTCCCCCGCCCGACTGCGGACGTGGCTGGATCGAGAACGCAAAACGAAGACATGACGCCATGCACGTGATGCGGCCGTCAGCCGCGCCTTGCGCGGCAAACGCCGCCGACTACGCCGACACCGCCCCGAACCGCCGCACCACGTCATCCGGGAATCCGACGAACGCGGGCTCGGGACGCAGCCGGACGCCGAAACCGGCTTCGACGCCTTCCTGGATCTCGCCGGCGAAGCTCAGCACGTCCGACGCGGACGCGCCGCCGCGGTTGATGAGCGCCAGCGTGTGCTTCGTCGACAGCCCCACCCGTCCGCGGCGCGTTCCCTTCCCGAACCCGGCCCGCTCGATCAGCCATGCGGCGGGCAGCTTCACGCCGCCGTCGGCCGGATAACGCGGGCACGCCGCTCCGGCCGCGGCGTCCACGCCGTGCGCAGCGGATTCGTCGACGATGGGGTTCTTGAAGAACGACCCGGCGCTTCGGACGTCCGCATCGCCGTCGGTCAGGAGCATGGCCTTGGACGCGCGAATCCGGCGGACGGCGTCGCGGACGTCCCGCAGGCTCGGCGGGGCGGCGCGCCCATCGAACGCGCGCGCCACGTCCGGGTAGCCGATCGCCGGCGGCGCATCGTCCCGAAGGACGTACGTGACGGAAAGCACGACGTAGCGGCCGCGCGCGGTCGTGTTGAAGACGCTCGTCCGATAGGAGAATCCGCAATCCGCGGCCGAGAGCTCGACGACGTCCGCGGTCTGCCGATCATAGGCGCGAACCCTCGCGATCACGTCGGAAACCTCCTGTCCGTAGGCTCCGACGTTCTGGATGGGCGTCGCCCCCACCCATCCGGGGATGCCGCTCAGGCACTCGATCCCGGCCAGGCCCCGCCCGACGCAGGCGGACACCAGCGAGTCCCAGTTGACGCCGGCGCCGGCGGTGACGCGCGTCGTTCCGTCGCCGGCTTCGGTGAATGTCACGCCGCCGATCGCCGCGGCGAGGACCAGGCCGTCGAACCCGGCGTCGGACACCAGCAGGTTGCTCCCGCCGCCGAGGACGAGCCGGGGCCAGCCGGCGTCCCCGGCCACCTCCAGGGCTTCGACGAGGGCGTCCTCCGTCGACGCCCGGGCGAACCGGCGCGCGGGTCCGCCGATGCCGAGTGTTGTCAACGGCGCGAGGCGTATGTTTTCCTGGACCGGGATCACCGCGCCCCGAGTGTAGCAGCCCATCGATTGCGATCATGACGCTTCAAGTCATCCTGCTCATCGCCTACTCGGCCGGCCTCATCGCGCTGGGCCTCTTCGTGTCGCGCCGCGTGCGGCGGGCGTCGGACTTCCTGGTGGCCGGCCGGAAGCTGTCGCCGGGTCTGGTCTTCACGACCTTCCTCGCGGCCAACATCGGCGCGGGTTCCACGGTCGGCGCCGCCGGCCTCGCGTACGAATACGGCATGTCGGCGTGGTGGTGGGTGGGCTCGGCGGGACTGGGCTCCCTGGTCCTCGCCAACCTGGTGGGCCCGCGCATCTGGAGGCTCGCCCGCCGGTTCGACCTCTCGACGATGGGCGACTTCCTCGAGTTCCGCTACAGCATGGGCGTCCGCGGCATCGTCGCGGCGCTGCTATGGGCGGGCACCCTGGCCATCCTTGCCGGACAGTTGATCGCGATGGCGACGATCCTCGAGATCGCGGCCGGCCTGGCGCGGTGGCAGGGCGTGGCGGCCGGCGGCGCGGTCGTCATGGCCTACTTCGCCGCGGGCGGACTGTGGACCGCCGCGCGCGTCAACGCCGTGCAGTTGGGGGTGATGGCGGCCGGTTTCATCCTGGCGCTGGGCGTGGCGCTGGCCGGCATGGGCGGCTGGACTGGACTCGACGCGGCGTTGACCGCCTCGCGGCCCGACGCCTACCGCAGCTTCACGGGGATCGGGATCGGGGGGATCCTGGCCTATGCGGTCATCCTCGTCCCGTCGTTCATCGTGTCTCCCGGACTCGTTCAGAAGCTCTTCGGAGCGCGCGACGAACGGGCCGTGCGAGTCGGCGTCAACGCCAACGCCGCCTGCCTGCTGGCGTTCGCCTTCGTTCCGGCGCTGTTCGGCATGATCGCCTACGCGCGGTTTCCGAACCTGGACAACCCGGAACTCGCGCTGCCCACCGTGATGCTGGAGATGCTTCCGGCGTGGGTCGGTCTGCTCGCGCTGGCCGCGATCCTGTCGGCCGAGCTCAGCACATGCGACGCCATTCTCTTCATGTTGTCGACGTCGCTCAGCGTCGATCTCTACAAGCGGTTCGTCGCGCCCGGCGCCGACGACGGGCGCCTGCTCGGCGTCAGCCGCGCCGCCGCTCTGGCTGGCGGCCTCCTGGCCATCGGCCTGGCGATCGTCATGGAGTCCATCATCGCGGCCCTGACCCTGTTCTACGGCCTCATGGCGGTCGCACTGTTCGTACCGGTGCTGATGGGCCTGTATTCGCGGGTCCCCACGGCCCGCACGGCGATCTGGACCATCGGGGTCTCCTTGACCGCCACGCTGGCCGCGCACGTGACCACCGGCGGCGCGGGCGTCGGCATCGTGACTCCCTACGCGATCGGAATCGTTTGTGGGTTAGCATGGATGACGGCCCGGATGTGGATCGTGGACCGCCCCTCCGGCGCCGGCACGTCATCATGACGCGAATGGATCGCAGGTCGTTCGGCCGGACGCTCGCGGGCGGCGCGGCGCTCGGCGCGCTTCGCCCGGAGCAGTCGGGGGGAACGGGCGGGCTCACCGACGTGGAGGGCCTGCGCGTCGGTCACTACACCTACACGGAGCGGCCCACCGGATGCACGGTCATCCTGGCCGAAGCCGGGGCCACGGCCGGCGTGGACGTCCGCGGCTCCGCGCCGGGGACGCGCGAAACCGACCTGCTCGATCCCGTCAACCTCGTGCAGGAGGTCCACGCCGTGGTGCTCGCCGGCGGTAGCGCGTTCGGACTGGACGCGGCGTCGGGCGTCGTCCGATACCTCCGCGAGCGCGGGATCGGGTTCCCCACGCGCGCCGCCAACGTGCCGATCGTTCCGGCCGCGATCCTCTACGACCTGGGTCTGGGCGACGCGTCCGTCACGCCGGACGCCGAGGCGGGCTACGCGGCCTCGGAAGCCGCCACCGCCGGTCCGGTCGCGGAAGGGAACGTCGGGGCGGGCGCCGGCGCCACCGTGGGCAAGACCATGGGAGCGGGGCGCGCCATGAAGGGCGGGCTGGGAACATCGAGCTTCGCGATCGAGAACGGCGTCGTCGTCGGGGCCATCGTGGCCGTCAATTGCGCCGGCAATGTCGTCGACCCGTCCACGGGGCGCATCGTCGCAGGCGCGCGGAACGACGACGGTACGGGTTTCGTCGAGACGCGCCGCATGCGGGGACTTGCAGCGGGCGCGACCCAGGCCCCCGCCGAGAACACGACCATCGGGCTGGTGGCCACGAACGCCGGTTTCACGAAGACGGAGATGACCAAGGTCGCGCAGATGGCGCAGGACGGACTGGCGCGCACCATCTACCCGGCGCACACGCCCGGGGACGGCGACACGGTGTTCGCCCTGGCGACGGGCGCGTCGGACGCTCCAGCCGGGGTGGGCGCCGTCGGCGCGCTGGCGGCCGAAGTCCTCGCCGACGCCATCCTCCGCGCGGTTCGCGCGGCCGAGTCCATCGCGGGTTTTCCCGCCGCCCGCGACTACCCTTGACGTTCCGCACCGCCACCCCTATCGTCGAGGCATCTTCTGGGTCCGCTTCGATGGGAGGCTTGCCATGAACCGGATTCTGGTTTCGTTGCCGGCGATCGCGCTGATGACGGGGGCCGCCCTCGGCCAGGACGGCTGGACGCCGCCGCGGACGCTGGACGGCGCGCCCGACCTTCAGGGCGTCTGGACCAACGCCACGATCACGCCGTTCGAGCGCCCGGCAGCGCTGGGCGGGCAGGCGTTCCTGACCGACGAGGAAGCCGTCGAAGCGGAACAGCAGGCCGCCCTGAACAACGTCGACCGGCCGCCGCCGCCGGGCAGCGTGGGCAGCTACAACCGGTTCTGGTTCGATTCCGGGACGGAGGTCGTGTCGACGCGGCAGACCTCGCTGGTGGTCGATCCGCCGGACGGCCGCGTGCCGCTCCGGCCCGAGGCCATCGCGCGCCGGGCAGACGACCTGCGCCGCAACGCCGACTCGTGGATATACATGAGCCCCTGGGACCGGTGCATCACGCGCGGCATGCCCGGCGGCATGTTCCCGGCCGGGTACAACAACGCCTACCGGATCGTCCAGGTCCCGGGCTACGTGGTGATCCTCTACGAGATGATCCACGAGGTCCGCGTCATTCCGCTGGACGACGGCCCGCATCTCCCGTCGAATGTCCGCCAGTGGAACGGCGACTCGCGCGGACGGTGGGAAGGCGCCACGCTGGTCGTGGACACCACCAACTACAACGGAAAGGGCTGGATCGCGACCAACGGGGCCGCCGGCCGCATCCGCGGCATTCCCCAGAGCGAGGACCTGCACGTGGTGGAGCGCTTCACGCGCGTCGCCGACGACACGATCCAGTGGGAAGCGACCATCGAAGATCCCAACGTGTACACGCGGCCGTGGACCGTGGCGATCCCGCTGACGCGGGACCCGGGATACGCGATCTACGAGTACGCCTGCCAGGAAGGCAACGCGGCGGTCGCCAACGTGCTCAGCGGCGGACGCGCGCGCGACGCCGCCGGCGCGGACTGACCGCGCCGCGCATCCCGGTCATGGCGCGTTCCCGTGACGGCTCCTCGAGGTCGACGGGATGAAGCCCCTTCGCGGACGGGTGGCCGTCGTCGCCGGCGCCACGCGCGGCGCGGGACGCGGCATCGCGGCGATGCTGGGCGAAGCCGGCGCCACGGTCTATTGCACGGGACGGAGCGTTCGCGGCCGACCGGCCTCGGGCGAGGACCGGCCCGAGACCATCGAGGAGACCGCCGAACGGGTCACCGAGCTGGGCGGCCGGGGCGTCTGGGTCCGCGTCGACCACCGCGTCGAGGAGGAAGTCGCATCGCTCTTCGAACGCGTGAAGGACGACGAGGGCCGGCTCGACGTGCTGGTGAACGACGTCTGGGGCGGCGACGCGCTGACCGAGTGGGGCCAACCCTTCTGGGAGCTCTCGACCGAGAAGGGTCTGGCCATGCTCTCGCAGGCCGTCCATACCCACATCGTCACGAGCCGGCTCGGCGTCCCGCTCATGGTGGAACGCGGCGGCGGTCTGGTCGTGGAGATCACCGACGGCGACTTCCACGGCTACCGCGGCAACCTGTTCTACGACCTGGCGAAGGCCACGGTCATCCGCCTCGCTTATGACATGGCGTGGGATCTGAAGGACCGGGGGGTGACGGCGCTGGCCGTCACGCCCGGCTTCCTCCGCTCCGAGGCGGTGCTCGATCACTTCGGCGTCACCGAAGAGAACTGGAAGGACGCCGTCGCGAAGGATCCGTATTTCGCCGAGTCCGAGTCGCCGGCCTACGTCGGCCGGGCCGTGGCCGCCCTGGCCGCCGATCCGGAAGTCGATGCGAAGGCCGGCCGCGTGTGGGCGTCCTGGACGCTGGCCCGGGAGTACGGTTTCCGCGACGTCGACGGCCGGCAGCCGGATTGGGGCCGGCACATACGCGGCGCCGTCGCCGGGATCCTGTCCCGGGGCGGACCTCCGAGTGACGACGAACGCATGGTTCTCCGGTATCATCGAGGCCATATCGACCTCGACCCCGCGCAGGCGGATGTCGCGAGACGAATCGATGAGATATTGGCACGATAGCGATCGACGCGCCCGTCGATCTCTCGCCGGGCGTGGGGGCGCGTCCGGCCTCGCCGCAGCGGCGTGCGTTCTCCTCCTCCCCGCGCTGGCCGCCGGCCAGGTGACGGGCATCGACATCGAGTCGCGGTCGGACCTGCTCGACGGCCGGGAGTTCGGCTTGGCCGGCGCCTACGAGAAGCTCGCCGGGACCGTCCGCTTCGCCCTGGATCCGGACGATCCGGCCAACCGGGCGATCGTGGACCTGTCCCGCGCCGCCCGGAACGCGGACGGGCGCGTGGAGTTCTCGGCGGATCTCTACATCCTGAAGCCCAGGGACCCGAACCGCGGCAACGGGACCCTCCTGTTCGACGTCGTCAACCGCGGCAGCAAGACGGTGCTGGGTGTCTTCAACCGCGGCACACGCGCCGCGGATCCCGCGACGGAGGGCGATATCGGCGACGGGTTCCTGATGGAGCGCGGCTTCACGCTGGTCTGGGTCGGATGGCAGTTCGACGTCGTCCCCGGCGGCGGCCGGATGCGGATCGAGGCGCCGGAGGCCACCGACGTCGGCGAGCCGCTCGAAGGCCCCGTCCGGTACTGGTTCCGGACCAACGCCCCCTCCCGGGTCCAGGCCCTGGACGGACCGGCGCGCGGCGCCGTTCCCTACCGTCCCGTCGACCCCGGCGCGGAGGCGAACCGCTTGACGGTGCGCGAAGGCAACCTCGACGAGCCGCGCACGATCGCGCGCGACGCCTGGAGCTTCAGCCGCCTGGACGGAGACTCGCCGGCGCCCGACGACGGCTCCATCTACGTCGAGGACGGATTCGAGCCCGGCATGCTCTACGAGTTGAGCTACGAGACACGCGGCTCATCGGTGGCGGGGCTCGCCTTCGCCGCGGTCCGGGACGCCGTCGCCCACCTGCGGTACGACACCGGCCTGGCCGGCGGCATCGAGCGCACCATCGCGTTCGGCAACTCCCAGAGCGGCCGTTTCCTGCGCGGTTTCCTGTACGAGGGATTCAACGCCGACACGGGCGGCCGGATCGTGTTCGACGGCGTGATCGCCAACGTCGCCGCCGCCGTCCGCAGCGGCTTCAACCGGCGCTTCGCCCAGCCCTCCGTCGTCGAGCCCGCCCGGTTCCCGTTCTCCGACGTGGAGCAGACCGATCCGTTGACGGGACGGACCGACGGCCTGCTCAACCGCGCGCGCGCAGCCGGCGTCGAGCCCAAGCTGTTCCTCGTCAACAGCTCGAACGAGTACTGGACCGAATGGAAGGCCGCCGCGATGGTCCACACCGCGATCGACGGGCGCGCGGACCTGGAACCCGGCGACAACGTCCGCGTGTACATGATGGCCGGCACGCAGCACGGCGCCGGCCGCATTCCGCCCTCCGGCGGCGGAGGGGCCCTCCACCCGGGCAACCCCAACGACTACCGCTGGGCGCTGCGCGCGCTCCTGGCGGCGATGGACGCCTGGCAACGGGACGGCACGCCGCCGCCGCCGAGCCGCGTTCCCCGGCTGGACGACGGCTCGCTGGTCGCCTACGACGACCTTGGATTCCCCTCGCTGGACGGGTTCCGGATCCCTCCGGAAGTGATCGGGACCTACCGGTTCGACGACGGCGGCCGGTTCGATCAGGGCATCGTCGACCGCGTGCCGCCGCTTCGTGGCGAGCCCTACCCAGTGTGGGTCCCCCAGGTCGACGCCGACGGGAACGAAATCGCCGGGATCCGCCTGCCGGTCGTCGCGGTGCCCCTGGCCACGTTCACGGGATGGAACCTGAGACATCCCGACACCGGCGCGCCCACGCAACTGGCGCGGTTGACGGGCGCCTACCGGCCCTTCCCCGGGACGCGGGCCGAACGCGAGGCGGCGGGCGATCCGCGGCCGTCGATCGAGGAGCGATACACGAGCCGCGCGCACTACATCGGGCTCGTCACCGAAGCGGCGCTCGAGCTGGTCGAGGCCGCGTACCTGCTGGAATCCGACGTTCCCGCCGTCGTGGAACAGGCCGCGGCGCACTGGGACTACGTCCACCGATAGAGGGTTCCACCGGCGAGCCGTGTGATATCCTGCGCGCCCGCCGACGTGTCACGGCGCACGTCCATGACGCGGCGCACCGCCGGGCTCCACGCGGCGGGTCCGCGGACGCGGCGGCCGCGTTCGGCACGGGCGCGGGAGGCCAGACATGTCGTGGTGGGCTTGGTTGATTCTCGGAATCGTGCTGGCGGGCGCGGAGTTGACGACCGACGCCGCGTTCTACCTGCTCTTCGCCGGCGCGGCCGCCGTCTGTCTGGGACTCCTCGGCCTGTTCGGCGTCTCCCTGCCGGTCTGGGCGCAGTGGGTCGCCTTCTCCGTGCTGGCCGTCTCCTCGTTGGTCCTGTTCCGGCGGAAATGCTACGAACGGCTCCGGGGCGGCGCGCCGGACATTCGGCACTCGGCCGTCGGCGCGGTGGTGGATGTCGTCAACGAGATCGCGCCGGGCGGGCGGGCGCGGGTGCGCCTTCAGGGAACGGAGTGGGACGCCGTCAATGTCGGATCGGCGCCGATCCCGTCCGGCGCCGGGGCCGTCGTCGTGGACATCGACGGCGTCGAATTGCGGATTGCGGCGGCGCCCGGGAACGCCGCCGACCGTCGATCGATCACGGAGAACAATAAATGGACGTAGGACTCATCGTCGCCTTGGTGCTGACCGCCCTCGTGCTCGTCGTCATCTTCAAGACGGCCGTGGTGGTGCCCCAGCAGAACGCCTACATCATCGAGATGCTGGGCAAGTACTCCAGAACGCTGGAGTCCGGGTTCGCCCTCCTGATCCCGTTCGTCGAGCGCGTCGCCTACAAGCACAGCCTCAAGGAACGCGCCATCGACGTGGAGGAGCAGATCTGCATCACCGCGGACAACGTGCAGGTCGGCGTGGACGGCGTGCTCTACCTCCAGGTGATGGACGCGCGCAAGGCGTCCTACGGCATCGGCAACTACCTGTTCGCGATCTCGCAGCTCGCCCAGACCACGCTGCGCAGCGAGATCGGCAAGATCGAGCTGGACAAGACCTTCGAGGAACGCAGCCATATCAACCTGCGGGTGGTCGAGGAACTCGACCAGGCTTCGAATCCGTGGGGCGTCAAGGTGCTGCGCTACGAGATCAAGAACATCAACCCGCCGCGCGACGTGCTGTCGGCCATGGAAAAGCAGATGCGCGCCGAGCGGGAAAAGCGCGCCACGATCCTGCAGTCCGAGGGGGAACGCGACGCCCAGATCAACGCCGCCGAGGGCGAGAAGCAGCGCGTCATCAAGGAGTCGGAGGCGGCCCGCCAGAAGCAGGTGAACGAGGCCGAGGGCGAGGCGGCGGCGATTCTGGCCGTCGCCGAAGCCACGGCCGAAGGCTTGAAGAAGGTAGCCACCGCGCTCAACGCGGAGGGCGGCGACAAGGCCATGCAGCTCCGGGTCGCCGAAGACTACCTGGAACGCTTCGGCAACCTGGCCAAGGCGGGGAACACGCTGATCGTGCCCGCCAACCTGAGCGAGATCTCGACCATGATCGCCACGGCCACGGCGGTCCTGAAACAGTTTTCCGCAAGCGACAGCCCCTCGTCGGCCGGCCCGGCGAACAGGGGTTAGCGGGCGGCGACGGCCGGCCCGAACGCCGGCCTAGCGCAGCACATCGCCGCCCGTCGGGCCCTGTGATATGCTTCCGCCCTCGATCCGCGAAAACGCGTTCGATCCAGGAGGAACCAGGGATATGAAACGTCTCACAGCGAACGATTTTCCACGCGAAGTCCTCGACCTGTTCGACCGCTACGTCCACGGCCAACTGACACGGCGGGAGTTTCTGGACAAGGCCGCCAAGTTCACGGCCGGCGGCGTGTCGGCCGCGGCGCTGCTCCCGCGCTACGGGGAAGCCCAGCAGACCAACTGGGCGGACGAACGCATCGAAGCCGCCTATGTCGAATACCCCTCCCCGCAAGGCGCGGGAACCATGCGCGGATACCTGGTCAAGCCCGCCGACGCGTCGGGACCGCTGCCCGGCATCGTCGTCGTGCACGAGAACCGCGGGCTGAACCCGCACATCGAAGACGTCGTGCGCCGCGCCGCCATGGCGAACTTCGTCGCGTTCGGTCCGGACGCGCTCTACCCGCTCGGCGGGTATCCGGGCAACGACGACGACGGCCGCACGATGCAAAGCTCGCGCGACCGCGACGAGATGATGGAAGACTTCGTGGCCGCCGTCGAGTTCCTGCAGGACCATCCCGACTGCACGGGCCGCGTCGGCGCGACCGGGTTCTGCTACGGCGGCGGCGTGGCCAACAACCTGGCGGTCCGGGTCTCGGACCTGGGCGCCTCGGTCCCGTTCTACGGCGGCCAGGCCGCCCTGGAGGACGTTCCGCGCATCAACGCGCCGCTCCTGCTCCAGTACGCCAGCGACGACGAACGCATCAACGCCGGCATCCCGGCCTACGAGGAAGCGTTGACCGCCAACGGCAAGCAGTTCACGACGCACATCTACCCGAACACGTTCCACGGCTTCCACAACGACTCGACACCGCGGTACGACGAGGCCGCCGCCGAGCTGGCCTGGCAGCGGACGATCGACTTCTTCAACGAACACCTGCGGTAACGACCGAGCCGACAAGGAGTCCAGCGACATGCACGCCAAGGCCGGAATCATCGCCATCGCCGCCGCCGTCGGCATCGGCGCCGCCGCGCTCACGGCCGTGACCCAACAGGAGGCCCAGCCCCTGACGGCCGAAGAGGTGGCCGACGGCCTGTACATCATCGTCGGCTCGGGCGGCAACGTCGCCGTCCGCGTCGCCGGCGGCGGCGTCATCGTCGTCGACGACAAGTTCGAGCAGAACTACGACGAGATCATGGAGCGCATCGGCGAGATCACCGACCTGCCGGTGCGCTACGTCATCAACACGCACCACCACGGCGACCACTCGGGCGGCAACGCCCGCTTCCTGGCCGCCGACGCCCAGGTGATCGGCCACGAGAACGTCCGCGCCAACATCATCCGCGGCAACCAGGCCGGCCCGCCGCCGGTGGTGTTCAGCGAGAGCGCCACGGTCCATGTCGGCGACGTGCGCGCCGAGGCGCATCACCTGGGCCGCGGCCACACGAACGGCGACTCGGTCATCCTGTTTCCGGACCTGGGCGTCGTCCACATGGGCGACCTGTTCGTCGGCGCCGCGCCGTACATGGACTACGGCAACGGCGGCAGCGGCGCGGAGTGGGCCCAGACCATCGACAACGTCCTGGAGCTGGAGTTCGAGACGGTCATCCCGGGCCACGGCCCCGTCATGACGCGGGCCGACCTGATGGCGTTCCGCGACAACCTGGAAACGATGATGGACCGCGGCCGGGCGCTGGTCTCCGAGGGCGTGTCGCAGGACGAGTTCGTCGAGCGACTCGACGTCAGCGACATCGGCTGGGACTACTCGGGCGGCTTCGCGGCCTCGAGCATCCCGAATCTCTACGACGAGCTGACGGGCGGGGAGTAGGCGGGGCGGCCGAAGACATAAGCAAACGGTCGCGTTGGTTCGCGCCTTTCGAAGAGCGTCGCGGGCACGGTGACGCGGTCCGCCCGCGTCTGGTCGTAGGCCAGTTATCCAATTGATGACGTGTTGTCAGGGATGCGGCTCCGAACTGGAGACTCTGAACACGTCGCCTTGCGGCTCACTGCGACCTTCAAAACGTGTGGGGTAGATCCCGCCCAGGCGCCCTGAAAATCGTACTTTGGTGCCAATTCAGAAACTTTCTGTCAGGCAAGTAGGATTCGCTCTGTGGCCGGATCAATGATCGTCCGTGAAACGCCATTAGCCAGTCCTTTTGTGTACCTCCCGAAATGTCCTGACTGAAGACCAACGTAAACTCATCGGGAGTCACCGTGAATGCACCGAGATCGAAGACCTTGTGGTGCAACGTACATAGCGCGAGGCCGTTCGACTCCACATCCGGGCCACCGGCTTGAGGCCACATAATGTGTGCCGCCTCGACGCCGGCCAGTGCGTCTCCAAGACGAAGGTCGTAACCACAAACGCAACATCTCGACTCATACGCCCTCAACACTCTCTGTCGAAATTCCCGGGACCCTTCTGGTTGACCAACGTTCGCACCTTGATTCAAGCCCACCGCCTCGACGATGTCTTGATGAAGCGTCCACGAAAAGTTGTTTTCGAGCACCGTCGATGCAATGACCTTGAGATTGTCCGGGTCCGATCGCAGGACGCGTAGGACCTCGTCCGTGAAGGTCCCCACGGCGTTTTTCTTGATCAACTCCGACTTTCTGGCGTCGGTATTGCCCGAACGACGACCGAGCGGTCCATCGGCGGAGACGGTCCACAATCCGTCATTCTGTAACCGCCAGAAAGGATACTCAGTGTGGATCGATCTTCGTTTCGGTCCGAAGACTCGCAGCAGAGCCCGAAGCGCGGGATCTACCTCCACAAACGGCAGCGCATGACGACCCTGCGAGAATTGTCCCAGCGCATAGAGCGTGAGAAGCGGCTTGTGCGGGGCGGTTCGACCCCCGTGGCGCCACATCCGTAGTTTGCTGAACTTCTCCAACAACGACTGAAGGTCAGTCATGACTTAAAGCCCTATCCGGCAGACGTGCCATCTAGCGACTATCCACCGGCAAGTAATGCACACAAGCACGACATAAGACCCAATTCCGCGCCGGGCCACAAGCAAGGCCATCACTACACGATTACCATGGCCGCGTCCGCCTCCAGCCTCAATTATGCCAATCTCGTCGTCGTTGGCTACCAAACAATGCTGGGCGGCGTCGACCAGTCAGCGCCCAACCTCGAAGGCGGACAGCTTCCCTCGATGGTCCCCTCGACAGCGCTCGACAACCTCCCGCCACCCAGCGCTCCAATTCTCGGCGTTCGAAGAACCAAGCTTATCGCCCACTCCATCTCCCTGACAACCCTCCTTAATTCCCGCACATCTCACCGCGCGGCTCTCCGCCGCCGCAGCCCTCGGGAACCGCGCGACGACCGCTCGAAGTCGGCCGCCCGCGGCATCCTCTCCGCTCCGCCGCAACTCAACGTCATGTTCCACTCCCGCTTCGAATCCGATTCATGAACTCCAGCTCAGACACAACTTTCTTGACAAGTGCCACTGGCGTCCTCCCCTGGCGCGTACCGGCCGTCTTCTTGATCTTCGTCCCTCCCGTTGTTAAACTCCACACTGGCCCTTCGGACAACCCGCGCGTGCTCCGGTACCGCCGGTTTCCGGCCATGTACGCTCCAACATCGTTCCTGACGGAACGGGAGAACGCAGATGCCGACGGTGGACGGTACCCACTGGCGCCGCGCATACTCGCTCGACGCCGCCCGAGCGGAAGCACCTACTCTCTCCGGTGTATACGCAATAGCGCTCGCCAAATCTGTCGCGAACCTGCCTGTCTCCTTGGAATGGGTCTACATTGGCCGAAGTAGCAACCTGCGACGGCGGTTCGACGAGCACGGCCCCATTCTCGAGCAGCACGACGAACTCCGTGAGTGGATCATTGCGAACCGCGATAGGATCGAGACTTGGTTCACCCTACGCGAGGCCACGGAGTCTGCACGACTCGAGAAATATCTGATTCGACAACTCAAACCTCGCTTCAACCGTATTCGATATTCCTCTTGACCCAACTCACGGTTCAACACGATGTCAAGCCAAAACCCAGATTCACTCATAGACGAAATCCTTCTCGAAGAAGACAAGCACCGTCGGGCACTTGCAATGTTGCTCGACAAGTACGCCAGCGCTGAGGACAAACTCCTTGTCGAGAAGACAGTCATGGGCGGTACCGAAGCATATCTCGGCGCGGTAACGCTCGACTGGTTCGCCGAGAAAGTTCGTTTTGCTGCACAGCTCCCTCTGTTCAGTCGCAAGGTCGACGAGGATACCGGCACCCTCACCATTGACGAAGAAACGATAGACGACATCCAACAACGGCCCCTTGACTGGTCTCGTCAGGCATCGTTGGCGCAGTATCTCGCCACGAAAACAGTTCACAAGTTTCCGCCCGTTCTCGTGGTCGGGACTCGCGATTGGGTTGACGACCCAACCGCAGACGAATGGCTTGGCGATAGGGCTCAGGCTTCCTCATTGACTTTCCTTCCGCTGGACAAGGCCGGACAACTTGGCCTCATCGACGTTTCGCCCGATGTCTACATTTACGCGCTTGACGGGCAGCATCGCCTCATGGGCGTCAGGGGACTGATGGAACTGATACAAGGCGGTCGCCTCTCCAGAAAGAACAAAGACGGAAGCGAAAAAAAGGGTCCGCCCATTACGACGGACTCTATCGCTAAGGAATACAACGTCACTCCCGAAAAACTTCAACGTCTGAGCAAGGAACGGATTGGCATCGAGTTCGTTTCCGGAGTTGTAATGGGCGAAACAAGGGAGGAAGCAAAACAACGCGTCCGCTCGATTTTCGTTCACGTCAATACAATGGCCGCCCCGCTCTCCAAGAGCCAGACTGACCAGCTTGACGAAGACTACGGATTCGCCATAATAGCTCGCCGCGCTGCCGTCACCCACCCACTTTTGAAGGGTCGGATTGAATGGAATAAGACCAACGTCACGGAGACGGCTTCGCAGTTTTCTACATTACACACATTGAAGGAAATGTCCCATCAGCTGCTTTTTAGCAAGTTCCCGAAGTGGGAACGCGCGGAGCGGGACCTAATCCCTCAGCGGCCCAAGGATCCCGATCTTGAGGAAGGTCTCGATCACCTCAATGATTTTCTGAATCGGTTAATGATCTTTCCCAGCATTAGAGCACTCCTTGAAGGCGCTTCCTGCAGTGAACAACGTTCTCTCAAGGACAATGGTCACGCGAATCTCTTGTATCGTCCCGTTGGACAGATGGCCTTGGCGGCGGCGTGCGGCCGCCTGATCTACGCGGCTCGGCAAGATGCGGACTCGGTTTTTAGGAAGATCACAAAATTCGACACGGAAGGCGGTTTTGCTCATATCAACCGGCAGAACTCACCATGGTACGGCGTACTGTATGACTTCGGCAACAAACGAATCCGATTGCCTGGCCGATCTCTCGCTGAAGACCTGATGGCATACCTCTTCGGTGGCGGACTGCCGGATGACAAACAACGTGAGAAACTTCGGTCGGAATTTGCCGGTGCTCGGACGATCGAGAACACGTCCATCACTCTGGAAGGCATTGAGACGGAGAGACGTCAAGACGTGAACCTGCCTCCCATCGTCCATTAGCCCCTGTATCGTCGGGCGGACCCCAATCGTTTTGAATTCGTATCCGTTTGATCAGCCGTCTAAGTCGTCCATTGACAAGGCCGGTAAGCGCCTTCGTAAGTTGGCCTACGCCCCCGACGAGAACTGGCGAAGGGAGTCTGACTTGGAAGTCGTAAGGAACTACCGTGGTCGTCGGGCTCGCGACTTGCCACGGATATTTCGTCGCCTGTGCGACGCGGCCGGGGGAGTACACTGCAACATCAGTGTCCGCGCAAAACGGACCGACGCCATTGTTCGGAAACTTGCAAGAATGGGTACCATGGCGCTAACCCAGATGGACGACATCGTTGCCGCTCGAGTCTTGTGTGCATCCTTGGGGTTCCAGGAAAGGCTCATTACCGCTTTGAAGGACGACTTCGCCACGTCCGGTGCGGTTCGGGTCAAGCAATACCTCCGGCCCGCCCGCAGAGACGGTTACCGTGCAGTTCACCTTATCGTCAAAATGCCTCAGGTCAACCTAGCCAAGGACGGGCCGGCGAATTTCTCGGTCGAGCTCCAAATTCGCACCTATTTTCAACATCTGTGGGCGACGATGTCGGAGAGTTTTGGAGAACAGGTGAAGGAGGGCGGTGGTACGAAGGCAGAGCGTATCTATTTGCGCGAGCTGTCGAGCAAAATCGAGTCATTCGAGACCGGTCACCGGGACTACGTTCAGAAGCAGATGGCTCGCCACACTACAGCTCTGTGTTTTCAAATCATCTCGTTCGCGAAGAAAATCGGTGCGGTCAGAGATTCTACGGAGTTTCACGAGAGTGAGATTGAATCGGCACTGTCCTATTTGACTATGCTCGAGAGGCGAGAATCGGATCAGTCTATAGAGGTCGTGCTTCTGGGAGCGTCTTGCGACACAGACACACTCCAAAGTACGCACGAACGATACTATCGAGCTCGTGGCATTCCTGGTTTGCCGGACTTTCTCGTTCCGGTTATGGCCCGTCCGGAGCGTGCCACGGCACCGTTTGCATAGCAATCGTGAGTGTGCAGTCACGCGTTTTGAGAGGTACTTTCCGGACCTTCGCGGCCACAGCGCTTGGCTGGGATGGCTCAACGTGTTCCGCTACGTCGTTGAGCAGTCGGTCGGTCGATGATGCGAAGAGATGGAGAGACGTGCGCGTGGCACCACCAAGGCGAGGGTTTGGGCCGAGGCAGGCGGCAGTTCGAAGCGTCTCTTCGGGACGATTCTCGTAGGCTCATCCCTGATCGATCGCTCCGCTGGCGGGTTTCTTGTCGAAGATAACCGGGATCCGCGTTTGGGCCGTAGGCCGATCGGCAAAGAAACCCAGACGCAACGGAAAGAATTACGCGATTCGCCGTAGACGGTGACCGTCTGTTCGCAGGCGCGCGCGTGCTAGCGTCTGCTCCCAACCCTCCTTGGTTCCGATTTCGTCCGTGTGAGTCAGCAACCCTTTTCGCTCCTCAGCCTTAGTCAGCCGAGCGAACACTTTATGGCGTGGGTGAAACGTCGTGACGAAGAGTTCCTTTCGATGCAAAACCGGTGGATTCAAAGACGCTGAGTGGTCGCGACGGGTGACGTCGAAGGATTGGAGGTCGACTACGACGACCTCTTGAAGCGCAGGATGTGGGTCGCGGTCGAATTCCGGATACACGAGGTACGAGACCGCCGGACGCGTCGTCCAGAGCTTGATGATGTTCGCGCCGTCGATCGTGCCGGCAATCGCGCGCCCGCATCCTTCGTACATTCGCAATAACGATGGCAGCTCGGGCAGCGCGCTGACGTGCGCGTAGAACGCTGTCCGTGTCCGCTTCCCGGTCGGCGCGCCTCGACAGGCACGCTCGATGTTCGCCAAGTTGCCGAGGGATAACAAAAGCGCGTCAGCGAGCGTGCAGGCGCGTTTGTACGCAGTGAAGAACGCTCGGATGTCGCGCTGCAGAACGGTGGGCAGTTGTCCGAACTTCGCCCGCTGTCCGAACTTTGCCAACGCCAAGTACACGAGCAAGTCTTCGGCCCGTTCGTCGCCGATCCGGTCCCACTCGTCTGGTCCCGTCACTGTGCGAATGATCCCGAAAGCGCGTTTGATGCTTCCGAACTGCTCGGTGAGTTCTGTCCGGTCCAGCTCATCTGGCACGGGAAGGCGTCCACGCTCAACGACAAACTCGATCAGCGGCGTGAGCACGGCTTGGTGTTTATCGAAGAGTTCCGCGGACCGTTCGATACGCGGAATCCGCGTCCGGCGCATGAATCTCGCCGCGAAGAACGACTGTCGCTCGGTGGCGTCTTGAAACACGTAGAAGATGCCGGGCGCGGCCGCCACGCTCTCTGTGTCCAGGGTGGCGTCGATCCAGTCACGGAGCTCTTGTTGTTCGTAATATTTCTGGAAAGTGCCGGCTCCGGTGAGCCACCCGTCGTTGCAGGGCGTCGCGCTCTTCTCTCGGGCTTCGAACGACAGCCGGGCAGAGACGATCAACACGCGTTGCGTGAACGACCACGCGCGTCGAAGCGTCTCGACTCGTTCGGCGGCGCGTTCGATGACGTTGACGACATACCCGAGGTTGACCACCTCGGCCGGCTCGAGAAGTCCCGTCGGTCGGTGAATGGGATCCCAACCCTCGCATGTCATCCCTTGGCGCGAAAGGCGTCGCACGTCGTCCCCGTGTCCGCAGCCGTAGTCGAGAACGCGCGTTTGCGTCGTGATGATCTGGTCGTCGAGCGCTACCTGAATCGGGCGCGACAGGGCTGGACGGTGAATCGCGGTTCGACCACGAGCGTCGGGCACGCCCGCAGTTGATCGCATGATGCGTCCCCTACCTGGCGGGCAGTTCGCGCCGGTTCTTCGGAATCAACTGGACGAGATCGGCCACGTTGCGGACCCGCTGTCCGAGAAGAATGACGCCGCGGTTGAGGTGCGCGCGAAAGTAGGCGGTAAGATCGTCCTGACCGACGCCATCGCGTTGGCAGCGCGCGACGAGCAAGGCGACGAAGAGATCGTCGTATTCCCCGAGCAGGGTGTAGCGATTGAATTCACGCTCCTCTTCGTCGAACTGGTCCGGGTTGGGAATCGTGGGGTCGGCCAGCGACAGGCACAGGCCAATCCGACACAGGAGGTTCGGCGTCAGGCCCGTGCGCCCAGCGGTGTACTTCACGCGATTCGAGGCATCCTTGGTCAACTTGATCTTGGTCAGTTGCATTCGGCGCACCCTCACCAGAAGTAGCCGCGTTGCACATGCGTCGCGCCATCGCCGTCATCGTAGCCAAGATGGTACGAGCGCGCGATATGCGGTTTGAGCTCCGTGAACGCTTCCGCGTCGACTTCCTTGTCGGTCGACAGGACGATGACTTGATGACTCGCCGCGGGGAGGTAGTCGTTAAGGAACAGCGTGCGGTGGTCGCTGTCCAGGCGCGCCATCGGCGTGTCGATGATGACCGGCAGCGGGCGTCCCGACGTACGCGCGAGCGCCCAGAGCATCGCGACCGCGTACATTTGCTTTTCTCCCGCGGACAGATGCGCCTTTTCGATCTCCCGCTCCTTGTGATCCCGCAAGGTCACGGCGAGGTCGTCGGGCGCGATCTCGATCGAGCCGATCCGGTCCTTCTTTCGCGACAGCAGTTCGAAACACTGCGTCGCCTCTCGAGCGAGCTCTCGCGTCTTTCGTTTGAGGAGAGCTGTCTGGTAGTCGTCCAGGACCGTCCGAAGGCGCGGGATCAGTCGCGTCGTCGCTTTCGCCGCATCTGCCGTGGCGAGTCGGTCGAGTTCCGTCGCATAATCGCGCTTGAGTCGTTCGTGTCT
Source organism: Acidobacteriota bacterium (assembly GCA_022821145.1). Lineage (GTDB taxonomy): Bacteria > Acidobacteriota > Terriglobia > 20CM-2-55-15 > 20CM-2-55-15 > JAJEDW01. Next base: position 44,672 of record JAJEEE010000046.1, read on the forward strand.
GGACTGGAGAGCTTGCAACTGTCGATGAAGTTCGTCGCCGCGGCGTGTCGCCCGTTCCAACTGTTCATGGTGTTCCTCGAGTCTTGCCACCAGCGGCGCGACCACGCCTTCCTCCGGAACCTTCTTCAGTCTGCGCTCGATCCGCTGAAGTTCCCTGTATTCCTCGTCGAGTCGTTTAGCGACCGCTTGCATCGACACGGGGATTTCGTTTGTGGCCTCGCGAATCCATTCTCCCAGGCGGGCCCGTTTCGAGGGTGACAGGTCATGCACGATGTCGCACGAACCGGCCGACGGAGCGAACGTGCGTGCGATGACGCCATCCAGTTCTTCCCTCACACGCGTGGTGGCGCGCTTCGACAAACCCTTGACAGAGTCGAGGAAACCATCGTCGTGTACGGCGCCGAGGAGTTCGTCCTTTGCCCGTGCCAGTCGAGCTTCGGCAGCTCGGTTCTCGAGAGCGGCCTCCTCGGCGGCGAGCGAAGCTCGCAGTTGCAGACAGAGATCCGGTACGACAGCGAACGGGAACAGCCCGGAAGCGGCTTCACGGACCGTGTCTTCGTCCCGTTGGATCCGTGCGATTAACGTCGCCCGCCGCTCGGTTAGCGCATCACGGTCCTTTGCCAGAGTGCCCCCTTCGGCCGTGAGTTGACTGGCCACCCGGCCGATGGATTCGCGAAGCTCCAGTACGACTGCCTGCGCGTCTCTCTCCGCGGCGGCCGTAGCATCGAGTTCTTGGGACGCCTCGCGAAGTTCCGCCTGAAGACCTTCCGTTCGGTCCTTGGGGTCTTTTCGTCGCACGTGGCGGGTGGCCTTTGTCAAGTAGATGTTGAGGTCTGCGTTCAGCCGTTCGACGAGGTGGAGTCCGAGAAGCGACTTGATCGCATCATGGAGCTCAACCGTGTCGGTCGAGTCGCGCGCGAGTCGCTGGATGCGTTCTCCGTCGAAAAAGAAGAGGTCCGCGATACCCCTTGGCACAAGATCTTCGACGAACTCCCCCCAGTGCTGATTCTCGATCTCGTCCACGGGCACGCCGTCACGCGTCAATTCGAACGTCTCGCTTCCAAGCGCGCCGTTGCTGCGCGTCCACGATCGAGTCAGTTCATATGTACGGACCCGACCGTATTCCGAAACGTCGACTACGAGGGCGACGCTCGCGAAACCCGGTTGAACCAACAGGTGCTGGCTGGAGTGGATCTTTTCGTCGAGGTAAGCCGCGTATTGAGCCTGCGTGAGTGGTCCGTTCACTTTGGCGCCGTAGAGGCAAAGTCGGATCGCCTCGAAGAGCGTGCTCTTCCCCGCCCCATTCTTTCCACCGATGAGCACGATGCTGCGCGAGCCCCTTGATGTCAGATCGAAAGTGTGCTCGCCGCGAAACACGCCAACGTTCGTCACTCGGAATGTCTTGAGAATCATGAAAGGCTAGGCTCCGCACTCGGCGTCACACGCGCCGTCCGCACGATTTCGTCGTCCGTCCGCCAGTCTTCTTCAAGAACGCTCGCGATGCGTTGATGCACGCTTGCCCGGCGGGTCATCCCATGGACCTGCCGTTCGACTTCGAGCAGCTTGGCGACCAGGCCGACAGGGATGTTCTCTCGCTCGCAGAACTTCTCCAGCAACGAGAGCTCCTCCCTCGCGAACCCGGGTTGCTCATCGCGCTCCCAACTGTGTACGGCTCCCGTCACCTCGTGAACGATCCTGGCCACGGAGTCTTCCCAGTCGTGCTCTTCGGCGCGCCAGATGCGCCGTATGTGCTCCAACTCGGCGAATGTGATCAATTCCTCGTCGGAATCCGGCCCGTCGCGCCTTACGAGCAACTGCGTGGCCAGGAGCCGCCGCAGAAGTTCCTTTCGCGTCTCGAGCGTGTAGGGTCCCCACCGCCGAGGCGTTCCCGTCTTGTCGGTCATGACCCTGCCGTTGCGTCGCTTGAATTGCCGCAACTGCGCCTTCGCGTCGGGATCTTGCGTCTCGGCCAACATGTCTCGGTAGTCGAGCAGCGGCTGCATCCATTCCTCGCCGCTGTCGATCAGGGCCTCCATGGACTTGTCCTTGGTCACGACCGTACACACCCAGCAGCCGAAGCGACTGTTGCCGCAGGACGGTGTCGTCGTGTCCACCACAAGCGGGCACTCCCCAGCTTGCGCGTTGCGATACAACGTGACCAGATCGCGATTGTTGTTGCCCCATGGCGACGGGACCTGCAGGAGATAGGTCCAAACGTCGTCCACGCTGAAGTCTTCGATGGGCGTATAGACGAACGCGTTCGCGAGGGATGAGTGCCGCGAAAGAACGCTTCCCTTGATGCGATGAAGCGTCATGACCTGCGCGCGTGTCGCGCTCTCGCTCTTTCGCACGCCGAGGACAACGACGACTTCACCGTGTTCCGTTACCCGGTCATTGATGAACTGATTGGCCGGGTGGATCTTGAGGCGTTCCGTACACCAACGGAACGTCTTCGACGGCGCCGGATAACCCTTTCCGATGAGGTTCACCCAGAAGCTGTCCTCCGTGCGCGGCTTCACCTTGTGCGCGCTGAAGGGCAGAGACCCCTTGCGCGCCGCCCGGTTCATCTTGTCCAAGTTGGTGTCGATGTATTCGACGATTTTCGGAGTCTCGACCAGCGTGTCGGCGGCAATGACGTAGACAGGCTTGGTTCGTTCTTCGGCAGGGAGCGATGACAGTGCGGTCCATATCAACTGAAGCGTGGTCGTCGAGTCCTTGCCGCCGCTGTATCCGATCACCCACGGCCGATCGTCGGCACGGTAGGTGCGGCGGATCTCGTCGTAGCGCCGCTGGAGAACGGTCCGATCCAAGCCTTTGCCGTTGGACTTGCCCACCTTGTTCACCTCGTCGCCTTGACCAGATTCGCCCGCAGTCGCTTCTCCTCCGGCGTCAACGGAACCTTGAGCGCGCGCTTGAGGATGCCCGTTGTCAACAGGACATTGTTGTGGGCCTTGCTCACGCGCCCCCCGATCATGGCCGTGCCTTCCCACAGTTTCGTGTTGGCACGGCGCCAGTCGATGCCCTCGAGCGCCGCGAGCCGTTCGCGCCACCGTGCCGGTTCCGACGCAACCAAACCATGCCCCATAAGCCCGAGGGAGTGGAGCGCGATGCCGTGGGCGTGGATGTAATCGCGCCTAAGCTCTGCCGCGCTAACCTTGCGCTCGCGCGCGAGTTGCCAGTCGGGCATGTGACTCGCCACGCCGGCCCAGAAGTCCGTGGCGAGTTTCTCTTCCCTGGGCGCGATGGCGCCGTTCTTGGGCTTGTTGAGCAGCGCCCGTGTTCCCTGATAAATGCTGCTCAGCGTGAAGAGCTTGATCGATCGATTCGAGATGGAAATCTTCTCCGTTTCGGTCAAGCCGTTGAACACAGACACGGAACTCATGAGTTTCTTGGCTAGGCGCGACTGCGGATCCCGATAGTCGTACAGGATGCCCAACGATTTGCTCGGGCGGACGGCGTGCTTGTTGAGGTCGGCGAACATCTGCTGGCTGCGTTCGAGCCGCGGATCGAGAAAGAAGACGACCGCAATGGTTTCGTCGCCAAGCTCCGGCCGTTCCTTGAGCGCCTCCTCGATTGCGGCACGTCGGTGTTGACCGTCGTTGATGATGAATCGTGAGGTCATCGGAACGACGAGTTGCCCGACGTTGCGCGACAGGCCGTCGCCGTTGATGGATGTGAACGTCACGTCACCGTCGATCGACGCGGTGATCGCCGAGAATACGTACTCGGTTGGATTCTCCGTCAGGTATTGCGACATCTCGGGCACGCGAGCGCGGTTCAGCGTACGTTGCGCCCGCAATTCCGGCGGGATCTCGCCTTCGTCGAAGAGGAAGATTTTCGGAATGAGCTTCAGCGGGCACATCGCCACAAAATACTCTCTGCCCGCTTGCTCACCGCGAAGGGCGGCGAACATGTACGAGAACGAGTCGGTCGGTCCGGGTGATTCGGCCGGCTTATGGAACTCGGTCGTCACGATTGATCGTGCTCATCCCCGGTGGAACGGGGCATCCATGCGAAGTGCCGGGCCTCGGTAGGACTATACGACGAAACGATGTGGAAGTCACATTGTTTCTGGTGGAAGTCAAAAATTGCGTATTTTGCATCGATCATGGAGCCATTTTCGTGGTGTTGAGGGACAGATTGGGGGTTGCGGGCGCGGCTGCTGAATGGCGAAATCTCAAGCCGACTTCGGGGATCGCGGACGCACGGAGGCTCCATATCAGTTAATCTAGTCCAAGAGTCTATTTTTATTTAGCATAGTTCCTCGCTATACTCCCGATTGAAATGATCGACCGGGATATCACGCCGCAACTGCTGAAGTCCGCCGCCACCTCGCCGGCCGTCACGCTGACCGGACCGCGCCAAAGCGGCAAGACCACGTTGTGCCGCAGCCTCTTTTCCGAGCGCGCGTACGTCACGCTCGAAGCGCCGGACACGCGCGCGTTCGCGACCGAGGATCCCCGCGCGTTCCTGGCGCAGTTTCCCGGCGGCGCCGTCATCGACGAGATCCAGCGCGCGCCCGATCTGGTTTCGTATCTTCAAGGCATCATCGACGACGATCCGAGTCCCGGACGATGGATTCTCACCGGCTCGCAGCACCTGTTCCTTCTGGCGTCCGTGAGCCAATCCCTGGCCGGACGGACCGCCGTGCACCATCTGCTGCCGTTGACGCACGACGAGATCGCGCGTTTCGAACGGCGCCGCGCCACTCTGGACGAGACTTTGTTTGCCGGCGGTTATCCCCGTATCTTCGACGGCGAGCTGGATCCGTCCGAGTGGCTTCGCTCCTATGTCGCCACGTACCTGGAAAGGGATGTCCGGACCATCGCGAACGTCGGCGACCTGGCGACCTTCCAGAGGTTCGTCGAGTTGTGCGCCGGACGCACGGCGCAACTGCTCAACTATTCGTCGCTGGCCGGTGATTGCGGCGTTTCGCAGCCGACGGCCAAGGCATGGCTCAGCATCCTCGAGGCCAGCTTCGTCGTCTTTCGGCTTCCGGCGTTTCACGCCAACCTCCGAAAGAAGCTGGTCAAGATGCCGAAACTGCATTTTTTCGACACGGGTCTCGTCTGCTGGCTTCTGGGAATTCGCGACCCCGGGCAACTGCGCTCGCATCCGCTTCGGGGGGCCGTCTTCGAAACCTGGGTCGTGGCGGAAGCCGCCAAACTCCGAAACAACCACGGGTTGACGCGGGGCCTGTCCTTCTATCGCGACCGCAACGGCGCCGAGGTCGATCTCGTCATCGAGCAGAATCGGAACGTGGCGTTGATCGACGCCAAGTCCTCGGCCACACCGTCGGGAACTCTGCTCGCCGGAGTCAAGCGCGTCCGCCGGCACTTTGCCGATGCGGACGCCGATTGCCGCATCGCGGCGGTTTACGGCGGCGACGAGGGCCAACCTTACAGCGACGGCGAGATCGTGCCGTGGCGTCAAATTCGGACTGCATGTCTGCCCGAAGCCGTTTGATCGATTCTCCAAACCACGAACGGTGCGACCCGTAGCGTCCTCGAGTCAGTCGATCACCGCTGGCAAGCGCCAGCGTGGTTTATCATGGGTTTGAGGCCAAGACCATGACGACCAAGCACGCTCGCCTGTCCCATCGGACCGCGTTGACCGCCGCCGTGTTCCTCGTTCTTGGCGCGGCGGCCCACGCCCAGGTCGAGATCCTTCCGGGAAGCGCCACGGCCGGCCAGGCGCTCTTCGAGGAGAAGGGCTGTCTCGGGTGCCATTCCGTCGACGGCGAGGGCGGCTCGGCGGCGCCGGACCTGGCGCTGGCGTCGGCGCGGCAGTACACGCCCGGCCTCTTGGCCAGCGTGATGTGGAACCACGCGCCCGACATGTGGCAGCGCATGGAAGCCGCCGGATCCGTCATCCCGGACCTCAGCGCGGCCGAGAGCGCCGACCTGTTCTCCTACTTCTACTCGCGCCTGTATTTCAGCCCGGAGGGCGACGCGGAACGCGGACGCGAAGTCTTCGTCGATAAGAACTGCGCCCGCTGCCACGCGCTCACGGCGGGCGCCGATGCTGACGGAGTCGGACCGGCCATCGACGCCTGGGCGCGGGTGAGCGATCCGATCGACTGGGCCGAACGGATGTGGAATCACGCCGGCGGGATGTACGCCGAGATGGAACGGGCCGGAATCTCCTGGCCCCGTCTGTCGAGTCAGGAGATGGTGGATCTGCTGGTGTACCTCGGCGGCCTCCCGGAAACCGGATCGGCCGCGGCCGGGTTCGAGCCCGGAGAACCCGAGTTGGGAGAGGCCGTGTTCACGGCGCGCTGCGAAAGCTGCCACAGCTTCGGCGAATCGCTGCCGGACCGCGTCGACCTGTTGCGGGGATCCGGGCCGCGCAACTCGACCGACTATGCCGCCGAGATGTGGAACCACGCGCCGCGGATGCGCGAGCGAGCGGGCGACGACGCGCTGCCGGGGCTCGAGGACGGGGCCATGGCCGACCTGGTGGCGTACCTGTTCGCGCAACGGTACTTCGCCGAGCCCGGGAACGCGGCCGCCGGGGAACGCGTCTTCCAGACCAAGCAGTGCGCGCTGTGCCACGAGCTGGAACGGGCGCTAACCGGCGCGCCCGACCTGACGCTCAGCCTGGAACGCTATTCTCCGATCACGATGACGCGCGCGTTGTGGACCCACGGGCCCGGAATGCTCCGGACGCTCGAGGATCGGGACCTCGATTGGCCCGTCTTCGAGGGCGCGGAGATGACCGACCTGATCGCCTTCCTGAACAGCCGGTTGGCGCCCCTCGTAGCCGGTTTCGGAGGGTCCGCGGCCAGGGAATGACCGCCGCCGGCGTCGTGAACGTGTTCACGCCCGCCGGCAGTTGTGCTACAGGCGGCTACGGCGCATCGTCGCCTACGGGTCGCGTCCAGGGCGTGATCGAGCCGGTCACGAGGTTCTCCAGGTTCCCCTCCATGCAGGAGTATTCCAGCATCTTGATCGTCAGGGGTTCGAGCGGCCAGGTGTTGTGAATCGTGAACGGCTCCGTGTACGTCTTCGGATCGTCAACGGTGAACGTGTGCTCGATCGTCCCGAAGTTGGGGCGCGTGAACGTCTGGATGAACGTGGCCTCGCTGCTGATCGGATGGCCGTCGGTGTCCAGCTTGATGTAGCCGTTCATGTTGTTGGTCGTCACGACCAGCGTGTCGCCCTCCCAGCGGCCGACCGAATCGCCCCACCAGGTGGGATACATGTTCGGATCGTGCGGACGTCCGTCCAGGTAGACGATGTGGAACCACGTGTTCTGTTCCGCCAGGACCACCAGCATGTCTTCCGTGTGAACGAAGCGCGTCAGCCGCGGCCCGTGGACTTGTCGTGACCAGCCGAAGGGGAGGCAACTGCCGGCATAGTCTCCGTTGTTCACCGGGTCGTAGTTGTCCCACTGCCGCTGTCCCCACTCGGTGTAGGGCAGCTCGGGAACGTACCCGGGAACGCGGTCATCGGTGATGTCGGCTCGACGTTGCGTCGCCCACTGTCCGGACAAGTCGGGCCGGCCGCTCGGAAGCCGCGGCGCGGGACCGTCCATGTCCGGAAACGGCACTCCATACGTATACCAGCCATCCACCGTCGTCAGCCGCGGCTGCTCCTGCGCGGCCCCGGGAGCCGAGGCCAGCGACAAGGCGGCCACGGCCCCGACAATCGCCGTCAAACGCACGTACGTTTTCACGATTCCCTCCTTGCTTCCCTGTCCGTGAATGCGGACCCGCCCGTTGCTTTTCGACAAGGCTACATCCGCCATTTCACCGAGTCAACGATGCTCAAGAGGATTGTCGGTAGCAAATGATGTGTCCGGAGGATGTAGCAAATGAAAAGTCCGGTTCCGAGGATTTCTGGGAGGGGATATTGATGCATTCGGGAAGGAGGGGGGCGAATGCAGACGTATCCCGCCCGGGAATTGGAGCGGGCG
>JAJEEE010000049.1 GCA_022821145.1 Acidobacteriota bacterium
GGACGTTGTGAATGAGGAAACGGTGGATGCGGCCGTTGCCGTCCTCGAACGGATGCAGAAAGACGAACCCCCAGGCGACCGCGGCGGCGTGAATCACGGCCGGCGCGTTTCCCGACGCCATGCGTCGATGGGCGGCCACCAGCCCCTCCATCAGGTCGCCGAGGTCCTCGGGCCTCGGGGCGACGAAATGGACGCGTTCGTGCCGCCACCCGACCGTCTCCCCGACGTAGCTCTGGGTCCGCCGGTAGTCGGCGTCGCGGAAGCGCGCGTCGACGATGCGGTTCTGCAGCTCGACGAGGCGCGGCCGGTCGCAGAAGTCCTCCCGATGCGCGAGCCGCAGCAGCGCCGCGAACCGCTCCGCCCGGGTCGACGTGGGCGTGACGTGCTCGATCGCGAACGACGACTTCGTCTCCCTGGCGTACAGGTAGCCGAGGGCGCGCCTCAACAGCTCGGGCGCGTAGCGCGATGCGATGCGCCGGCAGCGCGAGGGCAGGTCGGCCGCCTCGAAGCCCCGCAGGACGTCCGTGCGGCGGATCGTGGGGCAGAACCGGCGGTCTCCGAGGAGATTGTCGTTGACACGGTGGCGGCGGCTCCGACGGGCGGGTCCGATGGTGTAGCAGGCGTCCGGCTCCAGCACGTCGACGTAGTTTCCCTGCTTCAGGTCGTCGAGCGGGAGCCGCCGGTCCGTCAGGAACTCGTAGAGGAACCACAGCCGCCGGGCGTACTTGCCCGTCGGCCGGGACCGCACGTAGGCCAGCAGCTCGTCTTCGGGCACCACCCGGAACAGGCTCGCGAGGATGCCGAGGTTCGTCCCGTCGTGCTTGAGCGCGAACTCGAGCTGTTCCCCCGCCGTGTCGCCGGGCCAGTAGCGGGCCGGAAAGACCTCGACCACCCCGTCCGCCCCGGGCTCGACGCGGCGCCCCCCGCGGGTCGCCACCCGCGACGTGCGCCAGTGGGGAACGACCTCGACGCCGTAGCGCTCGACCAGGGCCGCGTAGCCGGCGCGCCGCGACGCCGGCGTCTCCCCGTCGGTTTCGATCATGGACTTCGTCCGGCGAAACAGTGACAGGGTCGACGGTACGTTTACAGATGGGGCTTCGTCAAGAAAAACGATTAGGAATCAAAGGCTGAGGTGAAGCACTGCCGGTAGAGGAATACGCAGCCGTCGGACAATTGCCCGCCCCTTCGAGCGGGTGCCCTCGACCGTCGGCCGGCCAGACGTCGTGGCGGACTGACCGGCCCCTGCTATCCCCAGAACCAAGCCGTGAACGCCAGTCGGTGCACGATCTCCGCGCATTGGCCCGAGGCCGGGAACCAAGCGAGTTCACGACCCGCACCATCGCGCGAGCGGGCCGAGCGGGCGCGAACGCCGTGCAGACCGGCCGCCTTGGCCAGCGCGCCGATGGATTGGCAACGCTCACGCGGCACGGGTGTGCCGTCCCGTTCGAGAGGATAGCCGTCGGGAAGCCCGACCGCACGAATCCCGGCCTGGGAGTGCGCGTCGCAGACGACTTGGCGGCGTGGGAGGGTGCAGCCAATCAGAAGCGGTCCATGGTCGTCGCGGAGCTCTCCAGGTTGGTACGCCGTCCACACGCTGTCGGCAATGAAGGCGCGGAGATTCAGACGAGCGGTCACCAAGTCTTCGTTGAGGTAGAGGACCGGGAAGCTGTCGGGCGGGTTCCAGCGTCCGCCGCGGTCTCGCGCGTAGCCGGGGTCGAGGGGGTCGATCCACTTCGGGTCGGCGATACGCCACCAGACATGGGCGTCCGGGATCGCCTCGCGCCGGGGTTCCACAATCAAGCGTGCACGTTCTCGAAACGGAACATCTCGCGGCACGCCGCCAGCATCGCGTGGGTGTCGCCGTGCGCCAACAGATCCGCAAGAGAATCGCCGTCAAGGGCCTTGATCGGGCGGCGTACGACGACTGGTATCCGGTCACGCTTGAGGTAGTGCGACAGCAGATCGGTGGCGGCCTGCAGCTCCGAGAGGGCTTCGATCCGGCTCTGCCGCATCCATTCGATCACGCGCTCTTCCTCGGTCCGGCTCAGACCCCACACCTGGATCGTTCGCGCGACGGACTCACGTGTCTCCGGCGCCTTGAGCTCCCGGGCGGTCGAAACCGTACCCATGCCAACAATCCCCATGAGTGAAGGGTATCAGACGGCTGACGCCGTGTCACCGGAATGCCGATTGCGACGGCCACCCTGAACACGAACCGAGCGTGAGGTGTCGACTCCGGCGTCGACCCGCCGTCGCCGAACCCTGCGTCATTGGATCAACTGCCACCAACTCGACGTCTGACCGGACGGCCGCAGCCACGACCTCTCGTCCACGCCAACGACGTCTCGTCGTCGACGCCCGGGAATCCAGCCAACCGGTTGCCGGAGGCATCCACCCTGAGGTTCTTCAACCACTCGGAAGGGACGCGGCCGGTCAAGTCGTTGCGGCTGAGGTCCATGACTACGCCGGATGACGTACCTTCCCCCATACAATGGGCCGCTGCTCGACTCCCGATCCGGTCGGCCGCCACGCGCCGGACCTCGGCGAACAGGGGATCATCGGCCATGTCCGTCCGATTCACCGGCGGCCCCGTCACCCGCGGCCTCGCAGGCCGCCATCTCCCACCCGTGGAACACCATCGCCAGGCCGGTGAACTGCACTCCGGGATACTGGCGCGCCAGGCGTTCGTCCGCGAGGTAGCGCCGCAACTGGGCGGCCGCCTCGCCGACCGCCGCCGCGACCCGGCTCTCGCCGCCCCCCTCGCTCCGCTTCAGGTACTTGAGCTCGATCAGGTAGCCGTGACGCAGGTGCGGATAGCGGGCGACGAGGGGCTCCAGGCAGATGTCGGCATAGCCCCTGCCGAGCTCGGCTTCCGAGCGGAACACGAAGTGATCGGTCACGCCGAGGTAGGCGGCGAGAAACCCCTGGATCACCTTCTCGCCGCTCATGTAGTCGCGAATCCCGGTCTGAGCGGCGACGGCGTCGCGCAGGAACGCCGCGACCGGCCGCCAGGCGCCGTCGTTCGCCATCGCGCGCAGCAGCCGCTCGCAGGTGAGCAGATCGACCGAGAACACGTCCACGTCGCGGTAGCCCTCGCGCAGATAGCTGTACAGCAGCCGCCGGACGGTCTGATTGGGGATGGCGAGCCGCGGCGTCCCGTTCACCACACCGCGGATGCTCAGCAGGCCGAAGTAATGTAGCAGCGAAAGAAAGTTCTCGGGCTGGTCGATCCGTTCCAGCGGGAAGCCCGCCTGTATCGACGTATCGACGGTCTCTTCGCCGATGACCTGCCGCAGCAGGTCGAAGTTGCCGTTGAGCCGGCGGCCGACCACCAGGAGATGGCGCAGCTTGCCGTAGTCGACGCGGACGTTGACGTCGATGAGATCGTCCGGAACGGGCCGGTTCGGCATGGACTGGTTCAGGTAGTAGAGCACCATGTCGGTGTTGTAGACGTCCGTCTCGGCGCTCTTGGCGAACCGGTAGCCATCGTACCATTCCCGCATCAGTCCCATCGCGTCGTCGATGTCCTGCGAGAACACGCCGTGATCCCGGTACGTCCTCAGCAGCCCCGACACCTCGGGCTCGGTGAAGCCGAGCAGCTCGTTGAAGTCCGGATGCAGGCTGACGTTGCTGCCGATGTTGAAGCCGCTGGTGACGTCGTCCAGGGTGACGGGCGAGACGCCGGTGACGAACAGGCGCTCGAGGCCGCCGCCCTGCCCGGCCCCGCTCTTCAGGGTGGCGAAGAAACTCCGGTAGAAGCCGCCGCCGTGGGTGAAGGCCTCATACGCGGACGCGCCGTGGCGGGCCAGGATGGTGTTGGCGAAGTTGTCGTACTCGTCGATGAGCGCGTAGATGGGGATGTCGTGCTCGCCGGCGTAGGCGAACAACTGGTTGAGCTTGCCATCCACGGCGGGCGCCGCCAGGATGCGCCGCCGCGCCGCGTCGGGAAACAGGTCCCGGTTCCGCTCCAACGCGTAGTAGAGCACCGTGTCGCAGTAGGTCTCGAAGCGCTCCCGCAACGTCTCGGGGGTTTCGTCGAACGCCGAGAAGTCGAAGCGCAGGACCACGTAGCGGTGGCGGGCGTCCGTGGGCCGCCGCCCGACGTCGGTGCCGCCGAACAGCGCGTCGAACTCGGCGGCCCGGTTGCGGTCGTAATAGTTCTCGAGCACCGACACCCAGCACGACTTGCCGAAACGCCGGGGCCGGATGAGGAAGACGTAGCGGTCCTCCTCCAGCCGGCGGAGGAACCGCGTCTTGTCGACATACAGCCGGCCTTCGAGCCGGATGGCCCGGAAATCGGCCCAGCCGTAGGGAATGCGGGGATGGTCGGGCATGTCGCCTTGTCACCGTGTCGGAGCGCGAGGATTCCGGCCCGGGATGGCGTTCGGCGCCGGCCAGTCAGCGGCCCCGCCCGTCAGGCAGGCCCTGCAGGGCGGCGGCACGCTCCAGCACGTGCCCGCGCCGCCTTCCAGGTCATGATAGCCCGGATTCGAAGTCGAGCCTCGCCGGGACCTGCCGGAGCCCCTGAGAGCGGCCGACCTGCCGGCCTACGACGTGCACGTCGCAACTTCTTCCGAGGGCAGAAAGGAGGGCGGACCGGAGTTCACGGACGCCGACGAGGAGCTTGGTGCTGTTCGCGTCTCAGGCCGCCACGGCCATCGCGACGCCCACACGCACCGGAACAAGCGGCGACCGGCCGCGGGCCGACCGGGAGGCCGTGGTCGAAGCCACGACCGGTCGGCGTCGTCGAGAAACGCCGCGTCACCGTGGCCGGCCCCGTCGAGCCGATGGTCACCGAGTTCGAGGCATTGAATCCCGCTACTGGCCTTGCTCCACGTTGGCTGCTGGCGGCGCCACGCCGGCACGATCCAGCTCGGCGCGAATGGCCGCCGCGGTGGCCGGGTTGTCCTGGATGCCCCGGCCGAGGGGCACGTCCTCGACG
>JAJEEE010000086.1 GCA_022821145.1 Acidobacteriota bacterium
TGGGCGACGTGGACGGGGACGGGCTCCCCGACGCGTTCGTCACCAACCTGGCCACGCAGACGCACAACCTGTACACGAACCTGGGGGCGGGACTCTTCATGGACTCGACCTACGAGAGCGGCGCCGGCCGCGCCACGCTGCCCTTCGTCGGGTTCGGCGCCGTATTCGCCGACTTCGACAACGACGGCGACCTGGACATCGCCGTCGCGAACGGCGAGGTCATCGACAACGTCGCCCTGTTCCAGGACAACCGGACGTACCCGCAGCGCAACCTGCTGCTCGCCAACGACGGGAACGGCAACTTCACGGACGTGGGTCCGGCGTCGGGACCCGGGTTCGCGCTCGAGAAGGTCGGCCGCGCGCTGGCGGCCGGGGACATCGACAACGACGGCGACCAGGACCTGCTCGTCGTCAACGTCGGCCAGACGGCCGACCTGCTGCGGAACGACGGGGAGAACGCCGGCCGCTCGATCCTGGTCCGCACCGTGGGGACCGGCAGCAACCGCGACGGCGTCGGCGCCGAGCTGACGCTCTCGGTCGGCGATCGGCGGCTCGTCCGGCACGTCAAGGCCGGCTCCAGCTACCTCGCCCAAAGCGACCTGCGGGTCCACTTCGGACTCGGCGCGGCGGAGCGGGCTGAGCGCCTCGAGATCCGTTGGCCGGGCGGGAACGTCGACGTGATCGAGGACATCGCCCCCGGCCGCATCCTGACGGTCCGCGAAGGCGAGGGCGTCATCGGCGACATGCCGTATTCCGTTTCCGCGCCGTAGCGGATCCGCCACGCCCGCACGCCCAGTCCGTGACCGCCGCTGTCCGCAGCCGTTACATCGTGTTTCGGCTATCGCTTGGATTGTCCTGGCTCCGGACTGTACGGCTGGGTAACATGCCTGGAGCCGGGAAGCGGCCCTTGGGGATGTTACTGCGGATTGGCCATAGAGTGCGACGAGTGTTTCTAGAGCGATGTTGGCGGGCGGCCGAGAAATGATCAGTCTCATCACTCTGGCCCTGATTTTTTTGCCGGCCCTCCTGTTGCCGGGCATCGCCGAGCCGGTTCGAGCACAGGATGAGCTGTCCGCCGGTCTCGTCGTCGAGGGAACGGTGTTGACCTCGCGCACCGGTGACCCGATTCCCAACGCCGAGGTCACCCTGGTCGGCGGTAGTCGCGCTTCCGTGGTGGATTTCTTCGCCAACCGCGGCAGAACCGTCGTCACAGGCAGGACGGGGACGTTTCGTTTCGAAGATCTGACTGCAGGCGACTATCGAATCACCGCGGAACGGAATGACGGTTCGGGCGCAACGGTCAGCCGCAACATCCGGGTCCCCGCCTCGTCGGTGGCGCCGCTGATCCTGCCGCTTCCACCCGTTGCAATCGTTTCCGGGGTCGTCGCCGACCCCGGCGGCAACCCCCTGGCTGGTGTCGACGTCAGGCTGGTCCGGGAGTCCTATTACTACGGGCGGCGCACGCTTGTCCCCGTTCCAGGTGGCTCTTCGTGGGCACGCAGCGACGAGAGGGGATCCTACACGTTGTCCGCCCCGGCAGGGCGCTACCTTCTGAGAATGAACGTGGACGGGCAGTCGCTTCGCCAGTACTATCGCGGCGCGTTCGCGATCGAGGATGCGATACCCCTCACGTTGACGGCCGGAGCGGTCATGGGGGGAATCGACCTGACTCCAATCGACGGGGAGCGATATCGAATACGGTTTCGACTGTCCCTTCCGCAGGCGCCGTCACAGGTCGAAGGCGTCATGCCCATCGAGCTTCATGCCGCGCCCGTCGGGCTCGGCCGGGTTCGTGAGTTCGGGTTCCCCGTTCATGTCGAACAGGTCGAAGACGGCGAGTATCTGAGCGCTCTCCTCGCGCCGGGTTCCTACGAACTGCTTATCCGGTACTCCTTCGACCTTCGCGAGGCGTTGCCCGACGTATCCTGGCCGATTGTCGATCCGATCGCGCGGGTGTCGATCGTCTTGGAGGACGACGACCTCGATCTCGGCACGATCGTCCCGGCCACGCACGCGCCGATGGAAGGCCGCGTCGTCGTTCCAGTTCTGCGGAACGACGACGAACCGGAAGAGCTTCCCGATTTCGCGTTCGCCCATCCCGATTTTCCGCTCGGGTTCGTGGCCTCGCCTTCGGAAACGGGAACGTTCGTTGTGGAAGGCGTCGCTCAGGGCCCATGGATTCTTCCGAGAGAGAGCCTCCGTTTCGTTAACGCTCACTTGCCCGACGGTTGGTACCTGCAATCGATTACTGCGGGTTTTCAGGATGTGCTGCGGGACGGTTTCAACACGGCCGATGCGTTCGGAAGCCCCCTGGAGATCGTTCTAGCCGATGACGCCGCCCGAGTTTCCGGTGCTGTGCGTGACGATGACGCGCTCGCGCCAAACGCCAGGGTCATCCTTGTTCCGAGCGCCGGGAGCCGCGGTCCCTATACCAACTTTCCCGATACCACGGCGAGCGATTCGGGAATCTACTCCCTCAGCCATGTCCCGCCGGGAGAGTACAGGATCGTGGCCTTCGAAGAGTCGGGCATGAATGGTCGAGCGGCGTTCTGGGAGGATCCCGAGTTCCTGCGGGAGCACGAATTTCGCGGCGACCGGGTTTTTCTCGATCCCGGCGTTGAGACCTACTTCGATGTGGAACTGATCGTCATCGACTAGCGGTCCGATGACGCGACCGGTCCAGCACGGACCGACCATTTGGCCTGGAGCCAGGGAGGGTGCGATGAAGCGACTCCTGCCGATTCTCACGATGGTAGCGGGAATCTTGAGCGCATGCACGGGGCCGTCCGTTGCCGGGACCTGGATCGGAGACGCTGAGGTCGACGGGGAGACTCAGCGTTTCATCCTGACCCTGGAGGTCGATGGGGCCAGCCTTTCGGGAACTTTGGACCGAGGTCAAGGGTCAGTCGAGATACAGGAGGGTACCGTCGACGGAGTCGACTTTTCGTTTCTACGGTTCGTTCAGACGCCCTTCGGAGAGATCCGTGTTCCCTACGACGGACGCGTCGATGGAGACACCCTGACGCTCGATGTTTGGGAAGATGCGGAAGATGGATTCACCGTCGTCCTCATGAGACAGACGTAGCCGGACGCCGGCTAAGTCATCAAGACGGCTGCCAACGCTGGGACAGAGGCGCGTCCCGGGAACGGGCTGATTCGTAAGCGGAAACCTGCCGCTCTTCCGCTCTGCGGAACGAGTCGCCTCAGAAGCCGCTGTGCGGCAACCCGGACGCGACGGCGTCGGCGCCGAGCTGACGCTCCCGGTCGGCGATCGGCGGCTCGTCCGCCACGTCAAGGCCGACCCCAGCTATCTCGCCCAAAGCGACCTGCCGGTCCATTTCGGGCTCGGCACGGCGGAGCGGGCGGCGCGTCTCGAGATCTGGTGGCCCGGTGGGCGCGTAGACGTGATCGAGGACATCGCCCCCGGCCGCATCCTCACCGTCCGCAAAGGCGAGGGCGTCGTCGGCGAAACGCCCTATTCCGTTCGGTGAACCGGGTAGTCTCGTCGCGGTGGTTTTCGTCGAGAGGCACGAAAGCTTGACCGAAGACAGAACGAGACGTCTAATCGGAGTCGAAGGGGTCGTCACACGTTCCACCGCCTTCGATCGAAACGATGCGGATCACAACGCGCGATGAGTCGGGCCGCCGCGGCGCGGTTCCGCCCCGGCCCGACGACGGCGCGACGGCAACGGTTGCGATGGTTTGTGACGCGTGAGTCCAGTTCCCCGCGGAGGATCCGATGCTTCGATGCTTACGCTTGGCAACGATCTTCGCCACGCTCACCACTGTTATGGGATCATCGGCGACGGCTCAACAGTCGAACGAGTTCACGGACTCGGCATCCGCATCGCCCGACAACTCCAAACAGTTCGTGGAGGTCGGGATCTTGTCATGGAAGCCGCCGGGCTCAGACAACTACTATCCGAGGTGGCACCACGGATTTCAGGCCTATTTCTCGGATGGATTTCCGCCGTTCGTCCGAGTGTTCGACAGTCAGGGACGACTCCTGACGGACGCGAAGATAGCCCTTCCATCCACGCCGTGGGTGCGGATCACGAATGTTGCCGTGTCTCCGGCGCGTCGCACCGCGTTTTCGTTTATCGGGCGGGACGATGAAGGACGCATCGCGGACGGGATCGGATGGTTGTCAGCGGCCGGGGACGTCGAGTTCGTTTCGCGAACGGACGAATTCGCACCGGAGCAACTCGGTTTCGCTCCCGACGGTTCGCTCTGGGTGCAGGGACGAAAGAGTCGTTCGGACGCGCTTGCGCACTACGACGCAATGGGAACGCTGAATGCGGAGTGGGAGATATCCCGCAAGGAAGGGGCGAACTTCGGCTTCTTGATGCCTACGGCGCTGTTCGCTATCGAGGACCGGGTCGGAATCATCATGGATCAGAAGCGCCTCTGGCTGGAGATCGCGCCGGACGGCGCTCCCTTGGGCCAGTGGCCGACTCCGGTTGGTCACGAGGTGACCGGCGCGGCCATGACGGCGGACGGAGACGTGTACGTCTCGGTGTCGGTTCCCGACGGCGCGCCTGACGAGCACTTGATACTCCACCTCGATCGTTCCGATGGCGAGTGGGCCAGCGTCGCCTACGATCACTTGAAGATCAGCGGAACCGTTGGCGGAGTCGACCTCCACGGCGTTTATGGCGACAGCCTGATCATACGGGTGGACGATCGCGGGTTCCTCCGAGTGCGGCCGACCGACTAGCCTGGAACCACGGAACGGTCGACAAGGCGACTCTCCCGGAGTCGCGCGATCGGGACGGCAACCACGAGCACGCGCTCAGGGCCGTCCGTCGCCGTGACGTGGATGGGAACCGCCCACAACTCGATGGTCCGACTTTTCGGGCGGCCCGACGGCCCCTTCCCGCTTGACCTCCGGCCCGTTTGGTGGATGATAGGCAGGAGCTTCCGAAACTCGACCAAGGAGAGACACAGCGTGCGCAAGAACACGGCCGCCGGCCTCGTCCTCGCGATGCTCGCGGCGTCCGCCGCCGCGGCGCAGGTCAACCCCGATCCCGAACTCGGGCCCCGGCCCTATCCGCCGACGCCGCGCCTGGCCGACGGAACACCGAACCTGGGCCCCGTCGAGCCCAACAAGGGCTATTGGTCGCTCAGGCAGCACCGCGACTACGCGGCGGTGCTGACATCGCACGACGAGATTCCCTACCAGCCCTGGGCGCGGGCCATCGCGATGCAGCGGCGCGAGGAGCTGTCCAAGTACGACCCGCAGGGCTACTGCCTGCCGCCTTCGGGGCCGCGCCTGATGACGACGCCGTTCCCGATGGAGATCCTCCAGTTGCCCGAGCAGGAACGCATCGTGATGATCTACGAGGGCGGCGCGCACATCTGGCGCATCATCTACATGGACGGCCGCGAGCACCCCACGGGCGACGCGTTGAACCCGACGTGGCTCGGCCACGCGGTCGGACGCTGGGAGGGCGACACGCTCGTCGTCGACGTCGTGGGATACAACGAAGGCAACTGGATCGACATGGTCGGCGATCCCCACACCGACCAGCTTCACGTCATCGAGCGGTTTTCCCGTCCCGATCTCTACACGCTCCACTACGAGGCGACGATCGACGACCCCGGCGCCTACACCGAGCCGTGGACGATCGCGTTCGACATCATGTGGGACCCGGACGGCGAGATCCAGGAGTACATCTGCCAGGAGAACAACATCTGGCTGGGCGGGCTGCGCGACGACTTCGGCGACGCGGTCGTGCAACCCCGGTAGCGCCGGCCGATTGCAATATGATGGCGCCCGTTTCCGAGAACTGAAGAGGAGTCTGGAATGGCCAACATCGAGTTCACCCTCAACGGACAACCCCGCACGGTCGACGTCCCCGAGGAGATGCCGCTGCTCTGGGTCCTGCGCGACGTCGTCGGGCTGACCGGCACCAAGTTCGGATGCGGCATGGGGCTCTGCGGCGCGTGCACCGTGCACGTCGACGGCGCCGGCGCCCGCTCCTGCCAGACGGCGGCGGTCAACGTCGCCGGCCGTGACGTCACGACGATCGAGGGCCTCTCCGACGCGGGCGATCACCCGGTCCAGCAGGCGTGGGTCGCGCTCGACGTCCCGCAGTGCGGCTACTGCCAGTCGGGCCAGATCATGACGGCGGCCGTTCTGGTCCGCAACTACGCGGACCCGTCGGACGCGGACATCGACCGCGCCATGCGCGGCAACATCTGCCGCTGCGGCACCTACCAGGCGATCCGGGAGGCCATCCACAGGGCGGCCGAGCTGTCGGGTTCCGGCGGCGGACCCGCGCCGGGGAGCGCGGCATGAGCGCCATCCGACACGTCCACCGCAGGGATTTCCTGAAGACCGGCGCGCTGGGGGCCGGCGGCCTGCTCCTGGGCTTCCGCATGCCCGGCGCCGCGGCGGCCGCCGCGCAGGCGGAGGGCCCGGCCGTGCTGAACGCGTTCGTCCACATCGGCGCCGACGACATCGTCACGTTCATCATCGACAAGGCCGAGATGGGCCAGGGCACGGTGACGTCCCTGTCGATGCTGCTGGCCGAGGAGATGGAGGCCGACTGGACCCGCGTGCGGACCCGCTTCGCGCCCGTCGATCCGGCCTACGGCCCGAACCAGGGCGTGTTCGGCAGCCTCAGCGTCCGCACAAGCTGGAACCGCCTGCGCGAGGCGGGCGCGACCGCCGCCGAGCTGCTGGTTCGGGCGGGCGCCCAGCGCTGGGGCGTCGAGCCGTCGGCGGTCCGAGCCGAGAACGGCGCGATCGTCCACACGCGGACCGGAGAACGCTTCCGCTTCGGCGAGCTGGCGTCCGAGGCCGCGCGGATACCGATTCCGCCCAACGTCGCCCAGAAGGACCCGACCCAGTTCAAGCTGCTGGGCACGTCTCCGACGAAGCTGGACACGCCGGCCAAGGTCACCGGCCGGGCCCGCTACGGCATCGACGTCCGGTTGCCGGGAATGCTCCATGCCGTCGTGGCCCAACCGCCCGTCTTCGGCGGCGCGGTGGCCGGATTCGACGACGCCGCGGCGCGCCGGACTCCCGGCGTGCGCGACGTCCTGGAAGTCACCGGCGGCGTGGCCGTCGTGGCCGACAACACCTGGGCGGCCATGGAGGGCCGGCGCGCCCTGTCGATCGACTGGAACGACGGGCCGTTCGCTTCCGAGTCCAGCGCCACGATCCGCGACTACTTCGAACGGCTGGCGTCGGAGCCGGGCGCGGAGGCGCGGAGGGAAGGCGACGCCGACGCGGCCATCGCCGATGCATCCGATTCCCTCGACGCCGTCTACGAGGCGGCCTACCAGCCGCACGCCTCGATGGAGCCGTACAACACGGTCGCCGACGTCCGCGACGGCGCGTGCGACGTCTATGTCGGCACGCAGGTCCAGACCCAGTCGCGCAACACGGCGGCCGAAACGGCCGGCCTGGCGCCCGAGCAGGTGAACCTGCACTCGCAGACCATGGGCGGGGGGTTCGGCGGCAAGAGCCGGGACAGTTACGTGGTCCACGCCGTCGAGCTCTCCCGGGCGCTCGGACGGCCCGTACAGGTGACATGGACCCGCGAGGACGACACGCGGCACGACGCGTTCCGCCCGGCCGCCTACGTCCGGATGACGGGCGCCGTCGACGCCGGGGGCTGGCCCACGGCGTGGGGCGCCCGCATCGTCTGCCCGTCCTTCGCCGGACTGCGCAACGGGATCGACCGGACCGCGGTCGAGGGCATCGCCGACGTCGAGTACGCGATCCCGAACATCCACGTAAGGTACGCGCCGCCGGAGCTGCCGATTCCGACCTGGTACTGGCGCTCGGTGGGCTACTCGCAGAACACGTTCTTCGCCGAGAGCTTCCTGGACGAGCTGGCGGCGGCCGGCGGCCGCGATCCCGTCGAGGTCCGGCAGCGGCTGCTGGCCGATTCGCCGCGCATGCTCAACGTCGTGAACGTGGCGGCCGAACGCGCGGGCTGGGGCTCGCCGCTTCCGGACGGCCACGGGCGGGGCATCGCCGCGGTCAACAACATCGGCAGCTTCACGGCGATCGTCGCCGAGGCCTCGGTGGAGGACGGACGCATCCGCGTGCATCGCATGACATGCGCCATCGACTGCGGACACATCGCCCACCCGGGCGTCATCCGCCAGCAGATCGAGAGCGGCATCGTCTACGGCCTGAGCCAGATGAAGGGCGGCCTCACGATCGCCGACGGGGGCGTCGTCGAGAGCAACTTCCACGACTTCGAGGTGCTCCGCTTCGACGAGATGCCCCGCGTGGAGACGCACATCGTGGAAAGCCGCGAGATGCCGGGAGGCGTCGGGGAGGCGTCGACGCCGCCCACGGCGCCGGCCGTCGGCAACGCGGTATTCGCCGCGACCGGCAAGCGGATCCGGAAGCTGCCGGTCCGACCCGAGGACCTGGCGTAGGGGCGCGTCCGCCGATCGGGCCGCCGGCGCTACCTGCGGACGACGTAGCTCGGATCGATCCCGTCGATGGACGTGACGCCCGCCTGCCGCATGGTCCGGCGAAACTCCGCGTCCATGATCTCGAGGACACGCTCGACGCCCGCTTGGCCGAACGCGCCCATGCCCCAGACGTAGGGCCGGCCGATGCTGACGGCCGCGGCGCCCAGCGCCAGCGCCTTGAACACGTCGGTCCCGCGCCGGAATCCGCCGTCGATCAGGACCGGCGCACGCCCGCCGACGGCTTCGACCACCTCGGGAAGCGCCTCGATCGTCCCCCGCCCCGTCTGCGCCGCGCGCCCGCCGTGGTTGGACACGATCACCCCGTCCAGGCCCGCGTCGCCGACGGCCATCGCCGCATCCTCGCCGGATTCGACGCCCTTGATCAGCAGACGCCCGCGGACGCTGTCGCGCAGCCGACGGACGAAGTCCCAGTCCACGGCCGTGTTCGGCCCCATCGTGGCGGCCACGTCTGGATCCAGGCCCGCGATCATCGGCTTCATCCCGAACGGGTTCTCCGGATCGTGGCAGCTTTCGCAATTGCGCGTGTCCATGCGGGCGAAGCGCGCGCTGGTCTGCATGTTGCGCCCGGCCAGCAGGTCGATCGTCAGGACGATGACGGAGCTGCCGGCGGCTTCGGCGCGGGCGACGAGAGAGCGCGCGACCTCCAGGCTGCCCTGCGGATAGAGCTGGTACCAGACGGGGCCGCCGCGGGCCTCGGTCACGTCTTCCACCGAGTGCCCGCTCATCGTCGACAGGATCTGCAGGTGGCCGTCGACGCGCGCCGCCCGGGCCGCGGCCAGCTCGCCGTCGGGGTGGAACATCCGCTGGCCGCCCACGGGCGCGAGCGTGATCGGGCTGGGCCAGCGCTGGCCGAAGAGCGTAACCGACGTGTCCACCTGACGAACGTCGACCAGGCGCCTCGGGCGGATCGCATACCGTGCGAATCCTTCCCGGTTGAGCGCCAGGGACGCGTCGTCGTCCGACCCGGACGCCATGTACCCGTAGTGCGCGGGGGGCATCGTCTCGCGGACGACGGCCTCGAAGTCGAAGACGTCGAGCGCGTCGCCGGGGCTTCCGATCAGCGGCGCTGCCTGATAGGCGCTGAACGTGCGTCCGCCTGCGCCGAGAGCCGCGCCGGCCAGGACCGGACTGCCCGCCAGGAACTGCAGGAACCGGCGCCGGCACAGGGCGCGTAACACCGCGTTATCGGGCATCGCTCACCTCCGGGACGGTAGTGTAACGGATCGACGGCGGAGCGTCTTCCGATACGGTCCCGATGATGTACCATCGTCCATCGAGAAGGAGGCTGCCATGTGGAAACCGGCAACGGGCCTGGCGATCGCACTTCTGGCCGGGGCCATGACGCTCCCGGCGTCGACGCCGCAGGCGGGAGCGGACGAGCGCCGGGTCACCGAGGCCCAGTACGAACAGTGGACGCGAGAGCTGTCGAACTGGGGCCGCTGGGGCGCGGACGACGAGATCGGCGCGCTGAACCTGATCACGCCGGCCAAGCGGCTGGAGGCGGTGGCGCTGGTCCGGGAGGGCGTCACGGTGTCGCTGGCCGGCGACGCGGACACGGTCGAGGCCGTCGACAACCAGAACCCGTACGAGCACACGATGCTGGGGATCAGCTCGGACCGGATCGCGGTCAGCTACCACGGCATCGCCCACACGCACCTGGACGCGCTGGCCCACGTCAACGACGACGGCGTCTTCTACAACGGCTACGAACCCGACGCGGACGACGTCGTCGCGAACGGCCATTCGCGCAACTCGATCCACAACGTGAAGAACGGCATCGTGACGCGCGGCGTCCTGATCGACATCCCGCGGATGCGCGGGGTCCCCTACCTGGAGCCCGGCACGCCGATCTACATCGAGGACCTGGAGGAATGGGAGCGGCAGTCGGGCGTTCGCGTGTCGGCCGGCGACGCGCTCTTCGTGCGCACGGGCGTGTGGGCCCGCCGCCAGATCGAGGGGCCGTGGCTCCGGGGACGCCGCCCCGGCGGCCGGTCCGCCGGGCTGCACCCGTCGGTGATCCCGTGGCTGAGGGAACGCGACGTGGCCCTGCTGGGAAGCGACCACCCGCTGTACGTGGCGCCCTCGGAGCTGCCGGGCGCCGTCCACGACTTCGCCCTGCTCTACCTGGGCGTTCACATCTTCGACAACTGCGACCTCGAGGCGCTGTCCGAAACGGCGGCGGAGCGCAACCGGTGGGAGTTCCTCCTGATGGCCGCGCCGCTCCCGATCCGGGGCGGGACGGGCTCGCCGCTGAACCCGATCGCCGTCTTCTGAGGATGCGCTGGGGGTTCACGTTCCTGATGGGAACGTCGCGCCTGGACGACGATCAGAAGCTGCGCCTCGTCGCCCAGGCCACGCTGCTCTGCCTGGAGGGAGGGGAACGCGTCGAGATATCGGAGGACGCTTTCGAGGGCGTCCTCTACACCAATCACGAGTGGCGCGTGATGGGCTCGTTCAGCGGCCAGCAGTTCGACGCGTTCCTCGACAGCGACGCCGACGAGGACCGGATCCATCTCCGCTTCCTCGTCAACGAGCAGACGCTGAACGCCGGCCCGGCCTTCAGTCCGAACTAGAGGCGCCGGCGCGGCCGACTCAGTCGATCGTCCACAGCGAGAGCGTCGTGACGTCCTTGACGAACACGCGGTTGCCCGCGACGGCCGGCTGCGCCCACGTCGCGCTGCCGGCCACGACGTAGCGCGCCGCCTCATCGAACCCGCCGTCCGACACGCGGCCGACGACCAGCTCGCCGTCGTCCTCGAGAACCAGCAACGTGTCGCCGGCCCGCAGGATCGCGGCGTTCTCGGCCTGACGCGGCGCGCTGGTCCACAGCGTCTCGCCCGCCGCCAGGTCCAGCAGGAAATACTGCCCGCTGTTCCGCGACGTCATGCCGAACAGGCGGCCGTCGCCAAGTAGGACGCCGTTGGTCATGTACTGGGACGTCTCGGCGCTGGCCCACGCGTCCTCGATCGTCCAGCCGTCGCCGGCACGCGCCAGGCGGAATGCCTGGGTCGGTTCCTGGAAGCCCGAGATGACGACCGTGCCGCCGTCAACGACGATCGGATCGATGATGTTCTGCGTGAAGTTCGTGCTGAACGCACGCTCCCACAGCAGCGCCCCGGTCGCCGCCTGAACGCCGACGACCTTCCCCTGGGTCAGCGTGACGATCTGCCGGACGCCGTCCACTTCGACGAGTTGCGGCGACGCGTACGACGGCCCGTCCCCGTCCCAGGCCCAACGGACCTCGCCCGTTTCGGAGTCGAACGCGGTCAGCGCGCCCTGGTCGTGCCCTCCGACGTGGACGACGACCGCGCCGCCATCGACCAGCGGCGATGCGGCCGTGCCGTACCACGGCGCAATCTCGGGTTCGGGCACGCGCCAGACCGCGTCCCCGGTCTCCGCGTCGAAGGCCGTCACCACGCCCCCGAGTCCGAGCGTGTACAAGCGTCCGCCGGCGTGGGTCGGCGTGGCCTTGGGGCCCGGACCGTGCGGCTCGGCCGCGGGCAGGAACGAGAACGGCGCCGGATAGGCCGCGCGCCACAGCTCGGCGCCCGTGTCCGCGTCGAGCGCCCGCATCACCTCGTCGCCGCCCTCCCGCGTGAACGCGTACACGCGCTCGCCGACCAGGACCGGCGCGGCGTAACCCTCGCCGACGTCGACGCGCCACCGCAGGGTCAGGCTCTCCGGCCAGGCCTCCGGCGCCTCGAACGCCGGGACCGCGCCGTCGCGGGACGGACCGCGCCACTGCGGCCAGTCCTGGGCTTGGGCCGCAACAGGCGCGGCGATCAGCAGCGCACACAGCCATGGAAACGGGCCGTGGGTGCGACAACGCAAGGTCATGGCCCAAGGATTCTTCCACACATCCGGAGATAAGGCCAACCGCATGCTGTTGTAGTCAGCATGCTTGACTCCGGCCGGCAAACGCGATTAAGTAAACACCTCAGACCCGAACGGCGCCCTGCCCGGCGCCGTCGAGGCGGATCGAGGAGATTCCCGTCATGAAACGATTACTCGCAACAGCCGCCGTCGTGGCGGTCTGCGCATCGACGCAGGCCTTCGCCCAGTTCGGCAACGGCCGCATCAGCGGCAACGTGGCCGACGCCACAGGCGCCGTGATTCCCGGCGTGGAAGTCACTGCGACCAACGACGACACCGGCGTCGCCAACACGGTGCTGTCGAACTCGGCCGGCGCCTACAACTTCGCCAGCCTGCTGCCGGGCGCCTACACGGTCGAGGCGACGCTGCCCGGCTTCCAGACCTTCCGCGCGACCGGCGTCGAGCTGCTCAACCAGGGCAACGTCCGGCTGAACGTCGAGCTCCAGGTCGGCCAGGTCGAGACCGCCATCGAGGTCAGCGTCGAAGGCGACACGCTGCTCCTGGAATCCAGCTCGACGGTCGGCGACGTCCTGGAGGAGGAGGAAGTCACGGCCCTGCCGCTGGTGGAGAACAACGTCCTCGACCTGGTCCGGGTGATGTCGGGCGTCACGCTGAGCACCAACCCGATTTTCGGCGCCGAGGAGACGACGTTCGCCGGCGTCAGCGCGCGGGACGTCAACGTCCAGCGCGACGGCATCAGCGTCAACAACCAGCGCTGGCCCAACGGCGTGATGGACTCGGGCCCCCGGCTCCATCCCGACCTGGTCGGCGAGGTCAAGCTGATCCTGGCGCCCGTGGACGCCGAGATGGGACGCGGGAACGGCCAGTTCGTCGTCTCCACACGCGCCGGCACCAACGAGTACCACGGCGCCATGGAATACGCGGTGCAGAACTCCTGGCTCGACGCGAACACGTGGGGTTCGAACCGGTCCGGCTCGACGCCGCCCTGGCGCAACATCCCCCAGGCCGTCGCCTCCATCGGCGGTCCGATCGTCCGCAACCAGACCCACTTCTTCTTCCTTTACGATCAGGGTTGGGCGCGCACCCGGTCCGACAAGAACATCCTGGTCCTGACGCCTTGCGCCCGGAACGGGATCTTCCGCTATTTCGACAACTGGAACAACGGCAACGCCTTCCAGCAGACACAGGCCGGCGGCGGCACGCCGACGATCGCGGTCGTCAACGACGACGGGTCGCCCCGGGCGCCGGCCACGAATCCGGACGGCACGCCGCACAACGGGATCCTGCGTTACGCGTCGGTGTTCGGCCCGCTGCCGGCCGGCGCCACGTCTAGCTCGCCCGACTGCTCGGACCTGGCGGCCATGGTCGACACCGCCAATCCCTGGGACCCCCTGCGGTCCACGTTCGACCGGAGCGGCATCGTACAGAACGTGTTCCTCGCGGAGATGCCCGAGCCGAACGCCTACAACACGCCCGGCACGCCGGGCGGCGACGCCGGCGACGGGTTGAACTTCGCCTCGCACCGGTGGCTTCGGACGCTTCACGGGCAGGACAACCGGTTCGGCATCGGCGAGGACACCGACGTCAAGCAGTTCAACGTCCGCATCGACCACCAGATCAACACGAACCACAAGCTCAACGGCTCCTGGAGCTTCGAGCAGACCCGCGCCTGGAACGGCGGACCCACCTGGCCGAACTCGGTCGAGCCCGTGAATTGGAGCCAACCGCAGGTCCTGACCACGGTGTTCACCTCGACGCTGGCCGCCAACATGGTCAACGAGGCGCGATTCGGGATGTCCCGGAACGGGTCGAACGGTTACATGCCGTTCGACCATCCCGAGAAGGGAGACGCGCTGAAGGAGAAATTCCCCGTCGTCAACGGCCTGACGATCGAACCGACGCTGGGTTGCACGGCGCCCGGCTTTTTCGTCGCGGGCTCGGTGGGCTGCGGCGGCTCCATCAACTCGCTGTTCTATTCCAGCCCGATCGGCAGCCGCGGCGGCACGTTCCGGCACATCACGGTTCGCGACAACAGTCCGCGCTACACGTTCGCCGACACGGTCAGCCTGACCACGGGCAACCACGCCCACAAATTCGGCGCCGTGTTCCGCATCGCCAGCTCGAAGAGCATGAACAGCGGCTCCAACCCCACATCGAGCCTATATCCCAACGCAAAGGGCGGCGAGATGAACGCGTTCCGCGTCACCGGGATCAACTCGACGAACATGCCGGGGCTGGCCGGCACGGAGAACAGCGGCAACCGGGGTCGGATGGAGGACATGCTCGTCTACCTGGCCGGGTCGCTCAGCGAGGTGAACCTCTACCGCTTCCTGGCCAATCCGGAAGACGCCGGGGTCCGGTGGAACGACCCCTCGGTGGACAGCATCGAGATTCGCGACGTGCGTCAATACGAGTTCGCGGTCTTCTACAAGGACGACTGGAAGGTGGCCGACAACCTGACCCTGAACCTCGGCCTCCGCTGGGACTACTACGGCGTGCCGTTCGAAACGTCCGGTCTGACCGGCTCCTTCGTCGGAGGCCCGGGCGCGATCTTCGGGATCTCCGGCCGCGACATCAACGGCTGGGCGCAACCGGGCGCGCGCACCGACATCACCCAGATCGAGTTCGTCGGCCCCAACTCGCCGAACCCGGGCCGGTCAATCTACAACAGGGACCTGAACAACTTGGGGCCGGCCGTCGGCTTCGCATGGAACGCGACGGACGCGACCGTCGTTCGCGGCGGCTACCAGATCCAGTACATCGGCGGCCATACCTGTCCAAATTAGATTCTGCGGAATGGAGAGAGGATTGAGAGGTTGAGCCCGACCTCGTAGGATTGGTTTTTCGACAAGAAAGACCGAACCGAAGAGGAGGGCTCAACCATGCAGAGATTTTCCAGCATTTTTTC
>JAJEEE010000075.1 GCA_022821145.1 Acidobacteriota bacterium
ACGCCGCGCGGCGACAGCGTGTGGATGTTCTCCCTGGAGGGAACCCTCGGGCCGGCGCCGCCGGCCCCGGCGGGTTCGGGAGGACGCGGCGGCGCGCCCCCCGCCGCGGTCCCGGGCGAGCCGGAGGCGGTGGATCTCGCGGCGGGCCGCCAGGTCTTCGTCGAAGCCTGCGTCTTTTGCCATGGAGAGGGGGGCGAAGGCGGACACGAGGGAATTCCGCTCGACGGCGCGTCGAGCGCGGCGGCGAACCGCGCCACGATCACGAACGGGAGCGGTTCGATGCCATCGTTCGGCAACCTGCTGACGCCGCGGCAAATCCAGGACGTCGCGGCCTACGTGGCCGAAGCGTTGGCGCCGTAACGCCCGGGGCCGTTCTCAGTCGGCCGGCTCGATCTTGAGCAGCGCGGCGTCGTCTTCCTCGGTCAGCACGTAGAGGTTCCCGTCGAGGCCGTCCTTGACGTCGCGGATCCTCTGGCCGAGTTGCGTGAGCAGGGCCTCGCGCCGCCGCTCGTTCCCGTTCTCGTCGAAGAAGATCCGGACCAAGTGGCCCGTGCCCTGGACCTGCCCGACGCGCAGGGCCCCGATGAATGCGCTGGTGTTCCATTGGGGCATCCCCTCGCCGGTGTAGAACGCGAGTCCCGACGGCGAGATGCCCGGGACGAAGTGGGCCACGGGCAGCGTCACGCCCTCGCGCCAGGGCAGCGCCGACTGGAACGGCCCGTCGTAGGAGCGCCCGAAGCTGATGTCGGGCCAGCCGTAGTTGGCGCCCGCGTCGATGATGTTGACCTCGTCGCCGCCGTTGGGTCCCATCTCGCTGTTCCACAGCTCGCCGGTGACGGGGTTGAAGGCCAGTCCCAGCGTGTTCCGATGCCCCATGGAATACACCTCGGGCGCGTAGCCCGCCCGGCCCTCGAACGGATTGCCGGGCGCGGGGTCCCCGTCCTCGGTCAGCCGCAGGACCTTGCCCCGCAGGTTCGAGGGGTCCTGGGCCGCGTTGCCGTTCGACGCGCCCGTCGTCATGTAGAGGTAGCCGTCATCCCCGAACACGATGCGCGAGGCGGAGCCGCCGTTGCCCGGCCAGGAATCGGCGACGAGGATGTCTTCCACGTCCTCCAGGCGGCCGTCGACGAACCGGCCGCGGGCCAGTGTCGTGGCGACTTCCAGCGGTTCCGGGTTCAGGTTCTTCGTATAGGTCAGGTAGACGGTGCGATTGTTCTCGAAGTCGGGGTGGAGCTCGATGTCCATCAGCCCGGACAGCCGGACCGCGTGCACGACGGGCGCGCCCGGGATCGGATCCGGATCCAGGACGCCGTTCCGGACGATGCGCAGCTGGCCCCGGCGTTCGGTCACCAGGATGTCGCCCCCGGGAAGGAATGCCATGTCCCAGGGATGGAACAGGCCCTTCGTGACGACGGACACCCGGATGTCCAGGCCCCGCTCGGCCGTGGGGAACTCCCAGGGGCCGTCGCCCAGCGGCGGCACCGGAAGCGCGCCGCGCTGTGCGGGCGCCGACAGGGCGCCGGCGAGCAGCACGGCGGCGGCGGCGAGCCCCCGCATGGCGGGACGCGCGGTTCCTGAAGTCATTATCGTGGCCTCCTTCGGGCGCGTAGCCGTCCGATCATATGACAACATCCCGTTCCGGCTGTAGCCTGAATTCATGTCCGAGACGCGCGCTCTTCACCCGCTTCGCGCCATCCGGGCCAGTCCGGCGACGTAGCGTTCCATCGCCGCCGGCGACTGGGCGAGATACAGGGACGGCTCGATGACCTCGACTTCGGAAACGCGCAACCGGCCGCCGATGTCCCGCATCAGGTCGAGTCGCGCGTAGAAGACGTCGCCGGGAACGACGCCGAGGCATGCCTCGGCAATGGCGATTTCCTCGCCGGTGACGGCAAGGCCTTCCGATACGTGTTCGTCGTCGCCTTCGAATCGCGGCGCCTTGCGCACGGCGTGCGTCCAGGCGCCGTCGACGCCGATCACGGAACGCTCCCCCTCGCTCGATTCCACGCTCCGAAAATAGGGTTGAACCATGACGTCCCCGTCCCCGACGAGGGCGTCGAGGAAGCGTTGCGCCCGGCCGGTCTCGCCGGGGCCGAAGCGCCGGGTGCGGAACGAAGCCGCCGAGACGGCCGGCTTGACGACGATGTCGTCCCAATCGCGCCCGTCCAGCAACCCGACGAGGTCCACGGGTTCGGTGCGTCGCAGGAACAAGGTCGGAACCACGGGGACGCCCGCGGCGTCAAGCGCCGACAGGTATCGCTTGTCGACGTTCCAACGCACGGCGGAGGCGGGATTCGTCAGCGTGGAGGCCCCGTCGGCCGCTTGGACCCACGCCAGGAACGCATCCGTCGCCTCGAAGTAGTTCCAGCAGGACCGGAAGACGCAGACCCTGTAGTCGGACGGACGGTCCGACGGGTCGTCCCATGCGAGGAAGCCGGCCGAGAGGCCCGCCGCCTCGAGGGCGTTCGACAACAGCGCCGCGTCCGGGTCCGGCTCAGGAAGCGTGCGGCATGTGATGAGGCCGATGTCCTGCATGCTCGATTCCCGTGCGTCGGCATTCCGGCCGGCGTGTTAGCATCCTGCTTCCTCGGCCGTCACCATGCCCACGTTGACCACCTTCGACTGGATCGTCATCGGCGTCTACTTCATCGCCGTCTTCGCCATAGCGTACCGCGCGACGCACGGCGAGGGCACCCGGGCCTCGGCGGGGAACTACTTCCTGGGCGGGCGGCACACGGGCTGGTTCGTCATCGGCGCGTCGCTGTTCGCCTCCAACATCGGGTCCGAGCACCTGGTGGGTCTGGCCGGGTCGGGCGCCGCCGGCGGCGTGGCCGTCGGCCAGTTCGAAGTCCAGGCGACGCTGGTCCTGTTGGTGCTGGCCTGGTTCTTCGTGCCGTTCTACATCGGCAGCGGCGTCTTCACGGTGCCGGAGTTCATGGAGCGGCGGTATTCGCCGGCCGTGCGCTGGTACCTGGCCGTGATCGCGATCATCGGCTACGTCCTGACCAAGATCTCGGTCACCGTCGCCGCCGGCGGGATCATCTTCGAGACCCTGATGGGGATCGACTTCTGGACGGGCGCCCTGGTCGTCATCCTGGCGACCGGCGTCTACACGGTGCTCGGCGGCCTCCGGGCCGTGCTCTACACCGACATGCTCCAGATGTTCGTCCTGGTCGGCGGATCGTTGACCGTCACGATCGCGGGCCTCCACGCGCTCGGCGGCTGGGACGAGATGCGGGCGATCGCCGGTCCCGAGTTCATGACGGTCTGGAAGCCGTCCAGCCACCCGGACTTCCCGTGGAGCGGGATCATCACCGGGGCGCCGATTCTCGGAATCTGGTACTGGTGCACCGACCAATATATCGTCCAGCGCGTGCTGGCGGCCCGCGACATCGACAACGCGCGCCGTGGGAGCCTGTTCGGCGGGCTGCTGAAGCTGACGCCGCTGTTCCTGTTCGTCATACCGGGCGTCGTCGCCTACGCGTTGGCGCAACAGGGCCGGGTGACGCTCGATGCGCCGGACGCGGCGCTGCCCACGCTGATCGGCGCTCTGCTGCCCTCCGGTCTGCGCGGCCTGGTGGCGGCCGGCCTCCTGGCCGCGTTGATGAGCTCGCTCTCGTCGGTATTCAACTCGTGCTCGACGCTGGTCGCGTGGGACATCTACCGGAAGCTCCATCCCGCGGCGCGCGACTCGACGCTGGTCCGCGTCGGGCAGGTGGCGACGATCGCGCTGATCGGCGTCTCCCTGGCGTGGATCCCGATGATGGACCTGATCTCGGGGCAGATGTACCAGTACCTGCAGAGCGTGCAGTCCTATATCGCCCCGCCGATCACGGCCGTATTCGTCGTCGGTCTGCTGTGGCGCCGCGTGAACGCGGCGGGCGCCATCGTCAGCCTGGTGGCGGGTTTCCTGCTGGGCGCGGCGCGCCTCGTCGCCGAGCTCAACCAGGACGCGCTCGGGGACGGGCTCCTCTACCGGTTCGCCGACATCAACTTCCTTCACTTCGGCGGCCTGCTCTTCGCGGCGTGTTGCGTGATTCTGGCGGCCGTGAGCCTCCTGACCGCGCCGCCCTCGACGGAGCGCATCGCGGGCCTGACCGTGGGGACGCGGCGCCGCGCGGCTCCGGAAACCGACGGCGATCGGGCGTGGCGCCGCCGCGACGTGTGGCTGAGCGGGGTCCTGGCGGTCGGGGTCATCCTGACGTGGCTCTACTTCACCGGATGACGTCCTCGGCGCGCGGGTTGCCGCCCGAGCCCATCCACGGTTAATCTTCGACGGAGGACGGCGCGGCCCATGCTCTCGCACGCGGACAACCGGAAGCTGACCCAGGTGGGCGCGGGGACGCCCATGGGCGCGCTCCTGCGGCGATACTGGATGCCGGTCGCCGCCGTCGACGCGTTGGATTCCGAGCCGGTCCGGCCCGTCCGCCTGATGGGCGAGGACCTGATCCTGTACCGCGACCGCGCGGGGACCTTCGGCCTCGTCGACCGCCATTGCCCCCACCGGCGCGCCGACATGGCCCACGGGTTCGTAGAGGATTGCGGCCTCCGGTGTCACTACCACGGTTGGCTGTTCGACGAGACCGGGCGGTGCCTCTCGCAGCCGTACGAGGACATCGCCCACCCCGAGGCCAAGTTCAAGGACAAGATTCGCATTCTGTCGTACCCGGTTGAAATCAAAGCGGATTTGGTGTGGGCGTACCTGGGTCCCGATCCGCCTCCCCTGATCCCCGACTGGGAGGTCTTCCACTGGGAGAACGGATTCCGGCAGATCGTTTTCGCCGAGGTGCCCTGCAACTGGTTCCAGTGCCAGGAGAACTCGATCGACCCGGTGCACTTCGAGTGGCTGCACCTGAACTGGTCCGAGCGGCTTCGGGAGACGGGCGGCGCGTACTCGCCCCGGCACCTGAAGCTCGGTTTCGAGGAGTTCGAGTACGGGCACGTCTACCGTCGCGTCCGCGAGGGTACGGACGAATCCCATCCCCTGTGGACGACCGGGCGCGTCTGCCTGTGGCCGAACGCGCTGTTCACCGGGACGCACTTCGAGTGGCGCGTTCCCGTCGACGACGAGAACACGTTGAGCGTGACCTGGTCGTATGCGAAGGTGCCCAAGGACCGGGAGCCCTATGTACAGCAGGGCACGATCCCGTCCTGGCGGGGTCCCGTCCGGGAGCCGGGCTCGGAGAGGTGGATCACCACCCACGTCATGAACCAGGACTTCGTCGCCTGGGCCGGGCAGGGGACCGTCGCCGACCGCACGGCCGAGCACCTTGCATCCAGCGACGAAGGCGTTCTGATGCTCCGCAAGCGGTTCCTGGAAGAGATGGACCGCGTCGAGCGGGGCGGAGAGCCGAAGGCGCTGATTCGCGACGCCGCGGCGAACCGCCGCGTGCGTCTGCCGGTGGCGGACCGAAAGGCCGTCGAGGAGGGAATCAGCCGCGAGGACATGCTCCGGCACCCGTTCATGCGAGGCTTCCTCGTCGACGGCTACCCGTTCCAGCAGGGGCAGCCGCCGGCGGTCCGGCGGGAATTCGAGCAGGCGATGGGGATCGGTTGACGGACGCCAGCCGATGTGTTGACAGGAGATTCGAACGCATGAAGACTACGCCTATGGTTGTACGGAATCACCCGCGGGCGAGGGTCGCCGCGGCCGTGGTCATCCTGGCGCTGTGGACGATGGCCGTCCCGGCGCGGGCGCAGCGCGGAGGGGACGCCTTCGATCCTGCCGCCGCCGAACCGGCGCCGCGCCTGGAGGACGGCCGCGTCCAAATCGGCGCGCGGGCCGGCGAGACCGGGTTCTGGTTCCCCCTGGGCGGGGCCTGGGCCAACCTGGCCGACAACGACGACCTGTCGGGACCGTCCTACTCCGAGTCGTTCTTCCCCGGCCGTCCGACGTTCAGCCAGGTCCCCCTGCAACCCTGGGCGCGGGCCGTTCTGGACTACCGTAGCCTGAACCGGTTCGAGCCGCACGCGCGCTGCAAGGCGTCGGGCGGCGTTCGGCAGTTCCAGACGCCCTACGGCGTGGAGATCGTCGAACTCGATCACCTGGACCGGATCTACATCTTCGACGTGGGCGGACCCCATTCGTACCGCATCATCCACATGGACGCCGAGCACCCCGACGACGTGCGGCCCACCTACTACGGCCACTCGATCGGGTGGTGGGAAGGGGATACGCTGGTCGTGGACACGATCGGGTTCAACGAGCGGTTCTGGTTCGACCGCCGCGGTTTTCCCCACACCGAGCGGCTGCACCTGGTGGAGCGCTTCACGCGGACGAGCCTGGAGCGGATGAGCTACGAGGTCACGATCGAGGACCCCGGCGTGTATACCGAGCCGTGGACATCGGGCTTCTACCTGGTCTGGACGCCGGGGTGGGAGAACTTCGAGTACGTCTGCCAGGAGAACAACCTCGCCTCGGACCTGATGATCGGAACCGAGGACGCGGTGGACCGCGCCTATCGCGTCGTTCCCTGATCAGAGTTCCCGAAGAATCCGCTCGACTCTCCGCTCGACGGGCGCCGCGGGCACCGAAACGACTTCGTAGCCCAGGTTCCGGTACGCGGCGGGCAGTTCCCGTTCGAGCCGTTTCAATACCGCCGCGCTCTCCGTGCGCGCGTAGTCCCCGGCGTAGGGAAGGGGTTCCATGAAGAAGATCTTCCGGTACGCGTTCCCGCGGCACAGGCGACGCGCCTCGGCGGGATCGAGGCCGGCGATCGCGTGGTAGACGATGTTGTCGGGCATCGCGCGGTCGAAAAAAACGACCGCGTCGGTCGGCGTCCGCGACTCGGCCGCGAACTTTCGCGCCAGGATCTCGCGCTGGAATCGTGCTTCGTCGCCGCGTATCCGCTCGATGGTCCAGCCCGCGGCCACGCGCTCGTCGATAATGGAGCGCGCGGCTTCCGGGACCGTCCGGTAGCCGCGGGCCGCCAGCGCGTTGACGGTGGTCGTGATGCCCGAGCACGGACGTCCCGTCAGGACGTACCAGCCCGGCTCCGGAGCGCGATCACCGCCCGTTTGCCTCATGGGTTAGACTTCTCCGATATCCGGTGGAACGGATCATCGTAGTCGATCAAAGGAGACCCATGATGAAACGTGCATCCGCGTTCGCTCTGAGCGTGATGTCGCTGGGCCTTTGGGCCTGCGGCGCCGACGATGCCGCGGCCCCCGCCGAGCCGGAACGGACGGTCCTGTTCGACGGCTCCACCACCGACGGCTGGAACGTTACCGGCGAGGCCAACTGGACCCTGGATCCGACGGACGATTCGGTGATGGCCGACAACGGGATGGCCGGTTTCCTCGTCACGCCGGACTCGTACGCGGACTTCGAGTTGACGCTGGAGTTCTGGGTGGACGAACCCGCCAACAGCGGCGTGTTCATCCGGTGCCAGGAACCCGAGGCCATCAACGCCGAGAACGCGTACGAGGTGAACATCTTCGACACGCGGCCGGACCAGACCTACCGGACCGGATCCATCGTGAACTTCGCGCCGCCGTCCGAGGTCATCAACGTCGGCGGGCAGTGGAACACGTACGAGATTCGCGCGGAAGGTTCCCGGCTGACCGTGATCCTCAACGGGGTTCAGACCGTGGACGTCGAGGACGACGCCTACACCGAGGGTCCGATCGGGCTGCAATACGGTTCGGGAATCGTGAAGTTCCGCAACGTCGAGATTCGGGCGCTGTAGCGAGCGTCCGGGCGAGGGACTATCCCCGGCGCGGCCCCCGCGGACGGAAGCTGCGCCATCCGGACCGGGCCGAACGGGACGGCTTCCCGTTCCCGTTGTAGAGAACCGCGATCGCGGACGAATGGTACGGTTGCGCCTCGATCACCTCGATGGCCGACTCCGTCGCCGTCCGGATCTCGTTCAGGAGCGGCACCTCGGAGACGTCGCAGAAGGACAGGGCGACGCCCGCGGCGCCGGCTCGGGCCGTCCGGCCGATCCGGTGGACGTAGTGCTCCCGGTTCGGCGGCATCTCGTAGTTGATGACGTGCGTGATGTCGTCGACGTCGATTCCGCGGGCCATGACGTCGGTGGCGATCAGAACCCTCACCTTGCCGGTCGCGAACGCGTTGAGAGCGCGCTGCCGGGCCGTCTGGTTCTTGTCCGAGTGGATGGAGTCGGCGGACGCGCCGGCGGCGGCCACGTGCTGCAGCACGCGGTCGGCTTCCATCTTGGTGCGCGTGAACACGAGCGCCCGCTTCACCTCGGCGTCGTCCAGGACGTGCGTCAACAGCGCGCGCTTGTTCATCAGGGAGACGAACATCGCGCGCTGGGAAATGTTGTCGGCGATCTTCGCCGGCGGAGCGACCGACACGCGCACCGGATCGCGCAGCATCGAGCGGGCCAGGGAGAGGACCGCGTCCGACATCGTGGCCGAGAAGAACATCGTCTGGCGTTCCCGCGGCACGCGGCTGACGATGCGTTGCACGTCCTCGATGAACCCCATGTCCAGCATCCGGTCGGCCTCGTCCAGGACCAGAACCTCCACCGCGTCGAGCTTCAGACGGCCCTGGCGCATCAGGTCGAGAATACGGCCGGGCGTGCCGACGATCACGTCGGCCCCGCGCTTGAGGGCCGCGATCTGCCCCCGCTCGGGAACGCCGCCGACGATGACGGCGCCCTTGAGCCGAAGGTCGCCGGCATACCGCCGGAAGCTGTCCTCGACCTGGACCGCCAGTTCCCGGGTCGGCGTCAGCACCAGCGCCTGGGCGCCCTCGTGAAGCGTCTGGATCGTCGGCAACGCGAACGCGGCCGTCTTGCCGGTGCCGGTCTCGGCCGTCGCCAGCAGGTCGCGGCCCTGGAGCAACAGGGGAATGGCCTCCCGCTGGATGGGGGTCGGGCAGACGTAACCCTCCTCGTCGAGGGCGCCGAGCAGCCGCGGATGGATGCCGAGGCTCTCGAAGCTTTCCGTCGGCGCCGTCCCGTCGGTGTCGCTTTCGGGCGCCGTGCGCGGGGGCGAAGAATCGTCCGGAAGGACTTCAGTCAGGCTCATCTCCCACCAGACTAGCGCAATCCGGCGGCTTTTCACAACCGCCGCGGGCGGCCGCCGACGTTCGGCCGTTCCGTCTCAGGGATGCGGAGTGTGGCGTCTTGGCCATGGCCGTTCGGGTAGGCACACTGATTTTTTCCCGAAAAGCGGTGCTGTCGGCGGGGTTTTCGGGCGCGTTCGGGCTAACATCGTTCGTGGCCCTCACTGTGTTTCGCACGCGCCCTTCGACAAGGAGACCGACCATGCGGCTGAATGCTACTGCTCTACGCCTCCGGCGCTTCGTTTCCGCCGGCGCCAAGACATCGCTAATCGTTCCGTTCCTCGCGGCCATCGGACCCGCGCCGCTGCACGCGCAGACGCCGCCGGAGGCGCAGACGTCGCCGGGGGCGCAGACGTCGCCGGAGGCGCAGACGCCGCCGGAGGCGCTGCCCGCCGAGGCGTTCACGATCGGCCTGGACGCGCCCGCGCCGTCCAGCCCCCGCGTCGTCGTGGGGGAATTTGCCAACGGCTTCCGGTACTTCATTCGCGAGAACCAGGAACCGGAGAACCGGGCCGAGTTGCGGCTCGTGGTGGACGTGGGTTCCGTCGTCGAGGACGACGACCAGTTGGGTCTGGCCCACTTCCTGGAGCACATGGCGTTCAACGGGACCGCGAACTTCGAGAAGCAGGAACTCGTGGGATTCATGGAATCGATCGGCATGCGCCTCGGGCCGGGCGTCAACGCCTACACGTCGTTCGACGAGACCGTCTACCAACTGCAGCTCCCCACCGACGATGCCGGGAACATGGAGACGGCGTTCCAGATCCTCGAGGACTGGGCGACGGCGCTGACGCTGGACGCCGAGGAGATCGAGCTGGAGCGCGGCGTCGTGATCGAGGAGTGGCGGCTGGGACAGGGCGCGCAGACGCGCATCCGCGATCAGCAGTTTCCCGTCATCCTCCGGGACTCCCGGTACGCCGAGCGGCTGCCCATCGGAACGCTGGAGAGCATCGAGAACTTCGAGCCCGAAGCCGTCCGCCGCTTTTACCGCGACTGGTACCGCCCGGAGCTGATGGCCGTCATCGCCGTCGGTGACTTCGACGCGTCGGAGATCGAGCGGCTGATCGTCGAGCATTTCGAGGACCTCCCGGCATCCGGCGACCCGAGGGAGCGGGTGCGGCACGAGGTTCCCGACCACGACGAGACGCTGTTCACGATCGCGACCGATCCCGAGTTGCCCCTGACGCAGGTGGTCGTCTACCACAAGATGCCGCCCGAGGAGGACTGGACGATCGGCGGGTATCGCCGGCGGCTCGTGGAACGGCTCTACAACGGCATGCTCAACGCCCGGTTCCAGGAGCTCACGCTCGAGCCGGACGCCCCGTTCCTGACGGGTATATCGCAGCACGGCGCCCTGATCCGCCCGATGGGCGGCTACATGCTGATGGCGGCGGTCGTGCCCGGCGGCGTCGACCGCGGTCTGGAGGCCCTGTTGGTCGAGGCCGAGCGCGTCGCGCGCTTCGGATTCACCGAAGCGGAGCTGGACCGTCAGAAGACCGATCTGCTCCGCAACATGGAGCGGCTGTTCACGAACCGCGACAGCCGGAACTCGGGCGCGTTCGCCGCCGAGTACATCCGGGCGGTCCTGACCGGCGAGTCCATCCCCGGGGTCGAGTTCGAGTACGCGTTGTACCAGCGGTTCGTTCCGGGAATCACCTTGGACGAGGTCAACCGGGTCGGCCAGAACTGGATCCGCGACGCCAACCGCGTGGTGGCCGTCAGCGCGCCGGAAGACCCCGCCGTCACCGTGGCGACGGAGGCCGACCTGTCGGCCGTGATGGACGCCGTTGCGGGCGTCGAGATCACCCCCTACGAGGAAGACACCGTCGACGCGCCGCTGTTGGCCGAGGTTCCGGCCGGCTCCCCGATCGTCGCCGAGCGCGAGCTCGAAGGCGGCCTGACCGAGTGGAACCTTGCCAACGGCATCACGGTCGTGTTGAAGCCGACGGACTTCCAGCAGGACCAGATCGTCTTCCAGGGGTTCAGCCCGGGCGGGACCTCCCTGGCCAGCGACGAGGACTACGTCGCCGCGGACACGGCCGTGACCGTGATCGCCGCGGGCGGCCTCGGTCCGTTCAACACGATCGACCTCCAGCGGGAGTTGACCGGCAAGGTCGCCAACGCCATGCCCTACGTCACCGACTACGAGGAAGGTATCCGGGGCAACGCCTCGCCGGCCGACCTGGAAACGATGTTCCAGTTGATCTACCTGCGCGTGACGGAGCCCAGGGCGGACGAGGCCTTTTTCGGGCTCTTCCAGACACAGATGCGGACGGTGCTGGCCAACCGCGACGCCGATCCGGGAGCGGCGCTGACCGACACGTTCAACCGCATCCTCTACCAGGACCACCCGCGCCGCCAGCCGCCGTCGGTCGAGATGATCGACGAGACCGACCTGGCCCGGTCGATGGCCTTCTACGAGGACCGGTTCGCCGACGCGGACGACTACACGTTCGTCTTCGTCGGCAACATGGACCTCGACGTCATGCGGCCGCTGGTGGAGACCTACGTCGGCGGCCTGCCGGTGACGGACCGGGAGGAGACCTGGCGCGACGTCGGCATTCGCAACCCGACGGGAGTGATCACCGAGACCGTGAACCGGGGAATCGAGCCGCAGAGCCAGACGCGCATCGCGTTCACGGGCCCGTTCGACATCGCCGACCAGGCCGAGCGCACCCGGCTGACGGCCACGGCGCAGTTGCTGCAGACGCGGCTGCGCGACGTCATGCGGGAGGAGCTCGGGGGCACCTACAGCGTGGGCGTGAGCCCGCAGCAGGCGTGGCAGCCGGAAGGCCGCTACACGTTGATGATCAGCTTCGGGTCCGACCCGGAGCGCGCCGCGGACCTGGCGGAGACGCTGTTCGCCGAGATCGAGGCGCTGAAGGCCGACGGGCCCGAGGCCGACGAACTGGCCGACACGCGCGAGGCGATGCTGCGGACCCACGAGACGCGGCTGGAGAACAACAACTTCTGGCTGACGCAGCTCGCCTTCGCCTACCGGTTCGGAGAGGACCCGGGCGCCGGGGCGATCCTGTCGTACGCGGACTCGGTCGAGGCGTTGACCGAGGCCGACATCCAGGCGGGCATGCAGCAGTACTTCGACACGGACAACTACATCCACGTGACGCTGCTGCCTGAAGAGTAGGCGTCACAGGCGGCGGGCCGGGTTCCGGCTCGCCGCCGGCGCTATCCGAAATCCCGCGCCACCAGCGCGATCGCCTGCCGGGCCAGCCGGCGGACGTGCTTGCCCTTGATCGGGGAGTTCAGGAACCGGTTCAGTGCGGCCCGTAGCGCGTGCCCGCACGATGGGGACGCGGGCCCGGACTCGTCTTCCACCGCGGCGGCGGTCTTGAGGAGATGGACGGCGAAGATCGGCTCCCGCATGCCGTGGTCGAGAAGCTTCTCCCGGATGCTCTGGAAAAACGCGTCAGGATCGTCGACACGCCATTCCGCCGTGGACACGTCGGCGTCGATGAACCCGTGGTTGCGGCCGAGGAAACACGCCATCTGGAGCAGCCCGTGCGGCCAGAGGCGCGGATACCGGCTGCAGGTCCGGCGGACGGCGTTCGAGAACGTCAGCCCGTGCGTGAAGTCCAGCCACCCGACGTTGCGGCTGACCGGGTTGTCGTAGGCGACGCCGAAACCGGTGTCGAAGTGGAGCATGTTCAAGGCGAGCGCTTCCAGCATTGTGTCGTAGACCGCCTCCGGCGACGACGAGGACAGCGCGGCGTGTAGCCAATCGATCGCGGCCGGCAGGCTGGCCGGAAACGGTACCTCCGGACGTCGGTCCGCCGCCGCCGGTCGTGGAATGTCCCTCAGCGCCTCCAGCGCCGGAGCGTACGCCTTGAATTCGGGAATCCGGTCCTCGCGCGTCGTGTAGATCAGGTGGCGCGCCATCGGCAGCACGACGGCGCGCTCGATCCCGTCGCCCAGCATGTCGACCAGTTGCCCGGCCTTGACACAGTAGATCAGCGAGTGCCCGAAGTCGTTGTAGTGGGCCAGCGCCGCCCGCGCGAAGGCCTCTTCCATGTCCGCCCAGTGCAGCCCGTCGGCCAGGGCGCGCGCCGCCATGGACTCGGCCGCCGCCGCGTCCTCGCGCTCGATCGCGTCGACGAAGGCGTCGTCGTCGAAACGCGCGCCCGGCGCCGGATAGGAATACGTCGGCTGGCGCAAGCTGTCGAACGCCAGGTGGTCCACGGCTTCGGACAGACAGATCACGCGCGGCTCCAACTCGGGTCCCAGTGATCGGGAAAGACTCAGCCAATCGGCCGCGCCGGCCATGGCGTGGCCCGCGCCGAACTCGAGCCGATCTTCGGACCAGGCGAGCGCTTCACGCAGCGCGTCTTCCGGATCCAGCCCGTGGAAGTGCAGGCGCGCGATTTCGCGGCACGTCCGGCCGAAGTTCCGTTCGTCGAACGCCGTCCGAAGGCCGCGGAGCGTCTCGCGCCGAGCCTCATCGGCCGAGGGCGCGGTGAGGTCGACCAGCACGTGTCCGTCCTCGATCCGCGCCGGGTAGGCGCGCACGTTGTCGCCGCCCAGCACGCACTCGCCGTCCTCGAGCCGGAACTTCCAGTTGTGCCAGTTGCAGGTCAGGACGCAGTCGCCGCCGACGTGGCCGAGCGAGAGGGGGTAGCCTTCGTGCGGGCACCGGTTGTCGACGGCGAAGACCCGCGCGCCCACGCGGAACAGGCTGATCTGGAGGGGCGGACGGTGGAACACCAGCGGCCCGGCGTCCAGCGCGTCGACCGATGCGGCGCGGACCCAGCTCATCGCGTGTCGACTCCTTGCATGGCTGCCAGTCTACTTCCGTTGAACGGCGCGCCGAACGGCGCCCATCCGCGCCTGGCGGTCCGCCGCGGTTCCCGACCCGAGGCGCCGCGTGTCGGCGGTATAGTATTCTATCGCGTGAGTTCGAGCGTGCCGGGTCGCGGTCACCAAGCGGCGGGGCGGGGGCCACGCCGGCGGGCTGGATCCAGGCTTCAATGATCGACGGCCGCCGGCGCCAGAGGCGTGGTGGCTGCAAAGGGGCTGGGAATGAACAGGCGACTGACCGCGATCGTCGAACGCGAAGGGGACGGCTACGTGGCCTTGTGTCCGGAAGTGGACGTGGCCAGCCAGGGTGGCACGGTGTCCGAAGCGCGCGACAACCTGGAGGAAGCCCTGACAGCGTTCTTCGAGACGGCGTCGGAGGAGGAACTCTCCCGAAGGTTACGCAACGAGGTCTACGTGACGCACGTCGAGGTCGCGGTTGGCTAGATTGCGGGTCTTGTCCGGTGGGGAAGTTTGTCGAATTCTTGCATCGCACGGTTTCCGGGAAGTCAGACGGCGCGGCAGCCACGTCGTGATGCAAAAGGCCGAGGATGGCGGCACTATAACCGTACCCGTTCCTGACCATCCCGAACTGCTTTTTGAGTGGACCTGACGGGGATCGAACCCGTGACCTCATGACTGCCAGTCATGCGCGCTCCCAGCTGCGCCACAGGCCCTCCGGACAACTGATCGTACCGGAAGCGTCCGGCCCGGTCAATTCGACCGCGGCGCTTCGCGGCTCGTATCGTGAAGGCCGGGCGCCATGACCGTGATCCTCACGATCTTTCTCGTCGGTTTCGTCATCCTGCTCCTCTGGTACTGGATCGTCACGCGCACCGGGTTGCGCGGCGACGGGGACGACGACGCGTGAGGGGCGTCATTCCGTCCGCACGCGGCCGCTGCGGCTCACGATGACGCGGCGGCTCATCCCGTCCCGGTTCGAGACCGTGATCGTGGCCGCCGGCGCCGCATTCCCCAACGGATGGAACTCCGGCCGATTGTTCGCGGTGATCGTCAGCCCGGCCGGAAGCCGGTGCGAGGCGATGGGGATCCAGTCCGCTTCCTCGCACTCGATCCGGTACGCCGTGTTCGACGTCACCCGCAGGCGGCAGTCCTGGTTCCGCGTCACCGCGAGGACGCGGGCCCGGTGGAGCTCCGTGCGCACCTGGCCGGCCGTGGCGGCGAGCCGGTAGCTTCGCTGGGCCTGCAGGATGGGCGGCGCCGCCGCGGCCAGGGCGGCGGCGATGACGGCCAGGGCCAGACACGTTTCGATCAGCGATGCGCCCCGAAGGCGCGCGGGATCGGGCATGGTCGTTTCTCGGTGGCAAAAGGGAAGGGCGTCATCGATACTACCCCTGGCCGTGCCGTCGGCGTTAGAACAATCTCGACGATCTCCCTATAATCGGGCCAGGAGACGGACACCTCGTGGTCATAGACCGAATCAAGCCGGTGGCCCAGGCCGCGGCCGCTGCCGTGCTGGTGGTTCTGCTTTCCTGGCTGCCCCTCTTCTTCGAGACGGTCGAGGGCCTCGCCTACGACTTCACGCAGCGGTTGGCCGGGCGCGTCGAGCCGGAAAGCGGCGTCCTGATCGTGGCCATCGACGAGGAAAGCCTCGACCGGATCGGGGCGTGGCCCTGGCCCCGCGACATCCTCGCCGACTTGGTTCGCAGTGTATCCGCCGGCTCACCGGCGGCGATCGGCGTGGATCTCCTGCTGGACGATCCGGCGGCGCCGGACAGCGACCGGGCCTTGGCCGACGCGGTGGCCGGTGCGGGTGTCGCTGTCCTGGCCGCGCGCGTCGACGGCCCGGCCGGCGGCGAGGTCTGGCGCATGCCGTTGCCGATCTTCCAGGACGGCGCGCGGGGCCTGGGGCACGTGCACGCCGACCCCGGTCTGAACAACGTGATGCGCAGCATCGTCACCGCGAAACAGGCCGAAGGGACGGTTCGGTCGGCGTTCGCGGTCGAGGTGCTGAAGGCCGCTGGACGGCTCCCGGCCGGTTTCGAGCAGGACTTGGGCGGCATGGTCCGGATCGTTCCCGAAGAGGTCCGGATCCGATTCGCCGGCGACCGCGGGACGTTCCCCGCCGTGCCGGCGTGGGAAGTCCTGGAGGGTCGCGTGGACGCGAACCGGTTCGAGGACCGGATGGTCCTGGTCGGCGTGACGGCGGAAGGGCTGGGCGACGACTGGATGACGCCGATGTCGGTTTCCGGACGGACGATGAGCGGCGTCGAGATCCACGCCAACACGCTGGATTCCCTCTATTCGGGCCGGAGCGTCGCCGAGGTTCCCGAATGGATCGTGTTCCTCGCGTTGACCGGCCTCTTCCTGGCCCTTCGATGGCTGGATGGACGCTTCGAGGGTTTCCGCTTCTACGCCGCGGCGCTCCTGACGCTGCCCGCCCTGGTGGCCGTTTCCTGGTTCCTGATGGAGCGCTCGCTGTGGTTGCCGTTCCCGACGTTCTTCCTCGGTGTCGTCCTGGTGGTTCCCGCGCTTGCCGTCCGAAAGGTCGTGACTCTCAACCGCAGCCTCGACGAGCAGGTGGCGCGCTTGTCGGACTGGGGCAACGAGCCCGAGGCTCCCGCGCCGTCCTCCGTGCCCCCGGAGCCGGCGCGTGACCTCGACGCCGCGCTCCAACGGCGATGGATCGAGGTCCTCGCGCGCCACGCCGAGGAGGGCGGGAAACACCGCGACCGCCGGGAGCGGCTGCTGGCGAGACGCCGCAGGGACGCGGCCTGGAAGCTGGACGCGGTGGAGTTCTCCAACGAGCAGCTCCACCGCTTCGTCGTGTTCAACGAGGCCGTGCTGGCGGGGATCGACGACGTCATCGTCGTGGGCGATCCCGCCGGCCGCGTGGTCTACCAGAACCCGGCGGCCCGAGGTCTGGCGCGTTTCTCGGACCGCCCGCCGCCGCTGTGGGACTACCTGTCGTCGCTTCTGGACGGACGGCCGCTGGTCGAGCCCGTGGTTCGCGCGATCGCCGAAGACGAAACGGGCCGGGTCGAGACCGTTCCCGATTCGACCGGGTCGCGTTGGTTCACCGTGACCCTCGGCCCGATCGTGGGC
The DNA here is from genome assembly GCA_022821145.1 of Acidobacteriota bacterium. Lineage (GTDB taxonomy): Bacteria > Acidobacteriota > Terriglobia > 20CM-2-55-15 > 20CM-2-55-15 > JAJEDW01. The sequence goes on from JAJEEE010000075.1 coordinate 16,910, forward strand.
CTGGGCGTCGTGGCCTCGCTCCACGACGTGACCGCGCAGCGCGAGTTGGACCAGGCCAAGAACGACATGGTGTCGCTGGTGTCGCACGAGCTCCGCACGCCGCTGACCTCGATCCGGGGATACGCGGACATGCTGGCGAAGTACGGGTTAGTGGACGAGCAGGGGCGGGACTTCCTCGGCTCGATCCTCGCCGAGAGCGCGCGGCTGAACGACCTGATCCAGTCCTTCCTGGACGTGGCCGCGGTCGAGTCGGGGCGCCGCCCGCTGGACGCGACGGAGTTCGAGGTCGCGCCGCTCGCGGAGGATCTCCTCACGAGCCTGGCGCCCGTCGCCGAACGCAAGCGGATCGTCCTGGAGAACGCCGTCGGGTCCGGCGCCGGCACGGTGCGCGCGGATCGGGCGCTCGTGTACCAGGCCCTTTCGAACCTGGTCTCGAACGCGATCAAGTATTCGCCCGAGGGGACGCGCGTCCGGGTCGAGCTGGAAGCCGACGCCGGATGGGCGTGTTTCCGCGTCCGGGACCAGGGGTGCGGGATTCCGCCCGAGGACGGCCAGCGCATCTTCGAGAAGTTCTATCGCCGAGCGAACGCGGAAACCCGCGCCGAAACCGGATTCGGCCTGGGACTGCCCTTCGTGCGGGAGGTGGCCGAGCAACACGGCGGACGCGTGGACGTGGAGAGCGTCATCGGAGAGGGCTCGGTCTTTTCGTTCCGGATACCCGCGACCGGGCCGGAAGCGCGTGTGGGGACGGCGACGTGATGGCCGGGAAACCGCGCATCCTGGTCGTCGACGACGATCCGTCGATCGGAAGGCTGCTGGAGTCGCTGTTCCGGTTGGAGGGATATCCGTGCCGCATCGTCGCGCGAGGCGAAGACGCCATCGACGCCCTGCGGTCGGACGCGTTCGACATCGTGATCAGCGACATCTACATGGACGGCGTCTCGGGGATGGACGTCCTGGATGCGGCCCGCGCGTGTCCGGCGGATGTCGAGGTCGTCATCATGACCGCCCACGGCTCGGTCGAGACGGCGGTCCGCGCCGTCCGCAGCGGGGCTTTCGACTACATCAGCAAGCCGTTCGAGGTCGATGACATCGTGGCCGTGGTCCGCCGGATCGAGGAGAAAGGCCGGTTGCTGGGGGCGGCCGCCCTCGGGCCGGAGGCCGCCGACGCGCTGCCGGATACCGCGATCGTGGGTACGAGCCGCGTCATGATCGACGTCTATAACCGGATCGCGCGAGTGGCGGCCATCGACGCGCCCGTCCTGATCTACGGCGAGACCGGGGCGGGCAAGGAGCTGGTGGCGCGCGCCATTCATCGGAACGGCCCGCGGTGCGAGGCGCCGTTCACGGTCATCAACTGCGGCGCCCTGACCGAGACCCTGCTGGAAGCCGAGCTTTTCGGTCACGAGAGAGGCGCCTTCACGGGCGCCGTCGGCTCGCGGAAGGGCCTGTTCGAGAGCACGGCGGGCGGCACCGTGTTCCTGGACGAGATCTCCGAGACGTCGCTGTCCTTTCAGGTCAAGCTGCTCCGCGTGATCCAGGAGCGCGAAATCCGGCGCGTGGGCGGCAACGACACGATCGGCGTCGACGTCCGGACGGTGGCCGCCACCAACCGCGACCTCCGCGAACGCGTCCGGACCGGGCAGTTCCGCGACGACCTCTTCCACCGTCTGAACGTCGTCAAGATCTCCGTGCCGCCGCTCCGGGAGCGTCCAGGGGACGTCGCCGTGCTGGCCGCGTATTTTCTCAAGGTCTACGGCGAGGAATACGGGCGCGAGGCCCGCCTCCTGCCCGAGGCGATGAAGGCGATCGAGCGCCACGACTGGCCCGGAAACGTGCGGGAACTCAAGAACGCCGTCGAGCGCGCCGTCGCCTTCTCGGACGACGGCGTCATCGGCCCGGACGACCTCGACCTCGAGGACGCCGGAGGGGACCCGGTCGTCGAGACGGCCCCCGCGTCGGGGTCCCTGGAGCAGGTGGAACGGGATCACATCGTCCGGACCCTGCGCGCAACCGGTGGAAACATCAAGAGAGCCGCCGAGATCCTCGGCGTCGAGCGGCGGACGCTCTACAACAAGGCGAAACGTTTAAGTATTGATTTCAAGGATTTCCGGGCGTAGTCTGTTGTGGGTGGCGCGCGTGTTCCCGCGAGCGGCCCACGCGCTCCGGTCCGCACGCCGCCCGGAGGCGATCATGACCCGGTGGATATCCATTGTCGGCGCGGTGGGCGTCGGTCTTCTGGTTCAGGGTGTGGCCCGTTCCTCGGACCTGGACGCGAGCTTCGCGAACCGCCTGGATCGCGTGGTGCGGCAGCTCGACGCGGACGTGGCCGCCGATCCGGGATTCGCCGGCGTTCTGGGTATCCTGCTCGCCGGGGAATACGGTACGCCGCGGGCGGACTTCGAGTGGGGCGTCGCCGAGTCGATATCGTGGGGGCGCATGGCGGTTCTCTCGTATATCGGCGTGACCACGGGCCGTGATTTTCGGCATCTTGTGGTGGAGAACGCCCACACCGAAACCGCGGCGTATCTGACGCGAATGGAGATGAGTTCCGACCGAATGCTACTCTCCCTGGAGGCGCTCGCCGGCACGGCCGAGCGTGAACGCAACTCGAGGATTCTCGACCGGCTGCGGTCCGCGCGCGCCGTCAACGCGCTCCCGGATCTGGGGGCCGGTTTCGGCCTGTTCCAGGAGGCGCTGGACTTTCGGAGGATCGCGCCGCCGGCGCCGATCAAGATCCACGTCGGCCCGGCTTTCCAGGATACGGCCGGTGGTGACAGGCAATGACGCGTAAACAGACTTGGCTGCTGGTGGCCCTTGGCGTACTGATCGCTCCGACGGTGATGTCCGCGCAGGGCATCCGCGTGACGTCGGCCCTCGGCCCTGTGGAAATCGTCCCGGCGTCGGGTCCGGTCCTGGCCCGGGCGGATACGCGGGGAGCCCCGGAGTGGCCGCTGTTGCAGATCGGGGACGAGGTCCGGATCGGACCGTCCGGCCAGATGACGCTGGAGTTGGCCGACGGGTCGTACATGGTGGTGTACGAGAACACGACGTTCGTCGTCGAGCCGTACTGGGGGGCCGGCGAGCGGAATCTCCTGCGCGTGCTGCTCGGCAAGATCCGGTTCCACGTTCAGAGGTTGGGCGGGTCTCCGAATCCGTACCGGATCCATACCCCGACAGCGCTGATCGCGGTGCGCGGCACCGACTTCGATGTGCGCGTCGACGCCCAGGCGGCCACCACCGAGGTCTGGACCCACGAAGGGCGCGTCACGGTCGAATCGCCCGGCCGGGACGACCGTGAAGCCGTGCTCGACGCGGGTTACAAGACGTTGGTCCGCGCCGGGCAGCACCCGCTGAGGCCCGTCGTCCATGACGCCGAGTTCGGCGCCTCCAGGTCGCTCCAGGTCGTCCGCACCGACGTCGGGGGCAATCCGAAGGCCGTCGCGCGCGCCGTCCCGAGCCTCGAGTCGCTGGGCATCGACAACGACCGGCGGAACCGGATCGCCGATCCGCTGGCGAACCCCAACCTGAACGGGGCCGCGCCGCCGATTCCGCGCGCCAAGCTGAGCTATCCGAGCCCTTCCGGGAGTGGCCGCTAACGGGTTCGGTCCCGCCGCCGCCGCGAGCGCCGTCCCCGATCCGCGCCTCCGGCCCGGGAAACGGCTTCCGGCGCCCACCCGGCTCCGCCGGCATCTGGACGGCTTTCTCGACGCATTTCCGCGCGAAGACCATGTCGCGATGGATCCCGTGCAGTTCGTCCACCGGTACGACGACGACGCGGATCGCGAGATCGTGGGCTTCATCGCTTCGGCGTTCGCCTATGGCAACGTCCGCGGCGTGCTGGCCAGCGTCGAGTCCGTGCTGTCGGAGCTCGGACCGCGGCCGTCGGAGTTCGTCGTCCGCTTCGACCCCGCCGCCGGTCGCCGCACGTTCGCCGGCTTTCGTCATCGCTGGAACAACGCGCTCGACCTGACGGCGCTCGTCTGGATCCTGGGCCGGTTCGTCGAATCGTTCGGGTCGCTGGAGAACGCACTGACGCGGACCCCGGCCGAGGGGGACGATTCCCTCGCGACGCGCCTCGACGGTTTCTCGGCGACGGCGCTCGGATTCGGGCACGAACGGTTCTATTCCAGGCGGGATCTTGCCCGGAGACGGGGCGTCCGCTACTTCTTTCCCCGGACCTCGGACGGAAGCGCCTGCAAGCGCTTGAACCTGTTCCTGCGGTGGATGGTGCGTCCCGAAGACGGCGTCGACTGCGGCGTGTGGACGCGCGTCCGGCCTTCGGAGCTGATCATTCCGCTGGACACGCACGTGGCCCGCATCGCGCGCTACATCGGTCTGACCGAGCTCTCGACGCCCGGCTGGGCCATGGCCGTGGATGTGACGCGCGCCCTCCGGACGCTGGATCCGGCCGATCCGGTGCGATACGACTTCGCGCTCTGCCACCTGGGGATCGCGCGCCATTGTCCGAGGAAACGGGACCCCGTCAAGTGCCGGGCCTGTCCGATCCGTCCCGTCTGCAGGCTATGACCCGCGCGCCGCGGTCGATGAATCCGCTTCCGCCGTCACGGGGTTCCGCAACGTGCCGATCCCGTCGAGTTCGATCTCGACCGCGTCGCCAGGCTTCAGGAACACCGGCGGCCGCCGCCTGAATCCCACCCCGCCCGGCGTTCCCGTGGCGATGATGTCGCCGGGCTCCAGCGTCAGCCCCTCGGAGACGAAAGCCACCAGTTCCGGAACCTTGAAGATCATGTGCCGCGTATTGGAGCTTTGCAGCGTCCGGCCGTTGAGGCGGAGACGGATATCCAGCCCGTCGCCCGCGCCCAACGCGTCCGGCGTCGCCAGGACGGGTCCGATGGGCAGCGCCGCGTCGAACGACTTGCCGCGGACCCACTGGCTGTCCTTCATCTGCAGGTCGCGCGCCGATACGTCGTTCACGATCGTGTATCCGGCGATGAAGTCTTCCGCCTCGGCGGCCGGCACGTGACGTCCCCTCCGGCCGATGACGATCCCCAGCTCCGCCTCGTAGTCGATGCGGTCGCTGAACGACGGTATGACGATCGGCTCCCCGGGCCCGACGACCGTGTTGGCCCACATGGCGAACAGGACGGGTTCGGCGGGCTCGTCCATCCCGAATTCTTCGGCGTGATCGCGATAGTTGAGTCCGATGCCGATGATCTTCTCGGGGCGCGTCACCGGCGCGCGGTAACGGACGGCGTCCCTCGGGACGCGGTTGTCCTCGATCACGCTGGACGAGAACCCCAGGACGATCGCCCGGAGCCTCCGCAACCCGCCCGGGGACCGGATCGCGTCTTCCAGACGGGGCCCCGGAGGCGGGTCGATCCGGCCTTTCTCGCCCGCGGCGGTCAGGTCGAGGATTCCCTCGGACGTTTCGACGCCGACTCGCGGGACGTCGTCCTCGGAGCGCGTAAAACTCATGAACTTCATTTGCGTGTCCGTTGCCTCCGGTTCCGCAGGAAAAAGCGCCGCGCCCATTGACACGGCCCGGCCGGCTGCCATCTATTCTAGTTGAGTGGGCCGCCTGTTATCTTGAACTGACGCCTCGTATCTGGACTCCTCCGTCAAGGAGGCGAACCATTCCCTCAACCTATCAGAAGGTTTCTTCATGCTCCATCTCACCGGAGGCGCGCACGTCGCGGTGACGGGCCGGCTGGTACAGACTGCACTCGTATCTTCGGCCTCGCGTGTGGGAGTCGGATGGCTCCCGGGCCATGATGATCTATCCGCGCGCGGGGAACCAAACGCTCGCGACGGCCTGTGATGGCCAGAGGCGTCATCGGCATCGCCCCGCGCCGGTCTGACCGGTTCGTCATCAGATCGAACCGTATGCGCAGCCAGCGGTGGAAACCTGTGAAGTGGACGCTAGGCGCTCTCCTTCATGCGTTCTGAGTATCGGATGCTCGGCCTATGCCGTTTCGGGGGGCGCGGTCAAAGGCGGGCGGACCCGATACGCGTCGTTGCGCTTCCAGACGGCCCAGGCGATGCGGGCGAGTCTGTTGGCGATCGCCACGGCCGCCTTGTTCGAGCCGCGGCGGTCCTGGACCTGGCGCCCCCAGTCATAGAGTCGATCGTCGCCGCGCCGGGTCGCGGCCAGCCGCAGTACGGCGCGGGCGCCATGGATGAGCAGGGTCCGCAGGTAGGTGTCCCCCTTCTTGGAGATCCGGCCCAGGTAGCGCCGCAGACCGCTGGAGTACTCCCGCGGGGTCAGGCCCAGATAGGAGGCGAAGTGCCGGCTCGAGGCGAATCGTTCGACGTCGCCCACGAAGGCCACCAGCGCCGAGGCCGTCAACACACCCACGCCTGGAATCGAGAGCAGCCGTTCCATCACGGGGTTCTGTTGGACCAGGGCCTCGATTTGCCGTTCGACCTTCCGGATCCGGGCTTCCAGGTCACCGATCTCGTCGCACAGGTCGCTGAACACCTCCCGCGTCATCATGGGAATCTGCGTGTCGGCGTCCTGGATCAGCTCGCGGACTTCTGGAACCACGCGCTGGGCTCCCTGGGGGATGACGTAGCCCAGCTCCCGGAGCAACCCCCGCACGGCGTTGATCCGCGCGATCCGTGTGCGCATCCAGCCGGCCCGCACCCGGTGCAGCGTCGTCATCTGTTGCTGCTCCGGCGTCTTCACCGGCACCGGGCGGATCGCCGCGTTGCGGTCGGCTTCCAGCAACCCCTTCACGTCGCTCCGGTCCGTCTTGTTCCGTCCCACGTAGGGCCGCACCTGCAGCGGCGGCAGCAATCGCACCTCGTGTCCCTGCCTCTCCAGTTGCCGCGCCCAGTAGTGCGCCGACCCGCACGCCTCCATCACGACCCGCGCCGGCTCTTGCCGGGCCAGAAACGGCAGGAACTGACTCCGGCTCAGCCGGCGAGACTTCTCAACGTGTCCCGGCCGCTGAGAAATCCCCACTTCAAACACGCTCTTGGCCAAATCGATCGCAATTGTCGTATTCTTCATCTCGGACCCCTCCTTGGGATTTCGATCGAACACTCGATCCCGTTGACTTTGGCACTACGATGCCGACCAAGTCACCAGGAGGGGTCCATCTCATCACTGCGCGCGTTGTCCACCCGCGGCGAGGAGCGCCCCGGGTACCATGGGACAACCGCAGTCTGCAGCGTGGTATACGCATCGATATGAGCGATTACATCGAGTTCAGCGGCGTGTCGAAGGCCTTCGACGACCAGGTCGTTCTCGACGGCGTGACGTTCGGCGTCGAGACGGGCACGACGTTCGCGATTCTCGGGCCGAGCGGCGTCGGCAAGAGCGTTCTGCTGAACCACGTGGTGGGTTTCCTGGCGCCGGACGCGGGCGACGTGAGCGTTGCGGGGCGCAACCTGCGCGGTATGACCAACCGGGAGTTGTCCGAAGTCCGCAGGAAGGTCCAACTGGTGTTCCAGTCCGGCGCGCTGTTCGACTCGCTGACCGTGTGGGAGAACGTCGCGTTTCCGCTCATGGACACCGGCCTCGGCGACGACGCCGTCGAGGCGCGGGTCGCCGAGAAGTTGCGGCTCGTCGAGGTGGAGCCCCTCGCCGACAAGATGCCGTCGGAGCTGAGCACGGGCATGAAACGGGCCGTGGCCATTGCCCGGGCGCTCGCGGCCGAGCCCGACGCGATCCTGTACGACGAGCCGACGACGATGGTCGATCCGCTGCTGTCGACGACGATCAACAACCTGATCAAGAAGATGCAGCTCCAGTTGGGCCTGACCCAGATGGTCGTGACGCACGACATCGCCAACTGCGCCGAGAAGGTCGCCGACCGGGTGGCTCTCCTCAACCGCGGCCGCTTCGTTTTCGTCGGGACGATCGAGGAGCTCTATCGATCCGGCGATCCCGTGGTCCGCGAATTCGTCGACGACGACAGCTACCGTGTCGACAGGGAAGAGCCCGGCGTGGACACGAGAGGTCCGTAGAATGAAGCCGCTCGTGATATTCGACCTCGACGGGACGCTGGCCGACTCCAAGCGGGACCTGTGCGCGTCGGTGAACCGGGTCCGGTCCGAGTTCGGGATGGGACCCCTCCCGGACGACGACATCGCGGCCATGATTGGCGACGGCGTAACGGCCTTGATGGCGCGCGCGCTGGACGGGGCGCCCAACGGCGACGCGGACGCGGGCGTGTCGATGTTTCTCGCGGATTACCGGGACCACATGCTCGATGCGACCCGCCTCTATCCGGGAGTCGAGGCCGCCCTGGACGCGCTGGCCGGCTGCCCGCTGGCGGTCTTGACCAACAAGCCCTACCGGTTCAGTTGCCGCATGCTCGAGGGCCTGGGCGTGTACGACCGGTTCGCCGCCGTGTACGGGGGAAACAGCCTGCCGCGCAAGAAGCCCGACCCGATGGGCATCCTTCGAATCATCGACGACACGGGCGCGGACAGGGCGTCGGCGTGGATGGTCGGAGACTCCGCCGTGGACATCCTCGCAGGCCGCGCCGCCGGCGTCCGGACCTGCGGCGTCACCTACGGTTACGCGGCCGACACGTTCGAGACGCATCCGCCCGATCGACGGATCGACGCGTTCTCCAAGCTTCCGGGGGTGGTTCTCGGCGCATGAGGGCCCGGCGCGGCCGCCCGCCTACATGCGCTCGGGAACGGCGATTCCCATCAGGTCGAGCGCCCGGACGAGCGTGTCCCGGACGAACTCCACGACGACGAGCAGGCAGGCGCGCCGCCGCTCGTCGTCCTCGCTGATGACGCGGTAGCGGTGGTAGAAAAGGCTGAACTTCTGGGCCAACTGGAACGTGAACTTGGCCAGCGTCGCCGGCTCCAGCGCGTCGGCCGCCTGGCGGGCGACCTCGTCCAGACGCGACGCGGCGTAGACCAGGTCCCAGAGTTCGTCGTCGCCGGCGAGGAGTTCGCCGGGCGCGCCCGCCGCCGCGAACGCGGCCGTCCGGTCCGCGTCGAGGCCGCGCCCCTCCTGGCGGGCTTTCCGAAGGATGTTGTTGGCCCGCACCGCGGCATACTGGATGTAGGGTCCGGTCTCCCCGTCGAAGCTGAGGGCCTCGTCGAAGTCGAAGGCGATGACGGCGGTCCGCGTGAACCGCAACAGGAAATAGCGCAGCGCGCCGACGGCCACCTGCCGGGCGATGTCGCTCTGCTCCGCCTCGGTGAAGTCCGGGTTCCGGACGCGGACCTCCGCGCGGGCCTTGTCCTCGAGCGCGTCGAGCAGATCGTCCGCCTTGACGCCCTGGCCCTTGCGGCCCGAGACCTCGATCCACGGGCGCGCGCGGTCTTCCGCGTCGAGGACGATCCCGAGCTGCTCGGCGCAGGCCGGCGTCAACGCGACCATCTCGTAGGAGAAATGCACGGACCGCTCGGCTTCGCGTTCGTACCCGAGAACGCGCACGCCTTCCTGGACGACGGTCTGGAGGTAGGACTGCCGCACGTCGATGACGTTGTAGACCGACCGGCCGTTGCCGAAACCCGGGCGCTCGGCTTCGCCGTCGACCGAATCGGTCACCCAGACCGGCCGTCCGTCGGCGTAGCGGTCGAACACGCGGTAGTGGAAGTCGCGCTCCAGCAGACCCAGCTTCCACAACTGGTAGGCGATGTCCTTGCCGACGTAGGTGACCGTGCCGTTGGAGCGGACGATGATCTTGTCCTCGTCGCCCGAGCCCGTGCGAACGCGCATCACCCAGCAGCCCGCGTTCGGGCCCCGGTCCTCGAAAAAGATCGCTTCGCGCTCCTTCAACAACGTGAACGCCCGGTCCCAGAACCGGAGTTGCAGGATGTCGCTCTCGCGGGGCAGGACGTCGTAGCGCACGCCGATGCGGTCCATGGTCCGGAGGTGGCATGCGACGATGGCCATCGCGACGGCCTCGGCCATCTCGGCGGTCTCGTTTCCGCCGTCCTCGATGGCCCGGAGCGTCTCGGCGCGCAGCGCGAAATCGGGGTCGCGTTCCTGGTAGAAGGCCGACGCCCGCGCATAGAGGTCCCAGCAGTAGTAATCGAACTTTCCGTTCGAGTCCCGGATCAGCTCGCGGACCTCGGCCAGGGTGCGCTGTTCCAGGTGCAGGAAACCGACGATGACGTCGGCCACCTGGACGCCGGTGTTGTCGATGTAGTTCTGGACTTCCACGTCGCGGCCCGTGAAACGCAGGACGCGGACGAACGAGTCGCCGATGGCGGCGTTGCGCAGGTGCCCGATGTGGGCGGCCTTGTTCGGGTTGATGTTGGTATGCTCGACGATGACCTTGCCGCCGGTGACTTCCGCCTCCGCGTCCGCCTTCGCGGCGTCGTCCGGGTCGTTGCCGCCAAGCCGGGCGATGGCCGTTTCCATCACGAAGCCGCGGTCGAGGTGGAAGTTGATATAGCCGGGGCCGGCGACCTCGATCCCGCGGACCCCGTCGATCTCCAGCGCCGCGGCCAACTCCTCGGCGATGGCGCGCGGCGGCTTCCGGAGCGTCTTCGCCAACCCCAGGCACATGGGCGTGGCCAGCTCCCCCAGCTCCAGCCGCGGCGTCTGGTTCAGAATGACGTCCGGCGCATCGACGCCCCACAGCGTCTCAACGGTCGAACGAACGGCCCGGACTATACGCGACTGCACGCCTCGAGGCATGAGGATCCATCGTGATCAGTCGTCGTTCGTCGAGGCGAGGAACCGGCGCGCCTCGGTGTAGCCCGGATCGTCGGCCCCGCCGATCCAGAAGCCGGCGAGCGCGGCGTAGCGCTCGCGGGCCGTGGAGCGATCCCCGGTGGCCGCGGCGGCGCGGGCCGCGCCAAGCAGCGAACGCATCCGGTTCGGCATGCGGAGCAGCGAGGTCTCGAACTTCTGGAGCGCGTCGCCGGGGCGCCCGAGCTGCAGCAGGATCTCGCCGTACAGCTCGTACGGGGGCTTGACGGGGCTGGCCGCTCCGTTCGGCGGACGCAGCGTCTCGACGATGGCGATGGCCTCGTCCATCGAGGCGATGGCCGCCTCGGCGTCGCCTTCGGCCGCCTGAATCGAGGCGGCGACCTCCTTGTGCGCGATACGATCCTGTACGCCCCCGTTCCTGGCCCGCGCCGCCAGCGCCGCCTCGGCCTCGCGCGCCGCGGCCAGGTCGCCGCCGCGGACCGCGCTGAGGCCCGTGGCCAGCAGCTCGTGCATCGAGGCGCCGTCCGTGATCGGCTCGACGCGCCACTGCTCGGTCTCCACCACGTAACGCGCGTTGACCAGGGGCAGCGTCGTGACGGCGCGCGCCTGCGAGTCGCTCTCGGCGATGAGCCGTTCCAGCCTTTGGATCCAGACCCGGGCTTTGTCGTAGTCCCCGCGCTGCAGGTCGCCGTACTGGCCCCAGTCCAGCGAATGGACCGCGTCGCCGACGCTGTCGCCGGGCTCCCACAGGGCGATGGCGGCGTCGTGCGCCGACTGGTTGTGCTCGGAGACGAGGTCCCACATGCCGTGCTGGATGAAGATGTGCGTCGGCATGTGGCGCGCGTGCGAGACCGCCGGCGCGATCTCGGCGTAGCGGCGGGCCGCGTCGAGCGCCAGCGGGGCATGGAGCGGATCGTCGAAGGCGTGAATGGTGTAGTGCGCCGCTCCGGGATGGTCGCGGTTCTCGTTGAACACCTTCATGGCGATCGTGCCGGCCCGCACCTCGAGCCGCAGCGACTGATCGCCCAACGCGCGGGATCCGGCCAGCATCGAGAGCGCGTAGAACGTCGCCACCTCGTCGTCGTCGGGATAGCGCTCGTAGAGCCGCTCCATAGCCTCCATGTAGCCGACCCGCCGCTCGTCGTAGCTTCCCGCGTCGCCCCACAGGACCTCGACCGCCTCGAGGAAGCCCTTCTCGCGATCGGTCGGCGCCTTCGCGGCCCGCGCCGCCGGGGTCGGGCCGAGCCGCGCCAGCGCCGCGCGGGGGCTCGCCTCGTCCAGGTCGGGCCCGCCGCCGAACAGCGGGTGGTTGTAGCCGAGCGTCTCGCCCCAATACGCGAGAGCGAAGTCCGGCTCGACGGCCTGGGCGGCCTGGAACTGCTCCACGGCCTGCTTCCAGCCGAAGCTGTGCAGGATGGCGACGCCCCGCAGGAAGTGGCGCTGCGCCTCTTCCGAACGTGCAGACGTCGGAAAGTCCAGCGACCCGACCTCGGCGAACTGCGCGGCGGCGGGCGCGGCGAGCAGGAGCGTGACGGTCAGACAGACGGCAGCCTTCATGGAAACCTCCGTTCCCGGGCAGAGTAACACGATCGGGCTATACTCGTGGCCATGCGCCGGAAGCGATGCGCTTGGCGGCGCCGCATCCATCGTGGAGGGCTTCGAGTGGACACTCCCATACGTCATCGACCGTGGATTCGAACGTGGGCCTGCGTGCTCTTCCTGCTTGCGGCCGGGCCCGCGGTGGCCCTGGCCCAGGAGGACCTGACCGACGCGCAGTACGCGGAGCTGGCCGAGGCCCTCGACATGACGGTCGCGGAAATCCGGGCCATGAACCTGCCGCCCGGCGACCTGCGGATCCTGCTGGAGGGATTCACCGAGGCGATCGTCGTCGTCGGCTCGCGCGCCGAACCGCGGACGGTAACGGCGTCCGCCGTGCCCGTGGACATCCTGTCCGCGTCCGACATCGCGCGCCAGGGGGCCTTGAACCTGCAGGACCAGCTTCGCACCGTGGTCCCTTCGTTCAACGTCAACATCCAGCCGATCAGCGACGCCTCGACCGTTGTCCGGCCGGCGATGCTGCGGAACCTGGCGCCCGACCACACGCTGGTCCTGGTGAACGGCAAGCGCCGCCATCGCTCGTCCATCATCGACTGGCACGGCGGCAACGGCGTGGCCTACGGCTCGCAGGGCCCCGACATCTCCACGATTCCCGCCATCGCCGTCCGTCAGGCCGAGGTCCTGCGCGACGGCGCCGCGGCGCAGTACGGATCGGACGCGATCGCCGGCGTCATCAACTTCGCGCTGAAGGACGCGGACTCCGGCGGAACCGTGTCGTTCAACACGGGTACGTACCTGGAAGGCGATGGCGAGACCTACGCGGTGGCCGCCAACGTCGGCCTGCCCCTGGGCGCCGGCGGGTTCGCCAACCTCAGCCTGGAGTACGGAAGCTCCAATCCGACCGACCGGAGCGCGCCCCGCGCCGACGCCGTCGCGCTCCGCCGAGCGGGCAACGTCCACGTGGCCTCCGACACGCCGCAGATCTGGGGATCGCCCGACGTGGACGACGACTTCAAGTTCTTCGGCAACTTCGGATACACGTCCGACACCGGCGTCCAGCCGTACGCCCACGCCAACTTGGCGCGCAAGCGCGTGACGGGCGGTTTCTTCTTCCGCAACCCGAACACCCGAAGCGGCGTATTCAGCAACGACGATGGGCAGACCCTGCTCGTCGGCGACCGGCGGTGGGCCGAGACCGGCGTCGCCGGCGCGGGTGGCTGCCCGGCGATTCCGATCGTCGACCACGTGCCCGACGCCGGCGCCCTCGCCGCTGTCGCGGCGGACCCGGACTGCTTCACGCTCCACGAGCGATTCCCCGGCGGCTTCACGCCCAACTTCGGCGGCGAGGCGCGCGACATGTCCGTCGTCGGAGGCATCCGGGCGTTCATCGGACCGCGTTTCAGTTGGGACGCGAGCGTTTCGGTCGGGGCCCACGAGACGGATCTCTTCATCGCCGACACGGTCAACGCCTCGCTGGGATACGACACGCCGACGGCGTTCGAGTTGGGCAGCAACCGGCAGCGCGAGGTCGGACTCAACTTCGACGTGTCCTACGCGGCGACCGAGATGGTGAACGTCGCCGCCGGCGCCGAATGGCGGCACGAGCAGTACCGGACCACCGAAGGCGAGCCGGCGTCCTGGACAGTCGGCCCCTACGGGCGCGGGCAGGGCTTCACGGCCGGGTCCAACGGCTTCTTCGGCTACGGACCGCTGGCCGCGGGCCTCTGGGGACGCTGGAACACGGCCGCCTACGTCGACGTCGAACTCAACGACGTCGATGAACGCTGGAGGGTCGGCGGCGCCGTGCGCTACGAGCACTTCGCGGACTTCGGCGGGACCGTCAACGGGAAGCTCTCCGCCCGCTACGCCTTCGCGCGGGCCAGCGTGAGCCGCGGGTTCCGGGCGCCGACGCCCGGCCAGCAGAACGGCTTCAACATCTCGACGGTCTTCGATCCGGCCATCGGCGACCTGGTCAACAACGGCGCCATCCCGCCCGGCTCGCCGGTCGCGGCGTTGCGCGGCGGCCGTCCGCTCGGGCCGGAACGCTCGGTCAACTACACGGCGGGCCTGATCCTCGACACCGGCCCGGTCGATCTGTCGGCCGACTACTTCCGCGTGAACGTCTCGGACCGCATCGGCATCACCCGCAACTTCAGCCTGACGGACGGCGAGATCGAGAGCCTCTTGGCCGGCGGCGTCGACAGCGCGCGCGACCTGAAGAATTTCCGGTTCTTCACCAACGCCTTCGAGACCGCGTCGCAGGGCGTCGACGTCGTGACGACCTACACGCCCGTCGCGCTGCGCGGCAACACCATCGTCAGCTTCGTCTTCAACTACACCGACACGGAGGTGAGGGACAACGCGAAAGGGCTGCTCAATTCGCGCCGCCTGGCCGAGTACGCCTACGCGTTGCCGCGGACGCGGTGGCACGCCTCGCTGGACCAGCGGATCGGGCGGCTCCAGTTGCTCGGGCGCCTCAGCTACTACGGCGCCTGGTACGACTTCGACAGCGGGTTCGGCGAAGTCTTCGTTCCTTCCGGCGGCATCGGTCAGGGCTTCTTCGACGGCCGTCCGATCGTCGACCTCGAAGCCAGCATCCAACTCGACGAGAGCACGACGCTGGTCGTCGGCGCCCGGAACGTGATGGACACGTATCCGCAGGTCACGGCGCGGGCCGGCTCGGTCGGGGAGAAATACAGCGAGTACACGCCCTGGGGATTCAACGGGGCCTACTACTATACGCGGATCGCATACACCTGGGGCCGATAGTCCGACCCCCGAGGGCGGCGCGTTCCCGCGCGTCGCCGGCTCACCGTCGGCGGGCCTCGTCGATGGGGAACCCCCCTCGCAGGCGCCGCCATGACCCGCGCATCGGCGTCGTACGCCGCCCGCAGCCCCGTTATCGTCGATCGTTCACTCGGCGATCGCCGCCGCACGCGGGCGCGCGTCGAACAGGCGGAAGGCCCGGACACGTCCGTAACGGTCAAAGACCTGCGCGGCGATGTCGTCGGAGAGCTTGGACACCGTTGTGGTATGGTTTTCCATATGAAAACGACCCTCAACATCGACGATTCCGTGATGCAGCGGCTTCGGGAGGAAGCGGCACGACGGGGAACGACCATGTCCACGCTCGTCGAAGCCGGACTTCGGCGCGTCCTCGCCGGTTCGGAAGCCGTGGACCCATCGGAGTCCCTGACTCCACTGCCGACATGGAACGGCGGAAGGGAACGGGTCGACATTTCAGACCGCGAAGCGCTCTACCGGGTCATGGAAGAAGAATGACATGCTCCTGTTCGACACCAACGTCCTGGTATATGCGGCCAACAAGGACTCCGAGTGGCATCGTAGATGCAGCGAGCGGCTTCGAGAGGCTCGACGCGACCCTGCGCCGACGTTCCTCACCTGGAGCGTCTGTTACGAGTTTCTGCGGGTGACCACCCATCCCCGCGTGCTCGGCTCACCGTGGCGGTCCCAGGAAGCGTGTGGGTTCATCGTGGATCTGTTGGCCTCGCCCGGATTCGATCTGCTGGTTGCCACGCCGCGGCACGCGGCCGTGTTGGCGCAAACCCTGTCGGAACTGCCCGAGCTTCACGGCAACGTGCTGCACGACGTTCACACTGCCGTGCTCATGCGCGAGCACGGCGTCAGCCGGATCTGCACGCGCGACTCCGGCTTCGGACGGTTTCCCTTTCTGACGGTCGTCGATCCACTGGACCCAGCCTGACGGAGCTGTTGGATGACCCGCCTCGCGTGCGGAAGGCGATGGAAGTCGCGCTTCCGCTTGACGAGTGCAGCGGGACTCCGGTCACGGTGTCGGTCCCGTCCAGCGCCCGTCCGTGGTGCAGATACGCCGCCGTGCAGGCGACGCCCCGGATCCGCGCCGTCGTGAACACGTTGTTGGCAATCACGCCGAAACAGGCCGTCTCTGCCAGGTCCGGCCCCATGGTGTGACGCTTCAGATCGGCGAACAGCGCTGCATGCACGCCTCCGTTCGGGGAATTGCGCGCCGCGCCGCCGATCCGTTACCATGCACGGTTGCGCCTCCGGTGAGAGACGACGTGAAAACCCTTTATTTTGATTGTTTTTCGGGTATCAGCGGCGACATGACCATCGGCGCCCTCATCGACGCCGGGGTCGATTTCGACTACCTGAAGGCGGAGATCGGCAAGCTGCCGGTCGACGGGTTCGAGTTGCGGGCCGGACGCACGGTCCGGGCGAACATAAGCGCCGTGAAGTTCGACGTCGTCATCGAATCGGATTCCGGCCCCGGGCATTCCGATGCCCACGGCCCCGGGCATTCCAATGCCCACGGTCACGATCACGCCGGCCGGCATGCCCACGTCCACCGCAAGGCGTCGGAGATCATCGCCATGATCCGCGGCAGCGCGCTGGAACCGGCCGTGCGGCGGCGGGCGACGGCGATCTTCGAGAAGCTGGCCGTTTCGGAGGGGCGCGTCCACGACCTGCCTCCCGAGGACGTCGAGTTCCACGAGGTGGGCGCCATCGATTCGATCGTCGACGTCGTGGGCGCGGCCATCGGGCTGGAAGCCATCGGCGTCGACCGGTTCGCGTGTTCGGCCATCAACGTGGGCGGGGGATTCATCCACTGCCAGCATGGCGTCTATCCCGTCCCGGCGCCGGCCACGGCGAACCTCCTGGTCGACGCCTCGGTCTACTCGCGTCACGTGGAGAAGGAGCTGGTGACCCCGACCGGCGCCGCCATCCTGGCGGCCACCGTCGATCGTTTCGGTCCGCTCGACGGGATGACCATCGAGACGATCGGCTACGGCGCCGGCACAAGCGACTTCGGGGAGTTTCCCAACTGTCTCCGGCTTTTCGTCGGGGATTCCCGTCCGGTGGATGCGCCGTCGGCGGACGATCGGGTCACGGTCATCGAGGCCAACATCGACGACATGAGCGCCGAGGCGCTGGCCTATACCGCCGAGCGGCTTCTGGCCGAAGGCGCGCTCGACGTCGTCACCGTGCCCGCCGTCATGAAGAAGGGGCGGGCAGGGCACCTCGTCCAGGTCCTGGCGCGGCCCGGCGACGAGACGCGGCTGTCCGGGCTGATGTTCGAGGAAACCACCACCATCGGCGTGCGCATGCGCGAGGCGGCGCGGCGGGCGCTCGACCGCGAAATTGTCGACGTCGAGGCGGCGGAAACGACCGTCCGGGTGAAGGTCTCCAGCCTCGACGGCCGCGTGGTGAGGGTCAGCCCCGAGTACGACGACTGCGCGCGCGCCGCCCGGGAGACCGGCCGGCCCTTCGACCAGGTGCGGGACGAAGCGGTGCGGAACTACAGGAAGGCGATCGAGGAAAGGAAATCCGATGGCTGAAACGTTCTACATGACGACGCCGCTCTACTACGTCAACGCGCCGCCGCACCTGGGCGGCGCCTACACGACGATCGTCTGCGACACGATCGCGCGCTACAAGCGCATGATGGGATTTGACGTCCGGTTCCTGACCGGAACGGACGAGCACGGGCAGAAGATCCAGCGGTCGGCGCGCGAGCAGGGAATCGCGCCCAAGTCGCTGGCCGACCGGGTCCACGCGCAGTACGAGGACCTGTGGCGGAGCTACGGGATCCGGAACGATCTGTGGATCCGGACGACCGAGGAGCGGCACTACCGGGCCGTCCAGGAGATCTACCGGAGGGTCCGCGAGAACGGCTTCATCTACAAGGACGAGTACCGCGGGTGGTACTGCGTGTCGTGCGAGGCGTATGCGCCCGGAAGCGGCGGCGACACGCCGGCGCCGTGCCCGGACTGCGGCCGAGAAACGGAATGGTTCTCCGAGGAGAGCTACTTCTTCAAGCTGTCCGAGTTCCAGGACCGGCTCCTCGCCCACTACCGGGACCATCCCGATTTCATCCGGCCCGAAACCCGCCGCAACGAGGTGGTGTCGTTCGTCGAGGGCGGCTTGCGCGACCTCTCCATCAGCCGGAAAACCCTGGAGTGGGGCGTGCCGCTGCCCGACGACGCGGAACACGTCTTTTACGTCTGGTTCGACGCGCTTACCGGCTACATCAGCGGTCTCGGCTTCGCCTCCGACACGGACCGGTTCGAAAAGTACTGGCCGGCCGACGCGCACGTCGTGGGCAAGGACATCCTGCGTTTCCACGCCGTCTACTGGCCGGCGTTCCTGATGGCGGCGGACGTGCCCGCGCCCAAGTCCATCGTCAGCCACGGCTGGTGGCTGTTCAAGGACGAGAAGATGTCCAAGTCGCGGGGCAACGTGTTCTCTCCCGCCCTGCTGCGGGACGTGATCGGAGTCGAGACGCTCCGGTACTTCCTGCTGCGCGAGATGGTGTTCGGCCAGGACTGCAACCTGAGCATCGCGAGCATCGTCGAACGATCCAACAGCGACCTGGCCAACGGCCTGGGCAACCTGTTGAGCCGCACCGTGGCCATGGTCGGCAAGTACCGGGACGGCGTCGTCCCCGCCCCCGGGCGCGCCGACGGGGACGCGGACGTGCGCGACACGGCGGCCCGGGTGATCGCCGACTACGTCGCGAACTTCGACGCGTACCGGTTCTCGCGCGCCCTGGAGAACGTCTGGGAGCTGATCGCCAGGGTCAACAAGTACATCGTCGAAAACCAGCCGTGGGCGATCGCGCGCAAGCAGGAGGAAGCCCCGCGCCTGGACAGCGTGCTGTTCCATTGCTCCGAGGCCCTGCGTCTCACGGCGGCGCTTCTGGCGCCCGTGATGCCCGAGACGGCGCGCGCGGTCTGGACGCAGTTGGGCCTGGAGGGCGATGTCGCCGACGTCCGGCTCGACGGGCTGGCGTGGAGCGAGTCGCCGATGGCCGGACGCCGGCTCGCGGGCGGCGACGTGCTGTTCCCCAGGGTCGACGCCAAGGCCGTCTACGCGAAGCTCGAGGCGGAACTCGCCGCTTCCGCGCCGCCGGAGGCCGAGCTGGCGCCGACGATCGGGATCGACGACTTCGCGAAGGTGGATCTGCGGACGGCGACCGTGATCGAGGCCGAACCCGTCCCGGGCGCCGACAAGCTGCTGCGGCTGGTCCTCGACCTGGGATTCGAGACGCGCCAGGTGCTGGCCGGCATCGCGAAGTACTATGCGCCCGAGACGCTCGTCGGCCGGAAGGTGGTCGTGGTCGCCAACCTCCAGCCCCGCAGGATGCGCGGCCTGGAATCGAACGGGATGGTCGTGGCCGCCTCGGTCGGCCCCGACGATACGCCCGTCCTGGTCGGGTTCGACCAGGACGTGCCCGACGGGGCGCGGCTGCGTTAGTCGACGCGCGCTGGTGGGTCCATGACGGAACGACGACCGTCTACTATGATGAATCCGCCCATCGATTCCAGGCAGGCGGGAATCGCGTGAGACCCCGTCCGGAAATCCTGGATCGCCGTCAATGGATGGCCGCCGCCGGCGGTTTCCTCTTCGCCGCGCGCGGCCGCGCGCAGGCGCCGCTGTTTCCGCTGCGGACGACGGGCCTGGACCACCTGTCGATCACGGTGCCGGACTCGGCCGCGGCCGCCGCGTTCTACGGCCGGATCTTCGACCCGCAGGTGTTCCGAGAGCGGACGGGCGTCCAGCGTTACTACGTCCGGTTGGGCGCCGCGTACCTGGCGTTCGGCCCGCGGGAGGGCGTGACGCCGTTCATCGACCACATCGCGGCCGCGGTAATCGACTTCGTCGAGGACGACTTCGGCGGTCCGGCCATACAGGACCAGATCCGCAACGCCGGACTGACCTCGCCCGGCGGCGTCCTGCCGATGATGTCCGACCCCGACGGCTTGCGGCTGCAACTCGTCAACGCGACGCACGGCCTGTTCGACACGCTGATGCCCGGCGGGCGGGTGACGATCGATCCGCCCGTGCTCGTCCCGACGGGACTGGCCGACATCACGGTGTCCGTCTCGGACCTGGAGCGGTCCGTGGCGCATTACCGCACGCTCTTCGGGCCGGAATCCTCGCGCGACCCGGAGACGGGGCGCGTCTGGTTCCGGCTGGCCGACTCACGACTGGGTCTGGTGGCGGCGCTCCCGGGGCAGAGCCCGTCGTTTTCCGGATACCGCGTGCGCGCCGCGGGATTCGACCGCGCCGAAGCGATTCGAAGGCTGTCCGACCTGGGCATCGACGCGGAGCCGGGGAGCGGGGCCGGCGCGCTGCGGTTCGCCGACCTTCACGGCCTGCCGGTCGAAGTCGTCGGCGCGTGAACGGCCCATGGTACCGCCTTAACGAGTAGCCCGAACCCGATTCCTCGCGATGGTGCGGCTGAACCGCCATCCAACCTCCGTCTGACTCCGGGACAGCCCCGGGATCGGACTTCGGCGTACACCGTCGAAGCCAGATTCGATAGTTCTCAAGCCGCTTCGAATCCCCCGTCGAATCCCGCTCTACGAGCCGGCGTTCTCAAGACCTTAACGCTCGTCTACAGACCGGTGCGGCGGCGATTCGATCCAGTCATCGGCGACTTGGAGACAGCCGACAGGACGCACAGCATCGCCCGCGCGACGCCCATCAGCGTGTAGGACGGAATCGGGTCCGGCGACAAGCCCGGCACCCCGCACGTAGTCGGGCAGGTCCGCGAGCCGGACCGGCCCCCGGGGCATTCCCGAAGTGCGCGAACAGCCAGCCGCCGTCCGTTCGACCAGGCGGCCGAAGGGACGGACCGCTCCGAGCCGCCGGACACGGCGTGTTCATGATTTTTTATCGCGATATTGTCATGTTTCTGATCGCTGTAGTCGTCAAAATATCGTGTTTATTATGAGAGGCTTATGGCGCTCGTTGCCATAACGGGATAGAGAGTCGACATGCGAGACGAATATCGCATCGATGGGTCTCGTGGACCGAGGAAAAGGCGAAAGGAGAACACCATGTCGATTCCGTCTGGAGTTCTAACGGTCACAGCGGTGCTGACTTTAGCGTCAGGCGCCATGGGAAGTGCCGCTGCTGCGCGTCAGAATCCGCCGCCGAACGATTCGTTTTCGACCGCGACGGCTCTTTCCGGGGCGCGGGGAAGCACAACGGGCAGCAATGTCGGAGCCACGGACGAGACGGATGAGCCGGGCTCCGGGTCCGCTTCCGTCTGGTGGCAATGGCGAGCTCCCTCGACGGGTTCGGTCACCATCGACACGGATGGCAGCGACTTCGACACGATCTTGGGTGTGTACACCGGCGCAGCGGTCGGTGCGCTGACGCAACTGGCGGAGAATGACGACGCCGAGGGCGACGCCGAGGGCGAACTCGAGGACGACGGCGAGGACATCGGGCTTGCAAGCCGCGTGACGCTGAACGTGACGGCCGGGACGCTCTACAGCTTGCGGGTCGCGGGTTTTTCCGGCGCCACGGGAGCCATAGTCCTCAATTGGCAAATCGCGTCGACTCCCGGCGAATACACCATCCCGGAACAACCAACCCTGACCTATCCCAGGGCCGGCTCCGAGTTGGACGACATGATCGCCAGAGTGGCGAACGGCGAAATCTCGGCCGAGGCCGCAGCCGCGGAAGCCCCCCTGTCTCGGGGAAACGCGGTGGGGGTGACGCTCCAACTGTCCGGCAACGTGGCCGCGGTGGCGACGTTCCTGCAAAACAACGGCGTCACGCCCGACAACCAGGGCGACGACTACATCGAAGCGTTCGTGCCGATTCAGCTCCTGGGGGCTCTCTCGCAACAGTCCGGAGTTCTCCGGATGCGGATGATTCAGCCGCCGCAGCCGGACCAGATGGGAGTTGCCGGCAACGGACCTGCGGTCCACGGTTCGCCTGCATGGAACAGCGCGATGTTCACAGGCGACCAAGTCAAAGTCGGAGTCATCGACGCCGGATTCACAGGTTTCAGTGCACTGATGGGAACCGAGCTGCCATCGATCGTAAATCGTCGGTGTTATACGGGGCTCGGCGTCCACACCACCAACCTGGCGGATTGCGCAACAGACATTCACGGCACGTGGGTTGCGGAATCTCTCATGGACATCGCCCCCGATGTGGACTTGTACATCGCCAATCCACGGTCGAGAGCCGACCTGCGAGCCGTGGTCGAGTGGATGGCCGGACAAGGCGTCCAGGTGATCAACTACTCGATGTCTTGGACGTTCGACGGTCCCGGCGACGGCACTTCTCCAGACAGTGTCAGCCCGCTGAACACGGTCGATTACGCCGTGAATCAGGGAATCGTCTGGGTGAACAGTGCGGCGAATAGCGGTGAACTGACCTGGTTCACAAGTAATCCGTCCCTCCTCCGCTACACCAATCTCATCCGTTTCGACGCTTCGGACATCGGGAACGCCGTAACCGTGGGACAGAACCGGCCACTTCAGTTCGAACTGAGGTGGGACGGTGACTGGACGAACGGAGCGGCCATCGATCTTGACCTGTGTATCGGCGATCCGACCACCGGAACGATCCTCAAATGCACTGCCAACCCGCAAGTCGGTGTGGCTGGACAAGTTCCATACGAAAGATTGTGGTTCGTGGCTCCGAGCGCCGGAGACTATGAATTGTTGATAGTGCACCGGAGCGGCCCTCAGCCGAGCTGGATTCAGCTGACGAACTGGAAATATCGCCTGGAGCACCGCACCGCGAACGGCAGCATCGGCAGTCCCGCGGAAAGCTCCAACACGGGCATGCTGGCGGTGGGCGCGGCCAGTTGGAACCATGTCAATACGATAGACGCGTACAGCAGCCAGGGGCCGACCCCTGACGGCCGCGTCAAGCCCGACGTGGTGGCGGCGGCTTGTGGCAGCACGGCGACTTCGCCCAATTACCCGTTTTGCGGAACCAGCCAGTCGTCGCCCCACGTCGCCGGGATGGCGGCGCTGGTGCGCCAGCGTTTCCCGACGGCCACCCCCGCGCAGGTCGCCGCCTATCTGAAGGAGAACGCCGAGCAGCGCGTCGGCAGCCCGGATCCCAACAACACATGGGGCCACGGCTTCGCCGTCCTTCCGCCGATCTCAGCCCACACCATGACTTGCACCAACGGCACGACCGTGCCCGATCCGCTCGACAACCCTGGCCTCGTGCGGGACTGCGAAGCGCTTCTGGCCTCGCGGGACCCGCTGCGGGGGAGCGCCAGCCTGAACTGGGGCGCCAATCTTCCCGTCACCCAGTGGGAAGGAGTCGGGCTATCAGGCGATCGGCAACGTGTGCAATCCGTGTTTTTCCACACCAAAGGACTAACCGGGATCATTCCTCCTCAACTCGGCAACCTCACCAATCTTCGGACGCTGAGTCTCATAAACAACCAACTGACGGGGAACATTCCTGACCACGGCTGTCCGGTTAAGGGTTTACAGGCGCCTCGTAACAGATTGAAAAGAGCGGACATAGATACGATTTCTGGATTTATCGATTTGAATTCGCCGGAGGCGATTTTGGGCTGTGAGGGGCCGTGGGCCATGGTACGACGCATGAATGAACACCGGCCAGACCGTCTTCTCGCAGGTCATGGAACACGTGCCGCGATACGAATTCCGCAAGTGCGTAGCCCGATACAAGGGCGATTATAGGAACCGGGGATTCTCCTGTTGGGAACAATTCCTGGCCATGGCCTTCGCCCAACTCACCTATCGCGACAGCCTCCGCGATATCGAAGCGTGCCTACGGGCGCTGGGAAGCAAGGGCTATCACATGGGCTTCCGAAACAGGGTGGCGCGCACGACCTTGGCCGACGCCAACGAACGACGCGATTGGCGCATCTACGCCGATTTCGCGCAGGTGCTGATCGATCGGGCGCGCCCCTTGTATGCCCGCGACGCCATGGGCGTGGAACTGGACCAGACCCTCTACGCGCTGGATTCGACGACCATCGATCTCTGCCTGTCGTTGTTCCCATGGGCTCGGTTTCGGCGAACCAAGGCGGCCGTGAAAATGCACACCCTGTTGGATCTGCACGGCAACATCCCCGCCTTCGTCGACGTGACCGCCGGTAAAGTCCATGATGTCAACGTGTTGGATCACATCGTCCCGGAGGCCGGCGCCTTCTACGTCATGGACCGCGCCTACGTCGATTTCCAGCGCCTCTTCCTGTTCACCCTCTGCTCCGCCTTCTTCGTCGTACGCGCCAAGAAGAACATCCAAC
This sequence comes from Acidobacteriota bacterium, assembly GCA_022821145.1. Lineage (GTDB taxonomy): Bacteria > Acidobacteriota > Terriglobia > 20CM-2-55-15 > 20CM-2-55-15 > JAJEDW01. The sequence goes on from JAJEEE010000075.1 coordinate 41,110, forward strand.
TGCAGCGCCGATACTCCCGCCCCGTCGACAAGTCCACCGGCCTCCGCTCCGACCAGACCGTCTCCCTCGCCACGGCGCGTTCCGCCACGGCGTATCCCGATCCCCTCCGCCGCGTCAGCTACTACGACGTGGAGGTCGACAAACGGCTCACGTTTCTCACCAATAACTTCTCACTCCCCGCCTTGACGATCGCTGAAATCTACAAGTGCCGATGGCAGGTCGAACTCTTCTTCCGTTGGATCAAGCAGCACCTGCGCATCAAGTCCTTCTACGGCACCAGCGAGAACGCCGTCAAAACCCAAGTCTCAACATTGCTGTCCAAATTAGCCGATGTTGGACGGGTTCGGCGTTGAATCCATTGGACATACGGGCGCCGTAGGGGATTCCTGAGAAACAGGTCCCCGGTAGTGGGCGGGTCGGCGTGTGCGGATATTCGTCAGGTGCTGTC
>JAJEEE010000005.1 GCA_022821145.1 Acidobacteriota bacterium
TCGACGCGCTCCATCGCTTCCTGGAACCGGGCGTCGACCAGGTCCTTCCGAGCCTTTTCCTGGTCGAATGCCGCGTCGAAACGTTCCAGCGCCGTGGCCTTCTTCCTGTGAACGTCGGCCAGCGCGTCGTCGAACGATACCGACTTCTTCTCCGGCCGCTTCGTGAAGAGCACCTCGCCGCTGCGGGCGTCGACGGTCAGCGTGGCGTCACAACACGTGCAACGGACCTCGATCTTCTTCCTCTCGGGCATGCGAGGAGTATAAGCCGACCGCGCCCGCGTCGCACGGGACCGCGGCGTGCCTATTCCCAATACTCCGGCCATCGCCGATCGACGCGCTCGACGGTGGCTTCGTCCATCTCCAGAGGGGCGGGATAACCCTCCTTCCACGTGGCGTCGATGCCGACCGTGCCCCGGTACACCGGCCGGGCGCCCGCGAACTCCTGGGACTCGAAGATCATGTCGCGGACCGGGTCGAAGCGGGTGAAGACGCCCCACTGCAGGTTCTCGTCGTCGTCCAGGTCCACGTCCGGGCTGACCGCCACGACGAACCGCGCGCCCAGCGCCGCTTCGATCAGCTTGCCGATGACGTCCCGCGGCCCGGCACGGACCTGGACAACGAGAAAACCGCCGTCCAGCAGCCGCCATCCCTCCACGCGCGGGTCGAATCGGTCCGGATCGTCGCGCAAGCGGGCGGGCTCGGGCGCAACCGCGTCTCCGGTCGCATCGATGATCAGCTTGCTTCCCACGTGCATGGTCCCCGAGGTGAAGTCGAGAGTGTCGAGCGGGGTCACCGGCAACAGGTGAAAATGATCCTCGGTCCGGCAGCGGCGGTGGATTTCCGTCAGGACCGCGCGAAAATCCCGGGGGTCGCGATCCTCGCGCACCAGGACCATGACCTTGGTCAGCGAGAGCTGACCCGTGCCCAGCAGCGACATCGCGGTCTTCAGGACCTCCCGGGGATGCCGTTCCTGGAGCGCGACGACCAGCAGGTTGTGAAAACCCGCGCCGACGTAGGCGGCGAGGTCCACGATGTTGGGGTTGATCAGGCGGATCAGCGGTCCGATCATCTCCCCGGCGGCGATGCCCATGAACTTGTCTTCCTGCGGCGGCTTCCCGACCACGGTCGCCGCATAGACCGCGTTCCGGCGGTGGGTCACGCGCCGGACATGGAAGACCGGGAATTCCGCGGCGTCGGAGTAGTGTCCGAAGTGGTCGCCGAAGGGGCCTTCTATGCGCCGCTCGCCCGGCCGCACGACGCCTTCCAGGACGAACTCCGCGCCGGCCGGGACGAGGGCGTCGATCGAGCGCGTCCGCGCCATGCCGACGCCCCGGCCGCGCAGGAAACCGGCGAACGCGAACTCGTCGACGTCCTCGGGCAGCGGCAGGATCGACGCCAGCATCAGGACCGGATCGCACCCGACGACGACGGCCACCGGCAGTTCCTCGCCCCGGCGCTCCGCCTCCCAGTGGTGTCCGCGCCCGCCTTTCATGCTCTGCCAATGCATGCCGGTCGACGCGTCGTCGAACACCTGCATGCGGTAAAGCCCGAGGTTCCGGCGGCGGGTGCCCGGATGCCGCGTGATCACCATGCCGAAGGTGATGAACCGGCCCGCGTCGCCGGGCCAGCACTGGACGACGGGAAGGCTCCCGAGACGGGGCTCTTCCACGACCTCCTGGCACACGGCGCGTCCCGAAACGCGGGGCTGCGCCCTCAAGCCCTTCCATACGGTCCGGCGGGACGCCCACAGGCCCTTCAGCGACGGCGGATTCACGCGCGCGACGGTCTCGAGCAGCTCCTCGGCCACGCCGGCCGGCTCCCGCCCGATCGCGCGAACGACCCGCTCGCGGGTCCCGAACAGGTTCATGAGCAGCGGGAACGCCGCGCCCCGGGGCCGCTCGAACAGCAGCGCGGGCCCCCCTTCGCGAAGCACGCGCTGGGCGATCTCGGGCGCCTCGAGCACCGGGTCGACCTCGACGGTGACCCGCCGCAACTCACCGTCCCGCTCCAGCGCGTCGACGAAGTCCTGCAACGTTTCGAAAGGCATGGCGCGACGGCATCGTACCGTAGTTCCCTCACGCGCCGCCACCGGCCGCGGTCCGGGCCCAAGACCTGCCCACGGGATGCGGGTGTGACGCCGCGTCCGTCCGGGGCAGGACTCCGTCGAGTCGAGTTGCGCGCGGCGTTGACGGCGCGGGCGAAGTCGACGAGGTGCAGGCGGCGGTCGGAACCGCAGGGAGACGCCGAAGCCCGGCGCGTGCTCGGTCCCGCCGCGGGCGTCGACCCGCTGCCCGATCTCCAACTCCGCGTCGGCGTGGCGGCCGGCGGCCATTCGCGACATGCTTTCGATGGGCGCCCCCGGCCTCTATCGTTCAGCCTTTGTTTTTGGATGTGCTTTCGGTGATTTCTTTCAATTGCCGCCGAATCATGAAGCCATTGGCATTGAGTATCGCCGGCACATCGCGAGTCTGGCGAATCAGGGCAACGATCGCAATGCGATGACCGTCGATGGGTACATGGACGAGGTAGTGTTCTCGTACGGGATAAATCTTCAGCTCCGTCGCGGCCGGAACCGGGTCCATGGAACTGGAGCGCTCCGGGTACCGGGCCAGGCTCTCGGCGCATTCGTGCAAGTCGGGAAAATACTTCCGGGTCAACGCTTCGCCCCATCGGGACACGGACCACCGCCGCGCCTCCCGAAAGTCGTGTTCCGCTGTTTCGGTGAGAATGTAATGCCTGTGCTTTCCCGCCATACGGATCACTCTTCCCCGGCAATATCGAGAATCGATTTTTCGGAGAAGCGGCCTTCGGCGAGGTCATCGAGTCCGCGCCCGACATGGGCCACGATCTCCTGGGATTCCATGTCGCGCCTGATCAAGTCGCGAAGATATTCGCTTGGCGTGGCGTAGGGGCTGGCGTCGCCGGTGCGGCTATTCACGAATTCACGCAGTTCGTCCGTCAGAGATAGATTCATGCTGCTGGCCATCTGAAAGGGCTCCCCTGCATGCGGTTTACCGAGAAACTACGTGTTGTGGCAAATATTGTCAATATTCGACAACTCGGAACGACCTTCGCGTGACGCGCCGCCACCGGCCGCGGTCGATGCCCATCGGCGCCCGTATGCTATCGTCGCCTGTCGTGAAGACCGCCTTGATCACCGGGATCACGGGCCAGGACGGCAGCTACCTGGCCGAGATCCTCCTCGGCAAGGGCTACGCCGTGCACGGCGTGGTCCGCCGGGTCGCCATCGAGGATCCGGAGCACCGGCTGTGGAGGATCCGGCACGTTCTTCCGAAGATCCGGCTCCACGCGGCGTCGCTGGAGAGCTTCCCCAGCGTCTTTCAGGTGATTCAGCGCGTGCAGCCGGACGAGCTCTACCACCTGGCGGCCCAGAGCTTCGTCGGCTACTCGTTCGAGGACGAGTTCTCCACGCTGGCGACGAACACCAACGGAACCCACTTCGTGCTCGCCGCGGTCAAGGAGGCCTCGCCCGGCACGCGCCTCTACTTCGCGGCGTCGAGCGAGATGTTCGGCGACGCGCCCGCGCCGCAGAACGAGCAGACGCGGTTCCAACCCCGGTCGGCCTACGGCATCTCGAAGCTGACCGGGTACCACCTCGCCCGGAACTACCGCGAAGCCTACGGGCTGTGGGCCGCCAGCGGCATCCTGTACAACCACGAGTCGCCGCGCCGAGGATTCGAGTTCGTCACGCGCAAGGTCACCTCGATGGCGGCTCGCATCAAGCTGGGCATCGAGTCCGAAATCCGGCTGGGGAACCTCGACGCCCGCCGCGACTGGGGACACGCCCGGGAATACGCGATGGCGATGTGGTCGATGCTGAATCACGAGACGCCGGACGACTACGTCGTCGCGACCGGGGAGACCCACTCGGTGCGGGAGCTGCTGGAGTTGGCGTTCGACGCCGCCGGCCTGGATCCCTATCGTCATCTCGTGGTCGACGCCGACCTGGTGCGCCCCGCCGACATCCACACGCTCCAGGGCGACAGCTCGAAGGCCCGCCGCGTGCTCGGATGGTCGCCGACGATCCCGTTCGACGCGCTGATCCGCGAGATGGTGGCGTCCGACCTGGAGTACTACGAGCAGGCCGGCGCCCGTGCCGGCGCGCACGACTGAGCGCGCCGTCGATGGGAACCTCCCCGGCCCGGTCAACGTATACGGTCTTCGGGGGGGCGCCGGACATGGGATCGAACCGGGGGCTTGCGCTGGTGACGGCGTTGATGGTGTTGAGCTTTCTCGCCGTCATAGGCGCGGCGCTGCTGTCCACGACGACGATCGATACGACGATCGGGATCAACCACAGGATCCGAACGCAGTTGACGTTCCTGGCCGAGGCCGGGCTCGAGGACGCGCGCGAGTCCCTGCGGGCGCGCGTCGAAGCCCGAATCGCCGCCGACCCGGCCGTACGCACGCTGACGGAAGGCATCACGGCCGTCCTCCGGGACCATGCCGGCGCGGACGGGACCCTGGCGGCGTCCCGCGACCCGGCCGTGCTGCTCGATGCCGCTGCGACCGACGACGTCCGGTTCCTGGACGCGGCCGCGTTTCCCTCGGGTGAAGCCGCGATCGGAACCTACACCGTCCTTCTCAGAAACGATACGGCCGACGGCGCGTCGTCGGCCACCGACACGAACGAAATCGTCACGATCCTTTCGATCGCTCGAATCGGCGCCTCCACGAAGACGGTCGAGATCGACGTCATGAAAGGCCGGTTCCCGGACCTCCCGGCGGCGCTCACGCTGGGCGGCGGCGTGGCGGACGACGCGTTCGGACCGGGCCGATCGGGCGCGTTCCGCGTCGACGGAACGGACGCGGGCGGCGGCCCCCCGGCCCACGGAGTGGGCGTCGTCGACGCCGCGTCCGCCGACGCGGTGTCGGACGACATCGCCGTCGACCCGCCGGTTCGCGGTTTCGCCTATTGCGGCGCGGGCACGGCCTTCCCGGCCTCCTGCGTTACGGACGGCCCCGACGTCGAGAACGTCGGAACGCTCATGGACGCGCGGCTCCGAACCCCCGAGGGCCTGGAGCGGCTCGCCACGAGCATTGCCGGCAACGCGACGCACCAAGCCTGTCCGACCGGGAACTGGGGTTCGCCCGAAGCGCCGAGCGTCACCGTCACCGGCGGCGACTGCGCCATGCGCGGCGCCGGCCACGGGCTTCTGCTCGTTCGCGGCTCGCTGGTCATGGAACGAAACGCCCGGTGGCGCGGCCTGGTCGTCGTCATGGATGACGCCGCGTGCGTGACGACGGGCCCACCCGCGGGCCGGCACTGGACGGTGTCGTTCGCGGACGGCGCCCGCATCGACGGCGGTCTTTTCGTCGCCAACACGGGCGGAGACGGGTCCGCCCTCGCCGACGTCTGCGTCGACGCCGCCGGCTCCGGCGGCATCCGGTTCGACACGGACGCGATCCGGAACGCGGCCGCGGGGCTGCCGTTCCATCCGATCGCCTGGCGGGAGTTCTGACCACGCCTCAGTAGAGCTGGACGTTTCTCGGATAGACCGTCATGGCAAGATCGAAGGTTCCGAACTCGCCGGTCGCGATCAATCGCCTCGCGGTTCGCGCCCGAATCCTGAAGTCGACCCGGCGGATGCGGGCCCGCGCTTCGACGGAATCCCCGGACACCGCGTTGCCGGACGCATCGCGGTAGACGAACGCCAACTCCGTGAAGTGGTCGCCGAGCGCGGACCAGACCCATCGCGGCGCTTCCGGCGAGGTGAAATCGCGGGACTCCGCCCGCTGCACGCTCCCCGAACGCAACCGATAGCCGGTGGCTTCCTCGGCCTGGATGTCCGGCCGCGCCCGGAAACGGCCGCCGACCGGGGCCATCTGCCGCGGCGTGATCGTCAGGGTGTCGGCGCGGCCATCGATCGCGTCGACGTGGGCCCGCACCCATGTCCATCCGGCGGCGGTCTCACCCCAGAGAAAGACGAAACGCCCGGAGTTGCGCCCGACGATGGACGAAACGGCCCCCGCGTCGGCCACCGTCAACGTGGCCGGACGGTTCAGCGCGAGCGCCGGGGGCGGCGCGCTCCCGAACACCGCCCGGCCGTTTCGAACTCCCGCCCGGAAGACGATCGTGCTCTCGTCCGTCCCGTCCAGGAAGGCCTGAACCGCCTCGACCCCGGCGGCGGCGTCCGTCGATCCGGCATGGACCGGAATACCCTGCCCCGCCATCCGGATCTCGCCGGCCATCATCGAGGCCACGGCCCGCGCGGTCTGCCGCATTTCGACGATCAGGCTCTGGTCCTCGAACAGGTTCCGGTTCTGAAAGAAGAGGTTGAAGACCGCGGCGGACGTTGCGGCCGTGATGGCCACCGCGACCATGAGTTCGATCAGCGAATAGCCGCCCGCCCCAGGTTCCCTGCGCATGTCAGAAACCGCGGGTCCGCAGGGTGGCCAGACGCACGAGCTCGACCTGAGAACCCGTGACGCCGCCGCGCCGCGCGTACACCGCAACCTCGATCCGGCGCGGGTCGCCGCCCCCGATCCGCCAGAGGCGGAGGTAGGCGCGCGCGCCCGGCGTCGAGGTGATCTCGAGGTCGCCGGACGGCAGAATCTCGACGTATTCGAAGTAGCCGGGCGCCGCGGAGTCCGCGTCCAGTCCGCCCCCGGCCGGCAAGTCCTGGATCGGGGACGTCGATCGAAGGTCTTCGATCTTGGACGCCGCGAGCTCGATCCCCCGCGTCCGTTGCTCGTTCAGAAGGTTCGCGCGGGCGGAATACGCGAAGACGGCCGCGACCGCCAGTATGGCCGTCGCCATGATCCCGGCGGCCGCAAGCGCCTCGATCAGCGTAAATCCCAGGCAAGCGCGATCCTTCGTCGTCTCGACCCTCACGTTCAGCGCCCCCCATTGGGACGCATGCACGCCGCGTTCCGATCGCCGGGGAGTCGGGAACCCGCGGTGCGCCCGCCGTTTGCCGGCCCGGACCCCCGAGTCGGACGCACGCGGTTCGGTCGTGTTTGTCGCCGTTTCCACGGACGGATCCGTCCGGCGGAACGCGGGAAAAAGTCACACCGCGCCGGAACGACGCGGGATCAGCCGGCGGCCGCTTCCGCGTGGTATTCCTGGAGGGAGCGAATCGTCAACGCCTCGCGCTGGAGGTCGCGGATGCCGTTGACGGCGGCCACCGCGCCCGAGAACGTCGTGATGCAGGGGATGCGGTAATGCATCGCGGCCCGGCGGATGGCTTTCTCGTCGAAGAAGGATTCCCGGCCCAGCGGCGTGTTGATCACCAGGTCGACGCCGCCGCTCTTGATCTTGTCGACGATGTGCGGCCGGCCCTCGTTGACCTTGTAGACGGGAGTGGCCTGGATCCCCGCGGCGTTCAGCACGGCGGCCGTGCCCGACGTCGCCAGGATAGTGAATCCCATCGCGGTCAGCTCGCGGCCGATGACGCCGACCGACTTCTTGTCCTCCTGGTTCACGCTGAGGAACGCCGTGCCGGACCGCGGCAGGACCGTGCCGGCGCTGATCTGCGCCTTGACATAGGCCTTGCCGAACGTGTCGTCGATGCCCATGACCTCCCCGGTGGACTTCATTTCCGGTCCGAGAATCGGGTCGACGCCCGCGAACCGCGAAAACGGGAAGACGGGCGACTTCACGAAGTACTGGCGGACGGCGAGCTCGGCCGGCAGGTCGAAGTCGTCCAGCTTCGCGCCCAGCATCACGCGGGCCGCCACCTTGGCCAGTGGGACGCCGGTCGCCTTGCTGACGAACGGCACGGTTCGCGACGCCCGGGGGTTCACCTCGATCACGTAGACCTCGTCGCGCTGAACGGCGAACTGCACGTTCATCAGGCCGACGACGTCGAGCGCCTTCGCAAGAGCCACGGTGTGGTCCCGGATGCGCTGGCGATGCGCTTCGCTCAGGCGGTACGCCGGCAGGACGCAGGAGCTGTCGCCGGAATGGACCCCGGCTTCCTCGATATGCTCCATGATCCCGCCGATGACGACGCGTTCCCCGTCCGACAGCGCATCGACGTCGATTTCCATGGCGTTCTCGAGGAACCGGTCGATCAGGATGGGACGTTCCTGCGACACCTCCACGGCTTCGCTCATGTACGCATCGAGCGCCCGCTCGTCGAAGGCGATCACCATGGCCCGCCCGCCCAGCACGTAGGACGGCCGAACGAGCACCGGGTACCCGATCGTGTCGGCGATGGCCCGCGCCTCTTCCAGCGACACCGCGGTCCCGTTGGCGGGCTGCGGGATTCCCAGATCCGTCAGCAGCTTCCCGAACCGCTTCCGGTCCTCCGCCAGGTCGATGGACTGGGGCGACGTGCCGACGATGGGGACGCCCGCGGCCTGGAGGTCGAGCGCCAGGTTCAACGGCGTCTGCCCGCCGAACTGCACGATGACGCCCTTCGGCTCTTCCCTTTCGACGATATGGAGCACGTCCTCGAGCGTGAGCGGCTCGAAGTAGAGCCGGTCGGACGTGTCGTAGTCGGTCGACACCGTCTCGGGATTGCAATTGACCATGATCGTCTCGTAGCCCGCGTCCTTGAGGGCGAACGACGCATGGCAGCAGCAGTAATCGAACTCGATCCCCTGACCGATCCGGTTGGGGCCGCTGCCCAGGATCATGATCTTGTCGGAAGTCGTCGGTTCGGCCTCGTCCTCCTCTTCGTACGTCGAGTACATGTACGGCGTGAAGGACTCGAACTCGGCCGCACAGGTGTCGACACGCTTGTACACGGGCCGGAGCCCGAGCGCCGAGCGCCGGGCCGAGACCGCGGCCCGGTCGGCGCGCCCCAGCCGCGCGATGCGCCGGTCGGAGAAACCGCTTCGCTTGGCGAACCGGAGCAGATCGTCGGGAACCTCGCCGCCGGATTCGGCCGCGATCCGCCCGTCCAGTTCCGCCACCTCGCGCAACTCGTTCACGAACCAGGGGTCGATGGCCGTCAACCGGTGCACCTCTTCGACCGACATCCCGGTCGAGAGCGCATGGACGACATAGTGCAGCCGCTCCGGGTTCGGCCTTGTCAGGTGCTGCGCGACGCGGTGGGGATCCACGCGCTCCCATCCCATCCGTCCGCCGATCTCCAGCGATCGAAGCCCTTTCAACAGCGCTTCCTTGAACGTGCGCCCGATGGCCATCACCTCGCCGACCGACTTCATCTGCGTGCCGAGAACCGGTTCGGCTTCCCGGAATTTCTCGAAGGCCCACTTCGGGATCTTGGCCACGACGTAGTCGAGCATGGGCTCGAACGACGCCTGCGTCTTCCGCGTGATGTCGTTGGGCAACTCGTCCAGGGTGTAGCCGACGGCCAGCTTGGCCGCGATCTTGGCGATGGGGAACCCGGTGGCTTTCGACGCCAGCGCGGAGCTGCGCGACACGCGCGGGTTCATCTCGATCACCACGACGCGGCCGTCGTCGGGATTGACTCCGAACTGGATGTTGGACCCGCCGGTCTCGACCCCCACCTTGCGGATCACCTGGACCGACGCGTCCCGCAACCTCTGGTATTCGCGGTCGGTCAGCGTCTGCGCGGGCGCGACCGTGATCGAGTCCCCGGTGTGCACGCCCATGGGGTCGAAGTTCTCGATCGAGCAGATGATGACGACGTTGTCGTTGAGGTCGCGCATCACCTCGAGCTCGAACTCCTTCCAGCCCAGGACCGACTCTTCGATCAGGACCTCGTGAACCGGGCTCAGGTCGAGACCCCGCTGGACGATGTCGGCGAACTCCTCGCTGTTGAACGCCGTCCCTCCACCCGTGCCGCCGAGCGTGAACGACGGCCGGATGACGGCCGGGAACCCGAGCCGCTCGATGGCGCGCTCCGCGTCGGGCATGTTGCCGACGACGGCGCTGTCGGGCGTGGCCAGACCGATCTCGTGCATGGCCTGCTTGAACAGGAGCCGGTCCTCGGCCACGCGCACGGCGTTCAGCTTGGCCCCGATCAACTCGACGCCGTGCCGGTCGAGCACGCCCTGCTCGGCCAGATCGACGGCGATGTTGAGCGCTGTCTGTCCGCCCACGGTGGGCAACATCGCGTCGGGCTTCTCGCGGGCGATGACCTGGGCGACGAACTCCGGGGTAAGCGGCTCCACGTACGTGCGCTCGGCCAGTTCCGGATCGGTCATTATCGTCGCCGGGTTGGAGTTGACCAGGACGACGTCGAAACCCTCCTCGCGCAAGGCCTTGCACGCCTGCGTGCCGGAGTAGTCGAACTCGCACGCCTGTCCGATGACGATGGGCCCCGACCCGACGATCAGGATCTTCGAGAGGTCCGTCCGCCTAGGCATCGCGCATCAGGTCGATGAACTTTCGGAACAGGTAGTAGGAATCGTGCGGACCGGGGGACGCCTCCGGATGGTACTGGACGCTGAAGGCCGGCAGGCTCCGGTGCGCCAACCCCTCGACCGTGTCGTCGTTCAGGTTCCGGTGCGTGATCCGGACCCGGCTCTCGTCCAGACTGCCCGCATCGACCGCGAAACCGTGGTTCTGGGCGGTGATTTCCACCTTGCCCGAATCCAGGTTCATCACCGGCTGGTTCCCGCCGTGGTGCCCGAACTTGAGCTTGAAGGTCCGCCCGCCGAGCGCCAGCCCCATGATCTGGTGACCGAGGCAGATGCCGAAGACCGGCTTCCTGCCGAGCAGCGCGCGAACGTTGCGGACGGCGTACTCGAGGGGCTCGGGATCGCCCGGCCCGTTCGACAGGAAGATGCCGTCGGGGTTCAGGGCCAGGACGTCCTCGGCCGAAGTCGAGGCCGGAACGACCGTCACGTCGGCGCCCAAGTGGACCAGGTCGCGCAGAATGTTCGACTTGATCCCGAAATCGTAGGCGACGACGCGGTACCGGGCATCGCCGGCCTCTGCCAGCTCGGTGAACTCGATGAAGTCCAGGTCCTCTCTGGAGGGGGTGTAACGTTCCCGCGTGGTGACGACGCTGGCCAGGTCCCGGCCCACCATTTCCGGTCCCGCCCGGACCTTGCGCTCCAGCGAAGCCGGGTCGTCATCGATCAGCGAGACCACGGCTCGCATCGCGCCCCTCTCGCGGATATGGCGTACCAGCGCCCGCGTGTCGATGTCGGATATCGCCGGGATCCGATGGCTACGGAGGTAGTCGTCCAGCGATCCGGACTGCCGCCAGTTGCTCGGGTGCGGCGTCATGCGGCGAACCACGAACGCTTCCAGGAAGGGGCGCCGCGACTCGATGTCCTCGGCGTTTACGCCGGTGTTCCCGATGAGGGGATACGTCATCGTCACGATCTGTCCGGCGTAGGACGGATCGGTCAGGATTTCCTGGTAGCCCGCCATCGACGTGTTGAAGACGACCTCGCCGACGGCTTCGCCCTCGAACCCGTGCCCCTGGCCACGGAACACGCGCCCGTCCTCGAGGAGCAACGTCGCCTGCATCAATCGATGGCGCCCATCTTGCTGACGGGCCAGTACCGGAAGACGGCCTTGCCGTAGATGTTCTCCCGGGGAACCAGGCCCCACATGCGGCTGTCGTTGGACTGGTTGCGGTGGTCGCCGAGCACGTAGTAGTGGTCCGCGTCGACCGTGCGGGCGCGGTAGGAGCGCCGATCCGCGAAATCCGGGGGGACGTAATCCTCTGCGATGGGCACTCCGTTGACCAGGACCGCGCCTCGGCGGACCTCGACGACGTCGCCGGGAACGCCGACGACCCTCTTGATGTACGACTTGGAGCGATCCAGCGGATACCAGAACACGACGACGTCCCCGCGGGCGATGGCGTCGAACCGGTACCGGAACTTGTTGACGAAGATGCGCTCCTGGTCGACCAGCTCGGGCAGCATGCTCGTGCCCTCCACCTTGACGGGCTGGTAGAAGAACACCACAATGACGATGGCCCCGCCGACGGCGAACAGGAGGTCGCGGACCCAGCCGCGTATGTCGTTCAACACGCTGGACTGACGCGGAGCAGGCGCGGGTGCGCCCTCGGAGGGGTCGGTTACGATCGGATGCGGGCTCTCCATTCCGGCTCCCAACCTTCTATTCTAGAAGAATCGGGAACGAAGCAAAAGAGGGGGTACGGACATGACGACTCCGCTGTTCGAGGCGGCGTTTCCGTTCGCCGACGACGTCCTGGCCTTGCCGGTCACCGACCTGGACGAAACGGTGTCCTGGTATTGCGACCATTTCGGCCTGAAGGAGGTCGCCCGCGTCGATGAGCCGGCGCCCGGGGTGATCATGGAGCGCGACGGGGTGCGGATCGGTTTCGCGGTCAACGGCGGCGACCCGTCCGGGGACGGCGCCGCCATCAAGGTGAGCGACATTCGCCGGGCGCGGGACGAGCTGGAGGGCAAGGGCGTCCGGACCGCCAACTGGCGCGTGGACGATCGCGACGGGCAGAAGTTCCGCGTGTTCTTCGTCGTCGCCCCCGACGGCCTCTGCTACTACTTCCACCAGCCGCTCGAAGCGGATTAGCGAGACACGAGCGTCCAGCGACACGGCCCACGCGTGTGTTGCGACAACGCCGATTCCTTTTGCCACGCAGGTTGCGTGACCGTGACGGCGTCGAGGTCCGTCGACCCGAGCGCTCTTGAACGCGCTCCGGCGGGATCGTCCGTGCCGGTCGCTTTCCCCTCCAACGCGCCACGTTTGACAGGCGCACGCCAGAGAGCTACTCTGGCCTCGGATACCGCTCTTGGCAGTACGCACGCCCGGCCCCGATAGAGGGCGTGCCGAACCCAAGGGCTTTCTCCTTTCTGCTCGAACGCACAGGTCACGGGAGTGGCGATTCTCGTCGACGGCGGATTCTTCATCAAACGCTACCGACAACTCTACGGCAAGGGCCACGAACTCAGCGAGACCGGCAGCATGCTCATACCCTCCACACCTGACCGGCCGGTACAACCTGACCGGCCGGTAGAAGATGGCGGCGATGATGATCGACACGCCGACGTCAAACAGGAGGTCGCGAGCCCACGCGCGTAACTCGTCAGAAACCTCAAAATGACTGGCAGCAAAAGCGGATGCACCCAACGAGGCGCCGTTTCGATTGGATTTGGGCTCTCCGTTCCGGACTCGGACCCTCCACTCTCGGAGAATCGGACGGGAACCGGAAGAGGGGCCCGCGCCCGAACGGCCCCTAAACGATTCGCCTTCCTTGACTTACGAGTCGCCGCTTCAGTTCAGTCGCCAACCACCGAAACGGACCCAATGCGTCCTCATCTCGTGGACAATGGCCATGATGGAGGCTGCCAATTTCGCAATCGGAACCCGCGCCAAGCGCCAAGACCCGGTGCCAACTGCGTCGACTGCGCTCGTTGTCGCACGCCTAGCAAGAAACGTCTTCGACGACCGCCCGAGAAGAAACATGCTAACAATGAACTCGATGCATAGCCTGCATTCACTCGAGAATCGGAATTGGCAGCCACGTCAGCCAACCATCCCGCACACGGCGCCTCATCCGTCACTTCCCGTGCTTTCTCACGCAGTTCACCGTCGTAAGCTCGATGTCACGCACCCGTGTCGTGATTCCTCGACTGCAACGAAGCTACTCCGGACCACGCCATACAGCGTGCCGCCACTCAGCACACTCGCGTTATGCACGTCCTTTTGCGATCACCAAGAGGCTGGCTAGCTCGATGTTTCCCAACGACGCAGAATATCTTGCGATTATCCTGGACCCGATTCGTGTCTGTAAGAAATATAAACCCAAATTCGGAAAGGGCACGAGAGGCGGCGGATTAACGCTTTCTGAGTTTCAGACGCTCTACGAGCGCGATTCATTCTACCGCTGGTTCGGACTTGATAACCCAATGATGTACGCCGCTCACAAGGCAGCCGGCGGAATGACGAGCGTATATCGGCAACTCGGCATCGGATGTGAGGCACTCTTTCGTCGACTTCTGCAAGACCACCTTGGCCTATCTGATACTGCGGTGCGATGGTCATACACCGTCCCGACCGCAAGTGGCCGGTCGCGGAGGCTCCATCTTGATGGGCGAGTTCCGCTCGCCGAGATCACCGACATGTCTCTTCGAAAACGTTTCCATACTTGGATGAGCCAGTCGGCAACCGCTGTTGGAGTCGACAAAGGTGTCTTCGATACGCTTAAGGGTACGGTCTTCGAAGTCCGGCAGGGGTACAAGAGCAAGGATTCGAAGCGTCAGAACGCCGATATTTCCAACGCCGCTGCCGCATATACCAAAGCCTACCTGCCTTGTGCGGTAATTCTGTCGACCCAAATCGACAGCGACGTGCTACATCGATATCGCGCCGAACAATGGGCAGTCCTTACGGGGATCGTTGGGATCGGCGATCCTTGGCTCTCAACTTACGACTTTTTGAGGGATGTTGTGGGATACGATCTCGCCGCGTTTTTCGACCGCAACCATACTGCGCTAAGGTCCGAGATCGACAGCGTTCTCCGTGCCATCCTCTTGCCCGAACCACGATGACTACTGCACCGCAAACACAGTTGACACAACGTGCCGATTACACTCACAAGTACAATACGCGTACTGGACGGCACGGCTGGTTGAGGCTAACGCCTGCATACTCAGTAAAGATCGTGGAAGAGCTACTCCGGACCGTCGACGCCCCGCGACGCGTCCTCGACCCGTTTTGTGGAACGGCGACGACTGCCCTAAGCGCCGCGTATCGCGGTTATCCGTCCGCGACAACGGAAATCAACCCCTTCCTCGTGTGGCTCGGCCGCGCCAAGACGGCAACCTATTCCGATGCCGACATCGCGAACACACTTGACGCATGTGCCGCAGCGCTTGCTCTTATGAGCGCCAATGATCTGCCGCCCACACCTGTACCACCGCTTCACAACGTTGAACGCTGGTGGGTGCCCGACGCTCTCAGCTTCTTGCAACGGCTGAGAACGGCGATCGAAACGGTCACAGAAGGAGAGACCGCCACGCATACGCTTCTTAGCGTAGCCTTCTGTCGTACACTAATTAGTCTTTCGAATGCATCCTTTAGTCACCAATCCATGTCGTTCAAGGCTGCTGGGGCACAACTTTCCTTCGATGTTGGTCACGACCTCGCCGCGGTTTTTTATGAGGACGTAAAGTTCGTTCTGGACGGAGCAGCCGACAACCCGCGCGGCGAGTGTACCGTTATCGAAGGCGATGCCCGCACGCTTCCCGATTTTCTGAACGAACGGTTTGATCTCGTAATTACCTCTCCGCCCTATGCAAACAGGATGTCGTACATTCGGGAATTGCGGCCTTACATGTACTGGCTCGGATATCTGACGAAAGCACGCGACGCCGGAGAATTGGATTGGGCCTCGATAGGGGGCACGTGGGGTGTTGCCACCAGCCGGCTGACGGACTGGAAACCCGATCGGGATGCCTTCGCGTGCAGTATGTTGGACGGCGTTCTTCGCTCTATCGCGCACGAAGGCCATGCCAATGGTGGATTGCTAGCAAACTACGTGGCGAGATATTTTGAGGACGTCTGGCACCACTTGAAGGGGCTTCGCCGAGTTCTGGCCCACGACGCACAGGTACACTACATCGTCGGAAATTCGACATTTTACGGGGTTCTACTCCCAGTGGAACGGGTCTACGCATGGATGATGCGGGAGCTCGGGTTCGATAATGTCGACGTCACGGCAGTCAGGAAACGCAACTCCAAAAAAGACCTTATCGAATTTGACGTGAGCGCAACGTGGAGTGGCTCTTGGACGGAACGGCAGTCTGACGTCAGTGGAGATCGAAAGGAAATTCATGGTCCAGCACCGAGCCTGGCGACCGCCTCGTTGACAAAGGCAGCGAGCTTGGGGACCTCTTGTTGCTCCACCTCCTCCACAACCCAGTGAGCTAGTTCGCGCTTGTCGGACTTCCCGATCACATAGCGAACGCCGGTGGGAGCCCGGATTTCAAGCTCCGGCCTCCGTTGTTCGCTATCGAGAAATCGCTCGATTATCGGTATGGGAAGCAGATCCTCAATCTCTGCGACGTCCCGAACATGGTCGTATGCGCTGTTGGGTAGGTTGACTGCTTCAACCGGGACCGCAACCACCGGATGCCCAAATTCGACCAGTTGTTTGCGCAACCGCTTTCCGATTTCGTCGGAATCGAGAACCGCGACACAGGACTGACCTTGGTTTCTTAGTGTGATCATCTGCTCCGCGACCTTTCGGGCCGCGCCGCAGTCCCGGACCTCGACCACACGCGCTGGTCGCACGCCCTGCAGTAGCCACTCAAAGTACACCCGGTCCGTGTAGCCTTCCACAAGGATCGTCGGCAGTCTCGGCGGGGGCGAAATCGCCTGCCGGTATGCTGACGCGGCATCTGCCGCGGGAAGCGTGCCGGAGAAGTCCCAAGCGGAGGCTGCCATCTCCGCAAGGAACTTCTCGACCGTTCGGAATCCTTGCGGAAGGCCACTAGCACAACAAAACGCCGTACAATCCCGCACAGCGCTTCCCACGGCCGTTAGGCCATTGAACTGTATCCAGCGGGCTATGAAGGCTTCAACGTCTTCTGAACGCGACGCGCTGTCCGTCATCGAAACAACCCTTGCGTTCTCAAAATTCGCCACGAGTAAGGGGCGAGTCCGCGAAGGCAGCTCTGTCATTGAGGCGAGCAGCGCATGACCAGAGGCCCCGGCTAGCTTGACGACCTCTTCGCGCAACCCCTTGGGACACTTGTCTAGGTCGTCGGCAACGACTAGCCGGCCGCTACTGGTTCTGAGGGCTTCAAGAAACTGACTGCAATCGCTAACGTCTGGAGGCGGCATGACTAAGGGGTCCGTCATATCCCGCGCAGCGGAAAGAAGAAGATGCGATTTTCCGGCCCCGGTCGACCCTACAACGAGACACGCGCTGCTCCGTGAGTCGATCCACGCTCGCACAGACGCCACGGCTTCCACCATCGCCGCAGACACCTGTATAGTATGTTCCGAGTTCAGCAGGCTCATTTTCCAATGTCATCGTTGAGCGCCGCGACCTGCAGGCCTCTGTAGTTGATGGCGATCGCGACCCCAGCAAATTCACCGATCTCGAGGCCCGATGGAGCTACAATCGTCTCCACATCCGGACGCATCTCTAGCACCGCTCCAAGCCCGTCTATGCGTAGTACGACCCGATCGCCCCTTCGGGTTAGAACACGCGCTCCGAAGGGTCTCGGATGCCCGTTCTCGTTACTAACGATCGCCAACTCCCCAATGCGTCGCCTCATCCCGATCGAGCGCCGCTCCAATCGCCGAAACGTCTCCCGGGCACCGCCCGAATCACCCAACTGCAATTGCGCCCACCCAAGGAGAAAGGTCGTCAGAGGGTGCTCAGAATCCTCGGGGACGGCAAGACGTGCCAGAGCGACATTCCTTAGCTGCTCCCATGCTATTTCCGGAGCTGCACAGCAGACGACCCTTTCCTTGCCGAAGTCAGGACCCGCCCATCCATCAATCCATAGCCGGCACAGATATCGAAGAGCACGGACATCTGACAACACGGACGGACCGAATTCCAGAAAGCGAGACAGCTCATCGCGACACACTACTGACTCGCGCTCAGCGTCGTCGACCGTGATTCGCGACAGGACAATCTCGCCCGCGAAGTCCCCGCGGCTACGCATCTCCGCGGCACGCTCATGAGCGAGCGGGGCCTGCCCCAGAATTTGATCTAGCTCGATCCTTCGCCCGTCCAGCCGACTTCGTTGCTCCTCGTCGATGATTTGCTCTTCCTCCGCAACCTCGAGGGCCATTTGCATGGTTGACAGGAGCTGAACCTCAAAGTCCGGTGCCTCGAAACCCGCAGGTGCCAATAGTTTTCGTGCGTCCCGGTTCGCCCAGTACAGGATGTCGAGCGGGTGGTACTGTGTGCCGTATGAGCGCGCCATGATCGCGTTGGTCTGCAGCTCCGTCAGCATCCCCTGGACTTCGGAGGGCGATGGCGAACTTCCTCTCAAGACGACGTTCAGTTCGGTTCCGCGGATGTCAGCCGCTAGCGTAAGCGCACGCTGAAGTTGGAAGTTGCGCGCTTCACTGGATGGTCGGGCCCGCAGCACCTCAATCGCCGCAACCAATGCCTCAAGCGCCGACTTGCATTGCCGTCGTTTCTCGTCGGGCACAGCATTCTCGTCATTCTTGGCAATGTCACCGCGTATGATTGCCTCAAGGCTCAGGAGCCCAGGATGTCTCTTCCCGTGTTTCATCCAAATTGACGCGAGAATGTCGGCGAGAGCCCGCAGGGCGGCCACCGAACCGAAGTCGTTCGCAGCTCCTCCGTGTGGCCCCACCTGCCGGAGAACCCGGATCATGTAGTCCTGGGTGGGATTGTCACCGGGGTAGGCATCAAGATCCCACGGTACACGCTCGACGAGGCTCTGAAGAACATCAAGTTGAGCAGACGCCGTCGGTCGAAGCGTCCGAAGCAGCCATTGCGCATGCAGGCGGTGAGCAGTTGTGAGCCCGATGGTGCCTTCGTTGTCCATCACCACTTCTTGAATCAATGCCGTCTCCCCAAAGGCCTTCTGCAGCTGATGAAACGAGTTCAGCAGGTCGCTACCAAGAACCGTGAATAACGTGTCCGTGGCCACAGGCAGGTCCGCACGTGCACAAAAGAGAATCACTTCGACAAGATCTCGAACGAACGGGTTCGTTTCGAACCTACCGACGGGCTCTTCGGTGGAATTGGCATGTGCCAATTCAGGAAACAACTCTCGAAGCTGCTTTGCGAGCGGGCCCTCGTCAGCTGTAGTATGCGAAACGACTGGTTCAGCAGCTCGTATCAGGCGTTCGTACTCTCGAAGCAACGCCGCTGCTGAGCCGTACCCGACCTCTGGAAGAACCGAACTTAGACGACTGAGGAAGTCGTGGGCCACTACGCCTGGATCCTGGACTCCGTGTATTGCCACAAAACCGCTCCACTCCGAGGCCTCTCTCGGAGAGAGGGTCATCTTGGTCGGGAAGCGCGTGTATCCACGAGGTGGTTCACTGTCTTCAACGAACGCCGTTTCGGTGCCGATGAGAATCACTCGTCGGCCATCAGACAGCATCTTGTCGAGGAGGTGCATGCACTCTTCGGGAAGCGCGCCGTCGATGACGAGGACCGTCCACAGCAGGCCTCGGGTCTCAACCATCCGACAGATACGCTCGACCTGCACTGGGTCAACCCCGGAAAGACCAGGAAGTAGCCACAGCACGAACAGGCGGTGCGTCGTACGAAGCTCCCACGCTACGCGCAGCAGCCCAACGGACTTACCTGTAGCGGGCGGCCCCGACAAAAACAGCGGCCGGCGCATCTCGCCACCACCGGTTGAGTCCAGCAGCGACTGCTTCGGAGAGGAAAGATATTCGACAACGGTGTCCGTAATTCTGTCAGTCGCATCTCGACGGAAACAGTATCCGCGGGCGGCAGCTTTCCAGTCTGGCACGCCGAGATGTGCGCGTCCTGCAAACGCAGCAAGGCCACTAGGGCCATCGGACTCCAACGCATGCAGTTGGTCCAACTCAGCGTCGTCGATGGCGGAACCAACCCGGCGGATCTCGCGCCAGTCTCTCGCGGAAAATCGGACGGACGTCCGGTCCTTTCCGAAGCCGACTGTAACGATGTGGTCGTCAACGCCAAAGACCGCTTTTCGTCCAGTTGCCAGATGCGCTGACAACTCCGCGTCCGATTCCCAAGCCGCAATCGCACTCGTGAATCTCTCGCCGACGAAGTTTACATTGTTCGCCAACGCCGTCCGGAGACTGGGCGGTGCCCATCCGAACCAGAAGATCCTTCCGATGGGGATCTTGCGCAGAACTTCACCAAGTGCCGCCCAGGACACGTCGTCGAGCCAGGCGTCGGCCGCCATCCCTTCGACAACAAGAACGCCGCGCGTACTTAGCAGTTGCGGCAACGCATCGAGAGCCCTCGGAAGCTTAAGTAGGAGTTTCCCCGGCAGGCTCAGCGCATCGGGTGGAGCCACGTCTCCCGTTGCGCCTACGCGACCGAGAATCTGGAACAAATCATTGCTGTCCAAATTAGCCGATGTTGGACGGGTTCGGCGTTGAATCCATTGGACATACGGGCGCCGTAGGGGATTCCTGAGAAACAGGTCCCCGGTAGTGGGCGGGTCGGCGTGTGCGGATATTCGTCAGGTGCTGTC
>JAJEEE010000047.1 GCA_022821145.1 Acidobacteriota bacterium
GGTCGACGGCGGCGGCCGCTTCGCCGGCATGGTCCCCCTGGTGGCGCTGGCGGCGGCCGACCCCGACGCGCCGGCGCGGCCACTGGCCCGCGCCGACGGGCCTGTCGTCAAGGCGATGACGCCGCGCGAAGACGTCGTCGACCTGATGACGCGAACGCACACGGCCACGCTGCCGGTCATCGACGCGGACCGGCGGCTGCTCGGCGTCGTGGGACACGACGCGCACACCGTGGCCATCGAAGCCGAAGCCACCAGCGGCGCGCAGACCATGGTCGGCGCCAGCGAAGACGAGGGCGCCCTGTCGCCGGTCGGTTTCGCCGTCCGCAAGCGGCTGCCGTGGCTGCAGGTCAACTTGCTCACGGCGTTTCTGGCGGCGGCGGTCGTGGGCGTCTTCGAGGCGACCATCGCGCAGGTGACCGCGCTGGCCGTGCTTCTGCCGGTGGTCGCCGGGCAGTCCGGCAACACCGGGTCGCAGGCGCTGGCCGTGACCATTCGCGGTCTGGCGCTGCGCGAGGTGCGGCTGCGGCACTGGCGGCGGGTCACGGTGAAGGAAGGCGTCGTGGGGCTGATCAACGGCCTGGGCGTGGCGCTCACGACGTCGGCCGGCGTCTACGTCTGGAGCCGCTCGCCGGGTCTGACCGCCGTGATCGCGATCTCCATGGTGCTCTCGATGCTGGTCGCCGGGTTGGCCGGCGCCCTCATCCCAATGGGCCTGACCGCCATCCGACAGGACCCGGCCCAGTCGTCGTCGATCTTGCTGACCACGGTGACCGATATCGTCGGCTTCTTCAGTTTCCTGGGTATAGCAACGTTGCTGTTGGCGTCGTTGTAGCACACGTCAGCGCTGCACCGGATGGACCACGCGGCCCCTCATGGGTTACGCTTCCGGCAGCGTTCGAATCTCGACTGCAGGGAGGCGCCATCCTGGACGACTACGCGATATACGGCGGCCGGAGCCCGCAATACATTCCGACCTACAGCCCGGCGGAGGCCGCCCACTATCTGCGGATTCCCGCCAACACCATTCGGTCGTGGGTGTACGGTCGACTGTACCCGACGGCCACGGGAACTCAACGGGCCAAGGCCCTCGTACGTCCGGCCGGCGAACGAGGGATGTTGTCCTTCGTCAACATGCTCGAACTGCATGTCCTTGGCGCGATTCGGCGGGAGCACCGTGTTCACATGAGGCAAATCCGGAGCGCTCTCGACTACTTGCGCCGGAAATCCGACAGTGCGCACCCACTCGTGGACGAGACCATGCAGACGGACGGCAAGCACTTGTTCGTCAGAGAGTACGGTCGACTGATTAACGCCTCTCGGCAGGGACAGGGCGCCATGGAAGAGATCCTCGACGCGCACCTCCGGCGTATCGTGCGCGACCGGCATGGTCTCGCGATCCGCCTGTACCCATTCACGCGTCGTGGAACCGACGGCCCGCGCCTTGTTTCGATCGACCCTCTCGTTGCCTACGGCCGGCCGGTAATCGCCGGCTCACGCGTCACCACGGCGGATGTTGCCGATCGTTTCAAGGCCGGCGAGTCGCCCGAGCAACTCACGAAGGACTATGACCGGGCGCCGCAAGAAATCTGGGAAGCGATCCGCTGCGAACTCGACGCCGCTGCCTAGGCGTCCACCAACGTTCTTCATCGACGAGTGTTTGGGTGGCCGCATTCTTGCGGCGGTTCTCGCACGGGAAGGTGTCGACGTCAAGTTGGCCCGGTCCGAATTCGCCGCAGGAACACCCGATTCCGAGTGGCTCCCCATCGTTGGCCAGCGCGGCTGGATAGTGCTTACCAAGGATCGGCATATCCGAAGGCGAGAGCTTGAAATACAGGCCCTCGTACAGGCTCGCGTGCGGGCGTTCGTGCTGACGGCCGCTGACCTCACCGGACCGGACCAGGCAGACTCGTTCGTTCGAGCCCTGCCCAAGATACTTCGCATATGTCAACGGACGGAAGGACCGCTCATCGCAGCGGTCAGCGCCAAGGGAAGCGTACGAAAACTGCGGCTGTAGCGTACACGCTGTTCACGGCGTACTACCCGATCTTCAGCAACCGGCGCGTCATCGGCCGCCTCCGTCAAGACGGTCCGTACGCGGAACGGCGCCTTGATCGTATCGCCTGGCTCAAAGGTCACCGTAGGCGTTCGTTTCGGCTTCGGAACGCCACTCGTCGAAAGTGCGGAACGGGTCGTCGGTCAGGGTCGTTCGATGCATCTTGACGAGCACAACTCTGCCATCGACGATCTTGTTCAGGATCTCGTTCCCGGGCGGCATGCACATCTTCACATTGCAGGGACATGGCCTCCGCTGCGGCCACGGTCGCGAATGTTTTCGCCGCCCCGCGCGGGCAATCACGCGGGCGTCGTCCCGAATCGCTACGCGGTTTGCGGCCGCCCCATCAGGGGAACGCCGGGTTCTTCCGGTAGTCGGCGAAGCGGGGAAGGTCCCGGTCGCGGTCGCTGAGGATGGGGCCGGCGACCGGCCAGGCGATGGCCAGGTCCGGGTCGTTCCACACGATGCCGCCCTCGCGGTCCGGGCGGTAGTAGCCGGTCTGCTTGTACTGCACCTCGCACGCGTCCTCGAGCGCCGCGAAGCCGTGCGCGAACCCGGCGGGAATCCACAACTGCTTCCGGTTCCCGGCGCTCAGTTCCAGGCCGTACCACTGGCCGAAGGTCGGCGACTGCGCCCTCAGGTCCACGGCGACGTCGTAGACCGTCCCCCGCGTGCAGCGGACGAGTTTCCCGACCGGGGCCCGGGCGTCCTGGTAGTGCAGTCCGCGGATGACGTTCCGCGCGGAACGGGAATGGTTGTCCTGAACGAAGGACGCGTCGACGCCGGCCGACCGGAAATCGCGCGCGTTCCACGATTCGGTGAAGAAGCCCCGCTCATCCTGGAAACAGTCGGTCTCGACGACGAGCAGTCCCGCCAGCGGCGTTTCGGTCAACGTCGTCCGCATGTCGGCGTCCGGGCGGCGGGGCGATTACCGGACCAGGGCGAACAGCCGGACGGGGCCGCCCGTGCCGCGCTCGATCTTGATCGGCGCGACGATCACCCAGGCGCCGCTCGCGGGCAGCATGGCCAGGTTGGCGGCGTTCTCGATGTGGTACTTCCCCCGGCCGTGGCTGATGGCGTGGACCGCGAAGTCCGTCGAAAGGCCGTAGTCCACGCTGAGGGTGTCGATGCCGAGTCCGGCGACGTCGCGCCCGGTGACGAGCAGCTCGGCCGCGGCGGGCGAGAAGCCGGGAAAGTGCATCCGGCCTTCCTCGTCCGCGTTGCGGTAGCGTTCGAAATCGGCGAACCTTTCCTCCCAGCCCGTGTACATGAACACGAGCGTCCCGGGCTCGATCGCGCCGTATTGGCGTTCCCAGGCCGTGACCACCTCGGCCGAGAGCTCGTAGTCGGGATTCAGGGCCACCGCGGCGCTCACGTCGATGACGGCGGCCGGCACGATCAACTGGGACGGCGGAATCTCATCGACGGCGATCTGCCCCTCGGCGAAGTGATTGGGCGCGTCCAGGTGGGTGCCCGTATGCTCGGCCATCGAGAATCGGCCCGAGAGCACGCCGTTCTCCTCCAGCGTCGCGAACGTCTCGTAGGCGAACGGTTCGTAGCCCTCGCCGGGCCAGTGGGGACTGGCGGCGTTCAGGGTATGCGTAAGGTCGACGATCCGCGTCCCGCGGGTGGCCAGTCCCTCGAGGATGCCCGCGGGCGGCCGGACGACCGGCTGGGGTTGCTGGATTTCCTGGACGACCTCGCATCCCGTGGCCAGCGCGAGCAGAACGAGGCCCGCGGGCAAGCGGATCGACCGGGCGTGTTCTAATGTCCGCATGGAGCGCTGCTTTCTGGCCCTGGGTTCCAACCTGGGCGACCGCGAAGCCCACCTTCGCGACGGCCTCGCCGAACTGGACGCCCGCGGAGTCCACGTGGTGCGGTCCGCGTCGGTCTACTCCACCGAACCCAAGGACGTCCCCTCGCAACCGTGGTTCCTGAACACGGCCGCGGAAGCCGAAACGCGCCTGGAACCCGCCGACCTGTTGCGAACGTGCCTGTCGATCGAGCGGCAGCACCTCCGGCGGCGATCGACGCCGAAAGGCCCCCGGACGCTCGACATCGACATCATCCTCTACGGGGACCGCGTGGTGCGGACCGCCGACTTGACGATACCGCATCCCCGCTACACCCGGCGGCGCTTCGTCCTGGAACCGCTGGCCGAAATCGCGCCGGGCGCCATCGATCCGATCGCCGGGCGGACCGTCGGGGAACTCCTCGCCACCCTCGACGACGACGCCGGCGTCACCGTCTGCCGTCGGCCGCTCTATCCGTGTCACTCTACTCAAAGACGCCCGTGACGCGCGCCTTTTTTTCGTCCACGAACCACAACAGGACGAATCCGACGATGAAGAACACGATCAGGGACAGGATGCCGGTCCGGGCCGACCCGGTCAACACGCCGGCCGCCCCGAACACGAAGGGGCCCCAGATGGCCGAGAACTTCGAGAACACCGAGTAGAACCCGTAGAACTCGGCGCTGGCCTCGGTGGGAATCATCGATCCGTAGAGCGAGCGGCTCAGGGCCTGCGATCCGCCCAGGACGAAGCCGACGATCACGCCCATCACCAGGTACTGGCCGGCGGTCTGCATGTTGTAGGCGTAGACGACGATGCCCGCCCACACGGCAATGCTGGCCAGGACGGCGTTCTTGGTCCCCACGCGTTTCGCCAGCCGGGTGAACGCCACCGCCCCGATGGCGGCGACGATCTGGATCGTCAGCAGCGTGGCCATCAGGAACTCTTCCCCGAGCGACAGCGTTTCGGTTCCGTAGGTGGCGCCCAACTGGATCACGGTCTGGATGCCGTCGTTGTAGAACATGAACGCGATCAGGAACACGAGCAGGTGCTTGAACCGGCCCACGCGCACCGCCGTCCGCCAGGTTCGCGAAAACCCCAGCGCCGCGTAACCGACCGGACCCGGCAGCCGCCGGTACCGTTCGGGCAGGCGGCCCGCCGTCGAGTCGTCTCTCAGGTACTTGACCGTGAACAGGGTGAAACCCGCCCACCAGAGCCCGGCCATCGCCATCGACGCCTGGACCGCCTGCACCTGGGAAATGCCGATCCGCTCGCTGCCCAGCAACAGGAGCAGCGACACCGTGAACTGGACCGAACCGCCGATGTAACCGTAGACGTAGCCGCGGCCCGAGACGCGGTCCATCTCCCCCTCGGACGCGATCGACGGCAGGAACGCGTCATAGAAGACGTTGGCGGCGACGAAACAGGTCTGGGCCGTGATGAAGAGCGCGAGCGTCCGCACCGTGCTGCCGGCCCCGGAGAAACAGAGCGGCACGGTGGCGGCGGCGCCCATGTAGGCGAAGAACAGCAGGAAGCGCTTGCGGGCGCCGGCGAAGTCGGCGATGGCGCCCAGCACGGGGGCTATCAGGAAGGTCAACCCGGCGGAGACGCCGATCGCGAAGGCGACGAGGGATCCGGGCGGGATGTCCACGCCCAGGAACCGGGCGCCCTCGGGGGCGATCGTCCGCACCATGAACGGCCCGATCAGCCCGGCCGATACGGTCAGGATGTAGGCGGAGTTCGCCCAATCGTACATGTACCAGCCGAACAGGTTGCGGGGGTCGTCCCTGGGCGGGATGGCGGCGTTCATGGGGACCTCACCCACAGCGCGGCGAAGACCCAGGCCTGAACCAGCGTGGCGAACAGGGCCGCCGCCGCCGGCTCGCCGGTCTTGCGCGCGACGAAGGCGGACATCGAGGCGAGCACGAGCCAGAAACATAACACCAGGTGCATCGTCAGAACCAGCAGGGTCTCGGACCGGTCGAGCAGGAGGACGCCGGTGACGACGATGGGCCACAACAGGCCGCGCGTCGCCAGGAAGGCGCCCCACCGTCTGGCCGCCCCCGATATCCCGGCGAGCGTCTGCTCGTCGTGGAGAAACAGCGGAAACGCGGCGGCGGCCAGGACCGGCACGCGAAGCCACTGCGTTCCCGTGGGCATGACGTCCACGAAGCTGGACGCGATCAGGACGCCGAAGACGACGATGACGTACGCCGCGGCGGCGGCGGCGGCAGCCAGGCCGCGACGGGAGAGAGCGAAGCCGCGGCCGCGCCAGAGGAGAAGCCCCGCGATCAGGATGACTCCCAGCAGGTAGTCCGTGCCGAACACGCCCAGCCATTCCAACGGCCGCAGGAAATGCACGACGGCCACGGCCGCCACGCCGGCGAAGACGTACTGGACGATGCCGGATCCGATCCGCGGCGTCGCCGGCAGTCGATCGGTCGCGCCGTCGCGGCCCGCGAACGGCCACGCGAAGGGCAGCACCGAAGCCGCCAGCGTCATCAGGGCCAGCGCGCCCATCCGGCGTCCGGTCGCGACGGCGTCGTCGCGGCCGCCCATCCATCGAACCACGGCTCGAAGCCTCCGTGCACTGAACAGGGCGGTGGAATGCGCGCCCCACGGGTCCCTCCACCACATGGCGGCGCCCGTCACCGCGTCGATCACGCGCGGAATGCCGTCGTCGATGCGGGGGCTGTCGAAACGGCCGCTGACGACCAGGACGCGTTCCGCGCGGACTTCGTCGACCGGGACGGGCCCGGGGGAATACAGCACCAGGGTCCCGACGTCGCGGCCGGCGGCATGCTCGACCAGGAAGCCGCCGCCCATGGAGTGGCCGACCAGGATCGTGCCGGCGCCGAGCGTCTCGACCAGTTGCTCGACGACGCCGAGGGCGGCGCTCGAGGAGAGGCTTCCCGGCGAGTCACCGTGGCCCGGCAGGTCGACGAGATGGACGTCGAATCCCCCGTCGGCCATGGCCATGGCGGTGTGCCTCATCATCGCCTTGCCGGCGCCCACGCCGTGGAGCGCCAGGACCCGCCCCAGGGGTGGACCCTCCGGCGCGAAACGGACGAAGGGCGTGGGCGGCCGCGTCGGAAACACGCCGCGCGTCTCGGCGGGGCGCACCGTCCGTAACGTCACGAAACCGGCGCCGAACGCGGCCGCGCACCCCGCGATGATGGCCAACCGAACACGCACAAGCGCGATGCTATACTACCCGCCCGGCGAAGGGCGCTCACACCCGTCATGTCCACCGCCAAAATCAAGCCGATCGACGACGCCGCGGCCGTCGCGCGCGAGGTCCGGGACGCCGGCGGGACCGTGGTGATGACGAACGGCTGCTTCGACATCCTGCACCCCGGCCATATCGAGCTGCTCGAACGCGCCCGCGACGCGGGCGACCTGCTCGTCGTCGCCCTGAACAGCGACGGCTCGACACGGCGTCTCAAGGGCGCGGGCCGGCCCGTCTTCGAACAGCTCGAGCGCGCGGAAATCCTGGCGGCCCTGGAAAGCGTGGACGTCGTCTGCGTCTTCGACGCCGACACGCCGCTCGATACGATCCTGGCGATCCGCCCGGACGTGCTCGTCAAGGGCGCGGACTGGAAGGAGAAGGGCATCGTGGGCCGCGCGGAGGTCGAGGGTTGGGGCGGCCGCGTCGTCGCGCTGGACCTGGTGGAGGGCCAGTCCACGTCCGGAATACTGGAGCGCGTCCTCGAGCGGCGCTCGTAATGGATCGGAGCGCCGCCCGGCTGCGGGAGACGCTTTCGGGCATCTGGGATCCGGCCGAGCTCCGGCGGATCGCCTCCGAAGTGCTCAAGCGGGAATCGCCGGTCCGCGTGTCGGGCCTCGGCGGCCCCATGCGGGGCCTGTTCGCCGCCCGGATGTGGTCCGAGTTCCGGCGGCCGCTGGTGATCGTCGCCTCCGACCCCTCGGAAACCGACCGCCTGCGGACCGACACCGTCTACTTCCACCAGCAGTTGAACGAACGGGGCGCGGACCGCGTCTCCGCCTTCCCCGCCTGGGACAACGACCCCTATTCGGGATTGGGAACGCACGCCGACGTGGAACGGACGCGGGCGTCGACGCTATGGCGCCTGCGCTCGGAAGCGGCCGACATCGTCGTGACATCGGCCCGGGCCCTCGCCAGCCGCCTGCCCGAGCCTGCGGACTTCGACACCTGCGGACTCGGAATAGACGCCGGCGACGAGCTGTCGCAGGAACTGATGCTGGACCACCTGGAACGGGCCGGATACGTCCGGCAGGAACCGGTCTCGACCGTCGGCGAGTACTCGCGGCGGGGCGGCATCGTCGACGTCTTCTCGCCGCTCGCCCCGTATCCCGCGCGCATCGAGTTCTTCGGCGACAGCGTCGACTCGATTCGCCGGTTCGATCCCGACGACCAGCGCTCGATCGGACCGTTGCGGCACATCGACGTCCTTCCGATGCGGGAACGCATCGTTTCCGGTCCGATCATCCGGCAATGGGCCGCCCAGGCCCGGCGCCGGTGGAGGGACGAACGCCACCAGGACGAGCTGCGCGCCCGGCTGGCTCTCGCCGACGACGGCGCGCCGTTCGAAGGTTGGCCGTTCCTGATACCGGCGGCGGCGCCGCTCACGGCCGGACTGACCGATTACCTCGACGCCGGCGTGCTCGTCGTCGACGAACCCGGCGTTCTCTTCGAGGCGTACGGCCGCTACTTCGACGTTCTCGCCGAGAGGTACGCGCAGACCGATCGGGCCGGGGGCCTGGCGCTGCCGCCCGACAGCCTGTTCCGTCCGCCCGACGAGCTTCGAAGCCTTGTGGAGGCGAGGTGCTCGCTCCGCCTGGAGGAACTGGGCGCGGCCGGCGAGGAGTTCCACGTGATCTCGCAGCCCGCGCGCCGCTTCCACGGCCGGATGCGCGAGATGGTCGAGACCGTCCGGGCGTCGTGGGAAGCCGGGCGTCAGGTGGTGCTTCTGGGAAGCACGAACGGAATGGCCGAGCGCCTGCGGGACATCCTGCGCGAGTACGAGGTCCCGTTTCGCACGGAGTTCGGCGAATCCGACCCGAGTCCGAAACCGGCCGCGGGCCGCGCGCCGCTGATCGCCGTCGGACGCGTGTCGGAGGGGTTCCGGCTCCCGGACATCGGCGTCGAGGTGTTCGCCGAGACCGACATCCTGGACGAGTCCGAGCACTTCGTCGGCCCGGCGCGGCGTCCGTCGGCGACGGCGGCGTTCCTGTCCGATCTGGAGGACCTGAAGATCGGCGCCTACGTCGTCCACGTCGACCACGGCATCGGCCGGTACGAGGGCGTCGCCACGATCCACGACCGCGAGTGCCTGCGGCTGTCCTACGAGAACGGCGACGCGCTGTACGTGCCCCTGGAGCGCCTGGACCTGGTTCGGAAGTACGCGTCCAGGGAGGGCGCCCATCCGAAACCGGATCGTCTGGGCGGCACGACCTGGGCGCAGCGCAAGGCGCGCGTCCGGCGGGCCATTCGCGACATGGCCGAGGAACTGCTCCAGCTCTACGCCGAACGCCGTGTCGCCGTCGGGCACGCCTATCCGCCGGACTCGGCCTGGCAGAAGGAATTCGACGACGCGTTCCCCTACGAGCCGACGGACGATCAACTGGCCGCGATCGCCGACATCAAGCGCGACATGGAGGCCCCCGCGCCGATGGACCGCCTCGTATGCGGCGACGTGGGGTACGGCAAGACCGAGGTGGCGATGCGGGCGGCGTTCAAGGCCGTCGACGCCGGCAAGCAGGTCGCCGTGCTCGCGCCGACGACCGTGCTTTGCTTCCAGCACTTCGAGACGCTGAAGGAACGGTTCGCCGCGTTTCCGGTGACGATCGCCATGCTCAGCCGCTTCGTGCCGCCGAAGGAGAGGACGCAGGTGGTGGCCGACGCCGGAAGCGGCAAGGTCGACATCCTGGTCGGCACGCACCGCCTGCTGTCCAAGGACGTCGAGTTTCGCGACCTGGGCCTGCTCGTCATCGACGAGGAGCAACGGTTCGGGGTCGCGCACAAGGAACGCCTCAAGAGGATCCGGAAACAGGTCGACGTGATCACGATGACGGCGACGCCCATTCCCCGGACCCTGCACATGGCGCTGACCGGGCTCCGGGACATGTCGGTGATCGAGACCCCGCCGCGCGACCGTCTGGCGATCCGGACCTCGGTGCTCGAGTTCAACCCGATCGTGGTCGAGAACGCGATCGAGGAAGAGCTGGAGCGGGCCGGGCAGGTCTACTTCGTCCACAACCGGGTGGGATCGATCTACTCGATGGCCAGCTACATCCAGAAAATCTGCCCGCGCGCCCGCGTCGAGGTCGGCCACGGGCAGATGAGCGAGCGGGAGCTGGAGCGGGTGATGCTGCGGTTCATGCGCCACGAGTTCGATGTCCTGGTGGCGACGACGATCATCGAGAACGGCCTGGACATCCCCCTGGCCAACACCATGCTGATCAACCGCGCCGACCGGTACGGCCTGGCCGAGCTGTACCAGCTCCGGGGACGCGTGGGCCGGTCGAATCGGCGGGCCTACGCCTACCTGCTGATCGCCTCGGACAAGACGCTGACCCCCATCGCGCGGCGGCGGCTGGCGGCCATCCGGGAGTTCAGCGAGCTCGGCGCGGGTTTCCGGATCGCGGCGCTCGACCTGGAGCTGCGCGGCGCCGGCAACCTGCTCGGCGGCCAGCAGCACGGTCACATCGAGGCGATCGGCTTCGACCTGTATTGCCAGATGCTGGAGCGGACGATCGAGGAAGTGCGCACCGGGGAGGCGCCGCCGGAAGTGGAAACGTCCATCAACCTGAAATCCGACCTGAAGATACCGCCCGATTTCGTCGCCGACGAGGCGCTTCGGCTGCGAATCTATCGGGGAATCGCGTCGTGCCGCACCGAGGCGGACGTCGACTCCCGCTACCGGGACCTGGAAGACCGCCTCGGCCGGTTGCCGTCCCCGGTCGAGAACCTGCTGGAATACGCTCGGCTCCGCGTGCTGGGACGCGCCCTCGGCGCACGCTCGATCGACCGGAAGCGGGACCGCGTGGAAATCGCCTTCGCGCCCGAGGCCCGGATCGAACCGGAGCGGATCGTCCAGCTCGTGGAACGCAACCCCGACGTGGGTTTCATGCCCCCGGCCACGCTCCACGTCTCGGCGGCCGAGGGAGCGGGGCGCGTCTTCGACCGTATCCAGACCGTGCTCCGCGAGCTTACTTGAGCTATCCTCTTCTTCTGCGGAGGTGACGATGACCAAAGCCGCCTGGGCGCTGTCGGCCGCGATGGCGCTGCCGCCGGCCGCGCCGGCCCAGACCCTGTTCGACGAGATCATCGCCGTCGTGAACAACGACGTCATCCTGAAGTCCGAGCTCGAGCTGCAGCGGTCGACGCTCGAGACGGCGCTCATCGAGCAATTGGAGGGCGCCGAGCTCCTCGAGGCCATCGAGGAGGGCCAGGCCAACCTGTTGCGGGACATGATCGATCAGAGCCTGCTGGTGCAGAAGGCCGAGGAGTTCGGCATCGACGGCGACCTGGAAGTCGTGCGCACGATGGAGCAGCTCCGGCAGGACTACGACTTCGAAACGCTGGAAGACCTGGAAGCCGCCATCGTCGCCCAGGGCGACTCGGTGGAAGAATACCGGGAGATGATCCGGACGCGTTACGTGGCCGAAGTGCTGCTGGGCCAGGAGGCCTACCGGCAGATCATCATCACGACCGAGGAAGCCCGGGAATACTACGAAGCCAACACCGAGGAATTCGACAGCCCGCCGGGCGTGCGGATCCAGGAGATCGTCGTTCTCAAGGACCCGAACGATCCGGACGGCGAGGAGAAGCGGGCCAAGGCGGAGGCCGCGCTCGCGCGCGTGCGGGACGGCGAGGACTTCCAGGAAGTCGCCTTCGAGGAGTCCGAGGTCTCCACGGCCGAGCTCGGCGGCGACCTGGGGTTCTTCGAAACCGGCGCATTGAGCCCGATCTACGCCGAGCCGGCCGCCGACTTGGGACGGAACGAGGTCAGCGAGATCATCGATCTGCCCGACGCGTACCTGATCCTGAAGCTCGTCGACCGCCACGACGGCGGCATCCGCGTGTTCGAGCTGGCCATGAACGAAATCCAGCAGTACCTGGCGAGCCTCGAGTATCCCGAGGCGAGACGGACCTATATCGAGGAACTGCGCGCCGAAAGCTTCATCGAAGTCAAGGACGGGTACGTGGACACCGGCGCATCCCCCGACGCGGCCGCGTCCCCGGACACGGCCGCGTCCCCTGACGCGGGCGAGGAATAGGGGGCCGCGGCCCGGCGTGCGCCTGGACCAGTTCCTGAAATGGAGCCGCGTCATACCCCGCCGCTCGATGGCGAAAGCGGCCTGTGACGCGCGCCGGGTCCGCGTGAACGGCCTCGTGGCCCGGCCGGGCCGGGCGGTGAAACCCGGCGACGTGGTTCGCCTGGACTTGCCGCGCCGCGTGATGCGGTTGCGCGTGGCCGCCGTCCCCGACCGGGCGCCGGGCAAATCCGAAGCCGGAACGTTGACGGAAATCCTCGAGAACCGGCCGAAAGACCTCGACGCGTGATCACGCTCACACCGCTCGAACTGGCCGTCATGAAGTCGCTGTGGGGGAGGCGTTCCGCGCCGGTCAAGGACGTGCGGCTGGACCTGCTGCCGGAGCGCGAGCTCGCCTACACGACGGTCATGACCGTCATGGACCGCATGTTCAAGAAGGGCCTGCTGCGACGAACCAAGAAGTCGCGCGCGCACGTCTACGAGCCGGTGCCCACCGAGGCCCAGGCGCGCGCCGACGCCGTCGACGGTCTCGTGGACAGCTTCTTCGAAGGGTCCGAATCCCGGCTGAAGGCCTACCTGGGCGGGGACGAGGAACCGCCGCCGGCAGCCGACGACTCCCCGCCGAGAGCCTCCCCCGTAGCCATCGACGACTCTCTGCTGTAAGACGGTCAATCGCGCCGGCGCCGGTCGCGATCGATCGCCCGAAGGGTCTCCAGTTCGGACTCGGCCGCATCCAACGCCTGCCGCAGCGCGTCGAGCTCGGCGTCCCGTTCGGAGGCGACCCGGCCGATCTCGGCCCGCGCGGCATCCAGGCGCGACCGGAGATCCGCGGCCACGGCCTGAAGCTCCAGGAGCGGGCCGAGCCCCACCGCTCGAGAGGCGCCGGGAAACTCGGCGCGCATGTCTTCGAGGATGCGGCGCGCCGCGGCCGCGTCGTGCAGCGGACTGTCGGGCAGCGCGTGAATCAGCGCGAGCCGGTAGAACGCCTCCTCGCGATCGATCGCGATGCGCGGATCGGTCACCTCGAGCGCGCGCCGGTACGCGCGGGCGGCCGTCTCGTAATCGC
Organism: Acidobacteriota bacterium; assembly: GCA_022821145.1. Lineage (GTDB taxonomy): Bacteria > Acidobacteriota > Terriglobia > 20CM-2-55-15 > 20CM-2-55-15 > JAJEDW01. The sequence goes on from JAJEEE010000047.1 coordinate 13,175, forward strand.
CCTCGGCGAACGCGATGCCGGCCGGGATCGACGGGTCCGGCTCGGGCGGGACCGGCGCCGGCGCACTGGGCCCGCAGGCGGCCAACGCCAGCCACGCGGCCACGGCTCCGGAGACGGCGGCCGCGCGCTGGATCTTCTTCGGCGGCGCCTTCCGGGCGCCAGGCAGCAAGAGCCGGAAGACGCTGCCGCCTCCCGGGTTGTCCTCTACCCAGACGCGGCCGCCGTGCGCGTCCACGATCCCGCGCGATATCGCCAGCCCCAGGCCCGCGCCCCCGCCGGCATGCCCGGAACCGCCGGGACGCACCTGCTGGAACCGCCCGAAGACACGTTCCTTGTAGGCATCGGGAATGCCCGGGCCGGCGTCGGCGACGGAGACCTCGACGCCTCCCCGCGGCGCGATCCGCTCCGGAGGGGCCGGATCGACACGGATCGCGATCGTGGAGCCGCGCGGCGCGAACTTCATGGCGTTGTCCACGACGTTGCCGATGACCTGCACGATGCGGTCCCGATCGCAGCGGACCGCCTTCACGCCATCGGCGACGTCGAGCGTGGTCGCGAGCCCGCGTTCCTCCAGAGCCGGCGCGAACTCCTCGAGCGTGGCGCGGATGAGCGCGGCGGCGTCCTCGTTCCGCATCTCGTAGGTGATGGTCCCGGCGTCCATCCGCGCCAGGTCCAGCAGACCGCCCACCATGGACGACAGGCGCCGCGAGCTGCGGATCGAGAGTTCCAGCAACCGCCGCTGCTCGGCGTTCAGCGGCCCGGGCACCTCGTCCAGGAGCAGCCGCACGATCTCCCGCGACGCGGCGATCGGCGACTTCAACTCGTGCGACACCGACGAGACGAAGTCCTTCTTCAACCGATCCAGCCCCTCCAACCGGTCCGCCATGCGGTTGAAGCTTCGGGCCAGCTCGCCGAACTCGTCGTTCCGGTCTTCCGGGATCCGGCGCCCGAGCCGGCCGGCGCCCAGCCAACGCGTGCCTTCCATGAGGCGGCCGAGCCCTCCCGAGATCGAACGCACGATGGGAAACGCGACGGCGGCCGAGAGCAGCAGCGCCGTTCCCGCCAGGATCCACGAAACCCGCGTCGCCTGCCGGTCGATGCCGGCCGAAGCGGCGAGATGACGTTCCACCTCGGCGGCCGATGACGCGTGGAGCCCGTCCACCTGGCTGAACAGGCGGCGGAACCGGTCTTCGAGACGGGCCGGCAGCCACGTGTAGCCGGCCGGCGGCGGGGCGCCGCGGGCGGACTCGACGGCGTCGGCGAGCTCACGCCAACCCGCGCGCAGGCGCTCCAGCGCCGCGCGTTCCGCTTCGGACGGGTCGAGCGCCTCCAGGGCCGCGAGCGTGCGCTCGAACGCCGCGCGGCTCTCGGCCAGCTCCACGCCGTACCCGCCCACCATCAGGTCCTTGGAAACGAACTCCTCGGTGTCCAGGAGGGTCTCGTCGAGGCGAATGGCCAGCGACGCGGCCGGAAAGTAGGTGAGCGACAGGTCGTTGCTGATGGTCCGCATCCGGTGGACGAGCGTCCACTGGTACGCCAGCGCGCCCAGGGTCAGCGCCGCCAGGACCCCGTAGCCCGCGACGATGCGCGTCGATACCCTCATCGTCCCGCCGCGGACACGCGCCTGTCCGCCTCGTAGCGGTGGAGCTTGTTGCGAATCGTCTTGACGTCCAGACCCAGCAGGCGCGCCGCTTCGGCCTTGTTGTCGCCCGCCATCTCCAGCGTCTTCAGGATCAGGGCCTTCTCGGCGTCCTCGAGCGTCGTGCCGCCGATCGGGAAGACCAGCTCGGTGGCGCCGGGCAGCCGCGACTCCCGGATGTAGGGCGGCCAGTGCCGGTCCTCGATCCACGGCCCGTCGGCCAGAACGACCGCGCGCTCGATGACGTTCCTCAACTCGCGGACATTGCCCGGCCAGGGGTGTTTCTTCAGCCGCTCGACGGACGATTCGCGCAGGCCCTCGGCCGGCGCGGCGTGCTTCGCGCGGAAGACGTCCAGAAAGTGTTGCGCCAGGAGCGGGATATCGCCCGGACGCTCCCGGAGCGCCGGCAGCTCGATCGTGAACACGGCGAGCCGGTAATAGAGGTCTTCGCGGAAACGCCCGTCGCGGACGGCCTGCGCGGGGTCGACGTTGGTGGCCGCGATGACGCGCACGTCGAACTCGATCTCCCGGCGCCCGCCGATGCGCCGCACCCGCTGATCGTTCAGGACACGCAGCAGCTTGGGCTGGAGCGCCATCGGCATTTCGCCGATCTCGTCCAGGAACAGCGTCCCGCGGTGGGCCAATTCCAGGCAGCCCGGCCGCGTATCGAGCGCGCCTGTGAACGCGCCCTTTTCGTGTCCGAAGAACTCGCTCTCGGCCAGGCCTTCCGGAACGGCCGCGGCGTTGACGGCCACGAACGGCTGCGCCCGCCGCCGGCTGAGGTCATGGATGCGCCGGGCCGCCAGCTCCTTCCCGGTCCCGCTCTCGCCGGTGACGATCACCGGCGTGTCGGCGCCGGCCACGCGCTCGATCAGGTCGAACACGGAGCGCATGGCCCGGCTCTCGCCGATGAAGCCGTCGCTGCCGGCGACCTTGCCGCTGAGCCGCCGCGACCGGAGCCGCGATTCGACGTCCCGCGCCGCTTCGTCGACGAGCGCCCTCAGCCGGCCGTAGTCCAGGGGCTTGGTCAGGAAGTCGCGCGCGCCGTGCTTCATGGCCTCGACCGCGTCGTCGATTCCGCCCTCGGCCGTCACGAGCAGGACGTGGCAGTGCGGGTCGTCCCGCTTGAGCGCACGGAGCAGGTCCAGGCCGGACAACTCCGGCATGACGAGGTCCGTGACCACTATGTCGGGATCGAACTCCCGCGCCGCGCCGCGCCCCGCGGCGCCGTCCGGCGCGCTCCGGACCTCGAAGCCCCAGCTCTTCAGGCGCAACTCCAGCGCCGCGCGCATGGCCGCGTCATCCTCGACGACGAGCACTCTCGATGTTCTCAACGCGCCTCTCCCTCAGGCCCGCGGCCCGAGCCTCACTCTATTGTGGTGCGAACGCCGCCGAAGCGGGAATTATTTCCGGTTTCCCGGCCGGGACGCCTCGCGCGGGCGAACCGGAATCGGACGTAACTCGCTGAGAACACACGCCGGACGCGTTTGGCACGCCTCGTGCAACGAAGCGGGGCGAGGCGGGAGCCGGCCGAAATCCACAATAAGCCGTTCACCGGCCCCCCGATACGGCGCGTCGGCCGGTTCCCGCCCGGAGAACGCGACATACGGAGGTCGACATGAGGTTCACAAGCCTGCTGGGTCCCGAGGACCCGAAACGGAAGCCCACGCGCAACGACATCGAGAAAGGCGCTCGCCCGGGAACGCCCAAAACGGCATCCGGTCTGGGCGTCTTCGCCCTCTGGGCCGCGGTCGGAATTCTGGCGGCCCTCTTCACATTCACCGCCCGTTCGGGCTTCGAGCGGCTGGAGGCCGGGGAGGCGCGGCTGGCCGAGACGGCGGACGCCGCCGCGGTCGAGGCGGTCGGAACGCGGCTGGATTCCCTGGACCGGCGTCTTTCGACCGTGGCCGGCCGTGTACCGAACGCGGAGGTCATGGAACGGTTGAGCGCGCGCGTCTCGGCCGTCGAGTCGTCCCTCACGCGGGGGTTGGCCTCCGTACGCGGCGACATCGCCGAGATCCGGGAGGCCGACGACGACGTCGAATGGCGTATCCAGGCCGGGGTCGAGGACGCCGCGTCCCCGATTCGGGAACGGCTGGCGGCCCTGGAAGCGGCCGAGCAGTCCCGGATGGCGGAGCTGGCGGTCCTGGAAGACAAGCTCGTGGACGAGATCGAGTCCGTCGGTTTCGACCTGGCGTTCGAGATGGACCTCGAGCGCCGGCGTGACGACGCCCGCACCGCGGGTCTGGCGAACCGCCTGGCGGGCGCCGAGCGCCGTCTCGACGTCGTCGCGTACGCCGTCGACAAGGATCGCGTCGATTTCGAAACGTACACGGACTTCAACGAGGAGATCGCGCCCGGCATCGTCCTGCGCCTCACGCGCGTGGACCGCCGCCTTCAACGCATCGGCGGCTGGATCTGGCTCGTGCCCGAGGCGCGCTTCCTGCGGATCGACGATCACCCGATCCAGCGTTCCCTGGTGTTCTACACCCACCAGGACGACCGGCCCCACGAGTTGGTCTTCACGCGCGTGACCGAGACGGCCGCCGTCGGATTCGTGCGGCTGCCGTCGGAATCGGTCGTGGAGTCGGCGGACGCGTCCTGGGATGCGCCGCCGGTCGCCACCGTCCTGAACGACTGACGGCGGAGGCGGGGCGCGGCGGCGCTACTTCCGGAACAGCGCGTCGTAGAGCTGCTTGCGCCCCACGCCCAGCCGTTGGGCGGCCAGCTTCAGGATCGCCGGCCGCGTCATCGTGGAGAGGTCGACCGGCCCGCCCTCCGGTTCATCGGTTCCCGCCGCGCCTTCGACGACGATCACGGACTCGCCGCGTTCGGACACGCGCTCGAGGATCCGCCCGATGGGACCGTGGACGTACTCTTCGTGGAACTTCGTCATTTCACGCCCAAGGAAGGCCGTGCGGTCGCCCAGCAGGTCCCGCATGTCGGACAGGGCGGCCCGCAGCCGGTGCGGGGCCTCGTAGAAGACCAGGGTGGCGGTCTCCGAACGCAGGCTTTCGAGCCGCCGGCGGCGGGCGTCCTTCCGCGGGGGCAGGAAACCGACGAAGAGGAACGCGTCGGTGGGCAGTCCCGAGACGGACAGGGCGGCGGTCAACGCCGACGCGCCGGGCACCGGAACGACCGGCGCGCCGATCGAACGGCACGCCCGAACGACGCGGTAGCCGGGATCGGAAACCGTCGGCGTTCCACTGTCGGAAACCAGCGCCAGCGAAGCGCCGCGCGCGATCCGGCGCGCCAGCGCGTCGGCCTTCGCGGCTTCGTTGTAGTCGTGGCAGCTCTCCAGTTTCCCCTGGATACCGTAACGCGACAGGAGCTTGCGCGTGTGTCGCGTATCCTCGCACAGGATCCCGTCAGCGGCGCGCAACACGGCCTCGGCACGGTGAGTCCAGTCGTCGAGGTTGCCGATCGGCGTTGCAACGACATAAAGGGCGCCCATCGTTCCCCCCGGACTACAGCTTCAACGATTCGAGGTATTCCCGGAACTCGGCGCCCAGGTCGTCCCGCTTGAGCGCGAGTTCGACCGTGCCCTTCAGGAAGCCGAGCTTGTCGCCCGCGTCGTAGCGGGCGCCCTCGAACCGGTAGGCGTACACCGGCTCGGTCTCGATCAGCCGACGGATGGCGTCGGTCAGCTGGATCTCGCCGCCCCGGCCGGGCGGCGTCTCCTCCAACGCGGCGAAGATACCGGGGGTCAGGATGTAGCGGCCGATGATGGCCAGATTGGACGGGGCCTCCGTCGGGGACGGTTTCTCGACGACGTCCTCGACGCGCGCCCGCCGCGGATCGTCGGCGTCGGCGGGACCCTCCCGAACGATCCCGTACCGGGACACTTCGGACGGGGGCACCTCCGACGCCGCGACGATCGAGCACCCGAGCGCGCGGTAGGCCGCCATCATCTGCGCGAGGCACGGCACGTCGGCGTCGATGACGTCGTCGCCCAGCACGACGGCGAACGGCTCGTCGCCGACCGCGTCGCGCGCGCACGCGATGGCGTGTCCCAGTCCCAGGGCCTGCCGCTGGCGCACGTACGTCACGCGGGCCATGTTCGAGATGCGGCGGATCTCTTCGAGTGGGTCCGTGCGGCCGCGTTCGGCCAGCACGGTCTCGAGCTCGCCGGAAACGTCGAAGTGACCCTCGATCGCGTCCTTGCCGCGGCCGGTGACGATCGTGACATGCCGGATGCCGGAATCGACGGCTTCCTCGACCGCGTACTGGATGAGCGGCTTGTCGATGAGGGGCAGCATTTCCTTCGGCTGCGCCTTGGTCGCCGGCAGAAACCGCGTGCCCCACCCGGCCGCCGGCAGAACGGCCCGGCGAATCGGCGCCGCGCCGGCGTTTCGCTCCCGGGTCGCGCGGGCTCCAGGCGGCGGTTCGTTCAACGGATCAACGTGCCGGTGCGGAACCAGCGGGTCTGGCCGAAGAAGTTGGCCGCGACCGATGCGTATCCGCGGACGCGGTCCAGCAGGGAGCGTCGGCCCGGCGTGTAGGCTCCGCCTTCGAACGACCAGTACACGAACAACGGCTTGCCGATGACGTCGCCGTGGCTGACGAAGCCCCACGCCCGGCTGTCGCGGCTGTTGTCGCGGTTGTCGCCCATGACGAAGTACGCGTCGTCGGGAACGGTGACCGGCCCGAAGTTGTCGCGGCCCATCAACCCGCTCCCCAGGAAAGCGTTTGCGCGATAGACGTGCGTGTCGACGTGAATCTTGTACGGCTCGTCCAACACCGCCCCGTTGACGCGGACGATCTTCTCGCGGATCTCGACGACGTCGCCGCCGACGCCGACGATGCGCTTGACGAACGGCACGGGGCCGCCGTCGGGCGCGCGGAACGCCACGATATCGCCCTGCTCCAGGGACCGCGCGGGCAGGACCGGTTGCACGAAGCGGGGGTAATTCGCCGGGAAGGCCAGCTTGTCCAGGAAGAAGTGGTCGCCGACCAGGATCGTCGGCTTCATCGATTCGGTCGGGACCTGCGTGGCCTGCGCGACGAAGTTGGTGAACAGCAGCACGAACGCGATCGTGAAGACCAAGCTCTCGGTCCATTCCCGCAGCGCGCCCTTTCCCCCGCGCGGCGAATCGTCGTCGACGGCGTCGGGAGACTCTTCGGACGGAAGCGCGGCCGGGACCGGATCGTTGCCGGGGATTTCCGGTTCGGCGTCCGGCATCACGCCAGCGTCTCCCGCACCCGTCGGCTGACGCGGCCGCCGTCGACGGTCTTGCCGGCCAGCCGCGCCAGCGTGGCCTTCATGACGGGGCCCATGTCCTTCGGACTCGACGCGCCGGTCTCGGCGATGGCGGCGGCGATCGCCTCCCCTATTTCCGCGTCCGAGGCCGGCGCCGGGAGATAGGTCTCCAGGATGGCGATCTCGGCCTCCTCCTTGCGCGCCATGTCCTCGCGCCCGCCGTTCCGGAACTGGGCGGCCGCGTCGCGGCGTTGCTGCACCAGCGCGTTGAGCACGCCGGCGGCGGCCGCCTCCGACAGTTCGTCGCCGGTCTCCACCCGCTTGTTGTGGAGCGCGGCCTTGGCCATGCGCAGGGTGCTCAGGCGCGCGGCCTCCTTGCGCCGCATGGCCGCCACCATGTCGGTCTGAATCTGTTCGCTGAGCGGCATCGGCCGACGCTAGGAGCCTGCGGTGGAATCCCGCGTCGCACCGAGACCGGTGAGGCGCCCGTCCGGCAAGGCGCGAGTAGGGAGCCTATTCCCGATATGTGACCGGCGAGCCACGCGGTCCAGACGGGATGCATCGCCGGTCGAATGCAGCAGGGGCTCCACCGCAGGCTCCTATAGATCGAGCTCGACGTTCCAGTACAGGTAGTCCCGCCAGCTCTCCGGGGGGGACTGGATCCGGAACCGGATGTGGACCGCCGGCAGCCACTTGGGCTCGATGGGTTCGCGGACGAGCCGCATGCCGGCCTGGGCGGGCGTTCGCCCTCCCTTCCTGTGGTTGCACCGGAAGCAGGCCGTCACGATGTTGTCCCACTTCTTCCGGCCGCCGCGAGCCACGGGCACGACGTGGTCGAAGGTGAGATCCTCGGTCGGGAACCGCTTGCCGCAGTATTGACAGGTGTAGTCGTCGCGGGCGTAGATGTTCGCGCGCGAGAACTTCACGCGGTTGCGGTGCTTGACGCCGACGTACTTGACGAGCCGGCACACCGACGGGAGCCGGAGCGAGAACGTGATACTGCGAATCTCCTGCTCGTACTCGTCGATGACCTCGACCTTGCCCGCGAAGAGGAGCGTCACCGCCTTCTTCCACGAGATGATCCGAAGCGGCTCGTACGACGCGTTCAGTAGCAGTGTCGCCTGCATGACGTCCGATGAACCCCCAACCCAACCAGTCTGAAAGCCGGTCCGCGGCGTTGTCAAGGGCTTTCCAAGCGGACTCCCGGCTCCCGGCGGGGCTTGGCCGATGCTGCTACAATAGCGCGTTCCCGTCAGGCTCATGAACGATCGTCGGACAGAGAAGGAAACCGCGCTCCGGCGCATTCTGTCGGAGATGGAATCGTGCATCGTCGCCTTCAGCGGCGGCGTCGACAGCGCATACCTCGCCGTGGTGGCGCGCGAGGAACTGGGCGATCGAACGCTGGCCGTCACGGCCGAAAGCCCCAGCTATTCCGCCCACCAGCGCGCCATGGCGGTCGATGTGGCCGCCGGACACGGACTGCGGCACGAGTTCATCCGTTCCGCGGAGCTGGACAACCCCGACTACGCCGGGAACCCCGTCAACCGCTGCTACTTCTGCAAGACCGAGCTGTACACGCGGTTGGACGCCATGGCCCGGGACCGGGGGTTCCGGTGGGTCGTGGACGGCAACAACCGCGACGACACGGCCGATCACCGGCCGGGACGCGAAGCCGGACGCGAGCTGGGGGTCCGTAGCCCCCTGATCGAAGCCGGGCTCGGCAAGTCCGACATCCGGGAGCTGTCCCGCGCCCGCGGACTGGCCACCTGGGACGCGCCGGCCTCGGCCTGCCTCGCGTCGCGCATTCCCTACGGGTCGCCCGTCACGACGGAGAAGCTCGGGATGATCGACCGCGGGGAAGCCGTTCTGCGCGCGATGGGATTCCGCCAGAGCCGCGTGCGGCACCACGGCGACGTGGCGCGCATCGAGATCGAACGCGACGAAATGGCGCGCGCCCTCAACGTCCCGGCGTTCGAGCGGCTATCGGCGGAGTTCCGGGCCATCGGGTTCCGGTTCGTCGCCGTCGACGTGGACGGCTACCGGACGGGCGCGCTCAACGAGCCGCTCCACCGGATCGAGGTCGGCCGGGAGTGAGGGTCCTTGTCGTCGGCTCCGGCGGGCGGGAGCACGCCCTGGTGGACGCGATCCGGCAAAGCCCCAAGGCTTCGCGCCTGTTTGCCGCCCCGGGCAACGGCGGTACCCGCGCGCACGCCGAACCGGCGGCGATCGCGCCCGACGACGTCGAGGGGCTGGCCACTTTCGCCGAAAACAACGCGATCGACGTCACCGTCGTCGGCCCGGAAGCGCCGCTCAGCCTGGGCATCGTCGACCGGTTCCGGGCCCGGCAACTCGGCGTCATCGGCCCGGCGGCGGACCTGGCCCGCATCGAGGGCAGCAAGACCTTCACCAAGCGGCTCTGCTCGGCCCAAGGGCTGCCGACCGCGGCCTACACGGTGTGCTCGACGGCGGAGGAGGCCTACGGCGTGCTCGAGGCTTCGGCCTACCCCACGGTCGTCAAGGCCGACGGCCTGGCCGCCGGAAAGGGCGTCGTCGTGGCCGAAACGCCCGACGAGGCCCGCCGCGCGGTCGGCGACTTCATGGAGCGCCGGACGCTGGGCGAGGCCGGTTCCACGGTGGTCATCGAGGAGTGTCTCGAAGGCGAGGAAGCGTCTTTCCACGTCTTCGCCGACGGCGTGGACTTCCAGCCCATGGTCGCGTCCCGGGATCACAAGCGGCGTTTCGAGGGCGACACCGGACCCAATACCGGCGGCATGGGCGCATACTCGGACGACGCGATCCTCTCCTCCGAGTTGCGTCGCGACGTGATCGACGGCTTGATCCGGCCCACGCTCGACGCGGTGGGCGCCTACACGGGCATCCTCTACGCCGGGCTGATGCTGACGCGCGAGGGCCCGAAGCTGCTGGAGTACAACGTGCGGTTCGGCGATCCCGAGACGCAGGTCATCCTGCCGCGCCTGGAGACCGACCTCCTGGACGTGTTCGCGGCGATGATCGACCATCGGCTGTCCGATGTCGAGCTGGCCTGGAAACCCGGCGCATCGGCGTCCGTCGTCCTGGTCGCCGACACGTATCCGGGGAACGTGGAGAAGGGACGAAGAATCAGCGGCCTCGAAGCGGCCGCGCGAATGGACGGCGTGACCGTCTTCCACGCGGGCACCCGCTGGGAGGACGGCCACGTTTACACGAACGGCGGCCGCGTTCTGAACGTCACGGCCGTGGGTGAACGGCTCGACGACGCGCTGGAGAAGGCCTATGCCGCGGCCGACGCGATCGACTTCGAGGGCAAGGCCTGCCGGCGCGATATCGGGCAGAAAGGACTGAAGAGACAATGACGGACCGAAACCCTGCCGTGGGGATACTGATGGGGAGCGACTCGGACCTGCCGGTGATGAGCGCCGCGATCGAGACGCTGGAGGAGTTCGGCGTACCCGCCGAGGTCGAGGTGGTCAGCGCCCACCGTTCGCCGGCCCGCTCGGCCGAGTACGCGCGGACGGCGCGCGAACGCGGTCTGCAGGTCATCATCTGCGGGGCGGGCGCGGCCGCGCACCTGGCGGGCGTGATCGCGGCCGAAACGACGGTTCCCGTCATCGGCGTGCCCATCGACAGCTCTCCGCTGAAGGGTTTCGACTCGCTGATGTCGACGGTGCAGATGCCGCCCGGCATCCCGGTGGCGACGATGGCCGTCGGCCGCGCGGGCGCGGCCAACGCCGCGCTGTTCGCGATCCAGATCCTTTCGACCGCCAACGCCGGGCTGGTCGAGAAGATGGGCGCCCACAAGAGGAAGCTGGCCGAGGGCGTGGCCCGGAAGAACGCGCGCCTTCAGGAGAAACTGGCCGAGGGTTGAGCCGCGATGCCGGAAGGACGATTCCACGTCGCCAACTTCGGTTGCCGCGCCTCGCAGTCGGACGGCGCCGCCATCGAGGACGCGCTCGTCCGCGAGGGCGCGGCCCGCGCCGCGTCGCCGTTCGACGCCGACGTCGTCGTCATCAACTCGTGCACGGTGACCGAGGAAGCCGACCGCGACGTCGACCGGTTGATCCGCCGCATGAGCCGGCGCAGACCCGGCGCGCGCATCGTGGTCACCGGATGTTACGCGCAGCGCTCGCCCGCCGGGTTGGCGGCCATGCCCGGCGTCCGGTCCGTCGTCGGCAACTCCCACAAGTCCCATGTACCGGCCCTGGCGCTGGAAGCGCTGAACGACCCCGCCGGAGACGGCCGCTCCGAGGTCTTCTGCAGCGACGTCTTCGAAAGCCCGGCCGCTGCGCCGGCGCCGGGCTCGGCGGGCCGGACGCGCGCCGTCGTCAAAGTGCAGGACGGCTGCGACGCCCGCTGTTCCTTCTGCATCATCCCCGCCGTTCGGGGCCCGGGCCGCAGCCTGGACCCGGCCGCCGTCGTCGAGCGCGTGGCCGGCCTGATCGAGGGCGGCCGCCGCGAGGTCGTGTTCTCGGGGATTCACCTGGGCGCCTACGGCCGCGACCTCCGGCCGCGCACGCCGCTTGCGGCCTTGATCCGGCGGACGCTGGACGCGCTGCCGGGCCTGGAGCGCCTGCGGCTGAGCTCGATCGAGCCGCGGGAAATGAGCGCGGAAATCGTCGAGCTGGTCGCCGCCGAACCCCGAATCGCCGCGCACCTGCACGTACCGTTGCAGAGCGGTTCGGCGCGCGTGCTCCGAAGGATGCGGCGCCCCTACGGCCCGGCCGATTACCGGGACCTCGTCCGGCGCATCCGCGCCGCCATTCCCGACGCCGCCATCGGCGCCGACGTGATGGTCGGCTTTCCGGGCGAGACCGACGACGAGTTCCTCGAAACGTTCCGGCTGATCGAGGCGTCGCCGCTGACCTATCTGCACGTCTTCCCGTTCTCGGCGCGCCCCGGGACGCCGGCCGCGGCCATGCCGGATCCCGTGCCGCGCCACGTCGCCCGGTTTCGCGGACACCGTCTCCGGCGCCTGATCGCCGAGAAGAACGCGGCGTTCCGCCGATCGTTCGTCGGACGCGAGCTGGACGTCCTGGTTCTGGACGACGACGCCCGGAACGGTCGGAGGGCCGGCCTCACCGACAACTTCATCCGGGCGCGCGCCCCCGAGGGTCTGGCGGTGAACCGGTGGCACGCCGTACGGGTGACGAGCCTCGACGAGGCCGGGATCACCGTCGACACGTTTGACCCGGGCGGCCGCACCGCGTAACATTCGGCCATTCCATCGACGGTTCGGAGACCGATGAAATACCGTGTTTCGATCGGCGCGGCGTTGGCCGCGGCGTTTCTTGCCGCCGGGGCCGACGCGGCCCACCACGCGCTCGGCGCGAAGTTCGACCCGTCCCGGCCGGTCGCGATCACGGGCACGGTCACCAAGGTCGATTGGCTGAACCCCCACGTGCACATCTTCCTCGAGGTCGGCAGCGGCCCGGACACCGTGGCCTGGGCGGTGGAGTTGGAAAGCCGGATCGATTTGGGGCGCAGCGGTTGGACCGGCGACGAGCTGGCCGTCGGCGACGTCATCCGCGTCGAAGGCCCCTCGGCCCGCAACGAGACGCCGCAGGTGTGGGGCGAATCCGTCGTGCGCGCCGAAGACGGAGCGCGGCTCTACACGCTGACCGAGGCGGCCGCGATCCCACCCATCGCCGAGGCGCGTCCGACGCCGAGATGGCCGGACGGAACGCCCCGTCTGGGGCCGGAGCCGGGTGAACGGGGTTACTGGGGCAGGCCCGGCCTCACGTCGTTGATGGAAACCGGCGTGGAGGCCGACGTCGACGCCGACGGTCTCCTTGCCGACATCGCCGACGTCGATCGCGTCGCGCCGTTCCGCCAATGGGCCCGCGACCTGTACGCCGTCCGGCAGCGTGACGGCCTGAAGGACGATCCCCTGTTCCTCTACTGCAAGCCGCCGGGCGGGCCGCGGCAGTTCCAACTGCCCCAGGGCGTGCAGTTCGTTCAGGAACCGTACCGCGAGCGCATCTGGGTGATGATCGGAGGCGGCAACCACAACTGGCGCTTCATCCACCTGGACGGGCGCGACCCGATGGATCCGGCGCAGCCCGACTTCGGCCATCCGCTCTACTACGGGCGGGCCGTCGCCGAGTGGGAGGGGGATACGCTGGTCGTCGAGACCATCGATTTCAACGAGGATTTCTGGTTCTCCAACGGCGGGCTGCCGCACACCGAACAGTTGCGGCTGATGGAGCGGATCACGCGGCCGGACCACGACACGCTCGAGTACGAGGTGACGATCGACGATCCGGGCGCCTACACCCGGCCGTGGACGGCCGCCTGGACGCTGGAGTGGATTCCGGGAGACGAACTCCCGCGCTACTTCTGCCAGGACAACCGACCCTAGTTATGATTTGACTTGAACGCCGTATTCGCCAACACTCGATACCGATTCCGACCGACGGGAGGGAAGCCGATGGGACTGCGAACCCTGGCGTGTCTGGCCGCCGTCAGCATCGTGGCCGCGTCCGCGCGACCGGCTGCGTCGCACCATGCGTTCGCCACCGAGTTCGACGCCAACAAGCCGGTGACCGTCACCGGTTACGTTACCCGGATTCAGTGGACGAACCCGCACACGTGGATCTACGTCAACGTCCCCGACGAGGAGGGCAACCTCGAGAACTGGGGCCTGGAGATGGGCTCTCCGATCGCGCTCTACGCTAACGGATGGAGCCGCGATTCGCTCCAGCTCGGCGAGGAAGTCGAGGTGGAGGGCAGCCTGGCCCGTGACGGCAGCAACCGCGTGAACGCCCGGACGGTGTTGATCAAGCGGACGGGCGAGCTGTTCGGCGCGGCGTCGAGCCAGCCGGGTCAGTAGAGGCCGATGATGCGCATCCGGCATGTCACGACCGCGGCGGCGGCCGCCCTCGTCCTGGCGTCCGGGGCCGTTCCGCTGCTGGCCCAGGCCGACGAGGACCTGCTGAACGATCCCCGGCCCGCGCCGCGCTGGCCCGACGGACGCGTGAATTTCGGAGCCCCTCCCGGAGAGTCGGGCATCTGGCAGCCCTGGGGACGGCCGCTGCTGGCCGACCCGGTGGGGATCCCGATCACCGTCAACGACCGGCAGGGCCGGGCCGCGTTCTCGGGCCCCCCGTTCGCCGGCAAGCCAACCGAGGACGACGTGCCGTTCCAGCCCTGGGCGCGCGCGATGTACGCCTACCGGGAGACCAACCTCTACGAGCCGTACATCCGCTGCAAGCCTTCGGGCGGCGCCCGTCTGTACATCAGCCCCTTCGGCGTCGAGTTCGTCGACCAACCGGAAACGCAGACGATCCTGCAGTTCGACGGCAACCTGCACACGTGGCGCATCATCTACATGGACGGCCGCGAACATCCCGAAGACCTCCAGCCGAGCTACTACGGCCATTCCATCGGACACTGGGAAGGCGACACGCTGGTCGTCGACACGGTCGGCTTCAACGAACGCTTCTGGATCGACCGGCAGGGCATCCCGCACACCGACCGGCTACACCTGGTCGAACGGTTCACGCGCGAGAGCTTCGGAGCGATGAAGTACGAGATGATCATCGACGACCCCGGCGCGTACACCGACACATGGACGACGGGGTTCTATCTGCGTTGGGAGCCGGAGGAAGTCCTCTACGAGTACATCTGCCAGGAGAACAACCAGGCGATCGCCCTGGAAATGGATCCGTCGCGCCCGATCGAGCGCGTCTACCAGTTCGTTCCGTAGGATGAATCGAAGACGGCGCGTCGCGGCCCTCGTCCTCGCCTGCCCATGGATCGCCGCCACCCTGGCGGCCCAGGAAGGCCATCCGTTGACCGGCGCCTGGTACGGTGAATGGGGACCGGAAGGCGACCGGCGCCAGGTGACGCTGGTCATGTCCTTCGACGGGACGGACGTGACCGGGATCATGGACCCCGGACCCGCTTCCGCGGCGGTCCGGGCGCTCCTGGACTCCACGGACTGGACCGTGCGTATCGAGGCGGTGAGGCAGGACGGAACGGCGACCTATGTGGCCGAGGGCGTCATCGCCGACGTGGGCTCCCGCAACCGCAGCATATCCGGCACGTGGCAGGTCGGCGACAGCGTGTCGAGCTTCACCATTCGGCGGGAAGACTGAAACGCGCGTTCACGGCGCGTCCGCCAGCCCCCATTCCTCGAGCCACGCGCGCATCTGCGTGATCTCGTTCCGCTGCTCGACGAGGATCTCCTCGACCAGGACGGCCAGCCCGTAGGGACGGCGGCCGTTGGCCAACTGCTGCCGCTGTTGCGCCTGGGACATGTCGATGGCGCCCTGGTGGTGGTGGATCATGCCCTCCAGCCAGAGCCGCTCGAACTCCGCTCCGGAGGCGGCCTCCAGCGCCGCCATCTGGGCGCTCGACAACATGCCGGCCATGGGCGGGTCCCCGTCGGGGGAGTGGTCGGGCATGGGCAGCCCGCGCGCCGCGGCCAGCCCCATCAGCGACCGCATCTGGGCGATCTCGGCCGCCTGCGCCCTCAGGACGTAGCCGGCGAAACGAACGAACTCTTCCCGGCCGGTCCGCTCCGGCACCATCCGGGACATGACGACGGCCTGCTCGTGGTGGACCGTCATGTGGTCGAGGAACATCAGGTCCTGCTCGTTGAACAACAGCGCCGCGGCCGGTGGATCGGTCTGCGCGGGCGCGGCCGGGCCGGCAGCCGGCGCCGATGCGGCCATCAGGACCGTGAGCGCCGGAACGATCATCGGATTCGAAGCGCCTCGCATGGCGTGACTCCTTGGGCGGCCGTCACCCGGATCAATGGGGGCTCGTGCGGTTGGACGAATAGATGCCGTCCGGCAGCAGCTCGTCGGCGCGCGGGCCGGTGTACTTCAACACGTGCAACCCGGTGTGATTGTCCCCCACGTAGATCAGGCCGTTGTGGAGATCGGGATAGGACATGACGTCCCCCCACGGCACCGGGCGCGCGTGGCCGACTTCCCTCGGGTTGAAGGGATTCGAGATGTCGATCGCCCGGACGCCCTGCCCCAGCCAGTTGACGAAGACCAGGTTCTCCAGCACGGTCGGGTTGTGCGCGTGCATCATCGGCCGGATCGTCGCGCCGGGCGGCACGGGTTGCGCCAGGCAGTTCTCGACGATGCTGTCCGACATCGCGTGGCCGCCGATCATCATGGGGGAGATCTCGGACTCCACGTTGATGATCCGAAGGCTCCGTTCCGGGCATGGGCCGAACGGCCATTCCTCGGTGATGACGACGTAGGCGGGCCGCCCGTCCGCGTTCGAGCCCGACAGCGACGGCCGGTTCGGGACCGGGACCGCGCTGTGGACGCTGACGGACGCGACGAACGGCGGCGCGAAGTCGAACCGGGACCGTTCCTCGAGCCGCGTGTACCGCACCAGCTTCCGGGCGTCGGACATGTCGGAGGCGAGCATCGCCAACAGGCCGGGGTCGGAGTTGAGAACGGGATGCACGCAATCGTTGGCCGCCTCGGGGAGCCGCCCCACGTCGACCAGGCCGCCCACCACGCCGTCGACCCAGACGTTGGTCGAGCTGGGATTGCAGACGGCGCCGGAGGCCAGGTCGGCGTTCGTGTTGTTGGCGATCATGGCGGTGTTCAGGATGTACATACCGGCCGTGCCGCCCGCCGAGTAGAATCGCTCGCCGTCGTCCGACATCGCTCCGGAATGCAGGTCGTTGCCCTGGGACGGTTGCGACGCGCCCGGGCGTCCCCACTGGTCGGTCAGGTGGCTGTAGTCGGGAAAGCGTCCGTCCGAGAACAGGCCGGTCGCGTCGGGCGCCTCGTCGCGCACGGGGCCGCCGACTTCTTCCAGCGTGAACGACGCCAGGAAGACCGGCTCGTCGAGCACCGCTCCGGTCGTCTCGTCCGTGACGGCCGTGAAGACCAGGTCCTCTTCCTGCGAGCCGTAGGTCTGCGAGATGACGACGAAACGATTGGCATTGTCCGGATCGTGCCAGAGATAGAATTCGTGCGCCAGGACCCCGGCCGCCGTCGCGCCTTCGTCCATCGGCAGGCACGTTTCGGGATCCAGCGTGTACACGATCACGTCGCCGCCGGTGCCCGTGGCCGCCGAGCGCGCCATGAGCATGCGCTCGACGCCGTCCGTCGACGTGTACCCGTACGGACGCAGCTCCCGGTCGCGCACGGCCGTGTCGCGGGTGACGGTCATCAACTGGGGCATCGTGCCGATCTCGACCGGCGGGTCGTTCTCCGGATCGTCCTGGATCCGGAAGATCCGGACGTCGCGGGTGACGCCGGGACCGGTCGTGTTGGTCGAGTTGCTCCGCCCCCAGTACAGGCACTGGCCGGCGATTCCGAGACCCGTCGAGCCCCACCCGGTCGGGAAGCCGTCCAGATCGCCGCCCGACCACTCGCCGGTGTCGGGGTCCAGCTCCGACGGGGCCGTGGGCAGCCAGTGCAGCCACTCGAAGTTGGCGAACAGCCCCAGCCGCTCGGCGGCCACGAACGCCCCGGCGTGCGCGTCCTCCGGCGACGACGTCGCATCCAGGTTCCCGGACGCGTCCAGGCGGCCGCCCGGCAACTCCGCGAAGGGTATGTCGAACGTGTCGAAGGTGACCGGCACGCAGCGGACCGGATCCTCGAGCGCGGGGTCCTCGCAGAGCTCGGGCGCGCCGCCCGCACCCTGACGGGGCGCGGCTCCAGCAATGCCGGTCAACAGTGAGAGCGTCAGAATCATCCCTTGCAATCGCATGCCATGCCTCCTGGCCCATCGTCGATCATACGCCTCGGGTCCATCGTCGAGGAGATGTTCCCCGGACTTTCCGTGCGTCCCGCGTTCGTGACGTTTCGTTGACCTCCCGGTCGAGCTGTAGTCTGATTGCACCCAGGAACCGGACATGACGACAGGGATCACGCTGGCAGGACTCCTCGCGCTCTCGGCGCCGGCGGCCGCCCACCACAGCGACGCCGCTCTGGACATGAACGCGGTCGTCACCTTCGAGGGTACCGTCACCGAGTATACGATGCGCAATCCCCACGCCTATTTCACGGTGGAAGCCGTCAACCCGGCGGGCGAAAGCGTCGAGTGGACCGTGCAGATGGCCTCGGCGCTCACGATCGGGCGGCGTGGCTGGGCGCGCGATTCCCTGTCGTTCGGCGACCGGGTGACGGTGAACGTCCGCCCGGCCCGCGACGGGCGACCGTACGGCCTGCTGGTTTCGGTCGAGCGCGACGGGCGGCCCGTCGTCTCGCCGCCGGGCGCCGGCCGCGGCGCCGTCGCGACGACGCCCGCCGCGACGTCCCTGGCGGGCGTCTGGATCGTCGATCGGGCAAGCCTGGGTCCCGACTATCCCGGCGGATTGGATCAACTCATGATCCGGGAGCTGCGCCTGACCGAGCGGGGCCGGATCGCCGAGGCCGAGTACAGCCAGAACGACCCGGACAATCCCGAGCTGGCGTGCATGACGAAGCCGACGCCCGGCGGGATCGTCTACACGGACCTCTACCCGATGCAGATCGAGGTCATCGAGGACGAAGACGTCGTGATGATCCGCAGCCAGTACTTCGACCAGGAGCGCACGGTCTACATGGACGGCCGGCCCCATCCCGACGACGGCCAGCGCACGCACGAGGGTCACTCGATCGGCCGCTGGGAAGGCGACGTGCTCGTCGTGGACACGGCGAACTTCGCGGACAACCGGTCGCCCTACCAGAACGGCATTCCGTCCGGCGCCCGGAAGCACGTGGTCGAGCGTTACCGGTTGCACGAGGACGGCCGGCGCCTGACCGTCGAGTTCACCCTGGAAGACCCGGACTACATCGCCGAGCCGATGACGCACACCCGGGACCTGCTCTATGCGCCGCACCTGGAGTTGACGCCGTTCGACTGCGACCCGGAAGCGACCCGCCGCTACCTGCCCCAGTGAGACAGCGGCCGGACTATACCGATTCCAGAACGACGACGGCCGCCGAAACCCGCCGGTCGTGCGTGAGGGAGACGTGAAACCGGCCCGCGCCGAGTTCGCGCGCCCGTGCCAGCGCGCCGCCGTGCAGAACGAGACGGGGTTGCCCCGAAGAGAGGCGCTCGACCTCGACATCCTTCCAGCGGACGCCCCGCGCCCAACCCGTCCCCAGGGCCTTGAACGCGGCTTCCTTGGCGGCGAACCTTGCGGCGAAGTGAATGGGGGGGTGCGCCGCGCCCTGGCAGTAGACGGCTTCCCCGGGGGTGAAGATGCGTGAAACGAACCGGCCGGCAAAGCGTTCGAGCGAGTTCGCGATACGCTCGTTCTCGATCACGTCGATGCCGATGCCGATGACCACGTTTGGCTCCGTTCCGTCTCCCGGATGACGCCCGTCGAGAAGCAGCCATGTTACACACGCGGACGCGCTCCCACATCACGTTTCTGACCGCGCCCGTGCTGGAGGCCATACCGGGCGTGGTGCACGCGTTCTCGACCCGGCGCCCGGACCCGGATGACGGCTTCGCCGCCGTCGCGGGCATGGACGGGTGGCCGGCGGTGCGGCTCCGGCAGATCCACTCCGACCGGGTGCACTGGGTGGCCGGGGGCCGGCTCCCGGACGCGCCGCTGGAAGGAGACGCGGCCGGAACCGCGCTTCCGGGCGTCGCCCTCGGCGTGAGAACGGCCGACTGCGTGCCCGTGCTGATCGCGGATCGCGCGGGAACCGTCGTGGCCGCCGCCCACGCCGGCTGGCGCGGAACCGCGGCCGGAGTGGTTCGCCGGACCGTCGATCGGATGGCCTCCGAATGGGGTGTGGCCGCCGCCGACCTCGCCGCGGCCGTCGGGCCGCACATCGGCGTCTGTTGCATGGAAGTCGGCGAAGATGTCGTGGATCGATTCGACCAACCCGAAGTCTTCGTGCGGCGTTCCGAGTGGCCCAGGCCACATCTCGACCTCGCCGCGGCCAATCGCGCCCAACTCGTGGCGGCCGGCGTGCCAGCGGATCGCGTCGAGGTCTCGACGCTGTGCACCCGGTGCCGCCCCGACCTGTTCCATTCCTACCGCCGCGACGGCAAGGGCGCGGGCCGCATGCTGTCCCTCATCGGCCGGGCGCCGTGACGGGAGCGGCCCGGCGGCCGGAACGCGAGGCCATGGTGGCGCGCCAGATCCGATCGCGCGGGGTCCGTAACGCGGCCGTGCTGACGGCTCTCCTCCGGATTCCACGGCACGAGTTCGTCCCCGAGGACGCCCGGCCCGACGCCTACGCCGACTCGCCCCTGCCGATCGGCGACGGCCAGACCATCTCGCAGCCGTACGTCGTCGCCCGGATGACGGAAATGCTCGATGCGCGGCCCGGCCGCCGCATCCTGGAAGTCGGAACCGGATCCGGCTACCAGACCGCCGTCCTGGCCGAGCTTGGCGGCGAGGTGTATTCGATCGAGGCCCGGGAGCCGCTGCTCGACACGGCGCGGGCGACCCTGGAACGGCTCGGCTACGACCGCGTCCGGTTCCGGCACGGGGATGGCGCGGCGGGGTGGCCCGAATTCGCCCCGTTCGAGGGCATCATCGTCACGGCGTGCGCGAGTGAAGTACCGGGCGCGCTCGCCGGCCAGTTGGCGGCCCCGGGCCGGATGGTCGTCCCCATCGGAGTGGCCGGTGGCGAGCAGCGGCTCGTGACCGTGACGCGGAACGCGAACGGGGAAATGGACATCGCCGAAGGTCTTCCGGTACGATTCGTCATGATGACCGCATGGAAAGGGGGCAGCGAATCGAACCGATGAAATCGACGAGTAACCTCTTGACGGCGGCGCTCGTGGCGACGGTCTGGCCGGCCATGGCCCAGGACGCGCCGCCCGCGCCGAATATCTCCGGTATGGCCGTGCAGGGCATGATGTTCGACCTGAACAATTTCAGGGGCGACAAGAACGTCCTGGTCGTGTTCTACCGGATGCACAACTGACCGTTCTGTCAGGCGCAGCTCGGCGAGCTGCAAGCGAGCTACGAAGAGATACGGAACCTGGACGCGGAAGTCGTCGCCCTGAGCGCGGACATCCCGGCCCAGGCCACGGTGACCGCCTCGGAGCTGGGGGTCACCTATCCGATCCTGTCCGATTCGCCGCGCCGGTTCATCCGCGACTACGGGGTCCTGCATCCGCAGGAAGGGATCGCGCGGCCGTCGCTGTTCATCCTGAACCGCGACGGGGGCCTGGAATGGAGCTATATCGGGGTGAACGCATCGGATCGGCCTCCGATCGACACCGTTCTGGACGAACTCCGGGCCCTGCAGTAGCGGCATCCGGCGCCTCCCGGTCCGGCCGGACGGGCGCCGCACGGGCGTGTTACCATCCGTTTCATGGGTGGTCGCAATCCCTACTTCGACGAGTTGGAGGGCATCGAAGCTCCGACTCGAAAGTACACCGTCACGTTCCTGCCGATGAACGTCACCGTCGAGGTCGACCCGGACGCGTTGCCGTACGGCGAAACGGGGTTGCCCGGAAGCCTTCTCGACATCGCGCTGAAGCACGGCGTCGACGTGGACCATGCGTGCGGCGGCGTCTGCGCCTGCTCCACCTGCCACTGCATCGTCGAGACGGGCGAAGAGACCGTTTCCGAAATGAGCGACGGCGAAGAGGACCAGCTCTCCTACGCGCCCGGTCTCACTCCGTCGAGCCGCTTGGCATGCCAGTCCGTGGCCAACGGATCGTCGGACCTGGTCGTCACCATTCCGGACTGGAACCGGAACGCCGTCCGGGAATCCCACTGACACCGATTGATTTGTGTTGACCCCGTCTCGGCCGATGACTGAGACTACCGCCATCATGACAACCCACCGGTGGTGGTCGAAAGCCCTCGTCGCAGCGTGTTGCGCCGCGGCGCCGGCCGCGGGATGGACGCAGGACGCCGGGGACGCGTCCGGAACCGTCGAAAGCGTCCCGGACGAAACCCTCGACCTTTTCAGCCTGCAGGTCGACGTGCCGCTGGTCAACGTGACCGCGACGGTCCTGGACTTGTCGGGCGAGTACGTGGAAGGCCTCGCCGATGACAACTTCTCGATATTCGAAGACGGCGTCGAACAGCAGGTCGCGTTCTTCTCGCACGACGTCAACGTGCCGGTCAGCCTGGGAATCCTCGTCGACGTCAGCGGCAGCATGCGTTACAAGATTCAGCAGTCCCTGCAGACGGCGCGCGAGGTGGCCATGGCCCTGTCGCCCGACGACGAGGTCTTCATCGTCACGTTCGCCGACGATTCCAACGTTCTGACCGACTTCACCCGGAGCGGACCGCACATTCCGGAGATCTTTCGCGGCGTCCGCACCGGCGGGGACACGCACCAGTTCGACGCGATCGGCCTGGCGCTCCGGATGATGGAGAACGCGCGGCACCAGAAGAAGGTGCTGCTGCTGCTGACCGACGGTTTCGACACCCGGAGCCGGCTCCGGATCGAGGACGTGGACGAGCTGCTGAAGGAGTCGGAGGTGCTGGTCTATGCGATCGGCATCGACGACGACGACGAGGATCCCGAGGTCGCCCGGCGCACGCGGTATCACGTGTACCACTACATGCTCGCGCGGCTGACCGACGTGACCGGGGGCCGCGCGTTCCGGATCTACACGGGCCGGCGCTATGCGCTCCAGAGCCTGGCGGAGATACTGCTGGAGGAACTGCACCAGCAATACACGCTCAGCTACTATCCGACGAACCCCGTCCTGGACCAGACCTGGCGCGAGATCCGCGTGCGTCTGGACGACCCGTCCGCGACCGTGCGCCACCGGACGGGATACTATTCCGGCGACCCCGTCCGCGTCGAGTGAACCGCGGTTCGTGGACGTTCCCTCAACGGCGGCGGCCAACCGCCGTCACGCAACACCGATGCTCATTGTCACCCGAAAGAAAGACGACCGGCCGATCGTCGGGAACGACATCGAGACACACGTGCTCCGGATCGGCCGCGACAACGTTCGCCTCGGCGTCAAGGCGCCCCGCCACGTCTCCATCTACAGGCACGAGATCTACGAAGAGTCCACGGACGCGACCGTTGCGGAGAGCGAGCCTCCCGCCTTGGAGCCCGAGGGGAGCGGGTCGGATTTCACGGGCGGGACGCCCGAAACGAAACCGTAGTCGTTTCGAGCCCAAGACGGTGTGGGCGACCGGTGACGCAGGAGTCATGTCCCCGGCGCGTTCCGCGCGGCCCTCCCACGATATGGCTTGCCCGTATCGTGCATGATGGGTAGTATGGGTCCGTGAAGACGACAATCGAGATCCAGGACGCGCTTCTGGTGCGGGCGAAACGATACGCCAAGCGGAACGGCCGCCCCCTGCGCGCCGTGGTCGAGGAAGGGCTCCGACTGGTTCTTTCGACTACGGCAACCCATTCCCGGTATCGGCTGCCGGACATGAGCGTCGGCGACCCGAACGATCCCGATCCTCTCGAGGCGTATTCGTGGCAAGACCTCCGCGACATGATTTACGGCGACCCGGAAGCGCCGTGATCGCCGTTGACACGAACCTCCTCGTCTACGCCCACCGAGGGGAATCTCGCGTACACGATCCGGCTCTCGCCATCATGCGCCGACTTGCAGAGGGTGACGACGCATGGGCGATTCCATGGCCATGTTGCTACGAATTCCTCAGCGTCGTGACGAACCGTCGAATCTGGAAGGACAGGGCCTCGACGGTCGAGGAGGCGTGGAGTCAGCTTGACGCATGGACCTCGTCGCCATCGAGTCGGCTGTTGGGCGAGACCGGCGATTTCCTGGACCTGTTGGGCGGGTTCGTCCAGCGACCGCGTGTGCACGGACCGGTGGTCCATGACGCTCGGATCGCCGCACTATGCGTCGCCCACGGGGCCGAAACACTGCTGACTCGCGACCGCGACTTTTCGCTGTTCCCGGAGCTTCGGACGCGCGATCCGTTCGCGCCGAGACGGTCCTGAGTCCGCCTTCGGCGTCTTCCCGCTCCGGAAACCGCGTCAGGGACCGGTGACTTCGAGGCCCTCGGCGCGCAGGAGGTCGATCACGCTGTCCGCTCCGGACATGTGGGCCGCGCCGACCGCGATGAAGTGACTGCCCGAACCCGCCAGCGTCTCCGTGATCGCCTCGACCCAGTTCCGGTTTCGATTGATCAGCAACGCCTCGTGCACTTCGGGCGCCGTGTCGCGCATCGCCTCGTTCATGACCGCGTCGATCGCCGCGACGTCGCCGTCCGCCCAGGAGTCGACCAGATCGTCGACCATCTGGTCCAACTCGTCGAACATGACGAGGGTCTGCTCGAGCGAGGCGGCCTGGATCTCCTGCGGCAGCTCCGCCAGGAATCGGATCTGCTGCTCGATCGTCTCGAAATACGCTACGGTTTTCCCGTCCGCGTTCGCCTGTTCCCAGAGCACGAAATCCACGCCGGACGCCGGGTCGTATCCGTGTGCCTGCAAGGCCGCCAGACTCAACGTCAGCTCGACCATCCACGGCCGCATGGGTTCCAGGGCGGCGGCCGGGAGTCCGAGCCCGGCCGCGATCTCGGCGAGCGAAGCGGCGGCCTCCTCGCTGATCTGAGACGAAAGCGTTTCGCCCGGCGCGTTCATGCCGTACTGGAGAACCAGCGAGGCGGCTTCGACCTGCGCGGCCGGGTCGGCCGCCGGGGCCTCGAACCAGATCGTGTCGGCGGCTTCGAACGCGGCCGTGATAGCCTCGGTCCGCCACTCGAGCTCGGGGGGCAGCACGTGCACCGTGCCGAAAATGTAGATTTCGGAGTCTTCGTCCGACAGGACCCAGATGGCGGGATCGGCAACGGCGGGAGCCGACGCGCCGACGGCGGCGACGGCGATGGGGAGGATCAACTTGAGCTTGAACGGAAACCGCATCGATGCCTTCCTTTCCTGCACGCGATATCGCGTGGACGCTTTCCAGCGGGCGGTGCAACCCACCCGCGACATAGACAACGGGAGACGTCCATGATAACGGAAAAGCGGATCGGCGTGCTTCACCCCGGCGAGATGGGCGTCTCCGTCGCGGCCGCCGCCCGGAACAGCGGTTTCGACGTCCTGTGGGCTTCGGACCGACGGAGCGAGGCAACGCGCCGGCGGGCCGCATCCCACGGTCTGCGTGACGCCGGGACCGTCGAACGCCTCGCCGAGGAATGTCCGATCATCGTGGGCGTCTGCCCGCCCGACGCGGCCGACGCTGTGGCGGACGCCGTGCTCGACGCCGGGTTCCGGGGCGTCTACGTCGACGCCAACGCCATTCGGCCCGAGCGTTCGGTCGCGATGGCCGAGCGGATGGCCGCCCAGGGCGTGCGCTTCGTCGACGGGGGCATCGTCGGCGAGCCGGCATGGCGGACCGGCACGACATGGCTGCACCTGTCGGGCGAAGCCGCCGAGGAGGTGGCCGACTGCTTCGCCGCCGGACCGATCCGGACAACGATTCTGGGCGATACCATCGGCCGGGCCTCGGCCCTCAAGATGTGTTTCGCCGCCAACACGAAGGGAGCGACCGCGCTGCTGGCCGGGGTCCTCGCCACGGCCGACCGCCTGGGGGTCCGCAAGGCGCTCGAGGTCCAGTGGGACGCATGGAAACCGGGTTACGCGGCGCAGGCGGCGGACCGGGTGCGCGGCGCCGCCCCCAAGGCATGGCGATTCGCCGGCGAAATGGATGAAATCGCGGCCACGTTCCGCGCCGCGGGGATGCCGGACGGATTTCATGCCGCCGCGGGCGAGGTGTATTCGCGCCTGGCGGGATACAAGGATGTCGAGACGGCCCCGGAACTCGCGGATGTGCTCGCGACGCTCGGGGCGGACGACGAGCCCGGCCCACAGGTCTCGGAGTCCGGGGAGCCGTTTCACATTCGTCCGGCGGGCCGGGGCGACATCGGCGACCTCCTGCGGCTGATCCGCGGCCTGGCGGAGTACGAGAAACTGGCGCACGCCGTGGAGGCGACCGAGGACGCCATCGAACGGACGCTGTTCGGTCCGAGGCCGGCGGCCGAAGCGCTGCTCGCGTTCCACGGAAACGACGCCGTCGGGATGGCGATCTTCTTTCCAACGTATTCGACGTTCCTGGCGCAGCCGGGGCTCTACCTGGAGGATCTGTTCGTCGTACCGGGCTGGCGGGGCCACGGCCTCGGGCGCCGGCTCCTGGCGCGCGTGGCCTCCATCGCCGTCGAGCGCGGCTGCGGCCGCTTCGAATGGGCGGTCCTGGACTGGAACACGCCGGCGATCGACTTCTACAGGAAGAAGGGGGCTCGCGTGCTCGACGAATGGAAGCTGTGCCGCGTCACCGGCCGGGCGCTCCGCGAACTGGCCGAACGCGCGGCGTGACCCGGCGCCGGGGCGCCTTCCGGGTACAATGGCCGGCATGAAGTGCGATCTCTGTACCGAGGACGACGGCGCCGGCATCCACTATCACGCCTTCATCGACGGCAAGCACTACTGGGTCTGCGAAGCCTGCAAGAAGCAGCGCAACCTCGAGTCCGAGCACACCGACGAGTAGGCGGCGGCTGATGGACCTCCGGCCGCGATGGAAGTCCCGCCTCGACCGGGCCGGTTTCGCCGTCCAACGCGTTCTGCCCTCCCGCCTGAAGGACCCCTTGCTCGCCGACGCCGAGACGGCGCTCGGGTCCATCGGCGGGAAGCGGGCGTTCATGCGGTTCGCCGACGCGTTCCGGTCGAAGCTGTTCGAACGCCTGGCCGCGGCTTACGGCGACGACCTGTTCGCGAAACTCCTCGCGGTGAAGCTGTCGAACCTGGCCGTGGCCCAACACCACTACCGCCGCCGGCACGCGGACCTGGTGGCGCGGCCGGTGCAGCTCACCGTGGATCCGACCAACGCGTGCCAATTGGCCTGCCCGGGTTGCGTCCACACGGCGAACCCGGAACGCCGCGAGCTGTTCGACTGGCCGCGCCTGGCCATGCCCGCGTCCGTTCACGACGCGTTCCTGGAGCGCACCGGTCCGTTCGCCTTCTCGACGCTGCTGTACAACTACGGCGAGCCGCTCCTGCACAAGGACTTCCCAGAGTTCGTGCGCTCGGCCAAGCGGTTCCTCCTGTTCACGCACACGTCGACGAACCTGTCGATGCCGTTGCCCGACACCGACGCCCTGGTGGCCTCCGGCCTGGACCGGATCGTCTGCTCGATCGACGGCGCGACGCAGGACGTCTACGCCCGCTACCGCCGGAGCGGCAACCTGGAGATGGTCCTCGACAACGTCCGGCGGCTGGTGGCCGCCCGGAAGCGGTCCGGCCGGCGCACGCCGTACCTGGTCTGGCAGTTCCTGACATTCCGCCACAACGCCCACCAGGTCCGCGACGCCATCCGGACGGCGCGCGCGCTTGGGGTGGACGAGGCGCACATCGAAACGCCGTTCGGCGTCGAGCACGACGATGCGGACATCCAGGCCGTCACGGTCCGGGAGCGGGGCCGGCATGTCTTCGCGCGATGGGACGGGAACTGGTGCTCGAAACGGGAACGGCGCGGGGTCGAAACCGCGGCCCCCGCCATCGAACGGGAGTTCGCGCGCTCCTGGGAGGAACGATTCGACGACGAGACCGGTGGCGCGGAGGAACCATCGCGCGGCGCCGCGCCCACGTGCGACTGGCTGTACCAGAACGTGACGCTGGACGGGGCGCGGCGCGTCCTGCCGTGCTGCATGGCGCCGGAAAAGACGGACAAGCCGCTCGTGTTCGCGCGTTTCGGACTCGACGACGGAGACCGGCTCCCGAATCCGGCCAACACGCCGATGGCCTTTCGCGCGCGCCTGGCCTTCGGCGACCGCGCGGACTACGACGCGCGCGCGCAGGATCTTCCGGCGGCGGAAAAGCCCTTCTGCGCGGAATGCAGGGAGAAACCGCCCCCGTACCATCTGAACAACATCGCCGGCGACGTGTGGGCCCTGGACGAGGCGCGCGCGTTGCCGCGAAAGCTGGCCGCGGCGTTGACCGGCTGGAAGCGGTAAGAACCGCTGACCGCCCGGCGGCGGCTCATTCCCGGCAGCGCCTGAAGAAACGGACCACGCTGAAACCGACGATCTCCCGAAACGGCGCCATCCCCATCGTGTAGTGCCCGCAAGGCAACACCAACCGCCGGTGAGCGACATCGTGCCGGTCGAAGGCCTCGAACGCGGTCCGCGTGAGGTCGTACGGAAAGGAGAGGTCGTACTTGCCGACGATGCACAGCATCGGACGCCGGCTTCCGGCGAGCCGCGGGACGAACGGCAGGGGACTGATCGGGGTCCAGAACCGCCGCAATTCCTCGAGGCCGACCTCGGACTCCATGGACGCGCGCACATGCGAGGTCGACAGGCCGCGCCAGACGACGTCCGCGAACAGGGTCGACACGTGGATGAAGGCGTTCGACACCAGCCGCGGATCGTGAGCCATCGCCAGGAACCCGATGCTCGATCCGATGCTCGTGCCCAGCACGCCCAGCCGTGAATATCCCCGCGATTCGAGCCAGTCGGCGGCCCGCCGGACATCGAGAATCGCCTGGCGGTTCGTCGCGATGGTCTGCCCGATGTTGGGGCCCACCAGGTGTTCCGCCCGCTCCATGTGGTCCGGGCGGCGCTCGTCGTGATACGGGAGGCTCATCCGAAGGGTCGAGACGCCGAAGCGCTGGAGAACGCGGCACAACCCGATGTGGCTGCCCGGCTGGGCGTTCCACTGCGGCAGGACGATGACGGCCAGCGGCCCCCCGGCTTCGAAGAACCGCGCGCGAACGACGTTGTTGACCGCGTGCGGCGTCCGCACCGGGCTGGGGAAGCTCAATCGGAAGCCGTCGAACGTGTAGTCGCCGGTCGGCTCCGCGCTGAAGTAGCCGTCGCTGTCGGCGAGCGCGGCGTTGACGTATCGATCCAGCGCGGCCCTCGGATCGGTCCCGTTGGACGGATCGAGATGCTCGACGCCCCATTCGAACGGGCGGGGACGGCGGTTGGTGTCACGGGCATGCCAGCCTCGCTCGCGGCGCTCGATGTAATGTCGCAGCATACCGGCCGGTCCGAGTCGTTACGGGACGGCGGCGCGCATGGACACGGCGTGGAAGAGCGCCTCGGCCGGATGCAGAGGTCTCCGCCCGGTGGCGTCGGCGATTTGCTGCCGGCACGAGACGCCGGGCGTAACGATCAGGGTTCCGGGCGACGCGTCCAGCGCGGGCAGCAACCTCCGGCGTCCGACGGCGAGGGACAGGTCGTAGTGCTCCCGCTCGTATCCGAACGATCCGGCCATGCCGCAACACCCCGAATCGATTTCGTCCACATCGTAGGCGGCTCCCAGTACGTTCTTGAGAGGTCCGCTTCCGATGAGCGCCTTCTCGTGGCAATGGGTGTGCAGCAACGCCTTCGGCCGGCTGGCGCGATAACGGACCTTCCAGCGGCCCGCCCGCGTCTCGCGGTCGATGAACTCTTCGAGCAGGAACGTCGAGGCGGCCACTTCGCGCGCCTCCGGTTCGGACACGAGGTCCATGTACTCGTCGCGGAACGTCAACATGCAACTCGGCTCGCATCCGACGACGGTGTAACCCCGCGACACCCACGGATGCAGCGCGCGGACGTTCGAACGCGCCATCGCGCGCGCCGTCTCCGCCAGCCCCTTCGAGATCAACGGCCGGCCGCAGCAGTCGCGGTCCGCGAGCCGGACCTCGTAGCCGGCGGCTTCCAGCAGCGCCGTGGCCGCCCGTCCGATCTCGGGATGGTTGTAGTTCATGAACGTGTCATGGAAGAGCACGACCCGTCCCACGACGTCGCCGGTTTCGGACAAGCGCCGTTTCCGGAACCAGGACTCGAAGGTCCGCTCCGCGAATGCCGGCAGCGTCCGCCGTTCGTCGATCCCGATCCAGCGGTCCAGCCAGCGCCTCGGGACCGGATGCGCCAACAGCCGGTTCGACAGCCCCGGAGCCCGGGACGCCCAGCGGCTCAGCCTGTGGATGTGACCGAAGATCAGCGATCGGAGCGGCGTGCCGTTCGTGTCGTTGTACTGCGCCAGGAACTCGTACTTCAACTTGGCCACATCGACCGCCGACGGGCATTCGGCCTTGCAGGCCTTGCATTCCAGGCACAGATCCAGCGCGTCGTGCAGGTTGCGGCCGGTCCATTGCTCCGGGGGCAGCTTGCCCGACAGCACCTCGCGCATCAGGTTGGCGCGGCCGCGCGTGGAATGGGCCTCGTCGCGCGTCGCCATGTAGGACGGGCACATCGTGCCGTTGTTCACCTTTCGGCACACGGCCATGCCGTTGCACATCTCGACGGCGGCCGCCAGCCCGCCCTCCCGGGAGAAATCGTAGTGGGTCGCGACGTGAACGGTTTCGTACCGCTCGCCGAACCGCAGGTTGGCGTCCATGGGCGGCGCGTCGACGATCTTTCCGGGATTCATCCGGCAGTCCGGGTCGAAAGCACGCTTGACCTGTTGGAACGCCCGGTAGACGGCGGTTCCGAACAACCTCTCGTTCAGGTGGCTTCGCGCGAGCCCGTCGCCGTGCTCGCCGCTCATGGCGCCCCCGAACTCCATGACCAGTTCCGCGATCTCCATGGTCATGTCCGTCATCTTCCGGATTTCGGACGGCCGCTTCGTGTCGATCAGCGGCCGGATGTGGAGGCAGCCCACGCTGGCGTGGCCGTAGTACCCGGCGCTGGTGTCGTACTTGCGGATGACGTCGCGGAACCGGGTGAAGAACTCCGGGAGCCGATCGGGCAGCACGGCGCAGTCTTCCACGAACGCGATGGGCTTCCGCTCCCCCCGCGTCCCCAGCAGCAGGCCGAGTCCGGCCTTGCGCAGCTTCCAGACCCGGTCCTGTCCCGGGCCGTCGAGCGCCCGGGGATAGGCGTAGCCGAGCCCCTCCTTCCGGAGCGCCGCCTCCAGCCCGTCCAGCTTCGCCGCCAGCTCCGCGTCGCCGTCCCCGTAGAACTCGACCAGCAGGATGGCTCCGGGCCGGCCCTCGATGAACCCGATCTCGCGCGAGAACTCCAGGGAGCCGCGCGCCAGATCGAGCACCATCTCGTCCACCAGCTCGATGGCGGAGGGCCCGAACGGCAGGATGACTTCGCTGGCGCGGATGGCGTCCACGATGTCCTCGAAGTGGACCGTCATCAACGCGGTGGCGCGCGGTCGCGGCTCGATGCGGACCTTCGCGCGATGCACCATGCCGAGCGTTCCCTCCGAGCCCACGATCAGCTTGGCGAGATTGAACTTGCCGTTGCGAACGAACTCGTCGAGGTTGTAGCCGGTCACCCGCCGCATCAGGCGCGGGAAACGCGCCTCGATCTCGCCGCGATCGAGATCGACGATCTCGGCGATCCGGCCTTCCAGACCGCCGCGGCGCCGCGCCTCGTCGAAGCCGATCTCCTTGAACAGTCGCCGCTCGCCGGACGCCAGGACCGCATCGACCTCCAGGACATGGTCGATCGTCTTGCCGTAGAGGATCGAATGCGAACCGGCGGAGTTGTTGCCGATCATCCCGCCGATGGTGGCGCGGTTGGCGGTCGACGTGTCCGGCCCGAACAGGTAGCCCATCGGTTTCAGGTGCAGGTTGAACTGCTCCTGGACGACCCCGGGCTCGACCCAGGCCCAGCCGTCCTCCGTGTTGACCTCGAGGACGCGGTTCAGGTACTTGGAACCGTCGATGACGACGGCGTGTCCGACGGTCTGTCCCGCCAGGCTGGTGCCGCCGCCCCGCGGGAGGACCGGCGCGTCGAACTCGGCGGCCGCTTCCATCGCGGCGAAGACGTCTTCCGGCGTACGTGGAACGACCACGCCGATGGGCATGATCTCGTAGATGCTGGCGTCGGTGCTGTAGAGGAGGCGGGACGCTTCGTCGAATCGGACATCGCCGTCGACGCGCTCCTTCAACGCGGCTTCCAGGTCGTGCATCAGTCGGGAGTGTAGCACCCGGAACGGGGGCGCCGGGGATCAGGGACCGGTCGCCCCCTCGGCGGCGCGCGCCGCGGCGAGAATGTTCGCCATCGAGTAGTTGCCCTCGTGGCAGGCGTATTCGTACAGGGGCCCCGCGCTCCGCGTCATCGGGATCTCACCCGACCAGGGCGATTCGAACGACTCCGGGTCGTCGACGGTGAACTCGTAGAGGAGCGTGTCGGCGCCGGTTCGGGTGAAGCGCTCCACGACTCGCAGGTTGCGGCCGGCGCCGCGGAAGTTGGTCCGGTCGGTGAAGTGGGTGGTTTCGACCACCAGCGTGTCGCCGTCCCACCGTCCTCGCGAGTCGCCCAGCCACTGCCGGACGCTGTCATGGAGGCGCGGCCCCTCGACCAGGGGGATGATGCGGACGTCGTGGATCATCTCGATCAGGATCACGACGTGGTCCCGCGTCTGGACGATCTGGTAGTTGTTGTTGTAGCCGGCCGGCAGCATGGGCGGCCCGTTGTTGCCCCGGGTGATGCAGCGGTCGGCGAGCGAACGGTCCTCGGGACCGTCGGCGGGCCGCAACCGCCGGGCTTCGGCGCGCTGGGCGGCGCGCTCCCGCGCGGCCGGCGTCAGCGGCGGAATGCGGCCGTCCGGAGGATCCACGATCAGCGACGTTCGCCGCGTCGATACCGTCGTCGTGCCCCGGTCCCACCAGAAGTCGTTGTAACCGGTCCGGAGGTCGGCCTCGGGATCGGCGCCGCGGCGGTCGCCGTGCGTGCGCTCGCGCGCCCGGCGCGCGTACTCGGCGGCTTCCTCCTCGGTCAGGAACTCGGTGTCGGCCAGGTCCGCGGGCCGTTCCAGGGGCGTGACGGTCGAATTCGTCCAGATCCCCTGAAGGTCCGGACGGCCGTCCGCCGTGCGCGGGAAGGACCCGTCCGCAGCCTGACCCGCGGCCGCCGACAGCGGCGCGATGAACGCCGCGAGCGTCACCGCCGTCCGGCACAGCACGCCGCGGCGCCTCATAAGGGCGAGTCCCTCAGTCCTTCCGCGCACGCGAACTCGCGGAGCTCGTCGTTCGGAGGGTACGCTCGCCGGTAGGTGCGCGTGATCTCCCACGGCTCCTCCAACGCAATCGGATCGCGCACGGTGATGCGGTCTTCCAGGATGTCGGTGTCGATGAAGCGGATCCGCTCGGTGACGGTCATCTCCTCGCTGTGCGGCGACGAGTTGTCGATGAAGGAGTTCGTGGTGAGGGCCACGGTTTCCACGATGAGCGTGTCGCCTTCCCATCGGCCGGTGGAATAGCCCGCGTAGGTCGGATCGTCCAGGACGTCGCCGGAGGGCTCGCGGCCGTCCAGGTAGACGCGCCTCAGGGCGTCCTGCCATTCGCTGAAGAACGTGATCTTGTCCGCGTTCTGCATGATCTCCATGCCGTAGGCCATGGACATCATCGCCGGCATCCCCGGCGGCAGGCAGTTGGCGATGTTGTCGAACTCGTAGGACCCGGCCATTCGCGATTCCCGGATCGCTTCCCACTGCGCCATGTACTCCGGCGTGAGCCGGGGGGCGTTGGGCGAACGGCCGGTCGACAGGTCCGACGTCGGCGCGGACCGAGTCGGCGGGGGCAACGGCTCACCGGGCTCGGGCGCGGGGCCCGCGCCGCGCCCCCGGCCCCCGGCCGGATTGAACGGGTAGTACACGCCCGTGAAATCCGGAGGGCTCGCCGCGGACGACTCCGCCGGGGCGTTCTCCGGTGCGGCGCAACCGGCCGCCGACAGGATCATGAAAGCGAGGGCGCAGGCGCCCCCATCGACGATGGTGCGTGTCTTCATTCGAGTCTCCTCGCCCGCCTACTGAAAGAAGTTCGGCGAGTTGCCCAGCACCGTTCCGTCTTCCTTGGTGACCCGGGCGATGATGCCGATCGGGCTGCCGTCCTTCGCCGGACTCGCGTGGACCGTGACCCGGTCGCCGGCCTCCAGTACCGTGCGGCTCCAGCCGGCCCGCCGCAGTATGCCGGGAGCGCGCCCCTCGACGGCCCATTCCTGCGGGTCGCCGCTCTCGTCCTCCACCGTCATGTAGAGCCAGGTGTGCGGGTTGGACCAGCGCCACTCCGTGACCACGCCGACCAGCGTGATGATCTCGTCCACCTGGTAGGCCGAGTTGCTGTGGTGGGGCGCCGCCGGGCGGGCGAGGGCAACCACGGCCAGGGCCGTCCCCAGAACCATCGAGCCGACTTTCATATCAGGACCTCCAAGCCGCTACGGCATCCCGCACATGCCGGGTTGGTCGGCGCCGCACGCGCCGCACCCCGGCCCGTCGACGGCGGGCTCGCCGCCGCCGGCGACGGCAAAGACCGACAGCTTCTTTTCCACGTTCGCGCTCGCGCATTCGGCGCAGGGCGCCGGCGTCGTCGACGCCGGGACGATCTTCTCGAATTCCGCTCCGCAGTCGATGCACACGTATTCGAACAAGGGCATGACGATCACTCCACCCAATCGGCGATGAAGACGTTGGTGTTTCCGGGATCTTCGGCGAACCGGTTCGAGGCGAACAGCAACTGCGAGCCGTCGGGGCTGAAGATCGGGAAGCCGTCGAACGCCTCGTCGAAGGTCAGCCGCTCCAGGCCGGTTCCATCGATTCCGATCATGTAGAGCTCGAAGTTGGGAACCCGGGGATTCTCGTTGTCCATGTCCGAGGCGAAGATGATCTTCTCGCCGCCGGGATGGAAGAACGGCGCCCAGTTGGCGCCTCCGATCGAGGTCAGTTGGCGCTTCTCGCTGCCGTCGGCGCGCATCACCCAGATCTCCAGGTTGTCGGGCATGACCAGGTCCCGGGCGAGCAGATCGTCGTAGGCGGCCATCGCCTCGGGGTCCGTCGGGTGATGCGCGCGGTACACGATCCACTGGCTGTCGGGCGAGAAGAAGGCGCCGCCGTCGTAGCCGCGCTCGAAGGTCAGACGCGTCTGCCCGCTGCCGTCGACGTTCATCGTGTAGATTTCCAGGTCGCCGTCCCGCGTCGAGGTGAAGACGATCTTCTCGCCGTCGGGCGACACGGTGCCTTCGGCGTCGTAGCCGTCCGCGTCGGTCAGGCGAACAAGGCCGGAGCCGTCGGCGTTCGCGGAGAAGATGTCGAAGGACCGGTAGAGCGGCCAGACGTATCCGGCCGAAGGATCGGGCTCGGGCGGGCATTCCGGACCGCCCAGGTGCGTCGACGCATAGATGATCCGGCCGTCCGCCGTGTAGTAGCCGCACGTGGTGCGGCCTTCCCCCGTCGATACCATGCGCAGATCGGACCCGTCCAGGTTCATCGTGTACTGCTGGTCGCACGCGCCCCCGTCGCGCGTGGACTGGAAGACGATGCGCTCCCCGTCGAACGAAAAGTACGCTTCCGCGTTCTCCCCGCCGAACGTCAACTGCCGGATGTTCCGCAGATGGACCTCGTCGGGGTGCGACGGGACGGCGCGGGCCGTGGGCGCGGACGCCGCCTCTCCGGACGCACGCGGAGAGTCCGCATCCTCGGCGCCCGAACACGCGCCGGCAATGGGCCAGAGAGCGATCAACAGGACTCGACCGCGGCGATTCATCGCGCCTCCAGGGTGACGTCGGCCTCGATCCGCGCGTCTCCGCGCATGACCGCGACGGGCACCGTGTCGCCGGGCTGCTGCGACTGGAGCGCATAGGTGAAGTCGTACAGGTTGCCGACGCGGTTTCCGTTGAACTCGACCAGGATGTCGCCGGCCGCGAAACCGGCCAGGGCCGCCGGGCTCCCCGGGTTGACGTCGGCGAACATCACGCCGTCGACTTCCGTGAAATCCGGAATGGAACCGAAGTACGGACCGTAGCCGCCCCCGCTTCCGGAGACCGGCCGCGGCTCCTCGACTCGCGTATAGAGCGGACGCTCGGCCTGATTGGCGAGCCGGCCCATTGCGCGATAGGCGACGCGGAGCACCTGCAGCGCCCCGTCCGCGTCGACCTTGTCGGCGGTATCCGTGGGCTTGTGGTAGTCCCCGTGAAGACCCGAGAAGAAGAACAGCACCGGCACTTCCTTGATGTTGAACGGCATGTGGTCGCTGCCGCCCATGCCCGAATCGGAGAAGTCGAGCTGGAGCCCGGTGTCGTTGACGCTTTCGAGCAACTCGGCCAGACCCGTGCCCGTCCCCACGCCGCTGGCGTAGACGCGGTCGTCGCGGAGCCGGCCGATCATGTCCAGGTTGATCATGGCCGCGACGTTCTCGAGCGGGATCGTCGGCTGGTTCACGAAGTGGTTCGAGCCGAGCAGCCCGATTTCTTCTCCCGAGAACCCCATGAACAGAAGCGAACGGCCGAAGGCGCCGCGGTTTTCCGAAGCCGCGCGGGCCAGCTCGAGCATGCCCGCCGTGCCGGACGCGTTGTCGTCCGCGCCGTGATGGATCCGCCCCTCGCCGTCGGACGCCAACGAGAACTCGCCGTCCAGACCGAGATGATCGTAGTGCGCGCCCACGACGATCCATTCCTCGCGCAGCTCCGGATCGGAGCCCTCGATCCGGGCGATGACGTTACGGAGCGGCGACCGGACGCGGCTGACGTCGGCCGTGATTCCGGCCGCGCTGCCCGGCGCCTCGAACGATCGCGGGGCCAGATCCGCGTCGATGGCCCGCTGCGTCTCGACGAGGTCGAAACCGAGGCCGGCGAAGTAGTCGATCATCGGTTCCGTGCGGACATAGGCCGCGGCCAGCCCCGAGTCGTCGCCCGTCGTGCCCTCGGCCGTTGCGAGCAGTTCCTGCGCGTCCGGCGCGGGCTGGTTGGGATCCAGGATGAACAGGATCCCCGCGGCGCCGTGCTGCTTCGCGTTGATGACCTTGTTCATCAGCGACGCGTGGATGGTGAAGTCGGCGCCGGCGAACGGGCTCTCCGGATCGTCCTGCCGGGGCTCGTGACGAAAGGCGACGGCGATCTTGCCGTCCACGTCCACGCCGCCGTAGTCGTCCCAGTGCATCTCGGGCGCCGTGATGCCGTATCCGACGAATACCAGCTCGCCCGACGCGGCTCCGGCGGCGGACAGCTTCAGCGGCGCGAAGTCCACCATCGGCGTCAGGGTCCGCGAACCCAGCGTCAGCGCGCTCGCATCCCCCAGCGCGGCGTCCGTCGTGGCCTCGAAACCCTGAAAATAGGAGCCGTCCTCGCCCGCCGGCTCCAGCCCCCGCAGGCGAAACTGGTCGGCGAGATAGCCGGCGGCCTCTTCCAGTTCCCGCGAGCCGTTTCCGCGGCCCATCATGTCGGGCGACGCCAGGTGGCGGACGTGCTCGAGGTACAGGTCGCGCGAGAACTCGGCCGCGGCGTCCGTGGACGTCTGCGCCGCGGGCGCCGGCACGAGCGTCAGCGCCACGACGGCGGCCGCGGCGAGAACTCCGACGGCCACGGCGATCGGATAGTGTCTGGGTTGCATGCGCACGATCATAGCCAGAACTCCGCGGGGGGGCAACGAAACGAACGGAGTCGTGCCTCGTGTGGCGGCCTATGAACTCGTTAGAAGACCGCCTTCGACAACCGCTCAGAGCCCATGGATCGCGCCGCGATCAGTCGTTCCGCGACGGCACGTGTGGTTCCGGTGCGGAGAGACGCGCCATCCGAGGTCCGTCCAGTCCTGGATGGCTACGGCGATCACGACCGCCGGGACCACGAATGCGGTCATGGTTCAGCTCTCGTTAGTCGCGGTCTGGAAGGAAACAGGTTTTCCCGAGCACCGCGATTCCGCGACGTGGGAATGTCGGATCTGGCCGAATGCCGTCGGAAGCGGCGCTCCGACCGACACTCGATCCGGCCATTCGTGATATCGCCGGCAACGGGCGACCTCCCAACCGGGAATGTGCGCGGAATGCCGGAGGACCGCCTCCTGAATCTCCGTGCCGTCGAATCGCTTCACATCCCTATTGATCCGCAAGGTTGCCAGCGTCTCAACGAATCCAGCAATCAGACCGGTCATGGCATTTGTCCAAATACGTTCCTACCTGCTCCGCAGTAACCTCGGCGTCTTTGCCGCATGACAGTCCGACCCGAAGTACCGAGCGAACGTCAGGACGGGACCGTTACGAGAGCTTGCTGGATACGAACCGGTTCAGGCTGACGCCCGATTCCGCCGCCCGAATCGCCAACATCCGGTGAACCTCGGGCGGAACACGGACGACGAACTTTCCGCTGAACGGCCGACTCGAAATCGGTTCCGGCACGGGATCGCCGCTTCGCTCCATCTCGTCCAGAACTTGCCTGACCAGAACGCGAATTCCACTCAGAGCTTTCTCCGGCGTACTCGCGAGCCAACTCAGGCTGGGAAACTCCGCACAGAGGCCGACGTGCTCGCGATCGTCCTCGGACCAAGTGACTCGATACGTGTAACGATCAATGGTCTTTGCCATGGGACTCCAATCGTCGAATCGCCCACAGCACCTGTCGGACCTGATAGGTCTTGGCTCGTCCCCGGGCGTTCTGAATGTTCACGCGGGGATCGCCCGTCCAGGGTGTGTGGTAGACCCGGTGACTCGTCGCAGAGATTCGAGCCTTGCCGAAGTAATGGTCGCAGACCTTGCACAGGTCCCTGAAGCGGACGCCGGCCGGGTTCCGCTGCATCCCCGACACGATCTCGTCGATCGACGCCACGACCGAATAGTATCATTAATGGAACCACGCCTGACGGTCCAATGTGCGTCTGCGACGGAATTCATGTCCTCAATCCGCGCCGTGCGGCAAGACGACGCCTTCGTCGGCGAACTCCTCCAGCGTCTCGGGGTTCTTCCGGATCGCGCGGACGACCGACCGCTCCGCCACGTACTCCAGCAGGAGGCCGTAGGGCACGATGCCGCCGAAGACCAGGAAGCTGGCGATGTAGTAGCGATAGTAGACCAGCGCCAGCGGAACGAAGATGAAGAGCAGCATCAGGCGGTGCAGCACGGCGCCGGGGACGGTGCGCGTGCGCCACCAGTAGGACGCTTCCTTGCGGAGGACCCGGAAACCGGGCTCAGGCGCTGGGGGCATTCGCGACCCGCGGCGCATCCCAGGTCGCCTGCAGGTCCCGTATCCCGGTCGACGGGCTGCTCGCGAGCCCGTTGGACGGACCTCGAATCTCGCCCAGATCGTTCTTGATGAAGCGGGCCAGCCGGGCCGCCCGCTTCTCGATGAGCGATCGCGCGTCCGACGGAAAACCGTCTTCGAACAGGACGAAGTCGAGCGCGCCGCCGCCGGAGGCGTCCCATTCCCAGATGCCGACGACCTCGCCGTCGCACAGCACCGTGGCCATGGGGTCCCTCAGCATCCGCCCGCCCAGCCGCGCGAATGGCTTTTCCGCGTGCTCGGGGCGCATGAATCGGGACGCGATCTCGCGTTGACCCTTGAGGAAGACGTCGCGGAACGGAATCAAGTTGACGACCGGGCTCTTGGGCTTGAAGTCCACGAGTTCCTGCAACTGCGGAGCCGGAATCAGGAACTCGTCCGGGCTGCCGGCGATCGCGACGCGTTCCAGCTTGGGCTCGACGGCCTCCGCCGCCCGCATCGCGTCGGTCACGTGGAGACCGGACCACCACGCGAAGTCCTTGACCCGCGCCGGGCCCTCGGTCGCGAAATACCGGGCGGCCAGCGCCGCGCCGGCCGGCTCGGGCTTGAGCTCGAACGCGTCCACCTCGGGCAGCAGGCTCGTCAGGAGAGCGAACTCGTGGTCCGGCGTGTCCAGCCGCCCATCCGTCTGGACCTTGACGATCCGGCCTTCTTCCCCGAGCAGGTGGATCGCCAGGCGCAGGCTCCCGGTCATGCCGATGCGCCGCAGCGTCGACGGGAACTCACGAACGAGGCCGGAGGGAACGCCGTCGCGAATGGTCGTCTCGGTCTTCGGCCCGGACTCGAGGCAGCCGAGGACGGCGGACTTGAGCCGGTCCATCTCCGGCCGCGCGAGCGGCAGCATGTCCTCGGCCTGCGCCGCCAGGTCGGTGAAGGTTCGCGCGCGGATCCGGAGCGCGATGGGAACGTCCTCGACCGGGACGAGCATGGTGTTTCCACGGAGCGTGTCCAACGGGACCAGCGTCCGCTCCTCGAAGACGCTCCGGTCCAGCGTCGACGGACGGAAACCGGACATGCGGGCCCAGAGGGAGACGTAGGGCGTGGAGCCGCCCGGCGAGTAGATCCAACCGACGGACCGGATCAGATCGACGAGGCCGCGGCCCCGGAAGGGACGATCGAGCCACTGCCTGTGCATGCGCCACGCGTTGAGTCGCTCGACCGGGAACGGCTTCGTCCGTCTCATGGCCGGTGTCGCCGTTCCCTGTCCTTGATCTCGATCATGCGGGCATGCGCCTTCCCGCCGGCTTCCCGGACCGTGTCCCGGGTGCTACACTCGGTGTCTCGACGGGAGTCCCGATTCTAGCAGCCCGCGTCGGAATTCGCCACCGGGCCGCGGAACTTCAACACGCCGCCATGTCGACGATTCCCAGAATGATCGGGCTGCGGCACGCCGCGTTGCGTGTCAGGGACGTCGACCGCTCCGTCGCCTTCTACCGGACGATGTTCGGCATGGAACTGGAGTGGAGGCCGGACGCCGACAACGCGTATCTCACTTCCGGAACCGACAACCTGGCGTTGCACGGCCTCCCTCCGGGACACGAGCCCGGCGCGCCGCAAACGCTCGATCATATCGGTTTCGTCGTCCGGAACGCCGAAGACGTGGACCGCTGGGCCGAGCACGTGACGTCACGGGAATGGCCGCTCGAAGAAGCGCCCAGGACTCACCGCGACGGCGCGCGCTCCTTCTACCTCAAGGATCCGGACGGCATACTGATCCAGGTGATCCACCACCCGCCGATCAGCGATCCGTGACCCCACCGGCCTCGGTCGTGTTATAAACTCGCACCTGAAACGACGGAGGTTTTCCATGCCCTTCATCTCCGAGATGTTCGATCAGGCGGTGGCGAAACACGGCGGCCGCACGGCGCTGGTCGACGAGGCCGGCCGCTCGTGGACGTTCGGTGAGCTGGACGACGAAGTCCAGCGGCTCACGGCCCGGATTCGCAGCGAGGTCCCAGGCAACGCGGTCGGAATCCTGCTGCTGAATTCCGGGCGCTACCTGGTGTCGATGCTGGCCGTATGGCGGGCCGGAAAGACGGCGGTGCCCCTGAACTACCTGCTGCCGCCCCAGGATCTCGGCTTCATCCTGAAGGACTCGGGAATGTCCGGGCTGATCGCTTCCGGCTT
Organism: Acidobacteriota bacterium; assembly: GCA_022821145.1. Classification (GTDB taxonomy): domain Bacteria; phylum Acidobacteriota; class Terriglobia; order 20CM-2-55-15; family 20CM-2-55-15; genus JAJEDW01. The sequence goes on from JAJEEE010000047.1 coordinate 53,945, forward strand.
CTTCAACGAGGCGTTGACGAAGATCCGGCCTCTGTTCGGAGACCGCGGCACGATCCTGATGGCCGACGCCCCCGATTTCCTGGCGCCGGAGGCCGCCCCGGCGGCGGCGGCGGACCAGGACCCGGCGCTGTTCCTGTACACGTCCGGGACGACGGGACGGCCCAAGGGCGTGGTCCTCACCCACGAGAACCTGCTCGCGAACGTCAAGTCGTGCCAACAGGCCGGGGATTTCGACGAGAAGGACAGCTTCCTGTGCCTCCTTCCCTTCTTCCACACCTACGCGATCACGGGCACGTTCCTGCTGCCCATGCTCCACGGGGCCAAGATGGTCCTGCTGGACCGGTTCCAGCCCGTGAAGGTCCTGAACCTGATCGCGGCCCACGGGATCACGTGTTTCCTGGCCATCCCGTCGATGTACCGCGTTCTGGCCGCCACCGAAGAGCCCGCCGACGTCAGCTCGCTGCGGTTCCCCATATCGGGCGGCGAACCGCTGCCGGTGGCGGTGGCCGAAGCTTTCCGCGCGCGGCTCGGGGTGGACATCTTCGAAGGCTACGGCCAGACCGAGGCGGCGCCCGTCGTCTCTCTCAATGTCCCGGGCGCCCGCAAGCTGGGAACGGTGGGACGGGCGCTGCCGAACGTCGAAATGGCGATCTGGAACGACGAGGGAGCGCCGGTCCCGACCGGAGAAGTCGGCGAGATCATGGTGCGCGGGAACAACGTCATGGCCGGTTACCGCAATCTTCCGGAGGAAACGGCGCGGACCGTCACCGACGGATGGCTCCATACCGGCGACCTCGGGCACATGGACGCGGACGGGTACGTGACGATCACGGGACGGAAGAAGGACCTCATCATCTCCGCCGGCGAGAATATCTATCCCCGCGAGATCGAGGAAGCCCTCGTCCAGCATCCGGGTGTGAAGGAAGCGGCCGTCATCGGCGTCGCGGACGAGGTCCGGGGCGAAGTTCCGAAAGCGTTCGTGATCGGTCAGGAGGGGACGGCGCTCGACGACAAGGAACTGCGCAGCTTCTGCCGGGAGCGGATGGCGGCCTACAAGGTCCCGCGCATCTTCGAGATCGTCCCGGATTTGCCGCGGAACCCGACCGGGAAAGTCCTGAAAAGGATGCTCAAGTAACGGCCGGGCGGCCCGCTTGATTTCGGTTGGACGGCATGTATAATGACTTCCGCTGAACGCCGGTATCCGATCCGTCATACCAGTCGAAGGAGATCGCAATGACCTACATCATCGGTTCGCCCTGCATCGACACCAAGGACACGGCTTGCGTCGATGCCTGCCCGGTGGACTGCATCCATCCGAAGTCGGACGAGGACGGTTTCGAGGAGACCCAACTGCTGTTCATCAACCCCGAAGAGTGTATCGACTGCGGCGCATGCGAGCCGGCATGCCCGGTGTCGGCCATCTGGCCCGAGGACAGCGTGCCCGAGGAAGAGCAGCAGTACATTGCGATGAACTACGAGTACTTCGGCCAGACCGCGCCGTAGCGCGCTTCCGAACAATCTCCGATCGATGGACGGGTGGCCCGCGGGCCGCCCGTTTTGTTTTCGGGAGCCCTTGGTTTATTCTCCGTGCGCCCCGATGAGGAGACGTCCATGGCGGACACGAAGAGCATCGAGTCGAGCCTGAAGGAACGACGCGTTTTCCCTCCCGGCCGGGAGTTCTCCGACCGTGCGCGGGTGGGAAGCCTGGAGGCGTACGAGGCGCTCTACGCACGATCGTTGAAGGATCCGGACGGGTTCTGGGCCGAGGTCGCGTCCGAACTGGAGTGGTTCGAGCCGTGGTCGAGCGTGATGGAGTGGGACGCCCCCTGGGTGAAATGGTTCCTCGGAGCCAGGACGAACCTGTCCTACAACTGCCTGGACCGCCACCTGACGACGTGGCGCAAGAACCGGGCCGCCTTGATCTGGGAAGGCGAACCGGGGGACGTCCGCGTCTTCACCTACCAGATGCTCCACGGCGAGGTGTGCCGGTTCGCGAACGTTCTGAGGGCGCTGGGGCTGGAAGCCGGAGACCGCGCAACGATCTATCTCGGCATGATTCCGGAGTTGCCGATCGCCATGCTGGCCTGCGCGCGCATCGGCGTCACCCACAACGTGGTGTTCGGCGGGTTCAGCGCGGACGCGTTGCGCGACCGGATCAACGACTCGCGGTCCAGGGTGGTCATCACGGCCGATGGCGGACACCGGCGCGGCGCCGTCGTTCCGTTGAAGCGGAACGCGGACGAGGCCATGAACGACACGCCGTCGGTGGAGCACGTCATCGTGGTGCGGCGTACGGGCGAGGACGTGCCGATCCGGCCCGGCCGCGATCTGTGGCTGCACGAACTGTACCGGGACGCCTCGGACCGGTGCGAAGCGGCGGCGCTGGACGCCGAGCACCCGTCGTTCATGCTGTACACCAGCGGGACCACCGGGAAGCCCAAGGGCGTGGTGCACAGCACCGGCGGGTACATGGTCGGCGCATACGCGACGACGCGGTGGGTCTTCGATCTCCAGGACGAGGACACGTACTGGTGCGCGGCCGACTGCGGATGGGTGACCGGCCACACCTACATCGTGTACGGTCCACTTCTCAACGGGACGACCTGCATGATGTACGAGGGCGCCCCGAACCATCCCGGACCGGACCGGCTCTGGTCGATCATCGAGAAATACCGGGTGACGATTCTGTACACGGCGCCCACCGCCATTCGCTCCTTCATCAAGTGGGGCGACGAGTGGCCGGCCCGGCACGACCTGTCCAGCCTTCGCCTCCTGGGCACCGTCGGCGAACCGATCAACCCGGAAGCCTGGATGTGGTACCACACGCGGATCGGCGGCGGGCGCTGCCCGATCGTCGACACCTGGTGGCAGACCGAGACGGGCTCGATCATGATCTCGCCCCTGCCCGGGGCGACTCCCACCAAACCGGGCTCGGGGACCCGGCCGCTGCCGGGGATCGTCCCGGACATCGTCGACAAGGACGGCCGGTCCCTGCCCGACAACCAGGGCGGATTCCTGGTGGTGCGGCGTCCATGGCCGTCGATGATGCGGACGATCTACGGCGATCCGGACCGGTACGAGCGCCAGTACTGGAACGAGATACCCGGCGTCTACTTCACCGGGGACGGGGCGCGTCGCGACGAGGACGGCTATTACTGGATCATGGGCCGCATCGACGACGTGATCAACGTTTCCGGCCACCGGATCGGCACCATGGAGGTGGAGAGCGCTCTGGTGGCTCACGACAAGGTGGCCGAGGCGGCCGCCGTCGGCGTCGAGCACGACGTCAAGGGACAGGCCGTGGTCGCCTTCGTCACGCCCAAAGGCGCCGCCGCGCCCGGGCCCGAGCTCAAGGACGAGCTGCGCGACCATGTCGCCAAGGTGATCGGCGCTTTCGCCAAACCGGACCAGATCCGGTTTACCGACGCCCTGCCCAAGACGCGCTCCGGCAAGATCATGCGCCGGCTGCTGCGCGACCTGGCGTCGGGAAGGGAAGCCGTGGGCGACACCACGACCCTGGAGGATTTCTCGGTGCTGGCCGCGCTCCGGGAATCGGAGGAAGGGTAGGCCGCAAGTGAGAGTCGGCTTCATCGGCCTGGGAATCATGGGCCGGCCCATGGCGTTGAACCTGGTTCGGGCCGGCTACCGTCTCACGGTTCACAACCGAAGTCAGGGCGGCGTGGACGCCCTGGCGGCCGCCGGCGCGCGGCGCGCCGTCTCTCCGAAGGAGGTGGCCGCCGCGTCGGACGTCGTCATTACCATGCTGCCCGATTCTCCCGACGTCGAGCAGGTCGTGCTCGGGACCGACGGCCTTATCGACGGCGTCCGGTTCGGCACTCTGCTCGTCGACATGAGCACGATCAATCCCCTGGTGTCCCGCAAGCTCGGCGACGCCATGGCGGCGCGGGGAGCCGCCATGCTCGACGCCCCGGTGAGCGGTGGAGAGAAGGGCGCCGTCGACGGCGCCTTGTCGATCATGGTCGGAGGCGAGAGCCGCGACGTCGAACGGGCCCGGCCGTTGTTCGACGTCATGGGACGGACCGTCACGCACATGGGACCGCTCGGCAGCGGCGGCTTCACGAAGCTGGCGAATCAGATCATCGTCGCGGTCAACCTGAGCGCCATCGGCGAGGCGCTGGTGCTGGGCGCCCGGTCGGGCGTGGATCCCGAGAAGATGATCCAGGCGCTGTCGGGCGGCATGGCGGCCAGCCGATGCCTGGAAATGAAGGGCGGGAAGATCCTCTCCGGCGATTTCGAGCCCGGATTCAAGATCGACCTGCACGCCAAGGACCTGCGACTCGTGCGTCAGACAGCCGACGCCCTGGGCGTGGCCATTCCCACGACGGCGCTGGTCGAGCAGTACCTCACCGCGTTGAGGACCCGCGGCAAGGGCGGAGAGGATCACTCCGCGATCATCCGCTTCTTCGAGGACCTGGCGGGAATCGAGGTCCGAAACGGCGCCGGCGGCGGCTACTGAACCGTCCGCGCGTAGTTGAGGTAACTCTCGGCCGAGGCCTCCAGCGTATCGAGATACTGGGGCCAGGACTCGGGCGTGTAACCGACGGGCGCTTCGGTCGACCGCAACTCGCCGATGACGGCAATGGCGCGTTCCCCGTACTCGATCGCCGCGGCGACGTCTTCCCGGGTCAAGGCCAGGTTGTAGGTCAACGCGATGAGGGCCTCGACGTTGTCCTCCTCCTCGTCCAGCAGCTTGCGCGCGTACTCCATCGCGTTGGCCGAGTCCTGTTCCTGGTTGTAGATGTTCATGATCATCGTGAGAATCTGAACATGAACGGGCGAGCCGGGAAACTCGCTCTCGAACCGTATGGACAACTCGAGCCGCTCGCTATTGCTGGCGGCGGCCTCGATCTGCCCGAAGAGTTCGTCTTCCGGGGTGCCGGCGATGAGCTGGGCCGAAGCTCCGGCCGCGAATACCGGCAAGAGGACGAGGGCGCCCGCGAGACATTGGACTTTCATCGTTCTAACGCTCCTGTGAGCCGCAATTTAGCAGAATTCTCGGAGAGAATTCACGAAATTTTGACCGTCACTCCGGTCCCTCGCCGGCGAATCGACGCGCGACGTAGTCGTCGAGAATCGCCGTGAACTCGGCCACGATGGATTCGCCCTTCAACGTGGTCATCAGCCGGGAGTCGACGTAGACCGGCGCCTTGGGCTCTTCGCCGGTCCCGGGCAGCGAAATGCCGATGTCCGCATGCTTGGACTCGCCCGGGCCGTTGACCACGCAACCCATCACCGCGACCCGCAACTCCTCGACGCCGGGATACCGCGACTTCCAAACCGGCATCCGCCGATCCAGGTACGCGTCGATCTCGGCCGCCATCTCCTGGAACAGCGTGCTCGTCGTCCGGCCGCATCCGGGGCACGCGGTGACCGCGGGCGCGAACCGGCGCAGGTCCAGGCTCTGCAGGATGTCGCGCGCCACGCGGACCTCCTCGGTCCGGTCGCCTCCGGGCTCGGGCGTCAGGCTGACGCGGATCGTGTCTCCGATCCCCTCCTGGAGGAGCACCGCCAGGGCCGCGGCGCTCCGGACCGTCCCCCGGCGTCCCATCCCCGCCTCGGTCAATCCGAGATGCAAGGGACAGTCGGTCTGGCGCGACAGCTCACGGTACACCTCGATCAGGTCCTGAACCTGAGACACCTTCGCGCTGAGAATGACGGCGTTCCCCGGGAGGCCGCAGGACTCGGCGACAGCGACCGAATCGAGCGCGCTGCGCACCATGGCCTCGAGAGTCACGCCCCGGGCGTCCTTGGGCTCGGCGCGCGCAGCGTTCTCGTCCATCAGGCGCGTAACGAGCGCCTGGTCGAGCGAGCCCCAGTTGACGCCGATGCGGACCGGCTTGCCGTTGTCGCGCGCGATGCCGACGATCGTCTGGAAGTTCCGGTCGTCCTTCTGTCCGATGCCGACGTTGCCGGGATTGATGCGGTACTTGGCCAGGGCCCGGGCGCATTCGGGGAAGTCCCGGAGCAGGACGTGGCCGTTGTAGTGGAAGTCGCCGACGATGGGGACGTCCAGGCCGGCGTCGTGCAGCCGCTCGACGATCTCGGGGACCGCGGCGGCCGCCGCCGGCGTGTTGACGGTGACGCGCACCAGCTCGGACCCCGCCAGCGCCAGGTCGTGGACCTGCCGGGCGGTGGTCTCGGCGTCCGCCGTGTCGGTGTTGGTCATGGACTGGACGACGATCGGATTCCGCCCTCCGACCGGTACGCCGCCCACGTCCACGATGCGTGTCTCGCGTCGTCTCACGTCTGGCTTCCTTTCGCGCGCTCTCGCCCGGACCGGCGCGAACGCTCGATGGTTAATCTAGCACCGCCGTTTCCTGCGGCACATACATGTTCAGGATCTCACGCGTGATCGCCGCGGCCATCTCCCTGCGTCCCGACGCGCCGCCCATGATCGTGATCTTTCCCATCTCCACCGTCTCGAACTCGACGATCTTCTCGGTGCCCCGGATCCCGTGAAAGGGATCGTCCTTGCTGTAGAGCTTCGGGCCGACCTGGATCGAGGCGCCGTCATAGACGCCGACCAGCTTCCAGGCCCGTCCGGAAGCGATGGCCACCTGGGGGTCGACATCCCGTATCCCTTGAACGCGGATGTCGTCCAGGTGGAAGTTCGACCCCGTCGCGGCGTTGACCATGATGATCATCTTGGCCGCCGTGTCGACGCCCTCGATGTCCTGGTCCGGATCGGGTTCCGCGATCTCCATCGCGACGGCCTTGGCCAGGGACTCGTCGAAGGACCGTCCCGCTTCCATTTCCGTCAGGATCAGGTTGGTCGTGCTGTTGGCCGCGGCCCGCATTCGAGTCAGCGTCGCGCCCCGGAGGTCGCGGACCGCCGTATTGACCGCGGGAAACACGCCGTCGATGCAGAAGTGAAACTTCGCTCCGGATGCGTGCGCCTGCGAGTTGAGATCGCGGTAGGCGGCCACCAGCGGCCCCTTGTTCACCGTCAAGACATCGATGCCCCGTTCCAGCGCCGTCTTCAACAGCGTCGTCGCCGGCTCGCCGTCGGGATAGACGCTCGGGAGCGCTTCGATGACCACGTCGGCGTCCTCGATCGGGTCGATTCCGGACTCGTAGCGCAGCGCGTCGGGGTCGAGGGCGACCGTCTCTTCTCCCCGCCACACGCCGGCGCGCCGGAGGACGCCGACGACGCGCAGGTCGATCGGATAGTCGCGCTTCGGCCAGTATTCGAGCAGTCCGCGCACGACGTTCCCGGCGCCCAGGAAGGCCACGCGCAACGTGCGCTCCGACGTCATGGCGCCATGGTACACTCGCTGCGGTCTAAACCACGCCCCCGGATCGATGTTTGGCGTCCCGCTCCACCGGTTGATCATCTATCTGCCCGTCGTCCTTTCGGTTGCGGCGCTGGCCATGGACGCCTGGGCCGCGGCGTCGGGGGCGCCGCGCGCCCACGCCGTCGGCTCGCGCCTCTCGAAGTGGGCCGCGTTGACGGCGCTGGCGGCGGTGGCCAGCGGCTTCAGCCTGGCCGGGGGGTCCGGCGTCGGGAGCCGCGGCGGGGTCACCGGACACGCGGCGCTGGGTTCGGCCGCCGCGATCGTCCTGGCGGCCTTCGCCTACGCGCGGTATGCCGCCGAGAACCGCGGCGAGGGTCCCGACGAAGCCTACTCCGGACTCTGGATGGCGGCCGAGATACTGGCCGTGGTCCTGGTGGCGGCCGCCGCCCTCGTCGGCTTCGGCCTGTGACGCGAGAGCGCCCGGGTCCGGCCCCCTACGGGTCGACGGCGTAGTCCCGCTCGACAAGCGTTCCGGGTTCGGCCGGGTACTTCAAGAGTTCCAGGGCGTCGGCGAGAACCCGCGACTGGAGACGAGCCTCCCCCGGCCGGCCCAGCGACTGCCCGATCGGGAACGGCTTGGGACGGAGCGCGCGCGGGGGCCCGGCCTGTTCGGACTCCTCCGGCGAAACCGTGATCAGAACCGTCGAGATTCCCAGGCATTCAATGGCGCGCTGTATCGTGACGACCGTCCGATGACAGAGCGGTCAGCCGCCGGTGAGCACGACCGCGTCGGGCCGCGTCCGCGCCACGGCTTCGGCGATCTCCCAACTGGTCTCTTCCTTGAGCCTTCGCAGTTGGGTGGTCAGGCCCATGGAAAAATGCGTTTCGGCCACCTTGCGGAACAGGCCGTCCTGCTGAAGCGCTCTCAGGCGATCGACGGGGAACACGCAGTTGATGTCGGCGTCGGCCGCCGTCGTGTCGTAGTGGCCCGCCGACACGCGCAGGTCCGATGCGGCCGCGTCCCCGGGTATGGCGCGGAAGGTCGGATCGTTGTCGCCGAACGGCTCGCCGCCCTCCGGATGGACGCCGGCCGTGGTGACCAACCCGATGCGGGAGTCTCCCAGGGCCCGCTTGAACGGGGTGTAGGGGACGCAGGCTCGGGCGATTTGAGGGGCCGCGGACATGGATCGACGAACGGCACGGGACCCGGGGGTCCCATGCCGCCCCCGCCGGATCAGTCGTCGAGTTTCTTCAATTCCTCGAACAGCACGGAATTCTTGGGCTGGTCGCCGATCTCGTGCACGTCGACATAGCGGATCACGCCCTGCTTGTCGACGATGAAGATCGCGCGCTCGGAAAATCCTTCCCGGCGCAGGACATTGTATTGAAGGGCCACGTGTCCGTGCGGAAAGAAATCGCTCAACAGCGGATAGGACAGTCCGCCGAGCGATTCCGCCCACGCCTTGTTGCTGAAGATCGAATCGATGCTGATGCCCATGACCTGGGCATCGTACCGGTCGAACTCGGAGAGATCCTCCTCGTACGCCGGCATCTGCAGGGTTCAGACCGGAGTGAACGCAACGGGGTAGAAGGCGATGACGACGTTCTTCTTCCCCTTGAAGCTGGACAGCGTGACTTCCGTGTCCAGGTGCGAGTTGAGCGTGAAGTCGGGCGCCGCGTCACCCACCTTGAGCTCGTTTGTCGGGTTCGGCATGAAATCTCCTCTCTGGTCAGTTGCGCCGCCCGGCCCGTGGTGACCGGCGACCGGATAGGATAAGCAATCTCCGGCTCAAAATCACCCCCTGCGCGGATTTCGGTGACGCACGGTTGCGGCACCCCAATGCCTTGTCGTACAGGCGAGAGCTGGACCCAAGCTTTTCGAAGCGGCCGCGTACCGGTTACGCTCGCGGCCGGTCGCCCGAACCACGTTCGTGCGCTGCAACCGCCAGTGGACGGTCCGCATCGGTCAGAGCGGCGGGCGCTTCCATGAGCTTGTAGAGATACGTCGTGTCGAGGAGGACCTGCACGGCCTACTCGTCGCGTTCGTCGTCCAGTCGGAGGACATGGCGGCTGAGCACGGAATCGTGGAAGGCCGCTTCCATGGCGTCCACTTCGTCCGGCGGCGCGTTCTCGATCCCCAGGCGGCGTCGCGCCGCTTCCAGCTTCTCGAAATCGATCCCGCCGCGACGGTCGCAGCGCACAAGCTCCGCGGCAGGCCGCCCATGCTTCGTGATGATCACACGCTCGCCGTTACGGGCGGCCGCGACCAGTTCGGAGAGCCGTGCTTTCGCGTCGCGAATGGCAAGTTCCATGACGGGTGGCTCCAGTCGTTCTGCCGTTGTCATCACTTTGCCCCGGAGCGGCGGCGCATTCAAGACCGTATCGTGACCACATCGTTCATAACGAGGCGTGACCGAACGGATCGGGTTCGACTTCAGCGCCGTCGGCGGCCACGTCCGATTCGGCCGCGCCCGCGGCGTCACTCCGGAGTCAACCAGCCGAGAACGACGAACCCGCCGACGAGCAACAGGAGAAAGACGATCGCCAGGATCTCGAAGTACCGGTCGATGAACACTCGAATCCGCGCCCCGAACGCGCGGATCAGAGCGCCGATCAGGAAGTAGCGCAGCGAGCGCATCGCGGCCGACGTCGCAATGAAGACGCCGAAGTTCACGTCGAACACGCCGGCCGTGATCGTCGCCACCTTGTACGGGATGGGCGTGAGCGCGGCCGCGGCGACGGCCAGCGCGTTGTATTCGTCGTACAGCTCCGCGATGCGCGCGTAGTGGCCTTCGTAACCGTAGAGCCGGACGAGCGGTTCGCCGATCAGATCGTAGAACTCGTGGCCGATCAGATACCCGAACGCGCCGCCCAGGACCGATCCCGTGCTGGTGATCAGCGCGAAGCGGAACGCGCGCGCCGGCACGGACACGGCCAGGGCGATGAACAGCGGCTCGGGCGGGATCGGGAAGAACGACGACTCCGCGAACGCGACGACGAACAGCGCCCAGGATCCGTACGGGCTGTCGGCCCATCCGAGCACCCAGTCGTACATTCGCCGCATCCACGTGGTCACCGGTCCGAGCATGGCCGTCGACGACGTTAGCACAGCCCGGGAGAACCCGAGGGCGCCTCGGCTTCGGTGATATGATCCGGTGGCCCATGGCGCCGGGTCCGGCATCCAGATGAAGATCGCGATACTCGGAGCGAGCGGACAGTTGGGCTCCGACCTGCGGGAGTGCCTGAACGGTCACGAGTTGACGGCGTTCACCCGGGAGGACTTCGACGTTCGCGACCAGCCGGCCGCGTTGGAGCACCTGACGCGGATCCGGCCGGACGTCATAGTCAACACGACGGCCTTCCACCAGGTCGATCTCTGCGAATCCCGGGCCGACGACGCGTTCGCCGTCAACACGGTCGCCGTCTACGGGCTGGCCGCGATCGCGAACCGGTTGGGGGCCAAGCTGGTGCACATCAGCACCGACTACGTGCTCTCGGGTGACGGAAGCCGGCCGCTGTCGGAGGACGATGCGCCGTGTCCGGTCAACGTCTACGCCCAATCCAAGCTCGCCGGGGAGTACGTTGTCCGCAACGTCGCCGACCGGCACCTGCTGATCCGGACCTCGGGCCTCTATGGCGCGGCGGGCGGCGCGGGAAGGGGCGGCAACTTCGTCGAGACCATGATCCGGAAGGCCGGGAACGGGGAACACGCCCGCATCGTCGATGACCAGATCGTCTCGCCGACGTGGACCGGCGACCTTGCCCCGCAGATCGCGTCCATGTTGGACAACGACCTCGAGGGGCTGTTCCACGCATCGGCCGAGGGCAGTTGCTCCTGGTACGCGTTCGCCACCACCGTAGCGTCGCTGTGCGGACTCGCCGCGTCGTTCACGGCGACGACCAGCCGGGCTTACGGCAGCCCGGCGCCGCGGCCGGCCTACTCCGTGCTCGAGAACGCGCGCCTGGAGCGGCTCGGGCTCAACCGCATGCTCGATTGGAGGGACGGCCTGGCGCGGTATCTCCAGGTCCGGCACGGCATAGCGCCCGGCGCGCCGCATCCATGAACATCCTGTTCCTGACGGCGTACCCACCCGTCCTGGACATGCACGGCGGCGGGGTCCGGATGTACCACAATATCCGGATTCTGGGCCGTAGACACCGTGTGCACGTCGTCTCATACGTGGAGAGCGACGAGGAACGCGACCGTCTCGGAGAGATCGGCGGAATCTGCGAGTCGGTCCGGGCGGTCGTCCGCGCGCCCGGCCGCGCGGCTGGCCGCCGGTTCCGGACCCCCGCACAGATCCGCGGATTCGACCTCCCCGAGATGCGCCGGGCCGTCGAGGAGACGCGCCGCCGGCACGCCATCGACGTCGTCCAGTGCGAGTACGTGGAGATGGCGCTGTTCCACGCCGCCGACGCGTTCTCGGTCTGGACCGTCACGGATCTGTTGTCCCCCGGTCACCGGGAGCGGTTCGAGTCGGCGACGCGTCCGCTGGAGCGGGCCCGCTGGTACCGGCGCTGGAAGTCCATGGCGCGCTTCGAAACCCGCGCGGCCACCCGATTCGACCGCGTGGTGGCGATGACGCCCGACGATGCGGCCCACATCCGCCGCCGCGCGCCCGGCGCGGACGTCCGCGACATTCCGATCGGTGTGGACAGCCGCCGCTACGCGCCGCTGGATCCCGACCCCGCCGCCCCCCTGCGGGTCGTGTTCCTGGGAAACCACCGACATGCGCCCAACCTGGAAGCGGTGGCCTTCATACGGGACCAACTCGCGCCGATGCTGCCCTCGCTCCGATTCGAGGTCGCCGGGCGCGGTCTGCCCAACGGCATGCTCGACGGCAGCCCCGTCCGCGATGTGGGCTTCCAGGCCGACACGCGCGGCCTGTATCGACGGCCGAACACCATCGTCGTGGCGCCGCTGTTCTCGGGTCGCGGGCAACGGGTCAAGCTGCTGGAAGCCTTCGCGATGGGCGTTCCGGTGGTCGCGACGACGTTGGCGGCGGCCGGTTTTCCGGTGCGCGACGGGAAGGAGGCCCGGATCGCCGAAACGGCGGACGATTTCCGCTCCGCACTGGCGGCGCTCGGCGAATCCAGAGATCTGCGGGAAGATCTCGGCTCCAATGGCCGCCGGATGGTACGGGACCGGTTCGAATGGGACATACTGGCGGACCGGTTTCTCGAAGTCGTCGAACCGGGCCCGGATTTCGACGGCCGGGGGAAGGGACGATGGAATCGACAGCCCGGATCGATGTCCTGACGCTCTTTCACAACGATCGACGCCGGGTCGGTTCGTTCGTGGACGCGCTCGGACGCACGTCGATTCCGATCACCCTCCACGTCCTGGACAACGGTTCGGCGGACGGGACCGCCGATGCCCTGGCCGCCCGCCTTCCCGAGTTCGAATTCCCGGTTCGGATGCACCGGTCGATGCGCAACCTCGGTTTCGCGGCCGGCATGAACCGGCTGGCCCGCCAGGCCGACGGCGAGTTCATGTTTCTCCTGAACTCCGACGCCCGCCCCGCGCCCGACGTCATCGAGCGGCTCGCGGCGCGGGCGCGCTCGGACGCCCGCATCGGGATCTGCGAGGCGCGCCAGGCGCCGCACGCACACCCGAAAGCGGTCGATCCGGCAACCGGGGAAACGACGTGGTGCTCGGGCGCCGCGGCGTTGATTCGCCGGGCGGCCTTCGAAGAGCTCGGCGGTTTCGACGAGACGCTGTACTTCATGTACTGCGAAGACATCGATCTGAGTTGGAGACTGTGGCTGAACGGGTGGAAGTGCGTCCACGTTCCCGACGCCATCGTGGAGCATCCGGCCGGAGGCTCGCCGGACCCCGGCCGGGCGGCCCGCAGGCCCTCGCGGCACTATTTCAGCTTCCGCAACTCGCTCTTCATCTATCACCGGTTCCGAAAACCGGGCGACGGACGCGTCCTGGCGGGCTTCCTGTCGAAGCGATTCGCGTCCCGGCGCTATTCGTTCCTCAGCAAGGCCCTGTTCGCGATTGCGTTCGTGGATCACATTCGCTATATTCCGTACTTGCGACGGACCCGGCCAAGGGACGGGTACCGGGATCATCCGTGGGTTCGGCTCAACGAAACATCGCTGGCGGAATGAGCGGGAGCTGCCCGGAATCCGGGCGGTTCCGCCGCTCGAACCACGGAAAGGCGCAGCTCGGGGGGATGACGACGCGGTTGGGTCAATCGATTACTCTCAAACGAACTTCCGGGCTCTCTCAGTGCATACACTATCGGTCGTAATTCCCACGCTCAATCGTGCGGATCTGCTGGCCCGTACGATCCATTCCATCGAATCCCAGACGATTCCCCGGGACCGTTACGAGGTCATCGTCGTCGACAACAACTCGGACGACGAAACGCAACGCGTGCTCGCGGAAAGCGCCGACCGGTATCCGAACCTCCAGTTCGCGACAGAGACGCGGCCCGGCGCGGCCGTCACGCGGAACACGGGGCTTCAACGGGCCGGCGGGGACGTGGTCCTGTTCATCGACGACGACATCGAGGCCGACCCCGACCTGATCGAGGCTCACCTGAAGATCCACGCGACGGAAGCCGACGCCTCGGTGATCGGAACGATCCGGACCCAGTGGGAAGCGACACGGGACCCGTTTCTCCGCTACCTGAGGGATCGCCGAATCTACAATCCCTACACGCTGAGCGGCGGGCGGATGGATTTTTCCTCCTACCACACCGGCAACGTGTCCACGCCCCGCCATCTTCTGAACGCCGTCGGCGGCTTCGACGAACGCTTCGCGGTCTACGGGATGGAGGACATCGAGCTGGGCTACCGACTGGAACGCATCGGCTCGGTCATGATTCCGGGAGCGGACGCCATCGGAACTCACAATTATGCGCCGACGTTCACGCAATTCACGGAACGTTGCGAGTTGGCCGGCTTCTCCCTCGGACTGATGCTTGCGCTGCACCCCGAACTCCGAAGCCGGTTTACGGAAAACAGCGCCGTCACCCGGGTTCTGCGTCCCTTCCACAAGGCATACCGTGCGGTCGTCCCGTTCATCGAACCGGCCGTTCGTACTCTGAGCCTGCTGGATTCCCGCCAAGGAACGGGTCCGGTTTCCGTGCCGCTGGCATTCCACTTCGGTTGGGCCCTTCGGTACCACTTCTTCGTCGGCTACTCCCGCTATCTGGCCGTCGCCCGCGGGCCGATGGTGGCCGTCAAGGCCCGTCCCGTCAAGGAGTCCGGAGACTGACGGAGATTCCGGTGCGCGGTGGATTGGGCTGACCGACGCCGCTGGGAACCGAACACGGATCCACGTTCGACTTTTTCGGCGTTCACGGCGTCTTCCGAAGTGTGAGGCCGGATCTTGAGCCTGGAACGCGCCGACGACAGCAAGATCATCGAAAGAGTGCTCGCCGGAGACGCCAACGCGTTCAATCTCCTGGTCTGGCAGTGGGAGAAGCCGATCTACAACTACATCTTGCGAATGGTCCGCAGTCCGGACGACGCCATGGACCTGTGCCAGGACAGCTTCATCAAGGCGTTCGAGGAGCTCGGCAAGCTCAAGGAGCGCGACCGGTTCTCGGCCTGGCTGTACCGGATCGCGCACAACGTTTGCTATTCGCGGTTCCGCAAGGATCGCGGCAAGGTCTTCGTCGAGCTGAACCCGGACTTGGGCGCCGCGCGGATGCCCATCGAGGGCCGGCTGGACGTGGAGAAGGCGCTGGACGCGTTGCCGGAGGACCAGCGTGAAGTGGTGGTGCTGAAGGTGTACCAGGGCCTGAAGTTCGACGAGATCGCGGCCGTGCAGGGCGCGCCCGTGTCGACCGTCAAGTCGCGGTTGTACATGGGTTTCGAAAAAATGAAATCGGTTCTGGGAGATGACCGGCGCGCGCACGGCCGGCCCGGAACGTCACGAACGGGTGAAACCGATGCCTCATCTTGAAGACAGGCTGGCCGAATTCGTATTCGAGGAACTGTCCGCCAACGAGATGGCGGCGGCGCGTCAACACGTCGCCCGGTGCCTGGAGTGCCAGGGCCGCGTCGCGGAGTTCCGCGGCGTCCACGATCGGCTGGCGCAATCGCCCGACGTGGACGTGCCGCGGCGCGTGGTCTTCGTACCCGGGGCGCGGCGCGAGAGGTTCTGGAGCGGGTGGGGTCTCGCATGGGCCGTCCCGAGTGGACTCGCGGCGGCCGCGCTGCTGGTCGTGTTCTGGGCCGGCCCGTTCCAGTTGGACTGGGACGACGCGGGACTGCGGATCGCACTCGGCCCGGCGCCTTCCCCGGCGGCGGTTACGACCGCGGTGGCGCCGATCGACTACGATAGCCTGGACTACACGCAGATCGAGGCGCGCATCGAGCCCGTCGTCGAAGCGCGGCTGGAGGCGGCTCTCGCCGAGCGCGACGCCGACTGGCGCCGGCTGCTCGAGGCGCGCATCACCGCCATCGACGAGTCCCAGCGCCTGGAGTTGCTTCGAGTACGCGCCGAAATGGGAAGCCTGTTCGACGGGCAGCGCAACGTCACGCGCGAAATGTACAAGCAGTCCGCCTCGCTGCAGGAGTTCGCCCAACGGTGGGCGCTGGAATAGGGGACGACGATGAGACGCCGCATACTGACGGGACTGGCTTCGCTGGCTCTGCTGGGCCCGGCGGCGCCGCACGCCGTTACGGGCGCGGCCGACGTTGCCCCGGAGGAGGCCATGGCCCTGACCTCGGCCATCGACGCCCGACTCGGAGCGATCGTTCCCAACGTGTTCCAGGAAGCCAAGGCGACGTACCTGGACGACTACGGCCTTGTCGTCACGGCCGAGGTGGCGCTGGCGCAGCCGCGCAACCCCTTCGTCGGACCCGGCGATCCCGAGTTGACCCGCAGCCAGAGCCGGGCGCGCCTCGATGCGCTCCAGGAGGGCGCCGTGGAGGTGTTGGGCGAACGGGTCCCGGAAATCGACGGCCTGTTGCCCGAGGAGCGGGTCACGCTGGTGATCTACGTGATCAACCCGAACCCGGTCGACCTGCCGGACCTGCCGGCGCAACTCGTGTTCTCGGTCCGGAAGCGCGATGCGGACGACTTCCGCGCCGGGGCGCTGGACGACGCCGCCTTCCGCCAGCGTGTCGGCGCTCGGGAAGACTGAGACCTTGAAAGCACTCCTGTCCACAGATCGGAAGCTCTTCGGAGAAGTACTGCGCGACAAGGGCCTGATCGCCGAGGACGATCTCGCCAACGCGCTGACGCTTCAGAAGGAAAGCGGGGACCGGCTCGGCAAGATCCTGGTCGACCTCGGTTTCGTGTCCCAGAGGGACGTGCTGGCCTGCCTGGGCGAGCACATGGGCGTCCCGGTGTTCACGGGCGACTATCCCGCCGTGCCGATCGAGGCCGACCGGCTCGGACATCGCTTCCTGCGCGCCGCTGTGGCCCTCCCCGTGCACCTGGAAGGCGACGTCCTCTCGCTCGTGATGGCCGACCCGCTGGACACGGAGACCCGCTCCGCCATCGGCCAACGGACCGGGTTTCGACTCGATGTCCACCTGGCTTCCGAGGCCGCCATCTGCGATCACCTCGACCGCCTGTACGGCGGGGACGATTCGGAGGCGTTGATCGAGACCCTGGGCGAGTCGATCGGCGACGACGACATCGAGCAGCTTCGCGATCTCGCCTCGGAGGTTCCGGTCATCCGCATGGTCAACCTGATCATCTCGCGGGCCGTCGAATCGCGGGCGAGCGACATCCACATCGAGCCGTTCGAGAAGGAGTTGCAACTGCGCTACCGCGTCGACGGAGTGCTGCAGAACATCGACCCGCCGCCCAACGCCCTGAGGGCCGCCGTGATCTCGCGCATCAAGCTGATGGCGAAGCTCAACATCGCCGAACGCCGCCTTCCGCAGGACGGCCGGATCAAGCTGAAGGTCCTGGGCAAGGAGATCGATCTGCGCGTTTCGACGCTGCCCACCATGTACGGCGAAAGCGTCGTGATGCGGATTCTGGACAAGTCCAGCACCGATCTGATCGACCTCCGGCGCCTCGGGTTCCCCGCCGACCTGTACGACTCGATCTGCGCGATGACGTCCAAGCCGCACGGCATCTTCCTGGTCACCGGCCCCACCGGAAGCGGCAAGAGCACGACGCTCTACAGCGCGTTGAAGAGAATCAACATCCCCGACCGGAAGATCATCACCATCGAAGACCCGGTCGAGTACCAGATGGACGGCATCAACCAGATCCAGGTCAACGCCCAGATCGGTCTGACCTTTTCGGCCGGGCTGCGCCACATCGTGCGGCAGGATCCGGACGTGATCATGGTCGGGGAGATCCGCGACCTCGAAACGGCCGAGATCGCGATCCGGTCGGCGTTGACGGGCCACCTGGTGTTCAGCACGCTCCATACCAACGACGCGCCCAGCGCCGTCACGCGCCTGATCGACATGGGCGTCGAAGACTACCTGCTTGCGTCGTCGCTGATCGGCATCCTGGCCCAGCGCCTCGTGCGCGTGATCTGCTCGTCGTGCCGGAAACCCGAGCGCGCGGCCGCGTCCGCCATGCGGGACGCCGGGTTCCCGGTCGACGAAACGCCCGGCTGGGTCGAGGTATTCCGCGGTCCCGGGTGCGAGGCCTGCGCTTACACCGGGTTCGAAGGACGTCAGGGCATCTTCGAGCTGCTCGACGTGGACGACGCCATGCGGAGCGTCATCACGACGAGCCCGGATTCGAACGTGCTCAAGTCCCAGGCCGAACGATCCGGAATGCGGCCGCTGCGGGACGACGGCTGGTCGAAGGTGTTGGCCGGCGTCACCACGCCCGAAGAGATCCTCCGGGTCACCCAGGAGATGTAGCCGATCCCGAGCCATGGGCACGTTCGTCTACAAGGCCGTGAACCGCCAGGGGCGCCATACCGAAGGGCGCCTCGAAGCCGCCGATGCGCGCGCGGCGTCGTTCAACCTGCAGACCATGGGGCTGATTCCGATATCGGTCGAAGCGCCGGCGCCCCGCCGGCAACTGAACCTGTCCCGTTTCGGCATCCGCTGGGTCCGGCGCCGCGACATCCTCTTCTTCACCGAGGAGCTGTCGACACTGGTGCGGGCCGGCCTCCCCCTGGACCGCAGCCTGAGCATTACGGCGGAACTCGCGTCCAACCCCGTGCTCGAAGGCGTGATTCGCGACCTGTTGCAGCGGATCAAGGGGGGGGCGTCGCTCGCCGACGCGCTGGCGGCGCATCCCCGCCACTTCTCGCCGCTCTACGTCAGCATGGTGCGCGCGGGAGAGGCAGGCGGCGTCCTGGACGTCATCCTCGAACGGCTGACCGGTTTCGAACGATCCTCCGACGAACTCCGTTCCTACCTGACGTCATCGCTGGTCTACCCGGCTTTGTTGACGCTGGTGGGGATGGGTTCGCTCGGGATCCTCTTCTACATGGTCATTCCGCGCTTCGCCACGATCTTCGAAGACATCGGGGCGGAGATCCCGCCGCTCACGATGGCGCTGTTGGCGATCTCGACGGCCGTCCGCTCCTATTGGTGGGCCGCGCCGCTGGCCGCGGCCGGGATCGTTCTGGGCGCGCGCGCCTGGGTGCGCTCGTCGCGGGGCGGCCGGCAGTGGGACGCCCTGCGGCTGCGGTTGCCGCTGGTCGGTTCGACGCTGATCAAGATCGAGGTGTCGCGGTTCGCGCGCACGCTGGGAACGCTGCTGGCCAGCGCCGTGCCGCTGATCATGGGCGTACGCATCGTCCAGGACATCGCCCGCAACCGGATCGTTACCGAGGCCATCGCCAAGATCGCCGACGGCGCGAAGCGCGGCGAGGGCGTGGCCCGGCCGATGCAGGAAGCCGGGGTGTTCCCGGGTCTGGCCACGCACCTGGTAAGCATCGGCGAGGAAACGGGCCGGCTCGACACGATGCTGCTTCAACTGGCCGACGTCTACGAGAAAGACGTCCGGACGTCGGTGAAGGCTCTGACTTCCGTATTCGAGCCGGTTATCATTCTGGTCATGGGAGTGCTGATCGGCATCGTCGTTCTGTCGATGTTGCTGGCGATCTTCAGCATCAACGATATCGCTCTGTAGCGGGGAAGGCACCGATGACGGAAACCACCCGAAAGCGACCGCGGCGACGCCGGCCCGACGCCGGAATCACGCTCATCGAACTGCTGGTCGTCATGGTCATCATCGGTCTGTTCGCGACGCTGGTCGGCACGCGCGTCATCGGCCGCGTCGACCAGGCCCGCGTGACCGCGGCGCAAAGCCAGATTGCCCAGTACTCGACCGCTCTCGATCTGTTCCGCCTCGACACCGGACGATACCCGACCACCGAAGAGGGGCTCCAGGCCCTCCGCACCCGGCCCTCCGGGCTGGACTCCTGGGACGGCCCCTACGTGGAAAGCAACATCGGCACCGATCCCTGGAACAACGCCTACGTCTACCGGCAACCGGGCGAGCACGACGAGTTCGACCTGGTGTCCTACGGCGCCGACGGCGCCGAAGGCGGGGAGGACGACGACGGCGATATCGTGAGCTGGGAATAGACTTTTTCCCCCGTTGCCGCGTCATTACCGTGTGGCCGGCCCAAGAGCGCGGCCGGACGGTCCCGAAATGCTGAAGACCACCGTTGGATGCGAACTCTCCGAGGAGACACTGAGGATCGCCGTCGTGCGGTCATTCCTGGGCCGGCGCCGTCTCCTGGGTACCTACGAGATTCCGGGATTCGGCTCGATGCCGGCCGTGGAACGGCGGCGGCGCTTGCTCGACCTCCGGAAGAAGCACGGGATTCCGGTCTCGCGCGTGCACCTGATCCTGCCGCACGAGGACGGGATCGCCCGGCAACTGGAACTGCCGCTGGAGGTTCAGGACAAGCTCGACGACGTGGTGCGCCTCCAAGTGGAGTCGGTCTCTCCGTGGCCGGTCGAGGACGTGTACTGGGCCTGGACCCGGACACCGTCCGCCAAGGGCTCCGGAAAGGTGATGGTCACGATCGTCGTTGTCCCGAAGGACCGGCTCCATGCGCATGCCGAGGCATTCGGCGCGGCCGGGCTCCCGCTGAGGGGGGCGACGCTCGCGGGCGGCGCCTGGGCCCAGGGCGCCGCGACGCTCTGGGAGGGCTCGGCTCCGGTCATCGTCCTTGGTTGCGAATCCGGGCGCGTCGATGGTGTCGTGACCATCGGCGGGCGGTTCTTCGCGGCCGGGGGCGCCGGTTCGGACACGGTCGCCCTGGCGCGTTCCGTGGTTGACCGGCTGCTGGCGCTCGGACGCGTGTCGGAGCCCGGCACGGCGAAGCTCGTCGCTTATGGCGCCGCCGTCGACGCGCTTCCGGAAGAACCGCCCGTCCACATCCCGCTGGAGAACGCGCCGGCCGGCGCGTGGCGGCGGTTCGGCGCCGTCGCGGCCGCGTTGTCGGGAATCTCCGTCGGCGGGTTCGCGCCGAACGTGCTGCCTTCCGCTCTGAGATACCGCCAAAGCCGACGGCAACTGATTCCGACGGCCGTGCTGCTCCTGCTGGGCGCCGCCGTCGTCCTGGCGTCGGCCGCCCGGGAGCCGTACCAGAGCCGGATCTACGCAGCGCGAATC
Organism: Acidobacteriota bacterium; assembly: GCA_022821145.1. Taxonomy (GTDB): domain Bacteria; phylum Acidobacteriota; class Terriglobia; order 20CM-2-55-15; family 20CM-2-55-15; genus JAJEDW01. Next base: position 74,729 of record JAJEEE010000047.1, read on the forward strand.
GCGGAGGAGATCGAGCGCGTCGCGCCGGAGGCGATGGCCGTGGCCGACCGTGAACAGGAGCTTCTCGCCCTGGAGCAGCGATACCAGTCGCTCGCCGGCCATGCGTCCTCCCCGGACCGGGCCCTGGAGAGCCTGCGGGCGGTCGCCGGCCTGCTGCCCGTCACGGACTGGCTCTCCAGCTACAGCTACCAGGACGGACGCGTCGAGATCACGGGACTGGCCCTGGACACCACGGCGCTGCAGGGCCTGCTGGAAGCGGACGCCCTGTTCGGGAACGTCGAGTTCGTCGGGCCCGTCAGCCCCGATCCGTCGGGCAAGAACCGGTTCACCCTCCGGCTCGAGACGGGAGCCGCACCATGACGATCCGCCTGAAACCCAGAGACCGGCGGGCCGTCGTGGGGCTGGCGTTCGCGCTGGCGGCCTACGGCGTCATCTCGTGGCTGGCGTTGCCGGCGTGGGACAGGCTTCAGGCGGCGTCGGAGACGGTCGAGGTCCGCGAGTCCGAACTCCAGCGCTACCGGCGGGCCCTGGTTCGCCAAGGGCGGTACGAGGAGTTGGGCCAACGCCTGGAAACACGCATGGAGACCCTGGAATCCCTCGTCATCCGGGCCGAGACCGCCGCTCTCGCGTCGGTCGCGCTGCAGTCCGTCGTCGAGGCCACGGCCGCGGACGCGGGCGTGACGCTGGGCGAACGGACCCTCGCCCCGCCCCGGGAACTGGACGACTTCTACGGCGAGACCGCCATGTCGGTGACGTTCGAGTGCGAGCCGGCGCAACTGGTCGCGCTGTTGGCCGGCATGCGCGACACGGCGATTCTGGTCACGGTGCGCCAACTCGAGATCGAGACGGCCGAGGCGGCCGAAACGGACGCGAGCAAGCGGCTGCGGGTCTCGCTCACCGTGGCCGGGCTGATGGAGACCACGTAACACGGGGGCCGGCATGGATCGACGTATTCTGGTTCTGAACCTCGTTTTCGTCGCGTTGATCGTCACCGCGGCGGTCCGGCTCATCGACCGGTGGAACGCCTACGAGGCGGAACACCAGGTCGATGCGATCCAGCCCGAGGCCGAGATCGATCCGCCGGAGATCCCCGCCGAGGCCGGGGACGGCGGTTCCGAGCCGCAGGACTGGAGCACGGTGTCGGGACTGAACCCGTTCAGCCCCGACCGCAACGACATTCCGATCGTGGCGCCGCTCCCGCCCCCCGAACCCGAGGAACAGCCCGTGCCCGCGTCCCTGACCCTGCCGATGATCCGCGGGACGATGCTGCTGGGCGAGGACCGCATCGCCTTGTTGGCGCCCCGATCCCCGCTCCTGCCCGACCAGCCGGTCCGGGTCGGGGAGACCTTCGAGGGATGGAGGCTGGAGGAAATCGGCCGGAAGCACGTGGTCGTGGCGGCCGGCGGCGCGCGGCGCACGGTCGAGATGAACGACCCGACCGCTCCCGTCCTCCGGGAAAACGTACGCACGCGCGCCAGCGCGGCCCCGGCGCCGGCTCCTGTCCCGGCCCCCGCCCCCGCGGCCGCGCCGACGCCGGCGCCGACCGCTTCGACCGCGCCGGCGGAACCGGCGGTCCCGCGTACACGCACGATCCAGACGCCATTCGGGGAAAGAACCATCCCCATCGACGAGTAAGGCCACCATGAACACTTCGCTGCCGATTCTTGTGCTCGCGGGCGTCCTGGCCGCGCCGGCCGTCACCGCGGCGCCGGCCCAGGACCCGGACGACCTGTCTCCGGTCCAGATCGAGATGGACAACGCCGACATCCATGACGTGATCCGGATCATCGGCGACACGCTGGAGTTGAACTACGTGATCGACCCGGCCGTCCAGGGCCGCGTCAACATGAGCACGTCCGAAACGCTGCGGCGCGCCGACCTGCTGCCGATCCTGGAGACCGTCCTGAAGATCAACGGCGCCAGCATGGTGCGCAACGGGAACTTCTACGAGATCCGCGCCACGGGAGAGGCGATCCGCGGTCCGCTCGAGGTGCAGGCGGCGGCGCCGGCCGCGCTGGACGACGATCAGATGATCCTGCAGGTCGTGCGCCTGCGGTTCGCATCCGCCACGGAAATGTCGACGTTGCTGACGCCGTACCTCAGCACGGGCGCCAGCATCAACATCCATGCGGGCGGGAACGTTCTGCTGGTCACCGAGCGGCGCAGCAACCTTCGGAAGCTCCTGGACGTCATCGAGATCTTCGACGACGCCGTGTTCGCGAACGAGCGCGTGCGGATCATCCCCATCCGCAACGCGCTCGCGGCGGAAGTGGCCGAGGACCTGGAGGCCGTCTTCAACGGATACGCCCTCTCGGAGGACAACGGCGGGGGCGCCCGGTTCGTTTCGATCGAGCGTTTGAACTCGATCCTGGTCATCTCGTCGGTCGAGGCGGCGTTCCTCGAGGTGGAGCGATGGATCGACCGGCTGGACCAGCCGGTTTCGAACACCGGCATGCGGAACTACGTCTACAAGGTGCAGAATACGCGGGCTTTCGATCTGTACAACGTCCTGATACAGCTCTACGGCGGCGGCCGGCCGGTGGCCGGGGCCCAGGCCGTCCCCGTCGTCGACGCCGGCGCCGGCTTCGCGGCGGCGCCCGCCGCGAACCCGTTCGCCACGCCGGCGGCCCAGGCCCCCGGACTCGGGGGAGACGCGTTCGTTCCCGGCGCGGGCGAGACGCGCATCGTCCTCGACGAGGTCACGAACTCGCTGATCATCCACGCCACGGCGCAGCAATACGAAGAAATCCGGCAGACGATCGAGGAGCTGGACGTGCTCCCCCGGCAGGTCCTCATCGACGCCCAGATCTACGAGGTGACGCTCGACGACACGCTGTCGCTGGGAGTCACCGCCACCCTGCAGAGCCGCGGCACGCTGGCGAATCCGCAGACGACGGCCTCCTTCGCCGGGTCGCCGCCGTCGCTCAGCGGGCAGACCTTCGCGTTCGTCGGGCGCATGCGCGAGCTCGTCCTGTTCCTGAACGCCGCGGAGAACCGGTCGCGCGTGCGCGCCGTCTCCGCGCCCTCCGTGCTGGTGAGCGACAACATGGAGGCGCAGTTCCAGGTCGGCGCCGAGGTGCCGGTTCCGGTGTCGTCGTCCATCACGCCCGTCCAGTCGGACGGGACGAACCTGTTCGCCCAGCAGATTTCGTTCCGGGACACCGGTGTACTGCTCAACGTTCGACCGCAGATCAACGACAGCGGCATGGTGACGCTTGAAATCAGTCAGGAGATCAGCCAGGCGGGCGCGAACAACACGTCCGGCATCGTGGCGCCGGTCATCGGAAAATCCAGCGTCACTTCGACGATCGTGGTCCAGGACGGGCAGACGATCGCGCTGGGCGGGTTCATTCGCGAAACCCTGGAATACGGCCGCAACCGGGTCCCGGTGCTGGGCAGCATACCCGGGCTGGGCCTCCTGTTCGGGAACACGCGCGAACAGACGACGCGCTCGGAGCTGATCCTGTTGATCACTCCCCGCGTCATTCGCGACTTCGACGCCGCGGCGGCCGTGACCGCGGAGCTGCAATCCAAGCTGGAAGAAGTCGAGGCGTTTCTGAACGACTGATTCCGGACGGCGGCGCGGACGCGAAGGAGTCGACGCGGCGTGGACATCATCAAGGAAATCGTCGACGTCGTCGACATCGAGATCGAAGGCCTTCGGGAGGTCCGCGACCGGATATCCGGGCGCTTCGCCGAGGCGGTCGAGCTCATCGCGAACACCGGCGGTCAGGTCTTCGTGACCGGCATCGGCAAGTCCGGCATCGTCGCCCAGAAGATCGCGGCGACGTTCCGGAGCACGGGCACGCCGGCGGTGTTCCTGCACGGCGGCGACGGGCTGCACGGCGACGTGGGCATGATCGGAAACGGCGACGTCGTCATCGCCATCGGCAAGAGCGGAGAGACCTCGGAGTTGAACGCGCTGCTGCGGGCGACCCGCGCCAACGGGGCCCGCGTCGTGTCGATGACGTCGAACGCCGACTCGTCGATGGCGTCGCTGTCCGACATCGTCCTCACGCTCCCGGCCTCGCGCGAGGCCTGCCCGCTGAACCTGGCGCCCACGACCAGCACCACGATCGCGCTCGCCGTCGGCGACGGGATCGCGGTGGCCCTGATGAAGCTCAAGAACGTCTCGGAGGAAGACTTCGCGCGTCACCACCCCGGCGGGCAACTGGGGAAGCGGTTGCTGCTGAAGGTAGGGGACGTCATGCGCAAGGGGGCCGGGAATCCGGTCATTCCAGTCGACAGCAGCGTTCGCGAGATGCTGGCGCGGATCACGGCGTTCGAGGTCGGAGCGATCTCGATCGCCGGCGCCTCGGGCGAGCTGTTGGGCCTGGTCACCGACTACGACGTCCGCCGCGCGCTGGCCTCGGACCGCAACCTGCTGGACCTGACGATTCCCGAGCTGATGAACCCGGCGCCGGATACGATCGACGAGAACGAACGCGCGGTCACGGCCCTGGAGAGAATGCGCAACCGGAGCAAGCCCACCGCGGTGCTGCCGGTAGTGGACAACGACGGCCGCCCGGTCGGCATGATCCACCTGCACGACCTGGTGGCCGCCGGGCTGTAGCGCGGCCCCTCCCGGTCATCAGAGTCAGCTATTCCTCCCAGCCACTGGAAAACGTGCACGGCAACCTGCCGCTGGCCGTCATCGACGAGACGGGCTCTCTGGCGGGGGGCCGGCACTGGCTCCTGTCGCATCCGAAACCCATCGGCGTGATCCCAGGCGTGGATCTCTGCCTCGGCCCCGCCGGACACGCCTTGCGTACCACAATCAAGCTACAATAATATATACAATCACGTACACACAGGACGATGGGAGGGTAGACATGGATTTTGTCAGCGTTCGCGAGTTGCGTACCCGATCCGCGGCCGTGTGGAAGGCTCTGAACCGGGAGAAGGAACTGGTCGTAACCTCGAACGGGAAGCCGATCGCAGTCCTGGCGGCGACCACCGGGTCGACTCTGGAGGCGTCGTTGGCGGCTCTCCGGCAGGCCCGCGCACAGTTGGCGGTCGCGGCGATGCAGCAGCGTGCTCGAGAGGCCGACGCGGATGCGCTGTCCCTGGAGGACGTCAATGCGGAGATTCGGGCCGCTCGCCGCCAACGGCCGGAATGAGGGTCGTGATCGATACCAACGTACTGGTTTCCGGCCTGCTCACGCCGTTCGGTCCACCGGGCATCATCGTCGCCCTGGTAGCCGCCGGCCGGCTCCGTCCCTGTTACGACGCCAGGATACTCGCCGAATACGACGAGGTCTTGCGGCGTCCGGCGTTCCCGTTTGCCGACGACGACGTCGTGGCGCTCATGGCGCAGATTCGAGGCGGCGGAGAGCTGGCGACTGCCGAACCGTTGTCTACACCGCTTCCCCACCCGAACGATGAACCGTTCCTGGAGGTTGCCGTTTCCGCGATGGCCGAGTATTTGGTGACCGGCAACGTCCGGCACTTCCCCAGCGACCGCCGCTCGGGCGTTCGCGTCGTCACGCCGCGCGAGCTCTTGGACTCCGGCCTGCGGTAGACCCGGAACCTGGGCCGGGAAGGTAAGCGTCCTTACGAGACCGTCTACATGAATTGACCTGGATTCGTCATGCTGGCCGGAGGCCGTGAGGGCCGAAGGGGAGGCGTGATGGAGATCGAGGAACGGGAGCGTGTCGCGTCCGAAGCGACGGATGCGGTCGAAGGGCCAACCGGACCGGGACCCGTCGTCGGGCCGGTCGCGGTCCACGCCAAGGGTGGACAACGCGTCCGCGCGGGTCAGGGCGTCGCGAACTCCGGCAGGGCGTCACGCTCCAGCCAAGCCTCCACTCGGCGAAGGACGAGGAGGCCCAGAATCAAGTCCTCCTCGATCCTGAACAGGAACTTCTGGCGGACGGCGCGCCGGACGCCGTCCGGGGTCCGGGCGACGGAAAGGATCGCGGGACTGTCCGGCTGGCCGAACTCCATGTAGTCCAACACCGCGGGAGGCAGCGGGCCGCCGGCCAGCCGGGCCATGTCTTCCGGCCCGGCGATCCGCCGTTCGCGCCTCTCGGCGACGATGCGATCGACGAGCCGCTGGGTCATTCCGGGGACGGCCGAAAGGGCCCGGCGCGGCGCCAGGTTGGGATCGACGCCCGGGCCGCCGTCGTCCGTCGTCACGAAAGCGTCCAGCCCGGGCCGCAATGTCACGGAGCCGGCCTCGTCGACGAGTCGATCGATGAAGTCTCCGCGCGTCAGGCCGCGAATCAGGAGCGGATCGGCGGCCCCCAGCCGGGCGTTGCGTGCGGCATAGCCCTGGGATGCGTAGCTGAACGATTCCGCCCCGCGCAGCGAGAGCTGGTCGTCCGCGTCGCGCCAGTCTCCCACGGCCGCCGCGATGCGGCCGCCGGTGTCCGCATCCCCCGTCCAGCGCTCGAAGAAGCGTTCCAGGAGTGGAAGCGGCGCCGTCGAGAGGTTGATCTTCCCGTCGTCCCCCTCCAGGTACAGGTCGACCTGACCCTCCGGGATCTCGATTCGGTAATGGAAGTCCGGCAAGACCGGGGTGACCGCGGCGGTCCCCAGCGTCGCGTCCGCCACCCGCCAGCCATCGTCGACCACGAGGTACCGGGCGAACTCGACGCCGGATTCTGCCAGAAGCTCCGCCGAGAGGCTCTGGCGTTCCGCGATCGCCACCCGCGCCTCCGACCCGACCGAAGACGCCAGCGTCAGGCCGATGAGCGAGGCCATGGCCACGACCCACAGGACGACGATCAGGACCATGCCCGAATCGGCGCGCCGGATATCGCTGGCCCGGCGGCTCATTGCAGGCGGGCCCCTTCCCGGGTGGCTCGAAAGGACTCCAGCGCCACGATCTCGTCGCCATCCGGCGCGGCGAAGCGAATCGCGACGGCGGCGGGCAACCCGTCCCGCGGATCCCATCGTTCCACCCAGCCGCGTTCCAGGCCCCCGGATCCGTCCTGGAAGTACCGAAACTCGACGCCGTCGGCCGCGAAGAGCCGCCCAGTCCAGTAGGGATCGGTTTCCGGAACGTTCTCGGGCGAGAGGATGCGGTGTTCGGACACTTCGAGCGCCCCGCCGCGATCCGGCCCAGCCGACGGTTCCCAGTTCCAGCGAATCCACCGCGGTATCGACGACGGACCGTCGGCGATGCTGGTCGCGCTCACGAACTCGATCCGGTCCGGGGCGCCGGAGAACGCGAGGACGCCGCCGGCGCCGACGAGCGGCAAGGCCGCCTGGAGTTGCTCCCGGGCGAGACGCACCGCCGTGTGGCGATCCCGCAACCGGTCGACGGCCGCGTTGCCCCGCGTCCAGGCCGCGATCCCGACACCCAGCGCCGAGAACGCGCCCACGGTCACGAGCGCCACGATGGCGAAGGCGACCACCACCTCGATCAGCGTGAAACCACGCTGGGATTCAGTCGAGGGCGACGACATCGAGTTGGTCGGCCAACCGCGCGCCTTCGGGCGGCGGGGCTTCCTGAAAACGGTAGGTGTGGAACGTCATCTCGGCGCCGTCGCGGCGGACCGTGACGGAAATCTTGACGATGTGCTCGGACGCCGACTCGCGGTCGCCGGCGAAGAACGATGTCTGGACACGCCACTCCGCCCCGTCCGCGAATCGGCCCGCCGCCTCCTGATCGGCGGGCAACGCCTCGACCAGCTTCACCTCGGCCAGCTTGGACCGCGCATGGCGGGTGAGCACATGGGCGGCTTCGACGCGGGAAATGCCCCGGAGCGATACCGACATCTGCGCGAAGATCGCGGTGAGGGTCAATCCGAGGATCGTCGTCGCCACGAGGACTTCGATCAACGTGAACCCGCCCTCGACGCGCTTCACGGCGCCTCCTCGACGAAGCGGATCGCGCCCGGCGCCGGCCCCAGCTCGACGACGCCCCGGCGGCCGCGCCGGTTCTCCAGTTCCAGGCGTTCCGGCCCGACGATCTGCCCGGAGCCGAGCAGCAGGTAGGTCACCGGGGCCCCGTCACCGATGCGGATCGAGGCATCCAGCGCCGTCCGACGCGAGGACCCGGCGCCGATGAGAACCGCCTCCCCGTCTTCGACGCGCACGGCCAGGGATTCCTGCCGCATGCGCGCGTCCGCCTGCGTTCGCCGCAATACGGAGACGATCTGCCGTCCGGTCGAACGCAGCGTCATGTTCTCGAGCCCCGCGCCGATCGACGGGCCGACGAACGCCGCGGCCAGCGCGACGAGGGCCACGACGACGAGCGTCTCGATCAGGGAGATGCCGGATGCGCGGCGGACAGTGACCTTCATTGCGCCCTCGCGGTTCAAGGACGCCTGGGGAGGCCGAAAAGACGAACGCCGGGGACGAACTCGCACGCTTTACCCGGCGGGACGGCCACGGCGGAACTCGCCGACGCGTTCGATGACGTAGTCGACCTCCGCGTCGCGAAGCTCGGGAAAGATCGGAAGCGCCAGGCACGTCCGGGCCGCCTCCTCGGCCGCGGGACAATCGCCCGGACGGCCCGTCATCGGCGCCAGCCCTTCCTGCAAGTGGAGCGGGAGCGGGTAGTAGACGCGCGTCCCGACGCCGCCATCGCGGAGATGGGCGGCCAACGCGTCCCGGTCGGCCGTGCGGATGACGAACTGGTGATACACGGGCCGGTTGAGGGCGCTCGGCGCGGGAACGGCCACGATCCCGTCCAGGCCGCTACGATAACGATCGGCGATCGCCCGGCGCCGCGCGTTCCATTCCTCGACATGGGGCAGGCACACCCGGAGAGCGGCGGCCTGGATCGCGTCCAGCCGGCTGTTGACGCCAAGGATCGTGTGCCGGTAACCGCCCACGTCGCCGTGGACGCGCAGCAGCCGCAGGCGGCGCGCGACGGCGTCGTCTCCGGTCACCACCATGCCCGCGTCGCCGATCGCCGCCAGGTTCTTCGTGGGATAGAACGAGAAGCATCCGGAGAAGCCCATGGTCCCCGCGCATCGGCCCCCGTGACGGGCGCCGAAAGCCTGCGCCGCGTCTTCGATGACCGGCACGCCGTGTGCGTCGGCGATGGCCCGGATTCGGCGCATGTCGGCGCAGTCCCCGTAGAGGTGCGCCACGACGACGGCGCGCGTCCGGGACGTGATCCGGCGCCGCACCTCGTCGGGGTCCACCTGGAACGTGTGAACGTCGATATCGGCGAAGGCGACGCGCGCCCCGAGCCGCAGCGGCGTCGACGCGGTCGAGAAGAAGGAGAACGCCGGGACGATCACCTCGTCTCCCGGCCCGATCCCCGCCGCCATCAGCGAGAGCAGGAGCGCGTCGGACCCGGACGCGACGCCGACGGCGTGCTTCACCTCGAGCGAGTCGGCGATCTTCCGTTCCACGTCGTCGACGACCGCGCCCAGGACGAACCGGTGGGAATCCACAACGTCCATCAGCGCCCGGGACAAGTCGTCTCGCAGCCGCCGCGTCTGACGTCCCAGGTCGAAGAACGGCACCGTCATGCCGCCGGCCGCCGCCGGGGTCCCGCCGTGGCCCACCGTCTCCCGTTGCTCGTTCACGCGACTCCCGCCCAACCTTCCCGCCGGATCGGCGTCGAAACATATTCCGGCACGGCGACAGCAGCGTACGGGCTGGCATCGGTTAAAATCAACAGCGCATGGAGTTCATCATGAGTTCGAACCGAATGGCCCGCTGGCTTCCCATCGTGTTTCTCGTCCCGGCCGTCGCCGTCACGGAAGGTGTCGCCCAGGAAGGCGAGCTCCGGGACGAACCGCCGCCGATACCCGTCGAGGAGATTATCGACCAGTTCGTCGCCAAGGAAACCGAGTTCGCCCAGGCCCGCGCCAACTATACGTACCGGCAGGACATCACCGTTCACGAGCTCGACGCGGACGATCGCGTCGGCGGCGAGTACCGGATGGTGAGCGAGATCCTCTTCGAGGACAACGGCCGGACGCGGACCGAGCGCATCGTCTTCGCACCGCAGAGCACGCTGGAGCGGATCCAGTTGACGCCCCAGGACCTGGAACGGTACGAGTCGATCCAGCCGTTCGTGATGACCGAGGCGGAGGTCCATCTCTACGACATCGAATACACCGGCAAGCAGCAGATCGACGAGATCGACTGCTACGTGTTCGAGGTCGGACCCCGCGTGATGGAGGAGGGCGAGCTCTACTTCGAAGGCCGGATCTGGGTGGACGACCTCGATCTCCAGATCGTGAAGACGTTCGGCAAGACCGTTCCGGACATCCGTGACGGGGACCAGGACAACCTGTTCCCCCGTTTCGAAACCTATCGCCAGCAGATCGACGGCGTGTACTGGTTCCCCACCTACACGCGCGCGCTCGACACGCTCGAGTTCCGGACCGGGCCCGTGCGCATCCGGGAAGTCATCCGATACGAGGATTACCAGCGATTCGAGGCCGACGTGTCGCTGACCTTCGGCGATGAAGTCGAAGTGGACGCGCCGCCCGACGAGGAACCCGACAACTGAGACCGCGCCTCGGGGTGGCGGAATCGCCGGCCTACGGCAACAGCGTCATCAACTCCGACTCGATTTCCGGATATTCGTCCGACAGATCCGTGGTCTCACCCGGGTCGTCGGCCAGGTGGAACAACATCCATTCCGCGGGCTCGGCGCCGCCGCCCGCGCCGGACCCCGGCGGCCCGCCGATGATCTTCCACGGCCACCGCACCAGGGCGCGGCTCCGCGCGGTCAACAGGGGCACGGCCTCCACGTGCACCGGCGCGGGGTCTCCTTCGACGCGCCCCCAGAAGGAGCGGCCTCGGACCGGAACGACTTCGCGTCCCTCGAAAACGGCGCCCGGCGGGTCCCCGCCCGCGATCTCGACGAACGTGGGGAGCACGTCCATGACGGTGAGAAACGTGCGGTCCAGACCGCCCTTGTCGGCGACCGACGGGTAGCGCACGAACGCCGACGACAACGTCCCGCCCGAGTGCAGCGAACTCTTGGTGTCCCGATAGGGCGCCATCGCCGCTTCGGCCCATCCCTGCCCGTAACCGACGAAGGAATTCGCGCGGCCCACGTTGGCCAGGCTGTTGTCCTCCACGCCCCGCGGGATGGTCTGGGGATCGGGGTCCCGTTCGCCTCCGGCCGCACCGTTGTCCGACATGAAGACGATCACGGTGTCATCGAGCGCGCCCGCCTCTTGCAGGTAATCGATCAACCGGCCCGCATGGTAGTCCATGTTCTCGACCATGGCCGCGTAGATCTCCATGGTTCGGGCCGACATGCGCTTCTCGTCGTCATCCAGAGTGTCCCAGCGCGCCGCTTCGCTGACGTAGTCCTCCAGTCCCAGCCCCTCGGGCAGGACGCCCAACTCCGTCGCTCCCGTCACGCGGGCTTCACGCAGGACGTCGTAACCCGCGTCGTAGCGGCCGCGATATCGGTCGATCCAGTCCTCGGGGGCCTGCAGCGGCCAGTGCGGCGCGGTCAGCGCGAGATACCCGAACCAGGGGACGCCGTCACCCGCGTTCCGCTCGATCTGCTCGATCAGCTTGTCGGTGTACAGCCTCGTGGAGTACCACCCCTCCGGCGGGTCCGTGCGTTCGCCGTTCTCGCGATAGGCGACCGATGTCGGCGGAAAGTTGCTCGGGCCCATATGGCTGTCTCCCGCCCTGACGAGCGCATACGTCGATTCGAAACCGCGCCGCGACGGGCTGTCCCGGTCGTCGATCCCCAGGTTCCACTTGCCGGCCATATAGGTGTGATAACCCAGCGCGCGGATGCGTTCCGGGAGCAGAGCCACCTCCGGGAGCGGGGGGTCGTCGAGTGCGAGGACCCCGGCTTCGACCGTCGTCGTGCCGGACATCAGCATGCCTCGTGTGGGCGCACAGCTTGGCCCGACGTGGAAATTGGCGAAACGGACTCCTTCGAAGGCCAACCGGTCGAGGTTGGGCGTGGCGATCTCGCCGCCGAAAGCTCCCAGATCCGTATATCCCATGTCGTCCGCAAGGATCAGCAGGATGTTCGGCCGCGAGTCGGCCACTCCGGCCGTCGACTCCGGGTCTGCGTCCGGCGCGCCGCAGCCGGCCGTCAACGCCAGGAGAAGGAATCCGGCCGCGCGGCGCCTGAAGAACACCGGCATTCTCTACTGTCCCATGCCCTCGGCAGGCAGCCACGCGGGCGTGCCTTCCTCGTACTGGTTGTCGGTCAGGGGCCGCTGGTTCGAACCGTCGGCATCCATGATGAACAACTCGGCGTACGGCTGCGGCTGGTTGATCGTCAGCGGGGACTCGTCCTTGTAGCCGAAGCGCGAGCTGCTCCACAGGATGTGCTCGCCGTCGGGCGACCAGTGGGAATGCGCGTCGTTGCCTTCCGCGTCGGTCAGCCGCTTCAGACCGGTCCCGTCGGGACGGATGGTCCAGATGTCGAACTCGTCGTACGGGTAGCGTTCGTCCGGCGCGTACCGGGTGAACATGATCTGGTCGCCCTTCGGCGACCACTGCGGCAGCGTATCGTAGTCCGTGGTCAGAACACGGACCTCGCCGGTGGCGATGTCGGCGATCCGCAGGCCTTCGCCCGCCTCGTTGTCGGTCCAGTAACGAAACACGACCTGCGTTCCATCGGGCGACACGCTCGGAAAACCGGCGTTCCCCGGTTCGTCGGTCACCGCGTGCGGTTCGGAGCCGTCCGGCCGGATTCTCCAGATCTGGGCCGGTTGGCTGGTGCGCCCGCCGAAGAAGGCGCCGGCTCCGAACGCCAGCCATTCCCCGTCGCGCGTCCACTCCAGGCCCATCACCGTGACATCGTCCTGGTAGACGCGCCGCGGGTTGGTGCCGTCGGCATCCCACATCACCAGCGCCATGCGGTCGCCGCTGGGCGTTCGCTCGCTCACGACGAGAGTCTTGCCGTCCGGTGAGATGGCCGGCCATCCGCTGGCGTGGACGAGTTCGAACCCGGGATCCTCCACCGTGCCGAGCAGTTTCGCGCCCGGCGTGTTGGTGTAATGGTGCATGGTCTCCAACTGCCCGGCCTGATAGACGACCCGCGCGCCGTCCGGGGACCACGCAGGATGGGACAGGTCACGGGGAGCGGCCGCCTCGCCGCTGGTGAACGTCAGCGTCCCGGTTCCCCGCGTCTTGACCCAGTAGCCGATGCGATCCGGCGCGAGGAACTGCGGGGCTACTTTCAATCCGGGACCGGAGACGTGAACGGTGCGCTCGCCCGTAGCCACGTCCATGGAGACAATCCTGGACGTCCCGCGTCCGAAATGGGCTCCGAAGGTCTCCACCACGGGCATCTCGTAGAACACGATGCGGCGTCCGTCGGCGGACCAACTCGGCGATCCCGCGCTCATTTCCGGGTCCGACGTGAGCTTGCGCAGGCCGGCGCCGTCCACGCCGATCAGGTAGATGCTGGCCCATTGCACATGTTCCCACTTGCCGGCGGGGCCGGGATAGCCCTGGTGAGGCTGTCCGGCGCCCCGGTCGGAGGAAAAGGCGATCGTCCGCCCGTCCGGAGACCATCTCGGGCGGAAGTCGCCCCCCGCCGCATCGGTCAGGTTGCGTACCCGGCGGGTTTCCAGATCCAGGATGAAGATGTCCGTCGAACCTGCGTCCCGGCTCGAGACGAACGCCAGGGACCGGTTGTCGGGCGACAGGGCCGCCTGATCGTCGAAAGCCGGGGAATCGGTCAGCCGCTCCAGACCGGTCCCGTCCGCACGAATGCGGTAGATGTCCGCGGAACCGTTCCGTTCCGACGTGAAGACAACCCACCGGCCATCGTGCGAAAACGAGGCGTTGTAGTCCAACTCGGCGCCCGCCGCCAGCTTGCGCGGGTTACTGCCGTCCGCGTCGGCGATCATCAACTCGGAACGCAACGGTTGATACTGGTCCACGAAAATGCGACCCGCATCCTGCGCGTCCAGAGTCGCCCCGAAACTCAGCGCCACAACCAGGGACACGATCGCGGCGCGCGCCACGCAACCTCTCATGGTCGTCCTCCTCGGCGCAGACTACGCCGTCGCCGGCCGGACCGCAATCGTTAAGCCCGTCGCTACCGGCGGGCCTCCCGGACCACCGGGCTCAGCCCGGCGGCATCGATCACGGCCGCCGCCGCTTCCGAAGACAGGAACTCGACGAGCCGCCGGGCGTTGTCCGGGTTTTCCATGTGATCGGTCATGACGGCGACGATCGTCGAAACCTGTTGTATCTCCGCGGGGATCGGCCCGGCGTAATCCGCGCCCTCGATGGGCAGGATCTCGCTCCGCGCCTGGAACCCGATCTCCACCTCGCCGCGTGCGACGACGCTGGCGACGCGTTCGCCGACGATACGCCGCGCCTTGCCCTCGATCTCGTCCCAGATACCCAGTTCGGGGAACACGACCGTCGAGAGATACGTGCCGCTGACGCTGGCCGAATAACCGATCGACTCCGCCGCCCGCACCGTCTCGACGAAGGCCTCGATGGTGCCGATGTCGGGCCTCGCCGCGCCGCTCCGCACCGCCATGCCCACGACGGAACGCGCCAGCTCGGCGCGCGAGGCCGGACGGATGCGGCCGGTGGCGGCGACATCGCCCATGGCCGCGCCGTTGAAGATCAGCAAGTCGAACGACTCGCCGCGTTCCAGGCGGACGGGAATGGACCGCGGTCCCCCGCCCGTCGACGGGCCGTATTCGGTAACGACCTCGATGCCGGTGGCCTGTTCGAACGTCGGCCCGAGCATGTCGAAGGCCGCCGTGAACCCACCGGAGGTGATGACCTTGACCCGCGGAGGCGAATCCTGCGCGGAGCCTTGAAGCGCGAACGCCAGCAGCGCCGTCGCGTTCGCCGTCGTCAACAACGTTCTCATCGTCGTCGTCATGGCCCACCCTCGCTGATCATGGCCGCCGCGCCGGATTCCGCCGCCGTCGCCCCCATCACACTACAGGGGCGACGCCGGGTCAACGAAACTCCCGCATCGCAACAGAGGGTTCACGCTCGAAACCGACCGGGCGGACGCATGCGGATGGATCGGCGCTTCGTCGGCGGCCTCGGCCGCCGGCGCGAACCCTCGCCTATAGGGCTTGACATCATCGAACGCACGTCACTAGTGTTCCCGGTGTCCAACATTTTGGCCCGTGAGTCCGATCCGGACACGACGTCCGATCGGAGGAGGAGTGTCCATGCGTTTGACTGCCACGATCCTGATCGGCGCCTTCGCCCTGGCGCCTGCGCCCGCAACGGCTTCCGCCCAGGCGATGCAAAGCGCGGAGCCGTTCGCGGTCGGTACCTTCGAAATCGATGGGCAAGAGACCCTGGGACTCGTTCTCAGGGAGCAGTTGGTCGTCGAGCTCGGCGACGCCAACCGGAATCTGCAGATGAACCCGCTCTACGCCGAGATGGCCATGCCCGCCGACATGCTCCAGCTCATCGGCATATACGAATACGGCCTGAGATACCGTCTCTACGAAATCGTCAACCACCTCGCGGCGAGCGGGCAACTGGACGCGAGCCCACGCCCTTCGTTCATTCACGACGTGGAAAACGTCACGATCCTCGCCCCGATCCGCTACCCGGGCAAGATCCTGAACGCGGCCGTCAACTTCTACAGCCACGCCTGCGAGGGTTGCAACGAGGAGGAACTGGCCGAGAGCAACCGCCAGCGGCGCGAGAACCGCGGCGTTCCCTACCTGTTCCTCAAGCCGTCCCGAGGCGCCGTCATCGGCAGCGGCCAATCGATCGTGATTCCCGCCGGTCGCGACCGGATCGATTGGGAGGTGGAGTTCGGCACGGTCATCGGCCGCCCGGCCAGTTACGTTTCGGCCGCCGACGCCGAGGACTACGTCTTCGGCTATCTGGTCTCCATCGACGTCTCGGATCGCGGCGGGCGTCCCCCCGGCGGCTACGGTCAGGGTTCGGACTGGTTCGTCGGCAAGGGACACGACACCTTCGCGCCCATGGGACCCTGGATCGTTCCGAAGGAGTTCTACGGCGATCCGATGGAGCGGTTGCACCAGCAACTGACCATCGATGGAGTGACCGTGCAGGAAGCCAGGGCCGGCGACATGATCCACTCCCTGTGGGAGCTGATCGAGTACGGCTCGTCGATCATCACCCTGTTTCCGGGCGACGTGCTGAACAGCGGCACCTCGGGCGGCACCTCGACGGGCGCGTTCGCCGAGGGCACGCGCAGCGGTTTCCTGCAACCCGGAGAGGTCATCGAAGCGACGATCGAAGGCGTCGGCACGCTCCGGATGCCCGTCGTGGCGGGCGACCCCCTGCCGGACGACCTCACGGGGGCGCATCTGCCGCCCGTCAGCACCTATCGAGACGATCCCTAGTCGAACACGCCGGGACGGGGCCCGAATTCTTCCGTCGAAGGCTGTCGACGGTTCAAGGAATTCGGGCTCCGACGCGGACTCCGCGCGGCCCGTCTCGGCCCCGGTTGGCCCGGCGCCCCTATGCTAAACTGATTCCGTTTCGGCGCGAGGAGCGTATGTCCGGCCATTCCAAGTGGCACAGCATCAAGCACAAGAAGGCGGCCACCGACGCCAAGCGCGGCAAGGCATTCACCAAGGTCATCAAGGAGATCACCGTCGCCGCCCGCCTGGGCGGGGGCGACGAAGCGGCCAACCCGCGGCTGCGGACGGCCGTGGCCGCGGCGAAGGCGCTGAACATGCCGTCGGACAACATCCGGCGCGCCATCATGAAGGGGACCGGCGAGCTGGAGGGGGTGTCGATCGAGGAGATCACGTACGAGGGATACGGCCCCGGCGGTGTCGCGCTGATGGTGGAGTGCCTGACCGATAACCGGAACCGCACGGTCAGCGAGCTGCGCCACCTGTTCGACAAGTACGGCGGCAACCTCGGCGAGAACGGCTGCGTCGCCTGGATGTTCGACAAGCGGGGCTACATCCTGGCCCCCCGGTCCGGTCTGGACGAGGACACGGCGATGACGCTGGCGCTGGAGGCCGGAGCCGACGATTTCTCGGTCCAGGACGGCAACTACGAGATCCTGACGGCGCCGGAGTCGTTCGACGCGGCCCTGGAGGACTTGAAGAAGAACGGCATGGAGCCGCTTCGAGCCGAGCTGTCGATGATGCCCCAGAGCTACGTGAAGCTCGAAGGCCCCGCCGCCCGGCAGATGATCAAGCTGATGGACCTGCTGGACGACCATGACGATGTCCAGAACGTCCACGCCAACTTCGATATCGAGGAGTCCGAGTTGGCCGACGCCGTCTGACGCCCTTCCGGGGAGCCGTGCCCGAACGATGAGGATACTGGGAGTCGATTGCGGTTCGCGGGTGACGGGATACGGGGTGATCGAAGCCCGGAACTCCAGTTGCCGTCTCGTCGACTACGGGGTCGTGCGCCCGCCCGGCGGCGCGTCGCTCGCCTCGCGGCTCCAGTTCATTCACCAGGCGCTCCGGGACGTCATCCGGAGCCATGCGCCGGATGCCGCGGTGTTCGAGAACATCTTTCACGCCGCCAACGCCCAGTCGGCCCTGAAACTGGGCCACGCACGCGGCGTCTCCATGCTGGCGGCGGCCGAGGCGGCGGTTCCGATCTTCGAGTACACCGCGTTGCAGGTGAAGAGCGCCGTGACCGGATACGGCCGCGCCGAGAAGGCCCAGGTGCAACGCATGGTCCAGTCCATTCTGGATCTGGCCGACGCGCCGGCGCCCTTCGACGCGTCCGACGCACTGGCCGTCGCGATCTGCCATGCCCAGAGCCGCCGGTACGCGGAGGCCACGGCCGCGTCATGAATCCCGCTCTTGTATTGGCGACGGCCGTGCTCGTCCAGCAACCCGCGCTGGAACGCTTCAGCTTCTGCAAGGAGAGCCCGGGCGGAGAGTACGCGAACCAGTGCTTCGAGGTCGACGCGGACGGCCGCGGAGTGTTCCGATTCGCCGCGCCGGACGCCGATCCGGTCGAGGTCCCGTTCGAGTTCTCGACGCGGGGCGTGGAGCGTTTCAACGAGTTGCTCCAGGCCACCGACCACCTGGCGGACGCCGAGCGCTACGAGTCCGGCCGGAGGGTGGCGAACATGGGAACCAAGACCATCGTCGCCGAGGGATCCTGGGGTCGGAGAGAAGCGGTGTTCAACTACTCGGAGATCGACGAGGCGCGCGAGCTGACGACGTTCTTCGAGCGCATGATCTCTCAGGAAATGCTCCTGTTCGGCCTCGAGCTGGCGCTCCAGTTCGATCGCCTGGGCATTCCGGAGCGCCTGGAGGTGATCGAGCGGGAAGCCGACTCCGGCCGGTTGCCGGATCCGGGCCGCGTGGTTCCGGCGCTGGAGCGGATCGAATCGGCCTCGGGCCTGGTCAACTACGCGAAGACGACGGCCACGCGCCTCAAGGAACGGTTGATCGAGGCCGCGGACTCAAGTCCGGGGGCCGCGGACTAGAGTCCGGGGGCGGCGGACTAGAGTCCAGGGACTGCGGACTCAAGTCCGGGGGGCCGTTACGCGACCGTGATCCCCGCGTATCCGACCACCCGTTCCCGCTCCCCGAAGACATCCCCGGACGTCCCGTAGCGGACGAGCTCGGCCCGGGACGCTCCCAGCGCATTCGCCGCGGTCAGCATGGCGACGGTCGGCGCGAAGCCGCACATGGAAATATCTTCCCGGAACACGGTCTCGTGGAGACCCTCGGGATTCCGCTCGAGCACGCGATCGATGGCCTTGCGGTCCTTGATGCGGGTCACCGCGTCGGACTCGTAGTGGTTCATGTCGCTGGACGCCACGATCAGGATCGGGGAATCGGATCGGGCCACGACGTTCGCGACGGCTTTCCCGAGCCGGATCAGCGGCTCCAGGGCCGAGACGCCGACGACGATGGGCACGAACCGCAGTTCCGGCCCCACCAGGAACTGGAGGAACGGGATCTCCACCTCCAGCGCGTGCTCGTTCGCGTGCGCCTCGGTGTCGTCCTCCAGCTCGGGATCGGCCTCCAGCAGGGCGGCAGCGAGATCGGAATCGATGGACGCCGTCCCGAGCGGCGTGTCCCATCCGCCGGCGCACGTCATCGAGAGCGGGCGTCCCATCCCCGTGTGGTTCGGACCGAGCAGGATGAAACGGTCGGGCAGCTCGACGCTCGTGAACACGTCTCCGGCGATCGCGCCGGAGTAGACGTAGCCGGCGTGCGGCGCCACGACGCCCAACGCGCGGGCGCGCCGGCGCGTCGTCGACGCGCGCGTCATCGATTCCAGGGCCTCGATCAGGTCGGGGGCGTCGCCGGGATAGAAGCGCCCGGCCACCGCTGGAGGGCGTACCATTCGCCGCTGCGATCAGTCCTCGTCGTCTTCCGGAACGTGGTTGTAGAAGCCCTTCTTGTGCCGGACCCGCAGATCGTCGTCGTCGCCGTCCTCGTCCAGGTCGATGGGCGCCACCTCGATGCGGATCTCCCGGAGATCGTCGTCGGTGTCGAGGGCGTCGCTCGGCACGAAGCCGATCCGGTACTGGTTCCGCATCAGGAAGCTGACGCCTTCGTAGATGCCCGGGTACTCGCCCTGGAATCTCGGGAACCAGGCCTGCCCGCCCGTATTCTGTGCGATCGAGCGGAGCGCGACTTCCGCCTGCAGGAAGTCCATCCGCTGGAACGAGCTGAGCCGATGCTCGTACATCGTCCGGAACATCTGGCCCATACCGACGGCATAGATCATCGTGTCGGAGTCTTCCGCGCGCCGCAGCGTCTCGCCATAGTTGGATCGGCTGAAGGTGTCGAAACCCGTGCTCAGCAGGAAGATCGCCTTCTTGCCGTCGACGTTCTCCAAACGGTCGAGCGTGTAGTTGACGGCGTCGTACAGGTTCGTCTCGCCGAAGTCGGGATAGGTCAGCGTGAACAACCCGTTCAGCAGCTCGTTGGGGTTCTGCGAGAAATCCGTGACGATTTCCGGCGTGAGGTCGTAGGAGACGATGGCCGCCCAGTCGTCCTCGCGGAGCGACTGGATGAAGCCGTACGCCGGGTAGATCACGTCGTCGTAGTACCAGCCCCAGGTGTTGGCGAACTCGATGAGAAGAACGATCGTGAGCGGACTGTCCGTGGGACGGAAGTCGGTGACCGGGTGCTCGATGTCGTCCACGAAGAGCGTGAAGTGCTCCTTCTGCAGCCCGGTCAGCGGGTTGCCGTCGTCGTCGGTGACGACCACGTCGACCTGTTGCGTCTCCACATCGATCGACAGGGCGAACGGGTCGTCGATCGACACGGGTTCGGGCTCCGGCGGCAACGGAACGTTCCGCCCGACGTTGGTGTTCGGTCCCTGCGCCGCGCCGAAGCCCGCCGCCAGAACGACGAGCCCCGCGGCGCCAGCCAGCCGCTTGAATGTCATGGTCCTCTCCTGGGTTCTACCTGCCAAGCGTATCCCGCGGAACACGCCGGCCGCAACGATTTAGACGGTTCCGGGAGCAAAACGCACCGCGATCGGGGCATGCTATCCTCGTCGGTGGAGGAATGGCCGAGCGGTCGAAGGCGGTGGTCTTGAAAACCACTGTGCCGGAAACGGCACCGGGGGTTCGAATCCCTCTTCCTCCGTCGTCTCCCGTCAGCTGTCTTCGGAGCCGGCGCCGCCCATCCACAGGTGCATCGTGTTGACGTCCTTGCCCTGCAGCTTGAGGTAGTAGAAGAGCTGTCCCTTGTGCTGGCCGAGGTGCCAGATCATCTCGTTGCAGTGCTGGTACAGGGTCCGCTGGGGGCCGCCCCAGGGCGCACTGCTGCGCTCGTTGGCCAGGCGGTCCTCGCCGGCCTCGGCGAACAGCTTGTTTGCCAGCGCCTTGTCCTCGGCCAGCAACTCCAGCGCTTCGTCGACGCTTGCGACCGACGGCATCTGCGCCGCCGAGGGCAAAGTCCCTTCGCCCGACGCGTCACCGGCTTCGGGCGGCGTGGGCCACTGGCCGGTAACGAAACCCTTCACGCCGCCGCCGCAGGCATCGGCGCAGTGCATCAGCAACTGAGCCGTCGTCATCCAGTTGCGGCCGATCGGCGGTTTCCACTCCAGGTCGTCGACCATCCGGGACAACCCTTCCGTCGCCCGATACACGGCCTCGGCATCCTGTTGAAGCATCGCGACAAGTCCCATTATCGATCCTCCCTTGAAGCGCGCATCATACCCCGCGTCCCAGGGCTTCGGCGGCGCGTGTCGGCGTTTTCATGCAGATTCGAGCGCGCAGCAAGGTTGCCCGAACCCGCTCACAGGCTTCCCGCCCATTGACGTCAACGAGTGATCGCCGATGCGGCGGTAAGGCCGAAGATGACTACGGACGGTCTCGGTGGCGGCCGGGTATGTCGACCCGACCCCCGACGTTGTGGCACCGAATGGCGCCGCTGCCGTCGCGAGGCGCCGTGAAGTCGCCCCACACATCGCGGACGTTGGTCGAACCCGAACCGTCGCGGTGTGTTGCTCGTGTCCAAGAAACCCTGGGGCGGTACGGATTGGTGTGCATGGTATGATACACGCCTTCGAAAACGGCTCTGATTCTTGTCGCGTGAATAGGGGAATCCGTTTCTCGAGTACGGGGGCTTACCGAAATGCGAGCACATAGTCGTCTGTTCGTTTCACTGCTTTTTGCGGCCTTTTTCTTCCTCGGCGGACATGCCGTCGTCGAGGCTCAGGAAGCGGTCAACAGCGGGCTCTGGTCCGATCCGGCCACCTGGTCCGACGGGGAGGCGCCGGGCGAAGGCGACGCCGTCACCATCGGAGAAGGCATTGAAGTTGTCCTCGACGTCAGTCCGCCGCCGCTGCGAAGTATCAGGCTCAACGGCAAACTGAGCTTCGCGGACGATAGAGATCTTGAACTGACCACCGAGTGGATCCTGATGCGCGGGGAGTTGGAGATTGGCACCGAAGCCGCCCCCCATACGCGCAATGCGACCATTACCCTGACCAATAACGTCCCCGATGAGAACATCGAGGAAATGGGTGACCACGGGATCATGATCATGGGCGGAACCCTGAGCCTGCACGGCGATCGGGAAAACGCCTGGACCAAGTTGGTCGAAACGGCCGAGGCGGGCAGCACGCGGATCGAAGTTCTCGACGCGAGCGAGTGGCGAGTCGGTGACGAAATTGTCCTGGCGTCAACGGATTTCAATCCCCGGCAGGCCGAGACGCACCACATTGCTGCGATCAGCGGAAACACCGTGACGCTCGATCAGCCGCTTGAATACATGCATTTCGGCGAGATCACCTTCGACGTCGATCAACGCGGCGAAGTCGGGTTGCTGACGCGCAATATCAAGGTTCAGGCTTCCGCCGACGCCGAAGACTCGTACCTGGGCGGGCATATCATGGCGATGGACGGGAGCACGATGAATGTGGCCGGCATCGAGTTGACTCGAATGGGTCAGCATCTGGAGCTCGCCCGGTACCCGATCCACTGGCATATCAACGGCGACGTGGAGGGGCAGTACATCAAGAACTCCGCGATTCACGACACGTTCAACCGCTGCGTGACCATTCATGGCACGGATAATCTGCTGGTCGAAAACAACGTCACGTACAACACGGTGGGGCACTGCTTCTTCATGGAAGACGGCATCGAGTCGGGCAACCGTCTCGTTCGCAACCTGGGGATCCAGACCAAGTGTCATCCGACCCTGCCGTGTGTCCCGACAATCCTCGCCGCGGCCGGCGAGACCAGAACGGGAACGAATGGCCAGGGCTCCGAGGACGTCCTGATTCCATCGGACAACACGGCGTCGACCTACTGGATCACCAATCCGGACAACATCTACATCGACAACGTTGCCGCGGGTTCCGATTCGACAGGTTTCTGGATGTCGTTACCGGAGCACCCGGTCGGCGCGTTTGAAGGCACGGAGATCAGCCTGAATACCTGGCCGCGTCGAACTCATTTCCGCGAATTCAGGGGCAACGTCGCCCACTCCAACTACGACGGGTTCATGTTCGACCGGAATATCGCGCCCGACGGCACTTTCGGGGTGACCGGCAGCTCGCATACCGGCCTTGAAGATCCCGCGGACCCGGACAGCACGGCGCTGGAATCGGTCTTCGAGGACCTCACCACCTACAAGAACCGCAATGGCGGCATCTGGGGCCGCGGCGAGATGCACGTATTCAGGAACGTGAGGTTCGCCGACAACGCCATGGGCTTCACTCACGCGTCCGGCGCATTCGGTCGTTACGAATTCACGTCAAAGGTCGTGGACTCGCTGTTCGTCGGCGAAACCGGGAACGTCGGCAACCCCAGAACTCCGGAGGAGATCGCTTACGGCCGCAGCTTGCCGAAGCCCGAATTGCCGGATTTCCCGATCCGCGGCTACGAGTACTACGATTACCGTCATGACGTCGAGAACACGACCTTCGTGAATTACGAGGACAACGCCACCCGCATGACGGGCGCCATCTCCAACCTGCTGTACAGCAGCTTCGGGGTCAGCACCAACAACGCCTTCGAGCGCCTGGAATTCGTCGACGCCAAGCCGGTGTATTTCCCGCCGATGGAGAGGAGATGGGGCAACGACAATGGAGGCAGTCGGTCCTACACGACCGCGGCGTACCGCGACAGGGACGGCTCGCTCGGCCGTGGCCCCGATTCCTACGTTCTCATCCATGACGGCGTCAACGACAGTATCGCGGTCGACACGGAAGCCTGCGATATCCATGAGTCGTGGAACGCGGCCGTGTGCGAGGGCGATGTCGGACGCCTGACTGTCGGCGGTGGCGGCGCCGGCGGTCGAGGCGCTTTCGGCGGTCGAGGCCGAGGTTTCGGCGGTCGAGGCGGGTTCGGCGGTCGAGGCGGCGGCGCTGCCGCCGAGCCGGTCATACTCAGCCGTAATGGCCGGGAGTACGACACGACCACCACCAACGTACGAGCCGGAACCGAGATCACGGTGACCACCGAAAGGCCGGACGTGACCCTCACCCTGCGTGAGATGGATGAAGGCTCCTGGGTGATTTTCGAGCTGCCGGGATTCACCACCGCCGCTTCGGGTGCTCGGCAAGACAGCCTGGATGCGCTGCGCATGGCCGGCGACACCGCGTACTTCCAGGACCCGGACGCGCTCTGGGTCAAGGTTGTCTCCAACGGTGACATCGGCACCGGCGCCCCCGGTGGCGGAACCAGCATCAACGTCAGCAGGTAGGTTCAACCCGCTGCATGACTCGCCCGCGTTTCTCGCCGGGTGTGCTGTACGTATCCTCCGCCGAGATGTTCCATCGACTTGGAGGCAGTACGGTAAGCGTCTTTACGAGACCGCCTACATGAATCGAGGACCGCGCGTCCAGGGCCTATTCCGCGAAAAGATCGGAGTGCGTTCCGGTTCGAACCAGGCGCAACTCGTTGCCCTGGACCCGGTAGATCAGGAGCCAGTCCGGTTCGAGATGCGCCTCGCGGTAGCCCTTCCAGATTCCCCGTAGCGGATGATCGCGATAACGGGCCGGCATCGCCTCCTGCTCGAGCAGCGACGTCAATAGAGTCCGTAACTTCCTCAAGTCCTTACCTCGCGATGCGGCTCTTCGGACGTCGCGCTTGAACTGCGACGAGCGAACCGGGACGAGCATGTCAGATGTCGAGGTCCTGGAACAATGCCTCCGCGCTGCCGAATCGCCGGCCCTTGCCCGCGTCCAACTCCTTCATGGCCTTGACCGTTTTCGGGTTGGGAACCTGGATGGGGAACGGCAATCGCTTCTCGTCGGCCACGCGCAGCAGCAACAAGCGAATCGCGTCGGAAACCGACAGGCCCATGGATTGCAACGCCTTCGAGGCGCGCGCCTTCGTTTCGCCGTCGATTCGGGCGCGCA
Organism: Acidobacteriota bacterium; assembly: GCA_022821145.1. GTDB lineage: Bacteria > Acidobacteriota > Terriglobia > 20CM-2-55-15 > 20CM-2-55-15 > JAJEDW01. The sequence continues at coordinate 99,368 of JAJEEE010000047.1, forward strand.
CAACCGTGTCCGAACTCATGTTGAACCCCCCATGACGTAGCATCATTGTAGCTACAGATGCTGAAGCGGTCAATCAGGGAGTCTTCGCCGAGCTTCTGCGAATCAGCGACCGATGCAACTGCAACAAGCGTTGCCGGATCCTGAACATTACCGACAATACGTGCCCGCCCCTGAAATGTTCCATCGACGCGGGGGAGAACGCGTTCTCGAAGGCGACGCGGACCGAACGATGCCTGCCCCGTCGGTTTCCTCAGCGCCCGGCCGACGCCAGCGACCGTTCGATCCGGGCCCAGGTGTCCCGCAACGTCACGGTGCGGTTGAAGACCGGTCGCTCCCGCGTGGAATCGGGATCCGCGACGAAATAGCCGACGCGTTCGAACTGGAACCGCTCGCCGGGCGCCGGGGACGCGAGCGCCGGCTCCATGCGGCACCCCTTGCGCACCTCGAGCGAATCCGGGTTGAGGTAGGCCACGTAGCCGTCGCCGGGTTCCTCGTCCGGGGCTTCCTTCGTGAACAGGCGGTCGTAGAGACGGACCTCCGCCTCCACGGCGTGGGGCGCCGACACCCAGTGCAATGTCGACTTGACGCGGCGTCCGTCGGGCGCCGAGCCGCCTCGCGTCGCCGGATCGTACGTGCAGCGCAGTTCCACCACCTCGCCCGACGCGTCCCGGACGACGCCGGTGCACGTGATGAAGTAGGCGTAGCGCAGCCGCACCTCGCGCCCGGGGGCCAGCCTGAAGAACTTCTTCGGCGGGTCTTCGCGGAAGTCCGCGCGTTCGATGTACAGGACGCGGGAGAACGGGACTTTCCGCGTTCCCATGGCCGCGTCCTCGGGGTTGTTGATCGCGTCCAGATCCTCGGTCCGGTCTTCCGGATAGTTCTCGATGACCACCCGGATCGGATCCAGCACCGCCATCACGCGCGGCGCCGTCCGGTTCAGGTCCTCGCGGACGGCGTGCTCGAGCTGCGCGACGTCGACCATGCTGTTGCGCTTGGCGATGCCGATCTGGTCGCAGAACGTCCGTATCGACTCGGGCGTGTACCCCCTCCGGCGCAGACCGCTGAGGGTCGGCATCCGCGGGTCGTCCCAACCGTGGACGCGGCCCTGCTGCACCAACTGCAGCAGCTTGCGCTTGCTCATGACCGTGTAGGTCAGGTTCAGCCGCGCGAACTCGATCTGCTGCGGATGGCATTCCACGTCCAGCTCGTCCAGGAACCAGTCGTAGAGCGGACGATGGTCCTCGAACTCGAGCGAGCACAGCGAGTGCGTGATGCCTTCCATGGAGTCCGACAGGCAGTGCGTGAAGTCGTACATCGGATAGATGCACCACCGATCGCCGGCTCGATAGTGCGACGCGTGCCGGATGCGGTAGATGGTCGGGTCGCGCATGTTGACGTTCCCCGACGCCATGTCGATCCGGGCCCGCAGCACGTGCTCCCCGTCGGCGAACTCGCCGTCGCGCATGCGTTGGAACAGGTCGAGGCTCTCCTCCACCGGCCGGTTCCGGTAGGGGCTGTCGCGGCCGGGCGCGGTGAGCGTCCCCCGGTATTCGCGGATCTCGTCGGCGCTCAGGCTGCAGACATAGGCCTTGCCCATCCGGATCAACCGGACGGCGAAGTCATACAGGGCCTCGAAGTAGTCGGAAGCGTAGAAGAGGTCGTCCCACTCGAAGCCCAGCCACCGGATGTCCCGCTGGATGGCCTCCTCGTACTCGACGTCCTCCTTCGTCGGGTTGGTGTCGTCGAAACGGAGGTTGCAGGTTCCGCCGTACTCGTCCGCGACGCTGAAGTTCAGGCAGATCGCCTTGGCGTGGCCGATGTGCAGGTAGCCGTTGGGCTCGGGAGGAAAACGCGTGGCCACGCGCCCGCCGTTCTTGCCGCCGGCGACGTCGTCGCGGACGCGGGCGCGTATGAAATCGTAGTTTCTGTCCGAGGAGCCCCGATCGTCGGGGCGAGAACCGTTGTTCATCGAGTCCGGCTAGTCGAGAATGCCCGCCAACTCCTGCAGCAGATTCCAGTTCTCGAGCCGTTCGTCCCGCGACGCCTCCATGGTCGGCGACGGGTTGCCTTCCTTGTCGAAATGCTTGGCGAAACGGCCTTCGGTCCGGGCGAAGGTGATGAAGTCGACCGGTTCCTTGGTCTTGGGATGGACGTACCAGTCGTTCTTGACCTGCGGGTTGCCGGTCAGGCTCAGCCGCTCCTTGAACCGGGAACCCTTGCGGGGGTCGTAGATGAATACGGGGAATGTCCGGGAGTCCGCGGCCAGCTTCGCCTGGTGCATGGCCATGTTGTCGCCGACGCCGTGCTCGGGCTGGCAGGTCGTGAACACGTTGATGATGGCCGGGCCGGGATACTCGTTGGCCTCCATCACCGCCTTGTAGAAGTGGTTCGTGTGAGCGCAGGTCGTCTGGGCCACGTACACGTCCTTGTGCATCATGGCGATGTTGGACAGCTCCTTGCGGTGCTCGGCCTTGCCCGGGACCACCTTGCCGTGGGCGCTCATCTTGGCTTCCTGGCCCATGAACGAGCTGGTCGACGTCTGCCCGCCCGTGTTCGAGTAGACCTGCGTGTCCAGCACCAGGACGTTGATGTCCATTCCCGAGGCGAACATGCGGGACAGGGACTGGAATCCGATGTCCAGCATCGCGCCGTCGCCGCCGATGACCCATAGCTTCTTGTCGCTCCAGCCCAACTGATCCCAGCGGGCGCGCACGCCCATGGCGTCGGCGGGCGCGTTCTCGAACAGCGAGTTCGTCCAGGAAACGGCATAGGGGTTGTAGGGGTACGTCGACGTATAGACCGTGTTGCACCCCGTCGCCGCGACGATGCCGATGTTCTCCTGCCCGTAGACGAAGCCCGTGGCCGCCAGCATCATGCGCAGCGCCGTGGCCTCGCCGCAACCCATGCACGACCCGGCGCCTCCCACGTAGAGCAGCGAGCGCTCGGCGAGCATCATGTCGGCCAGCGCCCTCTCGTTGATGAACTTGTCGGGAGTCGGCGGCAGATCGTTGTAGAACTTCCAGGCGCGCTGATACCAGCCGAGGTTCTCGTCGTCCTTCCGGATCATCTTCAGCGCGTCGTGGTCGCCGCAGGCGTCCACGCACTCCGCACATCCCTTGCACTTGGTGGGGTCGATGAAGATGCCGAACTTGCCGCCGCCCACGCCCTTCTTCTCGAGCACCTTGAAGTACTTGTTCGTGATCGCCCACTGGGCGCCCATCGATTCGCGCTCCCCGGCGTCGTCGATCGCGCCCAGGTGCTCGTCGAGCACGTCGGGCTCGACGGCCTTGCCCAGGATCGCCGTGTCCGGGCATTGCGTCACGCAATCCATGCAGCCCACGCAGTTGTCGGCGTTCAGCTCCGGAATGTCGGGCGCGATGTAGCTGAAGTCGCGCAGCGCGCCGGTGTTGGCGGGGATGACGCTCCGGGCCACCTGGTCGTCCGCCGCCAGGCCTTTCTCGGCGGTCCCGTCGTTGTAGGCGCCTACGACCCGGTTGTTGAAGTCGTCGAAGTCGACAACGTTCAGGCGGATGTCTTCGCGTAGCCTTTCGACTTCCGGTTCCAGCGCTTTCATATCGACCTCGTTTCCTTCGACGGACTCGTTCCGTTCGGTGAATCGCGGGCGGCTAGACGGCGACGCCGTCGGCCTCCGCCGTGGCCCGCATGACGGCGCGGGGTACTTCGAGAACCTCGTGGTAGCCGCGCGACACGGCCTGGAGGTTGTCCTGAACGACCTGTTCCCCGCGCTTCCCGAAGTATTTCCGCAGCGCCTTCTCAACGCCTTCGAACAGCCGGTCCTCGCCGATGCCGGACTCGCCCTGCAGCGGGGTCACCCGCAGGAACACCCCCAGCAGCACGATGCCTTGCATGCGCTGTTGCAGGTCGGCGAGCGAGGAGACGTCCTTGGCGATCTGGACCGTGTCGAGCGCGAACAGACGGGCGTTCTTCTGCAGCATGAACGCGCGGGCCCAGGACGGCACGGCGCTCCAGATCTTCTCGGGATCGGTCTGGTGACTCTGGACGAAGACCATCCCGTTTTCGGACAGGCCCATCAGCGGGTTTTCCAGGTTGAACGCGTTGACGTCGTTCAGCGGGATGAACTCGACGTCCTCGAGCTCGGAGTGCACCCGGATGTGCTCCTTGGCGATGGTCAGGTAGTACGTGGTCGGGAGGCCTTTCTTCTCGGAGCCGTACTTGGGATAGGCCTGCACGTCCATGCCGAAGACTTCCCCGGCGATGGTCGCGATGACCTTGTTGGTGGTGACCGACCCGTAGCCGCCGACAGAGTGCCCGCGCATCGAAAAAGAACCGGGCGATCGCACGTCCGGGTCCTCGGTGATTTCGAGCGCGGTCTCGTGCTTGATTCCGAGCGAGAAATAGTGGCGGGGGCTGTCGCCGAGCATGTTGCGCATCACCGCCAGGAAATCGCCGGAACGCACGTCGCGGCTGCCCAGCCCGGCCGAGCCTCCGTAGAACCGCGGCATGCCGGTGAGGGCGGGATAGCCGGGCGTCCCCGACGCCGCGTCGGCGAAGGCCGCCTTGATCTCCAGCAGGAACGGGTTGGAAGCCATCATCGGGATGTCGAGGCGCTCCAGCACCGTGACGGCCTGGACATGGCGGAGGGCTTCGACGATTTCGATGGCGGGGAAGGGGCGGTAACAGGTGAGGTGCAGCAGGCCGACCTTCCAGCCGAACTTCTCGCGTATGTAGTCGACGGCCGCCTCGCCGGTTTCCATCATGCAACCCGACCCCACGATCGCGTACTCGGCGTCCTCCAGGCGGTAGGGGTGGACGACGTCGTACCGGCGCCCGGTCATGCGGTAGTACTCGTCCATGACCGACTTGAGCGTCGGCAGGACACGGTCGTAGTACTTCCGCTGGGCGATCTTGCCCTTCATGTAGCTGTCCTGGTTCTGCACGACGCCGGACATGACCGGAACGCGGGGGTCCATCAGGTTGCGCACCTTGGACTGAGGGTCGCCGACGAACTGTTTCATGAACTCCGGCTCCGGCAGCCGGACGTTCTCGATGGTGTGCGTCGTGAGAAAACCGTCCTGGACGTTGAGGAAGGGCGTCTCGGTATCCTCGGCCGCCCGGCGCGAGATCAGCGCCAGGTCGCCGGCTTCCTGGGCGTTGCGGCCGAACAGCACGCCCCACCCGCAGTCGGCCACGCAGTATACGTCGTCGTGTCCGGTATGGACGTTGAGGGAATGGGAGGTGATCGCCCGGGCTCCGATATGGAACACGATCGGCAGGCGCTTCCCCGAGATCGTGTAGAGCACCTCCTTCATCAGCACCAGCCCCTGTCCCGACGTGAAGTTCGTCACCCGCCCCCCGGCGACGGCGAATCCCTCGCAGGTGGTGGCGGCGCTGTGCTCGGACTCGGGTTCGATGAAGGCCAGCCGTTTCCCCCAGAGATTCTCCTTTCCGTTGGAAACGGCGATCTGGTAACCGCTGCCCATCGTCGTGGACGACGTGATCGGGTAGGCGCAGGCGCCTTCCGTGATCTGGGTCTCGACCCAGACGACCATGCCCGCGCCGTCGGCCGTGGTCGGAATACCCGGGAAGGGCGCACGGCTCTCGCCCGCGGCCTCGCCGGGCTGGGCGCCCGGTACTCGGACATTCAGAGTCGAACTCATCGGAATGCCTCCCTCTCGATCACGCCTGTGGAGATCGCAAGAACTAGAAGCTTACCAGATTCCGGACGCGGGTGTCATCCTGGCGCGACCCGGCGCACGGCGCCAGGAATCGGCCGAAATATATGTGCATGCGAGACTTGCGGCGACGGCCGGCTCACACGGCTCCCTCCACGATCGTGGCGGGGGCGGACTCGATCGGGAATCTCCGGCCACGGTCCTACCCGAACAGGAGGAAGCAGATCAGGGCGCCCGCCACGGTCATGGACAATCCCCACGCCAGCAACTGGTTGAACAGCTTCCGGCTCTCCGGCCCCGCGGCGGCCCCGGCGACGCAGAGCGCTCCGATCGTCGATAGCGGCGAGACGTCGACCAGGTGGCCGCCGACGTTCATGGTCATCGCGAGCGCCTCGGCCATGCCCCCGCCCAGGTTCTCGTCGAGTCCCGGCACGATCGGGAGAAAGGCCGGCAGGACCACGCCGGAGGTGCTGGAATACGCCGATATCAACCCGACCGTCGCGGCCAGGAACGGAATGATCGTCGACTGCGACGTGATCGACGTCAGCAGGCCCACGAAGAGGTCCATGCCGGCGGTCATCTCCAGCAGGTTGATCAGGACGGTCACGCCGCACACCAGCATGATCGTGCCCCACGGCATCCGCCGGATGGCCTCGTCCGTGTTCGTCGCGCGGAGGAGCCCGAGCACGACGGCGGCCGCGAACGCGCCCATCCCGACGTTGATGTCATAGACCACGACGCCGACGATCAACTGGCCGATCACCACGAGGGTCAGGATCTGCTTCCAGTTCAAGGGCTCAACGGCGTCGCTGGGCTCGCTCACGCGGTCCCGGCGCGCCAGGAGGCGCCAACCGCCGAAGACGAGATAGCCCGTGAAGGCGACGATGGCGTGGGCCAGGAAGTTGTACAGCCAGGACTGGATCTCCAGCCCGCCCAACCCGATGCGGTCCATGACGCCGGAGACGATGATGCCGGTGGGCGCGATGGGCGACAGCGAGCCGGCATTGGCGCCGTTGCCGACCATGATGGCCATCAGGAACAACGGGACGTGCATGCGGACGGCGGTGGCCATGGCCATGGGGGCCAGCAGGCCCGCCGTGGCGATATTGCCCGGCCCCATCGACGCCAGCCCGCCGCCCAGGAAGAAATACAGGATCGGCACCACGCCCACGCGCCCCCGGCACAACCGGACGGCGTGGCGCGCCACCTTCTCGAGCGTCCCGTTGACTTGCGCGCCGCTGAAGAGCAGCGTCACGCCGGCGAGCGTCATGAACAGGTTGACGGGGAACCCCCCGATGATCTCCGAAACCGGAAAGCCGCCCAGGTAGACGCCGATGAACCAGGCCAGGGCGATCGACAGGAGACCGACGTTCAGCGATGTCGTGATGCTGAGGGTCACGGCCAGGGCCAGGGCCATCAATGTCAGGATTCCCAGGTTCATCGTCGGCTCCCTTCCGGAAGGCGTTTCAACGGCCAGTCGTCCTCGACGACGCCGCCGCGAACGACGCGAACGCGATCGTACAGGTTCACGGTCGGGTCTGTGTGCGGCACCAGGAACTCGATCTTGTCGCCCAGCTTCGGCGGCGGCGACAGCGTCCCGAGATGAAGAAACCCGTGCTCGTCGCCGGCCCATTCCCAACGGACACCCGGGAGACCCAGGGGTTCGGGGCCGAACGGCCGGTCGGTGGCGAACGCCTTGAAACCGGCGTCCACGGTCACGCGGTCACGGTGGTTGACGCTGATGACGGTGGCCAGGACGCGCAGGGCGGGCGCGAAGTCGTCGCCGACGACGGCCCGATAGGCGACATCCATCAAGGGGTAGGAACCCGCCTGCAGCTCGCTGACTTCGGGAATCTCCACGTCGATGTTCCACGTGCCGGTGGACCCCCCCGTCAGCGTCCGCGCGTCCAGGCCCGAGGCGATCAACTCGCGCTGGACCTCGATCGCCGGGCCGATGGCCGCCAGCGAGTGCCGGCGGCGCGCATCGAAACCCTCGGTGTGCGACCCGCCGACCGAATAGGCTTGCAGGCCGGAGAACTCGAGGCCGTCGCCGCCCGCAACGTCCTGCGCCAGCCGTATGGCGCGCTCGTCACAGGGGATTCCGGTCCGGTGGTCTCCGACGTCAAGGTCCACCAGGACCCGCAGCGTCACGCCGGCTCGGGCGGCGGACCGGGCATACATCGCCGCCTGCTCGGGATGGTCGACCACGACGTGGACGTCGCCGCCTTCGGCCGCGACGCCGGCCACCCGGTCGGTCTTGACCGGATCGGCGACCGGGGTGGTCAAGAGGACCGGGACGCCGGCTCCCGTCATCAACTCCATTTCCGGGAGCGTCGCCACGCACACGCCCTCGGCGCCCGCCTCCATCTGCCGCCGCGCGATCTCGACACACTTGTGAGCCTTCGCGTGCGGGCGGAGCCGCTTGCCGGCCGCCGCGCAGGCCGACGCCATCTTGCGGACGTTGGCTTCGAAGAGATCCAGATCCAGAAGCAGGGCCGGCGTCGGCAGGTCGCGAATCGCTACGCTCACTGTACGGTAGGCAACGGGCCGGACAGCGCCCGCCGGTGTCTACCCGTCGTCGCCGTTGGAGTCTTCGTCCTCCGCCGGAGGCGGCGGATCGGGAAGCGCTTCGCCGTCCAGGACCAGAGCGACCACGCGGGCCGGGACGGTCGGTCCGTCCTCTTCCTCGCCGAATCCGCCGCGGCCGAATCCGGGGCCGCTGCCGTTGACCTCGACGACGATGTACTGGCGCCCGTCCAGCTCGTAGGCGACCGGCGTGGCGAAGCTGCTGCCCAGGTATCCGGACCAGAGCGCCTCGCCGGTCCGGGCGTCGTGCGCCCAGATGCGGTCGTCGCCGGGACGGAACACCAGGTTGCCCGCCGTCGACAGCGTGCCGCCGCTGGTCCCGCCGCGTTCCACGCGCCAGACCTCGCTGTTGGTCACCGGATCCCAGGCAAGGACCACGCCGCCGCGCGGGCCGCGCAGCTCCGGCCGCGGCGGCCGTTCCTCCGCGGCGGCGCCGCGACCGAACGGGACGCCGGTGTTGAACCCGCCGGGCTCGTATTCGAACTCCGCGTCCACCGAATAGAAGAAGTTGCTGCTGCCCGCGGGGAAGTAGACCAGGCCCGTATCCGGGTTGTAGGACATCGGATGCCAGTTGTGGGCGCCGCCGGGACCGGGGCTGACCCAGGCGCCGACGCTCTCCTCGTCGTAACGCGCGTCGGGATTCTCGATGGGCCGGCCGGTTTCCGCGTCGATGCCGCTGGCCCAGGTCACGTCGTCGGAAAACGGTTGCGCCGATATGAACGCGCCGCTGGTCCGGTCGATCACGTAGAAGAACCCGTTCTTGGGCGCCTGGACGACGACCTTGCGTTCCCGCCCCTCGATCTCCAGATCGAGCAACATCAACGGCTGCACGGCCGTGTAGTCCCAGTCGTCGCCCGGCGTGGTCTGGTAGTACCACTGCAGCTCGCCGGTGTCCGCGTCCACGGCGACGATGGAGGCGAGATAGAGGTTGTCGCCGCCCCCCGGGCTGCGGATGGCGCGACTCCACGGAGAGCCGTTGCCCGTGCCGATATACAGCAGGTTTTCCTCCGGATCGAACGCGTATCCGTCCCACACGGTGCCGCCCCCGCCGACGATCCACCACTCGCCGGACCACGTCTCGGCGGCGCGCTCCATGGCCTCGTTCTCGAAACCGTCGGCCGGGTTCCCCGGCACGGTATGGAAGCGCCAGACCTGTTCGCCGGTCTCGGCGTCATAGGCGGTGACGTAGCCGCGGACGCCGAACTCGGCGCCGCTGTTCCCGATGACGACCTTGTCGTTGACGACGCGCGGCGCCCCGGTGATGCTGTAGTCCAGGCCGAGGGGCGTGGTCTGGACCGCCCAGTCCACCAGGCCCGTCTCCCGGTTCAACGCGACGAGCCGTCCGTCGAGCAGCCCCGCGTACACCCGGTCGCCGTGCATCGCCAGACCGCGGTTCACCGGCCCGCAACAGACGCTCGGCCCCCCGTCGGCGTTGCTGCGCACGATCCCGGGGTCCCAGCGCCAGATCTGCTCCCCGGTCCGCGCGTCGAGGGCGAAGACGTTGCTCCAGGTTCCGGTGGCGTAGATCACCCCGTCTCGCACCAGCGGCGTGGATTCCAGGTTGCCGGCCGTGTTGACGATCTCCCACTCCCAGGCCAGACCGAGCCGGTCGACATTGGAATCGTTGATCTGGTCGAGCGGACTATAGTGGGTTTCGGCGTAGTCCCCGCCGTAGGTCAGCCACTCGGCGTTGGGAGAATCGAGCAGGGCGGCCCGATCCACGGGTTGTTGGGCGAGGACGACGCCCGCCACCAACCCCATCGCCACGGCCAGATACCATCTCAACCGAGCCGGTGTGTTCGGCATCGCTTCCTTCCTCCGAATCCGGCCGCGCCGGATCTACGATTCACCGGTTTTCCACGGCGTGCGGGAATCATACCGGAGCGCCGAGCCATTCTCAACGCCGGGGCCGGGGTCAAGAGGAGAACAGGCGACTGTCGCGTCCATGACCGTGCGTGACGCCTATTCGCGCCGTCGACGCCGGCCGCTGACTCGAAGTCAGAACGCTTTGGCCACCCCGCCTGGACGAGAACGGCGTTTGCCGTATGCCGGGACTTGATGTTGTTGTCGACGGGGAAGCTCCGCCCGGAAATCGGAGGGCATCATCGCCGACGAATTCCGCGCTTGGCAAGGCCCTGTGCGGAGCGGACGCCGGCAACCGTTGGGAACGGACCCATACGGGTGTTCGCGGGCTCGGAACACCGCCGAGGCGAGCCGCGGCAGTATCATTCGTCGTCCCAGTTTCCGATGGTCGTTCCGTCGGCGAACTTCGCGCCGACGAACCCCCCGGCCGGCGCCCCGCTCAGCATCGGACGATAGCGCATCGTCACTTCGGCGCCCACCGGAAAGCTGGACGGGCGGATTCCGCGCCGGCCCAACTGGTTGGGGCTGCCCCACTCGATGCTCCATTCGACGCTCTCCCCGCTCTCGTCCTCGACGAGCACCTGGATCCAGGTGTGGGGGTTCGTGAACTGGAACTCCTTGACCGTGCCGGCGATCTGCCGGACTTCGTCCCGGGAGAACCCGGTGTTGGAGTGATGACCGAGCGCCGGGCGGGCGGCCAGGCACAGCCCGGCCGCGGCCACGCCGACAAGAGCGGCGTTTCCGAAGAGTCGTTGTCGCGTCATGGCAAGCCCCTTGGGTTCGGAGATCGGTCGCCTCAATCGAGCGGAAACGGGTTCCCGTCCGGGTCGAGCGTCAACGTGACGCCCTGTTCCGTATCGACCGGATTGCGGTTGTTTTCCGCGCACCCGTAGTCGTACACCATCGTGCCCGGTGGCAGTCTTCGAAACTGGTGCGTGACGGGCCACGGCCCGGTCAGGGCCTGCGGATCGGTGATGACCATGTCGATCTGAAGATTGCCCGCATCGTTCACGTACATTCGATGCGTCCCTTCCGCCTGGTTGCTCAGCACGAGACCCGTGCGATCGAGCAGGACATCCCGGTCCATCCACCCCTTCGTGCTCTTGGTTTCCCACACGAGTGTCCGACCCTCCCAGCGCCCCACCGAGACACCCGTGTACGTGGGCCAGCGGTCTTCCGGAGCGGGCATCTCGCGCCCATCGGTATAGATCCTGTAGACGTTGGGCCCGTTCTCGCTCAGGATCCACGTCTGTTCCGGCCGAACGACCATCTCGTAGACGTCCGGCAGGTTGAAGATACGGGGCCACCCCGCGGGAACGCCGCAGTTGGATATGACGTCCGGGAACCGTTGCTGGTCCCTCAGCGCCAGGTGCTCCCGGTACATGGCCTCCCACTCGGCGTTGTAGGGCGGATGCTCCCGGACCCCCGGAGTCGTCGAACCGCCCTCCCCCTCCCGGGTCGCCTGATCGAAAACCGTGCCGCCGATCATTTGCCAAACGCCGCTCCAATCCGGGAGATCACCGAAGTCGGGCGGGGTGTCTCCCTGAGCGCGGGACGTACCCGGCGCGAGGAGGAGAATGACGCCGAGACCGGCAATCAGGGCGGCCCTTCGAGACCACAGTGACTCGTTGCTATTCCACATGACCTTCAACCTCGTGACTCGCGGCTCCTTCCGAAACGGCTCGGCTGCGATTCGGGACCGAAACCCGACGGTAACGGAATTGTAAATTCCGTGCCCGCCTAACGACAAGCCCGAACGACGGGCGGCGGGAGCGCATCTGTTAACGTTACGGGCGTGGCAGCGCAAACCATCCGCATAGAGACTCGATTTCGAGGACCGCGAAACTCCGGAAACGGCGGTTACACGTGCGGCCGCCTGGCCGAGTTCATCGACGGACCGGCGCGCGTCCGTCTGCGCGTGCCGCCGCCGCTGGACGCGCCTCTCGACGTCGAACGACACGGCGGCGGTGTCCGCGTCGTCCGCGGCGAAACGCGGATCGCCGAAGCCTGGCCCGCGTCCGATCTCGAGCTCGACGTGCCGGCGCCGCCGGGCTTCGACGACGCCGAGCGGGCATCCCGGGATTTCAGCGGCTTCCGGAGCCACCGGTTCCCGACGTGTTTCGTGTGCGGCGTCGATCGGAAACCCGGCGACGGCCTCCGCCTCTTTGCCGGCCCGGTCGCGGACCGTGACCTGGTGGCCTGCACATGGATCCCCGACCCCTCCCTGTCCAAGGACGGACGGACGGTCGATCCGGTCTTCGTCTGGAGCGCGCTGGATTGTCCGGGCGGTTTCTCGTTCCCGCATCCACGGTCCGGAACGATTCTCCTGGGAGAACTGACGGTCCGGTTGCAGGCGCCCCTGGAACCCGGCGCGCCCGCCATCGTCATCGGTTGGCAGATCGGCCAGGACGGGCGCAAGCACTTCACCGGCACGGCGCTGTTTTCCTCCGGCGGCGCCGTGTGCCACGGCGCCGGCCGCGCCACGTGGTTCGAGGTCCCGGACGATCCCTGACACCCCCGCCCGGCGCCGTTAACAACGTTTAACACTCCGCCCCGTAGCGTTGGGGGCCCGGCCGCCGTATTCGCCTATAGACAACGGCCAAACGGCGGAAGGGAGCGAGCGATGGCGTCAGGCACACGGAAGACGGGAAGAAAGCAGGTATGGTTCCGCGTTTTTCTCGCGGGCGGACTGACGCTGGCGCTCATCCTGTTGGCGCACACGGTGTCGACGTACGTCTACGTGTCGGGCAACATGGTGACGCAGGCGGCGCTTCGGGACGCGGCATCCCGGCTGCGTTCCGTCGAACGCCACATTCGCGGCGCCGGCGTCAGCGATCCGGCGGCTCTGTCGGAGGTTCTCGAAGAAGTCCGGACCGAGTCGGACCCTCCCATCGCCTGGTTGAGGCTCATCCGCCCGGACGGTTCGGTGCTGGCGTCCACGGCGGCCGCCCTCGACCCGCCGGTCTCCTTTTCGAACCTGCGCGGATCCGCGGCGGATGCAGGGACGTTCCACGAAACGCGCGAGACCGCGGAAGGAACGGTTCTGGTCACGGCCTTTCCCGTGCGGCTGAATCCGGGCGGCCGGGCCGGTGCGCTCCTGGAAATGGCCGTGGACCCGGACGCCACGGCCGCGAGTTTCGCCTATCTGCGCGTGAACCTGGTGATCGGCGTGTCGGCGGCGTTGGCGTTGCTGGGAACGCTGGTGCTGGTCCGCCTCCGGTTTCCGCACTATCTCCGTGGGAAGCAACTCGAGAACCAGGTGGCGACGGCCCGGTCCGTGCAGAACCGTTTGCTGCCGAACTCGACTCCGGCCTCGGCCGCGGCCGAAATCGCCGCCGATTGCCAACCGGCGGGTCACGTCGGGGGCGACTTCTACGACGTCTTCGAGACCGACCGGAGCCGGTTGGCGCTGATTCTGGGAGACGTGTCGGGCAAGGGGATCGCCGCGGCGCCCCTGATGGGGTTCATCCACGGCGCGGCCCATGCCAGCGAGTGGACGGAGTCGACCTACGACCACGAGCGTGCTTCGCGGCGCCTCAACGACCTGGTGTGCCGCAAGACCGACCCGGAGCGTTTCGTCAGCATGTTCTGGGCGTACTTCGACGCCGACGACCATCGGCTGCGCTATGTCAACGCCGGCCACTTGCCCGCTCTCATCGTGCGGAACCCGCGCACCGGAGCCGGAACACGCCGCCTGGAAGAAGGCGGGCCCGTTCTCGGCGTGGTGCCCGGCGCCGCCTACACGCAGGGCGCCGTGGAGATCGAACCCGACGATGTTCTGGTCGTGTATTCCGACGGCATCGTCGAGGCTTCGAACGCGCGCGACGAGGAATTCGGAGAAGCGGGGATCGCGCGCGCCGTCGCCGAATCCTGGCGTGAGCCGGCCGAGGACATCCGGGCCCGGATTCTCGCCGCGCTCGACGGGTTCACGGGAGGCCGTGCGCCGGAAGACGATCGGACCCTGATCGTGATCCGGTTCGGACAGGCGGCCGTCGAGGCGCGCGCCGAAGAGGCCGCGGCCGAAGAGGCCGTGGCCGAGGAGGCCGTGGCCGAAGTCGCCATGTGCGCGTGAATGCCACGAGCGCGATTCTTGCAAAATAGAAAATCGTTTCTATAATGCAAGAATGCTGCGCCGTCGGATCACGGACCTGCTCGGCCAGCGCCTGACCGATTATCCGGCCGTCGCGCTGATCGGATCGCGTCAGAGCGGCAAGACCACGCTGGCCCGGTCGTTGGACGGGATCTATTTCGACCTGGAACAACCGGCCGACCGATTGCGGCTCGACCTCGGCTGGGACGAGGCCGCCGCCTCCACGCGACTGATCATCCTGGACGAAGCCCAGGCCGCGCCGGAGGTCTTTCCCCGCCTGCGCGGGGCGATCGACGCCGACCGGAAGCGCCACGGCCGATTTCTGCTGCTCGGCTCGGTTTCGCCGGAGCTGACGACCCAGGTCTCGGAGTCCCTGGCGGGCCGGCTCTCGATCGTCGAGTTGACGCCCCTGTTGCTGCCGGAGCTGGACAGCCCGACCGCGCTCCGGCGAATGTGGCTACGGGGCGGCTACCCGGACGGCGGCGTGTTGGGAGGCGCCGGATATCCCGTGTGGCAACGCGACTATCTGAGTTTGCTCGTTCAAAGAGACCTTCCCAACTGGGGCTTGCCGGCTCGCGGCGAGGCCATCCGGCGCTTGTTCGGCATGCTTGCCGCCCGTCATGGCCAAGTATGGAACGCCAGCGAGATCGGGAAGGGATTGGGCATGTCCTACCACACCGTGAACGATTACCTGAACTACCTGGAAGGAGCCTTCCTGATACGGCGTCTGCCGGCGTATCACGCCAACATTGGCAAACGGCTCATCAAGCGGCCGAAGGTCTACTGGCGGGATTCCGGACTGCTCCACGCGCTTCTGAACGTGGAGGATCCGAAACACCTCCTGGCCCAACCTTGGGTCGGTTACAGTTGGGAGGGCTTCGTCGTGGAACAGGTCCTCGGCGCCCTGAGCTCGGGCGGGCGGCCCGTCGACGCCTATTTCCTGCGAACCTCCGACCAGCGTGAGATCGACCTGATCATTCGTTTCGGCCGGGAGTTGTGGGCCGTCGAGATCAAGCTGACCACCCAGCCCGTCGACGCCGACCTGCGGCATTTGAACGCCACCGCCGACCTGATCGGCGCCGACAAGCGGATCCTCATCTCACAGGGCCGGGAGTCCGTCGACGGCGGGTCCCGGATGCTCTGTAATCTTCCGGACTTTCTGAGCCACATCGCCGCGGCATAGCGGCGCCGCCCCTCAGTCCAGGGAGAACGTCCACACCGCCGAGCCGCCTTCGCCGCCCCGGCCCGCCATGACCGAGACGTATTGGCGGCCGTCGAGCGCGTAGGTGACGGGCTGCCCCGGGCCGGGGGCCGTGGCCGCTTCCCAGAGCGTCTCGCCCGTCTCGGCGTCCAGCGCCAGGAACCGGCCGTCGGCCTTGCCGACGAAGAGCAGGCCGCCGCCGGTCGAAAGCGTGCCCCCGTGAGAGCCGTCGCCGGCGATGCGCCACCGTTCTTCCTGGGCCACGGGATCCCACGCGACCAGGAACCCGCCCCGGTTGGGCATCCCCGGGTTCGGAGGCCGGACGAACCCCTCGGGCGCCCCGCCACGGCCGATCAATCCCGTGTTCGAGCGTCCGAACTGGTACTCGTACGCCGTGTTGACGGCGAAGTAGTTGTTGCCGTTCTGACCGGGAATGTAGACCAGGCCCGTCGCCGGGTTCCACGACATGCCCTGCCAGTTGTGCGCGCCGTAAGGGCTGGGCCACAGCCACGCGGGACCGGTCCGGCTGTAACGCGCGTTCGCGGCTTCGATGGGACGGCCCGTTTCCGGATCGACGCCCTCCGCCCAGTTGACTTCCGCGAACGCCTCGGCCGATATGAACGCGCCCGTCACGCGATCGATGACGTAGAAGAAGCCGTTCTTCGGCGCCTGCATCAGCACTTTCCGTTGGCGGCCTTCGATCGTCAGCTCCGCCAGGATCATCGGTTGCACGGCGGTGTAGTCCCATTCGTCGCCGGGCGTCGTCTGGTAGTACCAGACGAGCTCGCCGTCGTCGGGCCGCACGGCCAGGATCGACGACAGGTAGAGGTTGTCGCCGCCGCCGGGGCTCCGGAGCGTCTGCGTCCAGGGGCCCCCGTTGCCGGTGCCGACGTAGAGCAGGTCCTCCTCGGGGTCGTAGGCGAACGCGTCCCACACCGTTCCGCCGCCGCCGAGCTCCCACCATTCGCCCGTCCATGTCTCGGCCGCGCGCGCCAGCGCGTCGCTCTCGAAACCGTCGGCGGGGTTGCCGGGCACGGTATGGACGCGCCACGCCTGCTCGCCGGTTTCCGCGTCATAGGCGGTGAAATACCCGCGGACGCCGAATTCCGCCCCGCCGTTGCCGATGACGACCTTGCCCTTCACGACGCGCGGCGCGCCGGTGATGCTGTATTCGTCGTCCCTGGGCGTCGTCTGGACCGACCAGACGACGCGTCAATTTTCGGCGTCGAGCGCCACCAGGCGCCCGTCGAGGAGACCGACGTATACCTTGCCCGCGTACAGGGCCGCGCCCCGGTTGACCGGACCGCAGCACAGGTGCGGCCCGCCCGGGCCCCGGGGGATGTCCGCGTCCCATCGCCAAAGCTCCTCGCCCGTGCGCGCATCCAGCGCGAACACGCTGTTCCAGGTTGTCGTCCCATACATGACCCCGTCGGCGATGAGCGGCGTCGCCTCCAGCGTTCCGGTCGAATCGGTATCGTAGGACCAGGCCGGCGCCAGCCCGCCGACGTTGTCCGTGTCGATCAGATCGAGCGGGCTGTGTCGCGTTTCCGCGTAGTCGCGGCCGTTGGACAGCCACTCCTCCGCCGGGACCTCCCGCAAACGCGTGTCGTCGACGGCTTGGCGGGCCAGGGCGTGGCCACCCCAACCCAGCAGGGCCATCGCCAACAAGCCGGCGCGAAAGTTGCAGGTGCGCATGGCGGCCTCTCTTGTAATACACGCGCCCGGAAAGTACAAACGGATTTGCGGAACGCCCACCGGGAGGGTCGACATGTCCAACGCCGAGACAACGCACATGAATCGGAGGGAGTTCGCCGGAACTCTGGGCGCCGGGGCCGCCGTGCTGACCTCGTGCGCCTCGGGACCATCGGCGCCGCCCGACGCCCGGCCCAACGTCATCTACGTCATGGCCGACGACATGGGCTATGGAGACCTCAGCGGCTACGGACGCCCCGACGTGGAAACGCGCGCCCTGGACCGCCTCGCCTCCGAGGGCGTGCGGTTCACGCAGGCGTATTCGACCGCGCCGATATGCACGCCGACGCGAGTCGGGATGGTGACGGGCCGTTACCCGGCCCGCCATCCCGTCGGTCTGATGGAGCCGCTGCGCACGGGAGTGGCGGCGCATCGGCTCATGGGGTTCGATCCGGAACACCCGACCCTGAGCTCGCTCCTGCAGGGGGGCGGCTACACGACCGCGTTGTTCGGAAAGTGGCACCTGGGCTGGCTGCCCGAGTACCGTCCCGAGCGCCACGGCATCGACGAGTTCTTCGGCCCCCTGGGCGGGTCGATCGATCACATCAGCCACATGAACGCCATGGGCGAACACGACCTCTACCGCAACGGCGAGGAAGTCTTCGAGGACGGGTACTTCACCGATCTCGTGACCGACCATGCCGCCCGTTTCCTGGCCGAGCGGCGCGAACCGTTCTTCCTGAGCCTGCAATACACGGCGCCCCACTGGCCGTGGCAGCGACGGAACGATCCGCCCTACGAAGCCGGCCGGCCGCTGGACGACGACGGCCCGCCCGGGATCTATCCCGAAATGCTCCGGATATTCGACGAGAACGTCGACCGGCTGATGGCGGCCGTCGACGACGCGGGCCTCCGGGAGAACACGATCGTGATCTTCACGAGCGACAACGGCGGCGAACGCTACTCGAACATGGCCGGGTTGGCCCGCGGCAAGGGCGAAGTCTGGGAAGGCGGCATTCGCGTCCCGGCGTTCGTTCGTTGGCCCGGCGCGATCCCCGCCGGAGGAACGACCACGCAAGTCGCGATGGGATTCGACTGGACGGCGACGATCCTGGCCGCCGCCGGCGTCGATCCGGCGGAGACGCACCCGCTGGACGGAATCGACCTGATGCCGGTGATGCGCGGGGCGGCGCCCGTCATGGAACGTACGCTCTACTGGCGGACCTTCCAGTCGTCGCGGCAGGGCGCCGTCCGGAGCGGCTGGTGGAAATACCTCCGGGACGAGCAGGGGGCATACCTGTTCGACCTGGCCGTCGACGCCGGGGAACGCAACGACCTGCGTGCCGTCGAGACCGACCGGTTCGAACGGCTCCGTGACGCCTACGACCGGTGGGACGGCGAAATGTTGACACCGGCGCCGCTCGACCTGAACGCCTGACGCCCGGCGGGGCGGACGCGGCCTCCTTGAAAGATCCCACAGCCGGAGTACATTAAGAGGGGAGGAGGTATCGCTCGTGCCCGCGCCGCTGGAAGAGCGGATCTTCGAAACCGGCCAGCGCCTCTACCGGCGCCTCGAAGGCCAGACCTCATCGGTCTTCCGGAAGGACTACTGGATCGGCCAGGCCATGACTTGGTCGATGAGCGACCCCGAGTTCAAGGCCAACCTGTTCCGCTTCGTCGACGTCTTCCCCAGCCTCGGCGATGCGGCCGACATTGCCCGCCACGCCGAAGAATACTTCGGGAGGGACTCGGGCGGCCTGCTCGGGAAGATCGGGCTGCGGGCGTTGTCCGGAAGCGTCGGCCGTGGATTGGCGGCCCGGCTTCTCAGAACGCGGATCGAGGCCGTCGCGCGCCAGTTCATCGTCGGCGCGGGTCCGGAAGACGCGCTCCCGGCCCTGGCCGCGCTTCGGAACGACGGCCTGGCGTCCACGGTGTCGCTGCTGGGAGAAGCGGTCGTTTCGGAACGGGAAGCCGACGTCTACCTGCAGCGATACATCGACCTGCTCGAGCGGTTGACGGCGGCTTCCCGCAACTGGCCGCCCCTCGGAAACGGAAGCGCCCTGGACTGGAACCAGGCGCCCCGGGTCAACGTCTCCGTCAAGCCGTCGTCGCTCTACTCCCAGATGTCGGCCCGCGCCTTCGACCACTCCGTGGACCGGGCCAAGGAGCGCCTTCGCCCGATCCTTCGGAAAGCCATGGCGCTGCAGGCGGCCGTGACGCTCGACATGGAGCACCACGACCTGAAGGCCCTGACGCTGGCGCTGTACCGGAGCGTCATGGACGAGCCCGAGTTCCACGACTATCCCCACACGGGCCTCGCGATGCAGTCGTACCTGCGCGAGACGGCGTCGGACGCGCGCGGCCTGGTCGAGTGGGCGCGCGCCCGGCGCCAACCCCTGAGCGTCCGCCTGGTCAAGGGCGCCTACTGGGACAGCGAGGTCGCCTGGGCGCGCCAGCGGAACTGGCCCGAGCCGGTCTTCCTTCGCAAGAACGAATCCGACCGCGCCTTCGAGGACGCGGCGCGCCTCTTCCTGGAGAACCACCGCCATGTCCGCCTGGCATGCGGATCGCACAATCTCAGGTCGCAGGCCTTCGTGATCGAAACGGCCCGGGAACTGGGCGTCCCCGACGACGAGGTCGAGTTCCAGGTCCTGTACGGCATGGCCGAGCCCATTCGGAACGCGTTGATCGAGGAAGGACGCCGCGTTCGGATGTACGCCGCCGTCGGAGAGATGATTCCGGGAATGGCGTACCTGGTCCGCCGGCTCCTGGAGAACACGTCCAACGAGTCGTTTCTGCGCCAGGGTTTCGTGGAGGGAACGGACGTTCGCGAGCTCCTGCGCCCGCCGGAACCGGCCCCCGGCGCGGACGGCGGCAACAGCCGGCCGCGCGACGGTTTCCGAAACCATCCGTTGCTGGATTGGACGATGGAGACGAATCGCGACGCCTTCGCCGCCGCGATCGAGGAGACGCGCGCCAGCCTGCCGAGGACGGCGCCGCTGATCATCGGCCGCGAGCGCGTCGACACGGCCGCGACCATCGAATCGCGCGACCCGAACGATGTCCAACGGGTCGTCGCCGTGGCGTCCGCCGCGGACGGCGGCGAGTTGGAACGCGCCGTGCGCGCGGCCGGCGAGGCCTACCCGTCGTGGCGCGACACGCCGGCCGCGGAGCGCGCCGGCGTGCTGTTCGAAGCCGCCGAAGCCGCCCGGCGGCGGCGCATGGAGCTGGCGGCGCTCGAGGTGTTCGAAGCCGGAAAGAGTTGGGACGAGGCCGACGGGGACGTGTCCGAAGCCATCGACTTTCTCGAGTACTACGGACGGGAAATGACGCGGCTGTCGCGCCCCCAGGACCTCTCCGCGGTTCCCGGCGAATCCACCTCGCTCTTCTACGAACCGGGCGGCGTCGCCGCCGTCATCGCGCCGTGGAACTTTCCCATCGCCATCTCCGTCGGCATGGTCTCGGCGGCGCTCGTCACCGGGAACACCGTCGTCTACAAGCCGTCTTCGGAGACACCCGGCTGCGGCTTCGCGGTCTGGGAGCTTTTCGACGCGGCCGGACTGCCCGCCGGTGCGCTGAACTTCTGCCCCGGCGGCGGATCGGCCATCGGCGACGCTCTGGTGACCCATCCCGATGTCTGGCTGATCGCCTTCACGGGAAGCCGTGAAGTGGGGCTGCGCATCAACCGTCTGGCCGGGGAGTCGTCTCCGCGCTCCTCCAACGTCAAACGCGTGATCGCCGAAATGGGCGGCAAGAACGCCATCATCGTCGATACCGACGCCGACCTGGACGCGGCCGTCCACGACGTCCTGCAGTCGGCCTTCGGCTATCAGGGACAGAAGTGCTCGGCGTGTTCGCGCCTGATCGCCGTCGAGCCGGTCCACGACGTCCTTCTCGAGCGTCTGAAGGAAGCCGCGCACAGCGTCGAGTTGGGGCCGTCCCGGGACCCGGCCGCGTTCATGGGGGCGGTCATTTCCGAAGAGGCGGCCGCGAAGATCCGCCGATACATCGAGATCGGGAAGGCCGAGGGCCGCGTCGTCGTGGAACGCGCGCCGGACGGCGTCGCGGGCCATGGCGTTCCGATGACGATCGTCGCCGGCATCGAGCCGGAACACCGCCTGGCCCAGGAGGAGATATTCGGTCCCGTCCTGTCGGTCATGCGCGCCCCGGACTTCGACGGCGCGATCGAGATGGCCAACCGGACCCCGTACGCGCTGACGGGCGCGGTCTTCTCCCGCAGCCCCGCCCACATCGCCCGTGCGCGGGCGCGTTTCCGGGTCGGCAACCTGTACATCAATCGCGGTTCGACCGGCGCCATGGTGGGCCGCCATCCGTTCGGCGGCTTCAAGATGTCGGGGGTCGGATCGAAGGCCGGCGGTCCGGACTACCTGCGCCAGTTCATGGTCCCGCGCAACGTCGTCGAGAACACGATCCGCCGCAGCTTCACGCCCGAGACCGACTAGTTCGGCAGCGGTTGCGCGGCTATTCCTCGAAGACCTCCGGGTTCGGGAACGTCAGCGAGAAGCCGTACCAGCGCGTGAAAACCTGGTTCGGGCGTTCCATCGGGACGGCTCCGCCGTCGGCGTCGATCAGGCGTCCGGCCACGATCGACTGCCCGTTTTCGAGCCGGACCTGACGCCCTTCGATCGCCGCGCCCGCGGCATCGACGTAGAGCGCCGCCGGGACCGACGTGCCCGGGTCGCGGTAGACCAGCAGGTTCCGCCCGCCGACGGTGTCGACGAAAGCGCCCCGTCGGCGAATCCCTTCGAACGGGTAGAAGCGCCGCAATCCGTCTGCGTCCCATACGCCCAGGCCCATCTCCATCCGTTCCCGCCGGGTGTCCTCTTCGCCCAGCGTCTCGACGAACATATCCCCCATCCGGGCGTCGGGATCCGGAAGCCCGCGCGCTCCGGCCGGTCCGCCGCCACCGCCGCCGCTATCGGGAGGCGGCGGCTCGCCCAGGCCGCCCCGCCCGAACGACGTCGGCGTGAACCCCGGGCCGCTGTTCGCGAAGGGACGCCCCGAAATGGCGATTCGCATTCCGGGGTCCAACTCGAGCGCCTGCGCGACGGTCATCTGCCGCAATGCACCGGATATCTCCAGCGAACGTCCGGCGTGTTCGCCGTACATGGCTTCGCCGGTGATGTGGTTCCACAGTGTCAGCGTCCTGCGGTCCTGCATGACGAAGAGGCCGTCGTACAGGCCGGCGTTGGTGAAATGCAGCCACCGCCCGTCCAGCTCGGGGATCAGACTGACCCCCGTGTTGCAGACCACTCAGAACGTCGCCATCCAGTGCTCGCCGTTGGACGACGTGCCCTCGGCGATGTGGTGGTACGCCATCTGGTCCATCAGCAGGGCGAGGCGGCCGTCGGCGGTATCCGTGACCAGGACCCAGTGGTCCGCGTTGACCTTCTCGTTCCCGATGGCCTCGGCGAGAGGCTCGGTCCCCGTCGGATAGAACGTGTGGAACCAGTCGTGACCGGCGTTGCTGAACCGGTTGAAATCGAACGCGCCGGCGCCCGTCGCCTGAGCGGCGAGCGTCGCCGGCATCGCCAACAACACCGCAAGGGCGGCCGTTGGGCCGGGGCCGGAAGGAAGCACGTTGCGCATGGGGATCGTCGTTATCGAGCCTGTTCGGTGGGATCGGAGCCGTCCAGCGGCGCTCCAGTCCCCGACGACCCGGCGAACAGCCGCCGTCCGTCGGGAAACGTCACGTCGCGTCCGTTGGCCCGGTTCGACCCGTCCAGGGCGCGGTAGCCCTCGACCAGGACTTCGGTGCCCGGAACGACCGAGTCCCGCGTCCACCCGCGCCGAACCAGGGCGCCGGGAGGCCCCGCCTCGATCATCCAACTTTCGACGGTGCCGTCCTCCAACGTGACGTCGAGATGCATCCAGGCGTGCGGGTTGATCCATTCCATCCGGGTGATCTGGCCGCGCAGGCGCACCGGCTGCGTCGAGTCGAACTCCGCCGCGAACGCATGATGGGCGACGGCCGGTTCGACGCCAAACGGCGCCAGCGCCGCTACCGATATGAGTACAAAAGCGGTCCGCATGGCGTTCACCTTTCGCCGTCCCCGGCCGCCCGCTCCTGCGCGCGAGCTCCGCTGAGGATGTTGGTCATACCGTAGTTGCCCTCGTGGCACGCGTATTCGACCAGCTCGTACTGTGCATCGTCCCGGTCGAACGTGAACATCCCCGTCCAGGGCCGCGTCCACATCGACGGGTCGTCGACGGTGAACCGGTACTCGAGCAGGTCCGGACCGATCCGAGTGAACCGTTCGATCAGCGTCAGCGTTTCCCCGGAACCCCGGTACGGCGCGCGCCCGTTGAAGCCCGTCACCTCGACCACCAGCGTGTCGCCTTCCCAACGGCCGCGGGAATCGCCGAGCCACTGCGTCAGGTTCGCGCCCAGCGGGGGACGCGGATCGGTCGGGATGAGGCGGGTCTCGTGAATCATTTCCTTCGTGATCGCGACGTATCCCGGGCCCTGGACGATCTGGAGGCCGTTGTTGTAGATGCCCGGCATCATCAGGCCGGGGAGCCCGCGCGTGATGCAGCGCACGTAGTTGCTCAGGTCCTCGGGGCCGGCCGGAAGTCCGCCGCGTCCACCGCGCCCGCCCCCGGCGCGGGCCTGCGCCTCGGGCGTGAGCGGCGGAAGCCGGCCGTCGGGCGGATCGATCACCATGGCCACCTGCGTGGACGGCGAGGACCCGACCAGCCCGAGCGTGGTGTCGCGCCACTCCCGCTCGTAACCCCAGATGCTGCCCAGCGTGCCCCGTTCGCGCCGGGCCGCGGCCTCTTCCGGAGTCAACGTGTCGACGCCCTCGAGGTCGCCGGGCCGTTCCAGCGGGACACCGTGCGCCCGGTCCCCGGTCCAGATGCCCTGCAGCTCGGGATCGCCCCACGGAGTGCGGGGAGCCGTGTACGGCTCCGCGGGGACGATGGGGCCGGAGTCCGCCGCGACCAGACTCGTTTCGCGTCCCGCCCAGCCGGGCTCGACCACGGCCAGCGCGACGCTGTCCGGACCGGCGACGAAGGCGCGCCGCGCCGAAGTCCGACCCGTCTCCGGCGCGCCCTCGAACGCGACGCCGAGTCGATTCATGACGCCGGCGGCCTCGTCCAGGTCCGCGACCAGGAAGCCGATGTGGTCCACCGCGCGGCCGCGCGTCGGCGCCGGCGGCACGCCCTCCGGATGCGGCGAAACGAAGAGCCACACGTTGTCGAAGGCCAGGCCGTCCAGTTGTTCCCTGAACCTGGCGCGTTCGCCGCCCATGACCGACCGGTACCAGTCCAGGCTCGCCTCCGGATCGGTCGAGCTCAGATGCACGTGGTGGAAACCCCGCCTCGACGGATCTTCCAGGAGCTCGATCCGCGTGCCCCAGGGATCGAAGATGAACCCGTGGATGAACAACCCGGGCTCGTCGCGAAACATCGAACCGTCGTCGAACCGTTGGAGCCGCACGCCGCGTCCCCCGACGCCGACGCGTTCCAACTCCGCCATCTTGGACGCCAGGTCCGGAAACGCGAAGCCGATATGGTCCACCCCCGTTCCCGGGCTCGCTCCGACCGTGATGAGCGCGTCGAAGTGGATCTCGACTCCGCAGTCGACGGCGTCGTCGCGATCCGGGACCGCCGCGCACTCCATGTGCCGGACGTACCAAGCCACGGCCTCGGTCGGGCTCGGCACGGCCAGATGGACATGGTGATAGTCCGCTCCGCGTGTCACGGCCGGCGTGGCGGCCATCGACGCGGCAACGGCCAGCGACGTCAGGACGGCGTGTCTAAGATTCATGGCGCGTCACCTCGATTCATCGGCCGAGGGGTCTTCAATCCGCCGGTTGCCGCCGCAGGTGACCATAGAGGATCTCCTCGGCGAACTCGACGCACTTGAATTCGAGAATCCGAACGTTGTCTTCGAGCCGCCGGTAAAGCGGCATGCGAATCGTCCAGGGACGCGTGAAGACGTTCGGATCCTCGATCGTGGCTTCGTACATCATGGCGTTCGGGCCCAGCGGCGTGTACCGTTCCTCCACCCGAAGCGTGTTGCCGGCGAAGTTGCCGGCGCGGTCGAACCAGGACTGCCCGTTGAACCCGGCGACGTCCACGACCAGGGTGTCGCCGTCCCACCGGCCGTGCGAGCGGCCCATCCAACTGTCGATCGGCGCGGGTTGCGGGTCGTACTCGTCCATTTGAATAGTCCGGATGGTATCGGCGAACCCGTAAGCAATGAGAATCTTGTCGGTGCCCTGAACGATCTGGAACGGATGCGGAAGATACGTCGCCCGGGGCACGCCCGGCAGGTAGCACCGGATCTCTGGGTCCTCGGTGAACCGGTTCTCGAAGTTCCGCTGTTTCTGCTCCCGCGCCCAGTCCTGGTAGGGGATCTCGTCGCCGACGACCACGCCCTGGCCGGGCGGGATCGCGCCGATCGCCCCCATTTCGGGCAGACCGGCGCCGGCCGTATGGTCCTGGATGTCCCAATGCGCCGTGCCGATCGCCTGCCAGACGCCGTTCAGATCGGGACGACCGTCCCAGGCGCGGGCGATGTCCGCGTCCTGGGCCGCCGACATGTTCGCCGATATGAGGAACGCCGCCGCGAGCGGCGCGGCGCGCATCCACCGATGGTTCGCGGAACTCATGGACCATTTCCTTATAGGGTGCCTCGTCATGGCAGTCAAGAAACCGAGGGCTGTCGCGTCACGGCGCCGCCGGAAACTATTGAAGCGTGATCCTGAAGTCGCCCGCGACATCGCCGTGGCTCCATGTGCCCACGATCGAGCGGTGGGGCGAGCCCAGGTCCTCGATCCGGCCGTCGATCACGTAAACGATGGCGTTCCCGGCCGGGTCCTCCGCCTCGACTTCGATGCGCACGGACCAGTCGCCCGGATCGAGTCGCGCGTCGGTGAACGGCAGGTCGGCGGCGCCGGGGTTGATCGTTCCGGTGATCCGCTGCCCGTCCCAGTCCATCACGACGAGGACGCGGTTTCGATGGTCGGAAGACGGGCCCCAGTCTCCGACCCAGCTCCCGGTCAGCGGGTGCGCTTCCTGCGACGACGCCCATGGGGCGGCGCCGAGGATCAGGGCGAGCCACAATGGGATCTGGACGAAACGTTTCATTGCCGTGCCGGGGGCGAATGGCCGCAGAATATACTGGGCGGGGTTGGAGGTACAACACATGAAACGACTGGGCGGGCGGACGCGCGCGGCGCTGATCGGTGCATGGCTGGCGGCGTGGGCCTCTCCGCTGGCGGCGCATCATGTCGTCGCGGCCAAGTTCGATCCGGACCTGCCCGTTCGGCTCGATGGCCGAGTCACGAAGGTCGATTGGGCCAATCCTCACGTCCACGTCTTCGTCGACGTCGACGGCCCCGACGGCACGGCCAACTGGGCGATCGAGCTCGAGAGCCGCGCCGCCCTGGAAGCGTCCGGGTGGCGCGCCGACACGCTCGCGCTCGGCGAGCCGGTGACCGTCGACGGCTGGGCCGCGCGGGACGGCAGTCTTCAAGCCTGGTCGAGGGCGCTGGTCCGGTCCGGGACGAACGCACGCCTGCTCGAGCCGGGCGAACCGGCGGCGGCCGCGCCGGCTCCGTTCCGCGAGACGCCGCGATGGCCGGATGGCCGACCCCGCCTGGGTCCGTCGCCCGGCGAGACCGGATATTGGGGAAATCCGACCGCGACGGCGCTCGTCGAAACGGGGGTCGCGGTCGCGGTCGATCCCGACGGGATGCTGGCCGACATCGGCGATGCCCCGCGCGTGGCGCCGTTCCAGGACTGGGCGCTCGCGTTGTACGAGGCCCGGCAGCGCGATTCTCTCGGTACCGACCCGAGCTTCCTGAGGTGCATTCCTCCGGGCGGCCCCCGGCAGTTTCAGCTTCCCTACGGCGTTCAGTTCGTCGAGCAGCGGGACCGTGAGCGCATCTTCGTCCTCGTCGGCAGCGGGAACCGCAACTGGCACTTCATCTACACCGATGGCCGGGCGCAGGTCGGCCAGATTACCGGAGACGACGACAACCCCCTGTACTACGGCCGTTCCGTCGGCGCGTGGGAGGGCGACACGCTCGTGGTGGACACGCGTGGTTTCAACGAGGATTTCTGGTTCTCCAACGGCGGCCTGCCGCACACCGAAAGCCTGCGCCTGATCCAACGCATCACGCGCCCGGACTTCGACACGCTGCGCTACGAGGTGACGATCGACGATCCCGGCGCTTACACGCGGCCATGGACGGCCGCCTGGAACCTGGAGTGGATCGGCGCCCGGGAACTGCCGGTATACTTCTGCCAGGACAACCGGCCATGAACCGAACACGCTGCCTGCTGACGGTTGCGATACCGATCCTGCTCGCGTTCCCGGCGCGGCCGGCGCTCTCGCAGACCGTCGACGCCGACGCAGACCGTCCGGCGCCCCGATGGCCCGACGGCCGGATTCGTCTGGACGCGGTTCCCGGCGAGACGGGCATCTGGTACGGCCCCGGGGGACCCGTTCCCGGTCTGGCCGACTGGGACGACAACCCGCAGCCGCATCCGTTTCCCGGCCGGCCCAGGGTGAGCGAGGTGCCGTTCCAGCCGTGGGCGCGCGCGCTGATCGACTACCGCGACGTCAACCAGTTCGAACCGCACGCGCGGTGCAAGCCGTCGGGCGGCGTGCGGCAGTTCGTGACGCCGTACGGGAACGAGATCGTCGAGATGCGCGAGCTCGAACGCGTCTATATCTTCGACGTCGGCGGCCCCCACACGTTCCGCATCGTCTACATGGACGGCCGCGAGCATCCCGACGACCTGACGCCGACCTATTACGGCCACTCGATCGGGTGGTGGGAGGGCGACACGCTGGTCGTCGACACCGTGGGGTTCAACGAGAAGTTCTGGATCGACCGCCGGATCACCGTGCATACGCGTCAACTCCATCTGGTCGAACGGTTCACGCGCACCCGCTACGACACGATGGAATACGTGGTCACCGTCGACGATCCCGGCGCGTATACGCGGCCCTGGACCAGCGGCATGTACTTGCGGTTCCGGCCCGGCCAGGAGATGTTCGAGTACATCTGCCAGGAGCAGAACCAGGCTTTCGAGCTCATGGTCGGCACGCAAACGGAATCGTATTTCCGGCAGAGCCGTATCGCGCCCTGACGCGATACGAAGGAGCCCGCATGATGCGTTTCGGACTCGTTTCCGCGGCGGTGGTCCCGTTTCTCGCCGTCCCGGCTCTCTCGCAGGGTTGGGAGACTTACGTCAACCGCGAAGACCGGTTCAGCGTCAATTTCCCCGGCGAGCCCGAGGTCGAGGCCATCACCTGGGACTCGGAGTATCGCGCCGTTTTCCCGGGCCGCGTGTACAGCCATGAAGACGGCGGCCACCGGTATTCGGTCACCGTGATCGACTACACCGACTCCGAGCGCGTCCACGCCGAACGGACCAACAAGACGCAGGCCGACAGCCTGCCGAACTACTGGCAGATCGACGTGCTCTCGTCCATCGCCTACGCCGCCTGGCAGTTCCGGCAACGGGCGGTCGAGGTCACCTACGACGCCTGGCACTACATCGACCTGATCGCCGGCCACCAACTCCAGCTCACGAATCCCGACCGGACGCGTTCGTTCGTGGGAATCTACCTCCACGAGAGCCGCCTCTACATCATCGAAGCCAAGGCGCCCCCGGGTTCGCCGCCGCCCGGGCTGTTCCAGCAGTCGCTGACGTTCCTCGACGACGCGGGCAACCGCGTGCGGTACGACTACATCTACACCAACACGTTGCCGCCGCTCCGCTGAGGGAAGGAGAGACATGCCTTCGAGATTGCCGCGCATCGCAACCGGCATCGCGCTGGCGGCCGCCTGGCCCGCGACGGCCCACCATTCGCACGGAAACTACGAGATGACCGAGTACATCGGGATGGAGGGCACGGTCACGGAGATCCACTGGATCAACCCGCATAGCTGGATCTACCTGGAGGTCACCGGTGAGAACGGACAATCCGATGTGTGGGCGCTGGAAGGAGCCAGCGTCGTCGAGCTCCGGCGGGAGGGCTGGGCCGAGGACAGCATCCGCCCCGGCGACCGGATCGCGGTGCGCTGCCATCAGCTCCGCGACCGGTCCAACGGGTGTCTGCTCGGGTACGTCACGACCGAGGGCGGGGAAGAAAAGCTGTTCGATTGATCGGGCCGGCATCCGGCTCCGCCGCGTCGACGCCGCGGCGCGCCGTCGCGATCTTTGTGTTACCTCCCCGGAACGGAGACCTGCTAAGCTTTCGCGAAACGTTCCGAGCGGGAGTCCGCCTTGAGCCTGTTCCAATCACAGCGTACCGCCCTGCTCGTCGTGCTGACGGGCGCACTCCTGCTCGTCCTGGCCGTGCTTCAGTACCTGTGGGTCGGGGAACTGACCCGTTTCGAGCTGGAGTTGACCGAACGGAACCTGGCGGTCTCGACCCGCGGTTTCGCACTCGAGCTGGGCGATGTTTTCCAGAACATCGGGTTCACCTACCGCGTGCGCCGCGGACCC
Organism: Acidobacteriota bacterium; assembly: GCA_022821145.1. Lineage (GTDB taxonomy): Bacteria > Acidobacteriota > Terriglobia > 20CM-2-55-15 > 20CM-2-55-15 > JAJEDW01. The sequence continues at coordinate 128,949 of JAJEEE010000047.1, forward strand.
GACCTGGGACAGGAGCTCTTCGACGAATATCGTTCGTGGCTCGACTCCACGATGTATCCCGGGCTGATCGTCGATGCCTACTGGATCGACGCCGCCCCCCGGAGCAGTCCGGACATCGCGGAAGCGTTCCGGCTCCGTCGGGCGGGACTCGACGAAGCCGCGCTCGTTCCCGTGGAGTGGCCCCCGTCGTTCGATCCCATCAAGCGCCGTCTGGACGATACGGGCGATTTCAGTTTCCGGACACGGTCTCGCGCCCCGCGGGAGTGGACGATCCCGTTCGAAGACGATCGCTGGGCGTACGTGGTGCCTCAAGGAACGTTGGGCCCTCCGGGCTGGGCCGCGGTCATACTGGACCAACGCGTGCTTCTGGAAGGGGTGATTCCCACGCTCGTCGACCAGTACTTCGGCGTCGAAGACCAGCGCGACTACCGGCTGCGCCTGCTGGAGAGCGGCGAGCCGAGCGCCCAGGTCCTGTATGCCACGGATACCGCCTTCGCGGCCGACGCCGGGACGACGCCCGACATCCGGCGCGACATCATCTACGAAGGCGCGGACTGGGTCGTCGAGGTCACGCACGAGTCGGGCTCGCTCGAAACCTATGTCGGATGGCACCGTTGGCGAAACCTTTCGCTCGGTTTCGGCGCGGTCATCGTGCTGGGCGTCAGCTTCGGCTTCCTGGTGACCGCGAACCGGCGCGCGCAAGCGTTGGCCGATCGGCAGATGGCATTCGTCGCGGGCGTGTCGCATGAGCTCCGGACGCCGATCGCCGGGATTTCCTCCCTCAGCCAGAATCTCGCCGACGGCGTGGTCCGCGACCTCGGCCAAGCCGCGCGATACGGCGAGTCCATCAATACCGAAAGCCGGCGCCTCAACGCCATGGTCGAGAAGGTCCTCCACTTTTCCGCCCTGCGCTCGGGCCAATACCACTACGAACGGGAGCTTCTGGATATTCGAGCCGTCGTCGAATCCGAGACCGAGGCCTTGCGGCAGTCGTCAAGGGACGACTTGCGAATCCATGCGACTTTCCAGGACGGGCTGCCGCTCGTTGCGGGCGATGCCCAGGCGTTGCGGTCGGTCGTGAGGAATCTGGTTTCGAACGCGATCAAGTTCGGTCCCGGCCACGGCCCCGTCACCGTCGCCGTCCGTTCCGTCGGGCGCGAGATCGAGATTTCAGTCGCGGATCGCGGCGAGGGCATATCGACCGTCGACCGCGCGCACATCTTCGAACCCTTCTACCGCGGCCAGGCCGCTCGGGCGGGTCAGGCCGAGGGGTCGGGCCTGGGGTTGAGCCTCGTCCGCGAGTTCGTCAAAGCGCACGACGGCCGTATCGAGGTCGCGACGGGCGACGGCGACGGCACGCGGTTCCGCGTCTACCTGCCGGCCGAAGCCGCTGGGAACTCGAGTGAACAGCACGCGTGAGGCAACCGCCGAGGGGCGAATCCTGATCGTCGAGGACGATGCCGCCCTGTTGCTGGCGCTGTCGGACCGCCTGGAACGCGAAGGCTATCGTGTCGATTCGGCCACCGACGGAGACCAGGGAGCCCAAATGGTCGCCGACGGCAACCACGATCTCGTCATCCTGGACGTGATGCTCCCGTTCAAGAACGGCTTCGAGATCGCCCGTGAAGCTCGCACTGACGGGCTCGATGTTCCCATTCTGATGTTGACGGCGCGCGGCGAGGTGACCGACAGGGTCGTGGGGCTGGAGTTCGGCGCCGATGACTACCTCACCAAGCCGTTCGAATTCATCGAGCTCCTCGCACGCATCCAGGCCCTTCTCCGGCGCGCCGAGTTCAAGTCGGCCAAGGCCGGCGCCCACACGATCGAGTACGGCGATCTGCGGATCGACCTGCGCAGCGCGCAGGCCTTTCGGAAGGATGAGCCGTTGGCGTTGTCGTCGAAGGAAATGCAGTTGCTCCAGTACTTCATCGAGAACGCCGGCGTCGCCCTGACGCGGGACAACCTGCTGGGCGCGGTCTGGGGCTACGACTCCAGCACGAACACGCGCACCGTGGACGTGCACGTCGGACGCCTGCGGCAGAAGCTCGAGGACGAGCCCAACAGTCCCCAGCTCATCATCACGGTCCGCGGACTCGGATACCGCCTCGGACAGTAAGCCTCCGCCCGGCGGGCGAAGCCGCGCCCGAGCCCGCCCGGCGCGCGCCCCGCCCCGCCCGCGCCGTGTGATACGCTCCGGAGGGGCCGACAGATTCAACGTATTCAAGACAAAGGGGATCACACGATGCGCCGTGACGAGATCGTCTGCAACCGGCGTTGGAAGCCGCATCACTTTCGACGTCTCCGCTCCGCGCGTGGGCGAGCGGGGCTCGCCGCGTCGATCCTGGGAGCGATGCTCCTCACCGGAAGCCCGGCGTCGGCGAAACAAACGGCGATTCCCGAAAGGCTCTTCTTCGCCGACGCGCTTGGTATCGCCGAGGAGGGCAATCCCGAATTCCGTGCCGCTCGGAACCTGATCGAGATCGCCGAAACCGACATTGTCTCGGCCGGAAGCCGCCCGAACCCGGTGATCGCGTTCGAGGGCGAGGAATACGGCGTCGCGGGCCTCCCCTCGTTCTGGAACGGGCAAGGGCTGATCTTCCGCGTCGAGCATGAGATCGAGACGGCCCGCAGGCGAGACCACCGGCTCCGCGTGGCCGACACCGGCGTCGAGGTGGCGCGCGCCGACGTCGACGAGGCCCTTCGGCAACTCCACCTCGCGGTCGGAAGGACCTACTTTCGTCTCGCGCTCGCGCAGGCCGACCGGGACACGGCCATCGCGACGCTCGACGAAATCGAACAGGTCATCGGGCTGACCCAGGCGCGCGTCGACTTCGGCGAGGTGGCCGGTACGGATCTTCGCCGTCTCCAGATGGAACGCCTCCACTTCGTGGATCAGGTCTTCACGACCGAGTTGGCCGTCAGCGACGCGAGCGTGGCGTTGCTGGCCCTGCTCGGCGCGGCCGATCTGGGGCAGGCGATCGAAACCGCCGATCCGTTGTCCACGCCGCCGCTCCTCGGCGCCCGCGGACAGTTGTTGGCCACCGCGGAGGGGGTCATGGCCGATGTCGGCAGCTTGAGGGAGGCCGCCATCTCCAATCGTCCGGACCTGCAGTCCGCGCGCCGCTTCAGCGAGCACGCCGAAGCGGGGCTCGGGCTCCAACGCGCGATGCGCGCGCCCAACGTCACCGTCGGCCTGGGCTACCGCCGCGACTTCGGCTCGAACGCCATGGACTTCGAGTTCAGCATCCCGATACCGTTGTTCGGCAGCCTGAATCCCGGTGGGGTCGAACGCGCCGACGCGATCCGCCGGCGCGCGGAGTCCCTGGAGACCGCCGCCGCAACCCTCGTCGAGGAACAGTTGCAGCAGGCGGTTCAAGCCGTCAACATAAGTGCCGAGCGCGTCCGTTACGTTGAGGAGGAGTACCTGCAGAGCGCCACGGAACTGAGGGAACTCGTTCAGGCCTCGTACGAGCTCGGCGAGACGGCGCTGATCGATTTTCTTGACGTTCAACGTGAGTTCCTGGTAACCCGGCAGGTACAGAACCTCGCGCTGTACGACCTGCGAATCAGCATGATCGAGCTCGCCGCCGCTGTCGGCGTCCCGCCGGCCGGGGGGCCGTGACAGCCGGCACACGATGGAGGCATCGTCAATGAAGGAGCTACGGGAACGAACGCGAATGGGCAGTGAGGGCCGGAATCTGGCCTTCGGTTTGACGCTCCTCTTCGTGGCCGCCGCCTCGGCGTCGTGCGCCGCTGACGACGAAAACACGTCCGGTGGCGGACTGCAAGCGGAGACCGTGGCCGACGCGGCCATGGATCTTCACGACGAGGCCGAGCCGCACGCCGAAGACGAAGCCGAAGGCCCGTTGGAGATACCCGTGGACGCGCAGCGGAACGCCGGCATGCGCGTCGTCACCGTCGATCATCGGGAGCTTCCCGTGCCGATGACCGTGACCGGTTTCGTCGCCCCGGACACGTCGCGCGTCGTTCGTCTGCGCCCCCTGGCCGACGGCGTCGTCAACCGCGTCGACGTGCAGGAGGGCGACCGCGTGCGCGCCGGACAAGTGCTTGTCGAATACGACAACGTCGCCCTCGGCGATCATATCGGGGAATACCGGAGCGCGATCGCGTCCCGCAGCCAGGCCGAAGCCGACCTGGACGTCCTTCGCCGCAGCTTCGAACGGGCGGAACAATTGATCGCGCTGGAGGCGATCGCGCAGCAGACCGTCGATCTGCGCCGTTCCGAATTCGAACAGGCGCAGGCGCGGCTGGTCAGCGCCCAGGCCGAGATCAGCCGGATCGAGGAACGGATCCATCGATTCGGACTGACCGACGACGACCTCCTGGAGCTGGCGCCCGGAAACGACCCGGAAGAATTGCGCAACGCGGCGGAACGGCACCGCGAAATGTCGCTCAACGTCCTGCGCGCGCCGTTCGACGGCGTCGTCACCGAGTACAGCGTCGCGATGGGCGACCTGATCACACCCGAACGGGAGTTGATGACGATCACCGACATCTCCACGGTGTGGGTGCTGGCCGACGTGTACGAGCCGGATCTGGGCCGGCTTCCCGCCAACGCCGAAGTGGCGATCCGCGTCGACGCCTATCCGGACCGGCAGTTCATGGGCCGCCTCACCTACGTTTCCGACACCATCGAGGCGGCCACGCGAGCCGCCCATGTGCGGTTGGTCGTCGAGAACGCGGACGCAACGCTCAAGATCGGCATGTTCGCCGAAGCGACGATACCCACCAATGAGAGCGTATCCGCGCTGGCGGCGCCGATCGACGCCGTCCAGACAATCGACGGGCAAACCGTCGTGTTCGCGCAGATCGGGCCGACGACGTTCGAGCGCCGCGACGTGGCGCTCGGTTCGGGCGCGGACGGTTTCGTCGAAGTGCTCGAGGGCGTGGCGTCCGGCGAGTCGATCGTCTCGAACGGCAGCTTCTACCTGAAGACAGCGGTGCTGCACGAGCGAATCGGTCACTCGCATTGACATGCACCGTCTGATCAACGCTTCCCTCCGCAACCGGTTCCTGGTGCTCGCGGCGACCGCTCTGGCCGCCGGGCTCGGCGTCTATTCCATGTTCCAGTTGCCGATCGACGCGGTGCCCGACGTGACGCCCAACCAGGTGACCGTGCTCACCCAGGCGCCCGGCCTCGGCCCGGTGGAGGTGGAGCAGTTCGTCACCTTCCCGGTCGAAACGGCCATGAACGGCCTGCCGGGAATCACGACCATCCGATCGGTGTCGCGGTTCGGTTTGTCGTCGGTCTACATCTACTTCGAGGAGGGGATCGACCTCTACTTCGCGCGCCGGTTGGTCCTGGAACGCCTGCCCGAGGCGCGCGAGTTGATCCCGGAGGGCTACGGGACGCCGTCGCTGGGGCCGATCAGCACCGGTCTCGGCGAGATCTACCAGTTCGAGGTCCGGGGCGACGGCTATACGCCGATGGACCTGCGCAGCATACTCGACTGGGAGATCGCGTTCCGGCTGCAGTCCGTGCCGGGCGTGGTCGAGGTGAACGCCTACGGCGGGGAGTTGAAGACCTACGAGATCGAGATCGATCCCAACCGCCTCGTTTCCCACAACGTGTCGCTCGACATGGTCTTCGACGCGCTCCGCGACAACAACGCGAACGCCGGCGGCGCCTACCTCGAACGCGCCCAGGAGCAATACGTGATCCGCGGCGAGGGGTTGATCACGTCGCTGGAGGACATCGGCAACATCGTCGTGACGGCCTCCGAGGACGGCACGCCCGTTTACATACGCAACCTCGGCCGGGCGAGATTCGCCCCGATGGTCCGTCAGGGCGCCGTGACGCGCGACGCGCGGGGTGAGGTGGTGACCGGCGTCGTGATGATGCTGATGGGGGAGAATCCCCGCGTCGTCGCCCGAAACGTCGACGAGGCGCTGGATCGTATCGCGGACACGTTGCCGCCCGGCATCGAGATCGACACCTTCTACGACCGGACGGACCTGGTCCAACGGACCATCGCCACCGTGCAGCGGAACCTTGTGGAAGGGGGTCTGCTCGTCGTCGCCGTGCTGCTGCTGTTTCTGGGAAACCTGCGCGGCGGCCTGATCGTGGCCTCCGTCATCCCGCTGTCGATGCTGTTCGCATTCACCGGCATGGTGCAGGCGGGCCTGTCCGGCAACCTGATGAGCCTGGGCGCGATCGATTTCGGCCTGATCGTCGACGGCGCGGTCGTCATGGTCGACAACATCGTCCGGCGCCTTGACCAGGCGCGCGAGGGGCAGATCCGCGCCGAGGTCGTGGCGTGGGCCGGCCGGGAGGTGGCGCGGCCGGTCTTCTTCGCGGTGATGATCATCATCGTCGTCTACCTGCCGATCCTGGCGCTCCAGGGAACCGAAGGCAAGATGTTCCGGCCGATGGCGCTGACCGTCGTCTTCGCGCTCGTGGCGTCCCTGCTGCTCGCGCTGACTCTGGTGCCGGTCCTGTCGCTCCTGATGTTCCGCCGGCGCGTGCCGCACGGGGAACCGCGGCTCGTCACCGGTTTGACCCGCGTGTACCGGCCGGTGCTCGACACCGTCCTGCGACACCCGCGGAGCGCCGGCCTCGGCGCCGCCGCCGTCTTCGCGTCGTCGCTCCTGCTGGTCCCCACCATGGGCGCCGAGTTCCTGCCGAAGCTCAACGAGGGCGCGATCGCGATCCAGGCATGGCGGCTGCCGAGCGTGGCGCTCTCGGAGTCGGTGAAGAGCACCACGCTGGTCGAAGAGGCGCTTCTGGAATTCCCCGAGGTCGTTACCGTCGTCTCGCGGACCGGTCAGGCCGAGATCCCGACCGATCCGATGGGAATCGAGACGAGCGACATCTACGCCATCCTGACCGACGAACGCGAGTGGACAACGGCCGAGACCAAGGACGGGCTGATCGAAGCGATTCATGCGAGTTTGGAGGAGCGTGTCCCGGGCAACATCTTCAGCTATTCGCAACCGATCGAGTTGCGCATGCAGGAAATGATCGCCGGCGTCCGCTCCGACCTTGCGGTCACAGTCTACGGCCCCGACCTGGACGAATTGCGGACCCTGGCCGAGGCTGTCCAACGCTCGGTCTCAGGCATCGAGGGCGCCGCCGACGTCAAGGTGGAGCAGACCGTCGGCCTGCCGTTCCTGCGCGTGCGCGTCGATCGCGCCGCCGTGGCTCGATACGGCATCAACGTCGCCGACGTGCTCGCCGTCGTCGAGACGATGGGGGGCGCCGAAATCGGAGAGGTGCTGGAAGGCCAGCGGCGGTTTCCGTTGCGCGCCCGGTTCGCCGCCGATGCGCGCTCCGACATCGAGGCCATCCGCAACATCCGGGTCGCGGATCCGGACGGCGCCATGATCCCCCTGTTCCAGCTCGCCGAGATATGGACCGAGGAGGGGCCGGCGCAAATCACGCGCGAGCAGATCCAGCGCCGGATTACGGTCGAAGCGAACGTGCGCGGCCGCGATCTCGGAGGGTTCGCCGCCGACGTCCGCGCGGCCGTCGCCGCCGACGTCGACTTGCCTCCGGGGTACTCGGTGGCCTACGGCGGACAGTTCGAGCACCTGGAGCGCGCCAGCCGGCGCCTGGCGTTCGTCGTGCCGCTGGCGTTGCTCCTGATATTCCTGCTGCTCTATACGGCCTTCAACGCGATCAAGCCGGCTATTCTGATCTATTTCAACATCCCGCTCGCGGCCACCGGCGGCATCCTGGCGCTGTTCCTTCGCGGGATGCCGTTCAGCATCTCCGCCGCCGTCGGGTTCGTTGCGCTCTTCGGAGTGGCCGTTCTCAACGGCGTGGTCATGGTGTCTTACTTCCTGGATCTTCGGAAGCAGGGTGCATCCGTTGACGAAGCCGTCCGCAAGGGCGCGGAACGCCGCATGAGACCGGTATTGATGACGGCGCTCGTGGCCAGCCTCGGCTTCGTTCCGATGGCCATGGCGACCAGCGCGGGCGCCGAGGTGCAACGGCCGCTCGCCACCGTCGTCATCGGCGGGCTGATCACGTCGACACTGTTGACGCTGTTCGTGCTGCCCTCCCTCTATCGCTGGATCGAAGGCGGCGGCCGCTCCGCCAAGGCGTGACACGCACCTTCAATTGCGTGTCGGTCATGAGGCACGACCCCCCTATCGGCGATGTCAATGTGGTATATGTTCCCAAGGGGCGGCCAACGGACGCCGCGAGTTCCGTCGATCAAGGGTGGGTATCGGCCAAATGAAATCCGGTCACGATCACGAACACGGCGAACACGAACACGGGCATGACCATGATCACGGCCACGAGCATGACCATGAGCATTCGCATGATCTCGAGCACGATCACGGACATGACCACGGGCACGATCACCACGGTCTGGGCGGACATGACCACGACCTCCGCGGAGCGAGCAAGCGCAGCCTGACCACGGCGCTGGTCCTGATCACGGGTTACATGTTCGCCGAGGTGGCCGGCGGCCTCCTTTCGGGCAGTCTCGCGCTGATCGCCGACGCCGGCCACATGTTGACCGACGCCGCGTCGATCGGCCTCGCTCTGGGCGCCCTGCATTTCTCGTCGCGCGCCGCATCCGCTGAGCGGACATTCGGCTTTCGCCGCCTGGAGATCCTGGCCGCGCTCATCAATGCGCTCACGCTGTGGCTGATCGCCGGGTGGGTGGCCTACGAGGCCTACCACCGGTTCCGCGACGTTCCCGAAGTCGAAGGCGGACTGATGCTGGCCGTGGGATCGATCGGCCTGGTCGTCAACATCGTCGCGGCATGGATTCTTCACGGTTCCGCGGAGCACAGCGTCAACGTGGAAGGCGCTTTCCAGCATGTCATGGCGGATCTTCTCGGTTCCGTCGGCGTCGTGGTTTCGGGAATCCTGGTCTGGGCCTTCGGCTGGTCGCTGGCCGATCCCATCATCAGCGTCGTGATCGGCGCACTCATCGTGCTCAGCACCTGGCACCTTCTCGGCAAGGTGATCCATATCCTGCTGGAAGGCGTTCCCGAACACATCGACGTGTATCGGCTCTGCCACGAGATGGAAGAAGTCGAGGGCGTCGTGGTCATCCACGACATCCACGTCTGGAGCCTCGCGCCGGGCTACGACGTGATGACGGCTCACATCATCGTCGATCCCGGTTTGGACACGGACGGGGTCGCGAACGTGCAGCGCAAACTGCGCCGGATCGCGACCGGGGACTACGGCATCGATCACATTACGATCCAGTTGGAAACCAGCCCGGACGGTTGTACCGAGCAGGACCACGTGGACCACTTGCATGCGCGCTCGTCGAGCGAGTATGCTGCGTTTCTTAAATTCCCGCTAATGAAGGAGAGGAAACATGGCTGACGATCATCATTCTCACGAAGACCACGACCACCAGCACGGCCCGGACTGCGGCCACACGGCGGTGCAGCACGGCGACCACACCGACTACCTGCACGACGGCCATCTGCACCACGAGCACGAGGGTCACTACGACGAGCATTCGGTATCGGTGAGCGACTCGAATCCGGACGCGTGCACGCCGAGCCACAGTTGCGAAGGCCATGACGCCGGGCATCAGCACGGCGACGACTGCGGTCACGAGGCCGTGGCGCACGGCGACCACACCGACTACGTGGTCGGCGGCCACCTGCACCACGGACACGGCGACCACTGCGACGACCACGGCGAGTTGGGCGGCAGTTAGCATCCGCCTGGCACGTCCTGCATCGGGGGGTCCGCGACAGGTCGCGGATCCTCCGTTCGATCTGCCTTACCATGCACGGCTCCGATATCGGGCCGGGGTTTCGAGTCTGAAGCTGTCCGTGTCGGCGATTCGACGCATCGACACTGCGGGGGTACCGCACTGATGGATCAGCTCGCCCTGGCGCTCGCCGCCCCGGTGGTGGGCGCCCTGCTGTACACGTGGCTCCATGACCATCCGCGCCGGATGACGCTGCTGGATCGCGTCATGTATTTCGGCGTGCCCGCGCTGGTCGCCTGGCAGGTGCTCCCGCACGCCTGGGCCGAGTACGGCGTCCTGTCGGTCGGCGTCATACTGCTGGGGCTGGGCATTCCGGGCCTGATCGAGCGTGTCTCGTACTCATTGGCGCCGCATACGGACAACGTCGCCCTCGTGGTGGGCATATCCGGGCTGTCGCTGCATGCGCTCCTGGAGGGGACGGCGCTCGCCACGCCGGAAGCGAGCGTGTCGTCGGCGGTGATTCTGCACCGGATTCCGGTGGGTCTGTTGATCTGGTGGCTGGTACGTCCCCGGCACGGATTCTGGAACGCGGCGCTCGGCATTGCGGTGGTCCTTGCCGCCACGCTCGCCGGTTACGCCGTCGGCGCCCGGGTTTTCGAAGACGGCTACGAAGGCGTGGAACTCTACCAGGCGTTCGTGGGCGGCTCGCTGTTGCACACGGTGTTCCACCAGGGCCGACACACCCACCGGCACTGACCGCGCGCGTCTTTCAACCGAAACGGAGGAGACGGGACGGGCTCCTTTTCGGCATCCAGCCACTGTGCTGGCATATCGGATGTGCCATAATCCCACGGTGAAGGCCCGTCGAAGGCCGCCGCCAATTTCCGCGAGTGTCACCCATAGCCTGGCAGCCAGGGCTTTCGAGAGATGACGTCGATTCCTTCAGCCTACACCGAGGGTTACGCGAGGGGTCGGCTCGCCGATGCGTCCTTGGCCGAACGGTACGTGGAGCATACGCGAGTGGGGGACGCCACGCTCGATCCGGTGATGGAGGAAATCGCCTCGTTGTCGCAGAACGACCTGCACCGGTTCATCAAGGCCGGCATCGACGAGGACGAGGCAGGCTTGCGAGAGGCGCCCGCGGCCTTGAGGGATTTCTTCAAGAACCTGGAGGAACCCACGTGGCTGGACTACGACGCGTTCAACGCCGGCGTTCGGGCCTTTCACGCCAACACGACCAACATGCTGGTCGCCTTCGTATGCGGGACGCTGATCGAAGGGTTTTCCACCATGATCGCCAAGTCGTTCGCGACGACCGGCCGCGTGTTGAACCGGTCGACGGCGCGGCGGCGCCTCATGCAGAACAACCGCCACCTGCTGGAAGTCTTTTTTCCGGGGGGGCATGCGGAGGGACGGCGATGGATGGAAGTTGTCCATGCGGGTGCGGTTCGTCCACGCGCGCGTGCGGTACCTGCTGGCCCATTCCGGCGCGTGGCGCGCAGAGTCCTGGGGAACGCCCGTCAGCGCGGCGCATCTCGGATACGCGATGACCGTCTTCTCCATGCGGCTGCTGGAGCATTCCATCGCGCTGGGCGCCCTGTTCAACCGGGAGGAACGAGACAGCGTCATGGCGGTGTGGCGTTACGCCGGCTACGTAATGGGCGTGCCGGAAACGATTCTCTACACGACGGAACGGGATGCGCGGCGCCTGTTCGAGATCGGCCACCTGTGCGAGCCTCCGCCGGACGTCGATTCGGCCACGATGGCGAACGCCTTGATCGAGGCCATTCCTGTAACGGCGGGCGTCAGCGACGCCTCCGAGCAGCGCGCGCTGAGGACATTGGCCTATTCGCTCTCGCGGCCGTTGATCGGGAACCGCGTCGCTGACGACCTGCTGTTTCCGAAGACGCGCACGACGGGCGCGCTGTTCGCGTACCGGTTGAAACAACGATTCCAGCGTTTGCGGAAGAGTCAACAGGTGGTGCGGTCGGAGAACTTTTCGCAGCTTCTCCAGATCTCGGTGTACGACGAGCAGGGGATGAGCTACCGGTTGCCCGACCACGTCTATTCGAAGAAGTCGAGCCACTGGTAGGCGGCTCCGCGGCCCCTGCCCGCGAGCGGCGGGGCCGGGAACTCCGACCGGCCGGGATGCGGCGCGTGAATCGATCGCCCCGGTGAGCGGGAGAACGGATGTCAACGAAAACACGATACCTGGACAAGATCGAAGGACCCCGCGACCTGCGCGCGATGTCCCAGACCGAGTTGAAGGCGTTGGCCCGGGAGGTGCGGGCCGAGGTCATCGACGCCGTCTCCAAGACGGGCGGGCATCTGGGCGCCGGGCTCGGAGTGGTCGAATTGACAGTCGCCCTGCATCACCTGTTCGACACGCCGGACGATATCCTGGTGTGGGACGTCGGTCATCAATGCTACCCGCACAAGATCCTGACCGGTCGCCGGGATCAGATCCGGACGCTCCGCCAGGGGGGCGGCCTGTCGGGGTTCACCAAGCGTTCCGAGAGCGAATACGATCCGTTCGGCGCCGCGCACGCGTCGACCTCGGTGTCGGCCGCGCTGGGTTTCGCGGTGGCTCGCGACCTGCAGCAACGGAAGAACCGCGTGATCGCGGTCATCGGCGACGGGGCCCTGAGCGGCGGCATGGCCTACGAGGCCCTCAACAACGCCGGCTCGACCGAAACGCCGCTGATCGTCATCCTCAACGACAACGCCATGTCGATCGCCCCGCCCGTGGGCGCCATGAGCTCCTATCTGTCGCGCCTGATCTCGTCGGCGCGATACCGCTCGTTGCGCGACCTGGCGCTGGTGATGGCGGACAAGTTCCCGCACGCCGTCGAGCGGCGGCTCAAGCAGGCCGAGAAGTATGCCCGCAGTCTGGTCTCCGGCGGCACGCTGTTCGAAGAGCTGGGTTTCTACTACGTGGGACCCATCGACGGTCACAACCTCGACCATCTCCTCCCCGTGCTTCGGAACGTGCGCGACGCCGGAAACGTGGGCCCGTTCCTTGTCCATGTCCTGACCGAGAAGGGCAAGGGTTATGAGCCCGCCGAGAAATCCGCGGACAAGTACCACGGGGTGTCGAGCTTCGACGTGGCGACCGGCGCCCAGGTCAAGGCCAAGGCGGCCGCGCCCGCTTTTACCAAGGTCTTCGGCGAAAGCCTGCTCATGGAGGCCCGACTGGACGACCGGGTCTGCGCGATCACCGCGGCGATGCCCTCGGGCACGGGCGTCAACATCATGGCCAAGGTCTTCCCCGACCGGGTTTTCGATGTCGGGATCGCCGAGCAGCACGGCGTGACCTTCGCGGCCGGGTTGGCGGCGGACGGCATGAAGCCGTTCGCGACGATCTATTCCACGTTCCTGCAACGCGCCTACGACCAGATCGTTCACGACGTCGCGATTCAGGAACTCCCGGTGCGATTCGCGCTCGACCGCGCGGGCCTGGTGGGCGCCGACGGCCAGACCCATGCCGGCGCCTTCGACATCGCGTATCTGGGTTGCATTCCGGGTTTCGTGCTGATGGCCGCGGCCGACGAAGGCGAGTTGGCGCACATGGTCCGGACCGCCGCGACCATCGACGACGGGCCGTGCGCGTTCCGTTATCCGCGCGGCGCGGGGTTCGGCGTTCCGGTGCCGGAGCGCGGCGAGGTCCTACAGATCGGCAAGGGACGCGTTCTGCGCGAGGGAACGACGGTCGCCATCCTGTCCTACGGCGCCCGCCTGCACGAGGCGCTGGCCGCCGGCAAGGAACTGGACGATCTCGGCGTGTCGACAACGGTCGCCGACGCCCGGTTCGCCAAGCCGTTGGACGAGGATCTCGTCGGGCGTCTCGCCCGTGAGCACGAGGTACTGCTCACGGTCGAAGAAGGGGCCGTCGGGGGGTTCGGTTCACATGTGCTCCACTTCCTGGCGACGCGCGGCCTGTTGGACCGGGGACTCAAAGTCCGGCCCATGGTGCTTCCCGATCGCTTTCTCGACCACGACAAGCCGCAACTCCAATACGACGCGGCGGGGCTGCTGGCGCGGCACATACAGGCAACGGCGCTCGACGCGCTCGAGTTCGAGCCATCCAAGCGCATCCTGGAATTCCCCTAGGAGCCTGTGGTGAAACCCCGCGTCGCACCGAGACCGGTGAGGCGCCCGTCCGGCAAGGCGCGAGAAGGGAGCATATTCCCGATATGTGACCGACGAGCAACGCAGTCCAGACGGGATGCGTCGCCGGTCGAATGCAGCA
>JAJEEE010000045.1 GCA_022821145.1 Acidobacteriota bacterium
GACAGCACCTGACGAATATCCGCACACGCCGACCCGCCCACTACCGGGGACCTGTTTCTCAGGAATCCCCTACGGCGCCCGTATGTCCAATGGATTCAACGCCGAACCCGTCCAACATCGGCTAATTTGGACAGCAATGAATCCGTAACGACTTGACCGTAAACTGACCCACTACCACCAGCCAGACGCATCTGCCTAGGATCGTATTAATTCCCCAAATTAGCCCACTACCCGATCTCCCAGAACGAGTCCTGGATCCCGAGCACCATCGCCGGCGTCGCCACGCCCAGCGACCGATGCGCCCGGACGAATCTGTACCACGCGATGTTTAACGCCACCGCGGCGCGTCGGCAGAATTGGGTGACGAACGCTGGCGTCGTCGGCTGGTCGCGCCGGCCGACCAAGTGCGCTGCCACCAACTTCGAGGCGGGATCCAGCGCGACGAACAGGTACTGGTCGCCACGCTCGGGACCTCAAGTTCACCACCGGTGAGGCCGTGCCTGGACTTGGCATTCCAACCGTCGCCGGACCCCGCCTAGCCTCACGGCTGCGGGATCCCGCCGGTGTCTGTCGCGTGCCATGCCATCTGCTCACATAGTGCTGACACGAAGTTCGTCCCGATTTCATTGATTCTGTAAGTCCTTTATTTTCAATGAGCCCTGAAGGAATCGAACCTTCAACCTACTGATTAAGAGTCAGTTGCTCTGCCAGTTGAGCTAAGGGCCCAGTGCGTGCGCCGAAGCCGGTGCCGTTCACGGCCTCCGGATCGGCAGACTCGCGATCGACGTGATTCCACGTCAACCACGTCGCCGGCTCAGCCGCGTCCGCGCGTGACCGGCTTCATCATTGTAGCCGCATCCGTCCCCGATTGGCCACGCCTCTCCGTGATGTGACGCGCCTCGGCGCGACACGCGGCGCCGGAACTCCGCGGCCGCTCGCGCGCCGGCCGGACCGACTCCCGCGAATGAGCCGATCCTGGACTCCGTGGACTGGGTTTGTCGCCTCCCGCGCGGCTCGGCTACAATCCGTTTCGGCGTTGGGAGGTTGCGATGAAGCCCACTTCGATCGGTCTGCGGGTGCTCGGGCTGACCATCCTCGGCCCATCACTGGTTGCAGGGTCTCAGGCTGTGAACGACCAAGTCGTTGCGGAACTCGATGCGTATTGGGCCGAGGTGTCCCGGACGGTCGCGGAAGGCGATTTCGAGAGCTACAAGCGGCTCTATCATCCCGACGCGGTTCTGGTCGACCTGCAATCGGGGACCAGCCTTCCGATCGAGCAGGCGTTCGCGGGGTGGGAGCCGAGTTTCGTCGACACCCGTGAGGGTCGGGTCCCGGCCAACGTCGAGTTCCGCTTCACGCAGCGGCTGCACGACGAAACTACGGCGCACGAGACCGGTATCTTCCAGTACACGTCGACGCCCGAGGACGCGGCCCCGACCGTCGTCACTTTTCATTTCGAGGGGCTGCTCGTCCGGCAAGACGGGGCTTGGCTCATGCTGATGGAATACCAGAAGCAGCCGGCGACGAGCCGGGAGTGGGAGTCGGCCAACTGAATTCGCCGGTCAGGCGTGGATGGTTGTCCGGGCGGGCTAGACCGTTTCGGTCTGCTCGGACGTTTCCTCGGTCTCTCCCTCTTCTTCCTCGTCGGGCATGAACGGCGCCCACTCATCCGGCGGGGCCTGGGGGCCGAGCTTGATGCCGGCCAGGTCGGGGTCGTCCACGCCCAGCGACTTCCGCTCTTCGGCCGCCGCGGCCTTGCGTTCCTTGGCCTCGAACCGGCGCTGCTGCTTCTCGCGCTGCTTCTCCATGCGCGCCTTTTCCTTCAACCGCTTCTGGAACGTGGGTCGTGATTGTCTGGCCATGGCGCGAATCCCTCCGAACGTCGAGATCGTCCCCCGATCGACAAACCACTAATCTAAGGCCTCGCAGCATCGTTGTCAAAACCCGCCGAGCGGCGCGCGCCGGCCGGTAGCCGGGTGGGGCGTGCTATCCTGCCGTTCCATGCGGCGTTTCGCGCGGCGGCTGGTGGGTGCGGCCCTCCTGGACGTGGCGGTCTACGAAGAGGTCGAGGCGGACTCCTCGGCGACCGTGCAGGCGATGGCCGTCGTCACCATGGCCAGCATCGCCACCGGTCTCGGCGTGGGCGCGCGCGGCGGGCTGGAGCCCTCCGACCTGGTCTACGGCGCTCTCGTGGCCTGGGGTGGATGGATGCTGTGGGCCGCGGCCACCCACCTGATCGGCACGCGTCTCCTGCCGACGCCGGCGACGGACAGCAGTTGGGGCCAGTTACTGCGGACGACCGGCTTCTCGGCCGCGCCGGGCCTGCTCCGCGTGCTGGCGGCGGCGCCCGGCGTGTGGGGGCTTGTCCTTTACTACGCCGCCACGGTGTGGATGCTCGTGGCTTTCGTCGTCGCCGTGCGTCAGGCCCTGGACTATTCCAGCACGTGGCGCGCGGTCGGGGTCTGCCTGACCGGGTGGCTGCTGTTCGTCATTCTCGGCAACCTGGTCGTCCCCGCCTCCTGATGCGGCGGCCGTGCCGGCGTGCGGTCGGGGCGCGGCCCCGGGCCCCGTCGATCGTCTCGCGGACCGCATGAAGGTCGTGGACTCGGACGCCATCAAGAGGAAAGCGGCCGAGCTCGGTTTCGATCTGGCCGGGGTCGCCTCTGTCCGCGCGTTTCCGGAGACGGACTTCTTCACGGAGTGGCTGGCGCGAGGTTACGCCGGCCGCATGGCCTACATGCAACGGGGCGCCGCGGTCCGGCGCGACCCGGGGCGTCTGCTGGACGGGGCGCGGTCGGTCGTCGTCTGCGCGCTCAACTATCACACGGACCGGCCGCTGACGCGCTTCGACCGGGCCCGCGCGTGGATCTCGCGCTACGCCTGGGGCGAGGACTACCACGCGGTGGCGGGCGAGCGACTGACGGAGCTGGCCGGCTGGATCGCGGCCGAGTCCGGGGGCCGCACGCGGGCCTGGGTCGACACGGGGCCGCTTCTGGAGCGGGTGTGGGCCAAGTACGCCGGCATCGGCTGGTTCGGGAAGAATACTTGCATCATCAACCAGGGGATCGGCTCGTGGCTCTTCCTGGGTTGCATCCTGACCGACCTGGAACTGGCCGTCGACGCGCCGCCGCCGGACCGGTGCGGCACCTGCACGCGCTGCATCGACGCGTGTCCGACCCAGGCCATCCTCGAGCCCGGCGTCCTGGACAGCCGGCGGTGCATTTCCTATCTCAACATCGAGCTGCGGGGCCCCATACCCGAGGACCTGCGCGACGGCGTGGGGCATCACCTCTTCGGGTGCGACGTCTGCCAGGACGTTTGCCCGTGGAACCGGCGGGCCCCCGTCACCGGCGAAACGCGGCTCGACGCGCGCGGCGAGCTGTTCTGGCCGGAGCTGGAAACGCTGCTCGACCTGGACGACGACGGGTGGCGGCGCATGATCCGGGGGACCGCCATGAAGCGGGCGCGGGTCCGCGGGCTCATCCGCAACCTGATGGTCGTCGCGGGGAACTCCGGGCTCCAGCGTCTGGCCGCGCGGCTGGAACGGTTTCTCGACCACTCGGACCCCGACGTCCGGTCGCATGCGGCTTGGGCGATCGAGAAGCTGGACGGCGGCCCTCGAGGCGGCGTCCCGAAACCCGCGTCCGGTGCACCGAACCCGCAAATCCGTTAGATTAGGGGGCATGACGAAGACTGTCCGGCTGGGCTTGCTCGGTCTGGGAACCGTCGGCCGCGGCGTGTACCGCATCGTCGACGAGAACCGCGAGTTGATCGAACGGCGCACGGGCGTGCGGCTCGAGGTGACGCGGGCCGCGGTCCGCGATCCGGACAAGGACCGGGGCGTCGCGGTCCCGGCCGGCGTCCTGACCGACGATCCGCGCCAGGTGGTGGCGGCGCCCGACGTCGACATCGTCGTCGAGCTCGTCGGAGGATCCGACGCCGCGCGGTCGTGGGTGCTGGAAGCCGTCGACGCGGGCAAGCACGTGGTGACGGCCAACAAGGCCCTGCTGGCCGAGCACGGAGACGAGATCCGGCGCCGCGCCGCGGAGGCCGGCGTCGCGCTGGGCTACGAGGCCAGCGTCGCCGGCGGCGTGCCCGTGATCAAGACGCTGCGGGAATCGCTGGCGGCCAACCGGGTGCTGTCCGTCTACGGGATCGTCAACGGCACCTGCAACTACATCCTGACGCGGATGCGCGAGGACGGCAGCGCGTTCGACGCGGTGCTCGCCGACGCGCAGGCCGCCGGTTACGCCGAAGCCGACCCGTCCTTCGACGTGGACGGCGTCGATTCGGCCCACAAGCTCGCCATCCTGGTGAACCTGGCGTTCGGCGTCCCGGTGGCGATCGACGACGTTCACACCGAGGGCATCGCCGGGGTCAACCCGTCCGACATCGAGTTCGGGAGGGAGTTCGGGTATACGCTGAAGCTGCTGGCCATCGCGAAGGCCGCCGCTGGGCCGGACGGCCGCCTCGAGGTCGAGGCCCGTGTGCATCCGACCCTGGTGGCCGACGACCGTCCGATCGCCCAGGTCGGCGGCGTCTACAACGCGGTGCAGATCGTCGGCGACTCCGTCGGCGACCTGATGCTCTACGGTCGCGGGGCCGGGGAACGGCCGACCGCCAGCGCCGTGCTGGGCGACATCCTCGACGTGGCCCGGATCGCGGATTCCGACGCCGCGGCCGCGTATGACGGCGGGGGCGCCGCTCCGGACGGCCGGATCCGCCCGATCGCGGAGGTGTCGAGCCTGTACTACATCCGGTTCACGGTGGAGGACAAGCCGGGCGTCCTGTCCCAGATTTCGGGCATCCTCGGGCGCTACGACATCAGCATCGAGTCGGTGATCCAGAAAGGCCGGGACGCCGGGAAGACCGTCCCGCTCGTCATCACCACGCACCGCGCGCGCGAGCGGGACATGCAGGACGCGTTGGTCGAAATCGACCGCCTGCCGTCGGTGGCCGAGCCCGGCGTGTTGATCCGCGTGGAGGATGACGGCTAGCCGCGGACAGCCACGCACGGTTTGCGCCCCGTCGGCCGGTTCTCGTAACATTGGCCTCGATTCCATGGCCGAAAGCATCGAGATCTACGATTCGACGCTCCGCGACGGCGCGCAGGCCGAGGGCATCGCGTTCTCCCTCAAGGACAAGCTGCTGCTGGCCCGGCGGCTGGACGCGCTCGGAGTCCACTACATCGAGGGCGGGTGGCCCAACCCGACCAATCCCAAGGACCTGGCGTTCTTCCAGGAGGTCGGCAAGCTGGGCCTCCGGGCCAAGGTCACCGCTTTCGGCAGCACGCGCCGGGCGTCG
Source organism: Acidobacteriota bacterium (assembly GCA_022821145.1). Classification (GTDB taxonomy): domain Bacteria; phylum Acidobacteriota; class Terriglobia; order 20CM-2-55-15; family 20CM-2-55-15; genus JAJEDW01. Next base: position 5,305 of record JAJEEE010000045.1, read on the forward strand.
AACCCGCCCGAAGAGGACGCCATCCTCAACACGCTCCTCCTGGCCGGGACCCAAAGCGTCGCGCTGTTCGGAAAGAGCTGGACGCTGCACGCCGAGGACGTCCTGGGGACGTCGCTGGACGAGAACCTGCGCCTGATCGAGGACTCGGTCGCATTCCTCATCGCCCGCGGCCGCGAGGTCATCTACGACGCCGAGCACTTCTTCGACGGCTACAAGGCGGACGCCGCCTACGCCGTCGAGACGCTGCTGGCCGCCCAGCGCGGGGGGGCGCGCGTGCTGGTGCTCTGCGACACGAACGGCGGGACGCTGACCGGCGAGTTGGCCGCGATCGTCGAGGATGTCCTGGGGAAGATCGAGACGCCGTTCGGGATCCATTGCCACAACGACGCCGGCGTGGCCGTCGCCAACACGCTCGCGGCCGTCGAGCGGGGCGCCGTCCAGGTGCAGGGCACGTTCAACGGATACGGCGAGCGCTGCGGCAACGCCAACCTGTGCGCGGTCATTCCGAACCTCGAGCTGAAGATGGGGCGGATGACGATCGGCCGCGAGAAGGTGCAGGACCTGGCCCGGTTCTCGCGGCTACTGAGCGAGATCGCCAACGCCTACCACGACCATCGCCAGCCGTACGTCGGAGAAAGCGCGTTCGCGCACAAGGGCGGGGCGCACATCGACGGGGTGATGAAGGTGACCCGCTCCTTCGAGCACGTGCCGCCGGATTCCGTGGGCAACGAGCGGCGGTTCCTGGTGTCGGACCAGTCGGGAGGCAGCACGATCGTCAGCAAACTCCGCCGGACCCTGCCCGGCATCCAGAAGAAGGACCCGCTCGTCGGCCGCGTGCTGGAGCGGGTGAAGCAACTCGAGAACGCGGGTTATCAGTTCGAGGCGGCCGAAGGTTCGTTCGAGCTGTTGGCCCGGCGCGTCGAGGGCGCCTATACGGACCCGTTCAAGCTGGTCAACTTCCGGACGATCAACCGGAAGACGGCGGGGGCGGCCGAGGAGGCCGAGGCGATCGTCAAGGTGGAGGTCCACGGCGAGATCGTCCACACGGTCGCCAGCGGCGACGGCCCCGTGAACGCCCTGGACCGGGCGCTCCGCAAGGCGCTGGAGCAGGAGTTCCCCAGCATTCGCGACGTGCGCCTGGAGGACTACAAGGTGCGCGTCCTCTCGAGCGCGGACGGGACGGCGGCCAAGGTGCGCGTCCTGATCGAGTCCTCGGACGGGGCCGGCGCGTGGGGCACGGTCGGTGTCTCCGAGAACATCATCGAGGCCAGTTGGATCGCGCTGGCCGACAGCCTGCATTACAAGCTGATGAAGGACGCGCGGTCCGTCGAACGGCGGGACGTTTCGGCCGCCGGGTGATCCGGTACGCCGCCTTTACAAGAACGTTACCCGTGCGCGGACGGAATTCGCGTACGATCCGACACGATCAGGTTCGCGGGCCATTCCCGGATGGGTGTGCGGGCTCGGGCTTGTAGGGATTCTTCCCGTGTCATAAAATCCAACGTTTGGCATTCATGCAAGGAGGAGTCCAAATGCGAACGCTGCGATTCGTGTCCGTCCTCACCGCCGTATGCCTGATCGCCGCGGCCCCCGCGGCGGCTCAAGAGGGGCATCCGCTCAAGGGGACGTGGCTGGGTACGTGGGGCCCGAGCCCCGAGCACCTCAACGACGTCTTTCTCATTCTCGACTGGGACGGGGAGAACATCACCGGCACGATCAACCCCGGGATCGATAACGTCGAGATACGGAACGCCACGCTCGATCCCGAAGGTTGGGTCGTGCGCTTCGAGGCCCGGATGACGAACGCCGCCGGCGCGACGCTCAACTACGTGGTGGAAGGCGCCATCGGGAACCTGGCGTTCCATGACCGGACCATCACGGGGACGTGGTCGCACGAGAGCGGCAGCGGCCCCTTCGAGATCCAACGGCAGTAGGGGAGGACGCGATGAGCCATGGAGTTCAGGGCGTTTCCGTCCTCGTTCTGGCCGGACTTCTTGTCGCGGCCGCACCGGTCGAGGGCCATCACTCGGTTTTCGGCAAGTTCGACGTCACGCGGGAGACGACCCTGGAAGGCGTCGTGACCATGGTCGACTGGAGGAGCCCGCACGTCCACGTGTTCATGAACGTTCGGAACGGGCCGCGTTTCGACAGTTGGGCCGTCGAGATCGAGAGCCCCGACATCCTGCGCCGGGCGGGTTGGTCCCGCGACACGCTGCGCCCCGGAGACGCCATTGTCGTCGAGGGCATCGCGGCGCGGAACGGGAGCCGGCAGGTCTGGGGCGATTCGATCGCGATGAGCGCCACCGGTCGGACGGTCCTGAACGTCGACGATTTCGAGCCGCCGGCGCCACTGGCGTCCCGGCCGGCGCCGGAGTGGCCGGACGGGCAGCCGCGCCTCGGCCCCCTGCCCGGCGGCGTGGACGGTTACTGGGCGTATCCCTCCGCCACCGCGCTGGTCGAGGACGGGGTCGATGTCGCGATGAACGCGCAGGGGCTCCTGCAGAACATCGACGACGCCGCCCGCGTCGCGCCGCTGCAGCCCTGGGCGCTGGCGCTCTACCGCGCGCGCCAGAGCCGCCAGCTCCGGGACGACCCGACGTTCCTGAACTGCAAGCCGACATCGGGCCCCCGGCAGTTCCAGCAACCCCAGGGCGTTCAGTTGCTCGAGGACCGCGTTCGCGAGCGGATCTTCGTCCTGGTCGGAAGCGGCAACCGCAACTTCCACATCCTGTTCCTGGACGGACGGGAGCCGGTGGGGCAGGTGGGCGGCGACGACGACAACCCGCTCTACTACGGACGTTCCGTGGGCGAATGGGAGGGCGACACGCTGGTCGTCGAGACCACCAGCTTCAACGAGGACTTCTGGTTCACCAACGGCGGGCTGCCCCATACCGATCAACTTCGGCTGACCCAGCGTTTCAGCCGGCCCGACTTCGACACGTTGAGCTACGAAGTCACCGTCGACGACCCGGGAGCCTACACGCGGCCCTGGACCAGCAGTTGGACGCTTCGCTGGGTGGCGGGCCAGGAGTTGCCGAAGCACTTTTGCCAGGAGAACCGCCCCTAGAATGGGACGGGCGCACGAAAAGGATTTGATTTACACCGGTCCCGATTTGTCGGAAACTGATCGGGCCAGACCTGAAGCGGGAGGAACGCACATGAAAGCGATTATCTTGGCCGCGGGCGTCGTCGCCATCGGGTTGATGCTGACCCCGGCGCCGACCGACGGACACCATTCGTTCGCCGCGGAGTTCGACTCCGACAAGCCGATCGAGCTGACCGGAATCGTGACGAAGGTGGACTGGGTGAACCCGCACGTGTGGTTCTACATCAACGTCCGGGATGCCGAAACCGGCCGCATGGTCAATTGGGGCGCCGAGATGGGCCCGCCGCACGGGCTGCAGCGGCGTGGTTGGCGGCGGGAAACGCTGAAGATCGGCGAGGAAGTCTCCGTCGCCGGGTCACTGGCCAAGGACGGCAGCAATCGCCTGAACGCCCGGTCCGTGACGTTGACGGCGACCGGCGGGCGTCCCGGCGAGACCCTGGACGCCAACTCGAGCCAGACCGTCACGCCGTAGGCGCGGCCGCATTCCAGGATTTCCAGCGATGCGACGCCGCGCCGTGTGCGTGCTCGCCTGTGCGCTGGCGGCGGGTTGGACGACGGGAGCCGCCGCGGCCCAGGACGAGGAGTTCCTGAGGGACCCGGAGTTCGTCGAGCCGGAGACACCCGCGCCGAGGGACCGGAACGGGCGGGTCATGCTGGGCACCGAGGCCGGCGAGACCGGCCTGTGGCTGCCGACAGTCAACACCCAGTATCCGTTGGCGCCCCCGGAGACCATTCCGTTCCAACCCTGGGCCGAAGCGCTCTACGCGGAGCGCCAGGAGCACGAGCTGGAGCCGCACGCGCGCTGCAAGCCGTCGAGCCTTTCGCGCCCGTTCCTGACGCCCTACGGCGTGGAGATCCTGGAGCTGCCCGAACTGCAGCGGATCTACATATTCGACGTCGGCGGGCCGCACACGTGGCGGACCATCTACATGGACGGCCGCACCCATCCCGAGGCGCTGGAGCCCAGCTACCTGGGCCACTCCATCGGCTGGTGGGAGGGCGACACGCTGGTTGTCGAGACCGTCGGCTACAACGAGGGGACGTGGATGGACCGCCGGGGCGCGCCGAACAGCGACCGGCTCCGGACCCTGGAGCGCCTGACGCGGACCAGCCGCGACACGGTGGTGTACCGCATCGAGATCGAGGATCCCGAGGTCTATACCGAGGCCTGGGAAGGCGGCTTCGACCTGCGTTGGGTGGAAGACGTCGAGTTGTTCGAGTACGTTTGCCAGCAAGGCAACCAGGCTTTCGAGTTGATGCTGGGCGATTACGAGTCCGTCGACCGGACCACGGTGATCGTGCCCTGAAGGAGATAGGATGTCCTACCGAACCATTCTGACGATCGCGGCGGCGATCCTGCTCGTACCGGCCCTGGCCTCGGCGCAGCGAGGCGGCCGGGGGAACGCTCCCGACCCGCGGCCGATCCCGCGCAACGACGACGGGCGCGTGACGCTCGGCGGCGAGACCGTGGAGACGAAGGGCCTCTGGACCGGCCGCATCGGGATCACGACGCCGATCGCGCCGCCCGAAACGGTCCCGTTCCAGCCCTGGGCGCGGGCGCTGTGGGAGGAACGCGAGGAGCACGAGCTGGAACCCCACGCCCGCTGCAAGCCGTCGGCCGGCGCGCGGCCGTTCCTGACGCCCTACGGCGTCGAGTTCGTCGAGCTTCCCGAGCTGCAGCGGATCTACGTGTTCGACGTCGGCGGGCCGCATACCTGGCGGACCATCTACATGGACGGCCGGACGCATCCCGAGGACCTGGAGCCCAGCTACCTGGGCCATTCCATCGGCTGGTGGGAAAACGACGACACGCTCGTGGTCGAGACCGTCGGATACGACGAAGGCACCTGGATCGGCCGGCGCGGCCTGCCGCACACCGAACAGGCGCGGACCCTGGAGCGCTTCACGCGCGTCGCCTACGACGCGATCGACTACACGATCACGATCCACGATCCGGCGGCGTATACCGATTCCTGGACGGGCGGGTTTCCCCTCCGTTGGGGAGAGGGGCCGGAGCTGTTCGAGTACATCTGCCAGCAGGGCAACCAGGCTTTCGAGTTGATGCTGGGCGACTACGACGCGGTCGACCGGACGACGGTGATCATCCCTTAGTAGCGGCCGGCGGGCGCGGTGTCCGGGCGCGGCGAGGACGGCCATGGGTGGCGCCGGGGCGGATTGAAGAGATCTGTTTCTTGGACTGACGCCTCGCTCCGCTCGTTGTCCACCCGCGGCGAGGAACGCCGCGGGTACGATCGGACACATGCCCGGCGTTGTCGTGTTTTCGAGATCCGGCCGTCATCAACGACGGCGGTGATCATCCCGTAAACGCCCTTTCGCTCGATGCGCGCGACCGGGCGGCGACCAGTTCGCCCGCCCGGTGCAGGGACTCGAACGTGCCGGCGTCGGTCCACCAGCCGTCGAGCACGCCGTAGGTCATCTGCCCCCGGCGCACGTACGCGTTGTTGACGTCGGTGATCTCCAACTCGCCGCGTTCCGAGGGTTCCAGCGTCTCGATGATTTCGAAGACGCCGCCGTCGTACATGTAGACGCCCGTCACCGCGTATCGGGACTTCGGGACGATGGGCTTTTCCTCGATCCCGACGACACGGCCGTCCGATATTTCCACCACGCCGAAACGTTTCGGGTCGTCGACCTCCTTCAGCAGGATCCGGGCGCCTCGGCCCTGCGCCTCGAATGCCCGGACGTGCGGCGCGATCGAGTCCTCGACGATGTTGTCGCCCAGTACGACGACGATCGGGTCGCCGCCGCTGAAGACGCGGGCCTGCCCGAGCGCGTGGGCGATGCCGCCTTCGCCGTCCTGGTAGGCGTAGTTGACCCGATCGAGGCCGAATGCCTCGCCGTTCCCCAGGAGCCTCAGGAAATCGCCCGCGAAGTTGCCGCCCGTGACCAGCAGGATGTCGCGGATGCCGGCCTCCACGAGCGTCTGGATCGGATAGTAGATCATCGGCCGGTCGTAGACCGGCAGCAGGTGCTTGTTGGTGACCCGGGTCAGCGGCAGGAGCCGCGTGCCCAGGCCGCCGGCGAGGATGACGCCCTTCACGGGCGCGCGGCCTGGCCTACGCACATGGGGTGTCGCATGCGCGGTAGGATACACTGACAACGCGTGCGCGGGGGGTCCCCTACCGCGGGATTCTGCCGCCCTACTCGTACCGCAGCGCCTCGATCGGGTCGATTCGCGACGCCTTGAGCGCCGGATACACGCCGAACAGGATCCCGACGGTCACCGAGACGCCGAAGGCCACCGCGATGGACGTCGTCGTCACGATCGTGCTCCATTCGGCGGTTAACGCGATCAGCCACGCCAGCAGGAAGCCGAATCCGATACCCAGCACGCCGCCGCTCGCCGAGATCAGGACCGATTCCGTGACGAACTGTCGCGCGATGTCGTAGCGGCGGGCGCCGACCGATCGTCGGACGCCGATCTCGCGTGTGCGCTCCATCACAGTGGCGAGGACGATGTTCATGATGCCGATGCCGCCCACCAGAAGGGAAATGCCCGCGATCGCCACCATCACGTAAGTGAAGATCGTCTGCGTCCGCCGTTGCTGCGCGAGCAGCGCCGCCGGAATCGTGACCGTGAAATCCGGCGTGCCCCGATGCGTCGAATCGAGAACGGCCGTCACCACCTTGGCCACCTCCACGCTGTCGGCGCTCTCGGTGAGCCGCATCTCGATACCGTCGAGTTCGTCCTTCAAGTTGGACCCGCGGTCCCAGAACCGGAACTCGAAGGTGTTCATCGGGATGTAGACCACGTTGTTGATGTCCGGCATGGAACCGCCATCGCTCCGGGGACTGGCCATGAGCTGTGCTTCGAGGACGCCGATCACCTCGAGCCAGGTGTCGTTCACCTTGATGAACCGTCCCAGCGCGGGCTCGTAGCCGAGCAGGTGGACCTTTGCGCTCTCTCCGAGAACCGCGACGGCCGCGCTGGCCGCGGACTGATCGTCGGTGAAGAAACCGCCTTCGGCGAAACGCAGGTTGTGGATACGCGGGTAGGCCGGATCGACGCCGTACAGGTTCGGAGGATCTCCGGTCGGCTTGGGCAGATAAGCCGCCGGGCGCATGGTCTTGCGCGACGACATGGCTTCGATGTCGTCGATGTTGGTTCGGAGGATGCGGGCGTCGCGGTGGGTGAGTCCCGGAGAGGAACGCCGCCGGTCCTGCATCTCTTGCGAGCTGGAGGCCGGTAGGGAATCCACCAGGATGTTTCTCACGCCGAGTTGCTCGATGAAGCGTAACGACTCCTCGCGGGCCCCGGCGCCGATGGCCATCATCCCGATCACGGACCCGACGCCGAAGACGATACCCATCGCCGTCAACAGCGTACGCGTCTTCTGGGCGCGCAGGTTGTCGAACGCCTGGCCAACGTCGGAGAAGAACATCACCGGGGCAACGCCTCCAGGACGCCGCCCTGGGACGCGCCCTCCGCCGGCCGGCCGGGGCGCGCCAGCGCCACGACGGCCCCTTCCTCGATGCCGGTGATCACGGCCTGGCTCTCGCTCCTGCGGATGAGCGTCACGTCCTCGGTCACGAATCCTTCCGGCCTTCGCCGGTAGACGAATGTGCGGCCGTCGCTTTCGAAGAGCGCCTGGGAGGGCACCCATAGCACGTCGTCGAGAACGTCGACCGTGATCAGTATGTCGGCGCTCATGCCGGGCCGCAGGCCCGGATCGCTTTCGTCCAGCGCAATCCGGACGTTGAAGGTTCTGTTCCACGCGCTACCGGTCGATCCGCCCAGGACCGTGATGTGGCCCGCGAGTTCGCGGCCCGGCACCGCCGCCGGCAGCACGGAGACGGCTTGACCGGCCTCGAGATGACCGCGGTCGGCCTCGGGGATCTGGGCGCTCACCTCCCACCGGCTCATGTCCGGTATCTGAGCCACGGCCTGTCCCGGCCGCGCCGCGTCGCCCGCCCGGTATTCCGGAAGCGTCATCCCGGTGAAGAATACGTTCTGGCCATTCCGATTCTCCAGCCGTTGGACGAAGCCTCCCGTCCTCGCCCGCAGCGTCAGGGCTTCCATCTCGTCCCGCGCAGCCGCGGCCAGCCGCACGGCCTCGTCCACCGCCGTCCGCTTCAGTCGGATCGCGGCGTCGGAGCTGGCCTCGCGGTTCTCCAGGCCCAGGACGGCTTGACGGTGACGGTTCCGCGCCCGCTCCAGCGCGATCTCGTTCTCGCGTCGCTGGATTCCCGAAAGCACCTCGTTCTTCCGCATCTCCTGCTCGGCGATCCGGACCTCGGTTTCCGTGGCGAACACCTGATAGCGGGCGTCCTCCAGCGCCGCCCGCGCTTCCGCCTCGGCCTGGATCACTTCCTGCCGGGCTTCGAGCAGGTCGGCCTCGGCTTCGCGTATTTCGAATTCCTGCTGCGACGTATCGAATTCCACGACCACGTCGCCAGCCGCAACGGCTTCTCCGCTGTCTCTCAGGTAGATGACGGCCATCTCTTCGGCCCCCGTCATGGGCGTGATCAGGATTTCCGCCCCTCCACCCTGCAGTTCGCCGCGCGCCGGGACCGTGACCGTGACGTTGCCCCGCCGGACCGTGGTCGTTGGAACCGAGGCGTCATCGTCGATGGCGGTGGCTTCGATGATGCCGCGAATCCCCCGGGAGATTCCGACGCCGGCCCCCACGATGGCCACGGCGGCGAGCCCCAGGACCAGGGCTTGGCGGATCAGCTTCCCGGCCTTCGAATCACGTGGCATCGTCGAATCGCCGTGCTCCACCGTGCTCATTGTCCTTCGGCGTCTTCATCCTCGACGGCGGCGCTATCGGGATCGGCCAACGCCACCCGCGAATCGGCCAGAATCCCCGAGACGGCGACCTCGTCGGGATTCCGCGCCAATACTTCGACTTCCATCCATCGGTAGCCCTCGCCTTCAACCAAGTGGACCCCCGGTCTGCCGTCACGCGTGAACAGCGCCGGCGCCGGGATTGCGATCGCGTCTGGAATCCGCTCGATCACCACGTCCATCCCGGCGTTCATTCCCGGGCGCAGCCTCGGATCGGCATCGCCGCCGATGGCGGCGTACACGTGGAAGCGGCTGTTGAACGTGTCCAGAGAGAACTCCGCGATCGGCGAGATGCCCGTCAGTATCGCCTCGATAACGCGTTCCGGCAGGGCGTCCACCCGGATGATGACGTCGTTTCCGACCGCGATCCGGCCGCGGTCGGTCTCCTCCACGGTGGCGTCCATCAACAGCGATGACAAGTCGGGAATCTGGGCCAGCGTCATGCCCCCGGACACGGCGTCTCCGACCCTGTAGGGCTGCGGGTTTCCGCCGAAAAGCTGAGTGGAATTGGTGGCGAAAATGGCGTAACCGGTCAACGGCGCCCGGATTTCCATCTGCGCCAAACGCCTCTGGGTGAGTTCCAGCTCGGCTGCGGCCTCCTCCACGGCGCGCCGAAGACCGGCGACGTGAGACTCGTTGGAGACGACATGCTGGACGATTTCCGCCTCGAGCGTCCGGACGTTCTGCTCGGCCACCCGGAGGTCGATCCTCGCCTGCTCGGCCGCGATGCGGCTCACGAACTCCTCGCCGGCGGTCCGCAGTTCGGCCAGCTCGACGTTCAGACGGGCGTCGGCCAGGTCCGCCGCGTCGTGTTCGGCCGTGATTCGGCCGTCGGCGATCGCCTGGGCGAGCGTCGCCTCGGCCTGTTCCAGAGCCGCCCGGTTCTCGATCAACTGCTGCTCGGCCGTGCTCGAGTCGAAGCGAATCAGGGGCGCCCCCTCCTCGACGAGCTCGCCGGCGGGCGCCAGCCACCCGATCCGGAGATTGGGCACAACCGGGGCATAGACCTGAGCGGCCCGGTCCGCGCGGATTTCACCGCGGACGCGTATCACCACCTCGAACTCCCCTTCGCGGACGGGCGCGATGGGCAGGTTGGATTCTCCAGTCTGCCGGAACTGCGCCGAGCCCAGCCAAACCGCCGTCGCGAGCGAGGCGGTGATGACCAGGGCCGATACGATGCCGAAAGCCGGTCGAGCGTTCACCGCGCGCCCTCGGAGTCGGTCCCGGGATCCGGGAGGTCCAGCACCACCGCGGCCGAGAGATCCGGCATCAGGCGCGGGTCGGATTCGTCGAGACGGAAGACGGCGCTGAAGGTCTTGATCGGGCTGCCCAGGGCCGACAACGCGATGGGGCTGGCCGACTCGAAATGGGCCCGCAAGGCCATGTCGGGGTACGCGTCGACGTAGACCGTGGCTTCGAGACCGGGAACCAGGAACGCCCCGTCGGGCTCGCCCACCTCGGCGCTGACGAGCATTTCGGACGGGTCGAAGATGCTGAGCAAGGCATCGTTGCGGTAGAGCTGGTCGCCCTCCTGGGGATGGACCATCGTCCCGCTGCGAAACCGCGATGCGTGCGCCACCATTCCCGCGAGCGGGGCCCGCACCCGCAACCGGTCGAGGTTCGCCTGGACACGTTCGAACCGGCGTTGTTCCCGGTCCCGCTGCAGTTCCAGGATGCGCAACGCCGCCCGGTCGGCCGCCTCGTGGTCCGCGTTGGATCGGAGCAGGCTTTCGACGTGGCGGCGCGCGCGCTCGGCCCGCAGGTCGTTCTGACGGCGGTCGATATCGCTCAGGATCTCGGCCTTGCCCACCTCAAGCAGCGCGCGGGCCAGCTCGGCCTCGGCTTCTTCCAGAGCGGACTGCCGTTGCTGGGCGCTGGCCGCGTTCTCGGCTTCTTTCTGGCGGACCTGGTAGCTCAGGTCCTCGAACTCCGCGGCGGCCTGGCGGGCCAGCCCGAGGTAGACCAGCGGATCGAATTGGACGACCACGTCGCCCGCCTCTACCATCGCGCCGTTGGGGATGAGGCTGGTGAGCGTCAAGCGGGTGGCAGGGCCGCTCAAGCGGGGCACGATGACGCGCGTCGATCGAACGGCCGCAATGACGCCGTTGAGCCGGACATTCGGCGCGTCCGCGTCCGCGTCCGCGGGGGATGCCGGCGCCGATGGATCGCCGCCGACTGCGGAGCCGGCGACTTCAGGTCGGTCCCCGCCGGGTTGGGCACAGGAGACGAGGGCCGCCACCGCCGGAACGAGAAAGAGACGACGCATCCTGATTCCCTCCGTCAACAGAAGATGCGCTGAGAAGTCCCGTAAAGTTGCTTGGACTCCACAAACCGGCGAAAAGTTTCCGCTCGGTGAACTATTCCCCGGATCCGGACGACGCGGATCGCCGTTCCACGGATCTCAGTCCACGGGCACGTGCTCCACGAGCGCTGGATCGAACGGCGTGGGCTGCACTCTCAGGTGCTCGCGGAAGAACGCGTCGATTTCCTTGAACGCTTCCAGGGCGACGGCGGGCCGGAGCGTGCGTTCCGGCGAGTTGTAGAAGGCGAACGAGTGCAGCTCGCCCGGATACGTCAAGACCGTCAGCGACTTGCCCGCCGCCTCGACGGCCGGGATGAACACGTCGCGGTTGAAGTCGTTGATATTGGGCGTCTGGTCGCCCCGGACCAGGAGGATCGGGCTCGGGATGCGCTCGATCTTGTCCGTGTTCGGGGACGCATTCGATGCGCCGCCCCCACGTCCCGTGCGCACGCCGACGAAGGGCATCGAGAACGGCTCCTCGACCATGACGGCCGCGAGGTTGCGAGCGGCGCCGACCTCCAGCGCCAAGTAACCGCCGACGCTGGTGCCGCGAACGGCCACGCTCTCGTCGTCGACATAGGGAAGGTCCGTGACGTAGTCGACCGCGGCCACCGCGTCGAGGACGGCGCCCTGCTCCCGGTCCGGGGGCAGGCCGAGGTCCAGGTCGCGCCGCGTGATGGCGGCGACGACGTAGCCGGCCTCCAGGAAGCGCGTCGCGTGCGTGTGCAGCGCGAAGTCGCGCAGTTGTCCGGTCGGCCACCGCGGGCCGCCGCCGTGAATCAGCACGACCGCGGGAAACGGGCCGTCGCCGGGCGGCTTGCGCAGGAAGCCCTCGCCGGCGACGCCGTCCGAGGCCACGGGCGCGATCGTCTCCAGTGGGGCGGCCTCCTCGGCGATGACGGGGCGTGTCACGCCGGAACCCGCTTCGGTCTGAGAAGCGGTGGCGACGGCGTCGAACGCGAACAGGGCCAGGCACGCGGCCAATCGGGCGGTTGTCGTGGCGATTCGGTACGGCATGGGCGCCTCCCACGGACACGATATCGTAAACGGTCCGTCCGGCGCCGATTTCGTTTAGGATTGGCGCAACGAAAGGAGTGACGCGGCAATGACAAGACGCTTTCGATGGAACAAGTCCGCGCGGCTCGCCCTTGCGGGCATGGTCGTGAGCGCGCTCGCGCCCGCGTGTGCGACGGCGCAGGAGATACCCGATCCTCCACAGCTCGAGTTCGCCTTCGAGGTCCGGGCCGAGGTGGCCGATCCCGTCGTGGTCGGAGAGCTGCCCATCGGAACGCGCCGGATCGTCGACATTCTCGGCGGCACGTTCGAAGGCCCGGACATTCGAGGCGCCGTGGTGCCGGGCGGCGCCGACTGGCAGCTCATCCAGGAAGACGGTTTCAGCAACCTCGACGCCCGATACACGCTGCGGACCGACGCGGGCGACCTGATCTACGTGACCAACGCGGGAATCCGCCACGCGGCGCCCGAGGTGATGCAGCGGCTCAACGCCGGGGAAGAGGTCGACCAGTCCGAGATCTACTTCCGCGCCGTGCCGCGGTTCGAGACGGGCGCCCCCGAGCTGGAGTGGCTGATGCGGTCCGTCTTCGTCGCCACCGGGGAGCGCTACCCCAACGGCGTGATCATCCGTTTCTGGCGGCTGCACTGACGCGATTCGTTTGTTCGACGGGCCGGCGTCCGATAGGATGGGCCGGCTGAACGGAGGAGCCCGTGCGATGGGCATATTGGAAGCGTTGAACGAGATTCTGGAAGCGCTGGGCGACCAGGCCGCGTTCATCAACGCGACCGTCATCCCGTGGATGCTGCGGCTGGTGATGCTGGGCCTGGGCCTGTCGCTCACCGTGACGGACTTCAAGCGCGTGGTCGTCTACCCCAAGGCGGCCGGGGTCGGACTGGCCGCGCAACTGTTCGGCCTGCCGCTGACCGCGTTCGCGCTGGCCTGGATCTTCGGACCGGCGCCGACGGTAGCCGTCGGGCTGGTCATCCTGGCGATCTGCCCCAGCGGCATCACGTCGAACGCGTACACGTTCGCGTCGCGCGGCGATGTCCCGCTGTGCGTGACCCTGGCCGCGGTGACCAGCGTCATCACCGTGTTCACCATCCCGTTCCTGACGTTTGTGGCGCTGCAGACGTTCCTGGGCCAGGACCAGCGGCCGGAACTCCCCGTTCTCGACATGCTCGGGGACATCGCGATGCTGACGCTCCTGCCCGTCGCCCTGGGCATGACGATCCGGGCCCTGTGGCCCGCGACCGCCAAGAAGACCGAGGAGCCGCTGCGGAAGGCCGTGCTCTACCTGCTGTTCCTGGTGCTGGGGCTGGGCGTGCTGTCGAGCTGGGAGACCATCGTCGAGGAGATTGCCAGCGTGGGGCTCCTGGTCATCACGATGAACCTCCTGACCATGGGATTGGGCTACGGTCTGGCCCGGCTGTTCCGGCTGCCGACGCCCCAGGTGGTGACGATCACGTTCGAGGTGGGCGTGCAGAACCTGGCGCTGGCGTTCGCGATCACGTTCAACATCCTCCAGGAACCCGCGCTGGCCGTTTCGGCGCTCGTCTACGCGGCCGTGATGCCGGCCACCGCGTTGATATTCGTCCGGATCGCGCGGCGCATGCTGGCCGCCGACGCGCAGGCGGCGGCCTGACGCACGGCCACCGGCCGCCGCATCGATTCTCTTGAACGATTCCGCCCCCGGCGGGGTATTACGTTATGAGAACGCCATGGAACCCCGCGCGCATGGATCGTCCCTCGACAGCCGGATCTACTGGATGTCGGGGACCCGTCCGGAAGATCGCGCGCCGGACGAGGCGGCGATGGCCGCGCTGGTTGTGCGGGCCGCGCAGGGGGAACCGGCGGCGTTCGAGCAGCTCGTGGCGCGGAACGAGCGGCGCGTGCTGACTCTGGCGTGGCGGCTGGTCGGGCGGATGGACGCCGCCGAGGACGCTGCGCAGGAAGTCTTCCTGAGGGTCTTCCGGTACCTTCACCGGTTCGACGCGCGGAAGCCGTTCGTGCCGTGGATCATGCGGATCACGGTGAACGTCTGCCGCGACGTGGCGCGCGAGCGCCGCGGGTATCCGGACAGTCTCGAGGCCGTCGAGGCGCGGAACGGGGATGTCGCGCCCTCCGATCCGCGCGAGAGTCCGCACGACTTGCTGGCGCGCGGGGAACGTCGGGCCATGCTGCGGTCCGCGCTGGACGGGCTCCCCAGAAAGGAACGCGCGGCCATCGTGCTCCGCGACCTGGAGGGGCTCTCCACCCGCGAAGTCGCGGCGATCCTGGGGTCCTCGCCCGCGACGGTGCGGTCCCAGGTCAGCAGCGCGCGCCTGAAGATCGCGAAGGCGATTCGCCGGATGAAGGAGCCGAAATCATGAACTGCCATCGCTGGGAACGCCGGCTGGCGCTGCACGTCGAGGGCGACCTGCCGCCGCCGCGGCGCGGTGCGCTGGAGCGTCATCTGCGGGAATGCGAGGCGTGCGCCGCGCTGGCCGAAGAACTCGGCGAGAGCCAGGACCTGCTGAAGTCGCTCAACGCCGACCGCGTGCCGGACGCGTCCCTGGCCCGCGTCCGGCGCGAGGTGCTGCCGCGCGCCGCGGCGCTTCAGGCGTCGCCCGACTGGCGGTTGCGGCTGGAACGCGCCGTGATGACGGCCCTCCGTCCGCGGTACGCCTTCTCGGCGCTGGCCGTCGTCCTGGCCGTCGCGGCGGCTCTCGTTTCCGGCCGCGTCCCGGGGCCGGCGATCGAGCCCGATCGGCCGGCCGTCGCGGTAGACGCGGTGCCGCCTCGCGTCGAAAGTGCGAACGCGTCGCCGCGAACCGAAGCGCCCGAGACAACGGCGGAAGCTCCGGTAGCCGTGACCGTAGCGCATTCGGAAGCTGCGCCGGTCACAGTCCCAGCAATCGCGCCGCCGCCCGCCGAGGCGCGGACGACGCCGGTCGCGGACGCCGTAACGCCAGCCGCCGTGGATCCGAATCGGCCGTCAACGGTCGTCAAACTGGTCACGGACGATCCGAACGTTATCATCTATTGGCTCATCGACAGCGATGAAGGAGGGGGAGCATGACTATCCGCCACGGAATGCTGGCGTCCGGCGTGTTGTTGGTGGCCGTGGCGCTTGTCGCGTCCGGGGCCGCGAACGCGCAGAGCTCGACGCAGGACCCGGAGCTTGCGCGCGCGATCGAGGCGCTCACGGAAGACGTATCGCGTTTGCAGCAGTTAGTGGAATCACTCACCGAAGACAGACAGAATCCGTTCCGGAATATCGTTCGGATCCCGTCCGTCACGGGTGAAACGGAGTCGGTGACCCGCGTGTTCGAGATCGTGAACGTCTCGTCCATGCAGCTCGCCGGTGCGCTGTCGTTGTTCCCGGCCGAAGTCGCATCAAACAACAACCTCCGAACACTGACGGTTCGTGCCGAGCCGGAGATCGTTTCGGCGATTGCGGATGTGATCCAACGCCTGGACGTGGCCGAGGCCCAGACAACTGCCGACCTGACCGTTCACGTTTTGAGTCCCGACTCCGAAGGCGTCGGCCCGCCTGTTCCGGGCCACCTCGATAACGTCACCGAGCAGCTTCGGGCTACGTTCGGGTACGGCGCCATGCGGTTGATTGACACCATATTCGTCCGCGGAGTCGACGGAAGATCCGTGCAACTCAACGGCGTGCTCACCCTGCCGTCGGCAGGAAATGTCGACCTGCCCGCGTCTCAATACTCCTTCCAAGGCGTGTTCGAAGTTATCGATGGCGAGGATTCGACGTTCACCCTCCGTGTCGAAGGCTTCCGGATGGGTTTCCGCGTACCCGTTCTGCAGGTCGCCGCCGATGCGCAAGACGGCCCTGTGACGGTTCGGAACTACACTTTCCAGGATGCGCAGATCAACACCAATGTCGACGTTCCGGCCGGGACGGAAGTCGTCGTGGGCAAGACCTCGGCCGGCGAAAGCGCACTCTTCCTCGTGTTGACGGCGGCGTTCCCGGAGTGAACGACCGCCTTACCGCTCGCGCCCGACGGCGAAGAGGCTGCGGGCGGCCCGGACGAACATGACGCCTTCCGAGAGCGCCGGCGTGGCCATCAGCCACTCACCCATCGGGTTCGTCGCGAGGTGTTCCGGCTCCGGACCCGCCGTTACCACGAGCATCTCGCCGTCCTCTCCCGACAGGTAGAGCTTGCCGTCGGCGGCCACCGGCGAGGCGCTGTAGCCGCTCCCGAGGTGGGGCAGCCGGCTGCGGTAGATTTCGCGGCCGGTCTCCAGGTCGTAGGCGTCGAGGATGCCGCTGTTTTCCAGGATGTAGACCGTTCCCTCGTAGATCAGCGGCGTCGGCATGTAGGGGCCGCGGCGCGTCCAGCTCCAGACCACGGCTTCGTTCTCGGTGTTCCGCCCGGTCAACGTGATGTCGCCGCGCGCGCCGGTCCGCACGGCGAATATGGGCCGTTCGGGCGCGCGGCCGCTGGCGACGACGAACAGGCCGCCGCCGAAGACCGGCGTGGGCGCGGTGATCTTCGAGCTGCCGCCCAGCCGCCACAGCTCCTCGCCCGTGCGCGGGTCGTACCCGCGAATGAAGTTGGACGCGTTCGTCACCAGCTCCGGGCCCTCCGCGGTCGACGCCACGGTCGGCGTGCCCCACGACGGCAGCTCGTCGCGCCCGGTCCTCCAGAGCGTTTCGCCCGTCGCGGCGTCGAAGGCGGCGATGAAGGAGTCGTCCTGGGTGTCCACCTGGAGGATGACTTGGTCCTCCCAGATGATGGGGGAGCTGGCCGGTCCCCATTCGTAGCTGGGGATGTCGTACGCGCCGGCGTCGACGCGGCCGACGTCGACCGTCCAGAGCGGGCGGCCCTCCACGTCGTAGGCGTGCAGTCCGTGGGAGCCGAACCAGGCGACGACGATGCGGCCGTCGGTGGCCGGTGTGGAGCTGGCGTAGGTGGACTTGACGTGGCGCTTGTCGATCGGCGCGCCTTCGTGGGCGGCGCGTTCCCACAGGATGCGGCCGTCGTTCCGGTCGACGGCGTACACCATCCACCGGTGCAAGGAACGGTCCGTGGAGGCGTCGCCGTCTCCGTACAACCCGGGGCGGAACGTGGCGTCGGGATCGCTGGACACGGCGCTGGTGACGAAGACGCGGTCGCCCGCAACGATGGGGCTGGAGTGGCCCAGACCGGGGATCGGCGTGCGCCACAGGATGTTCTCGCCGGTCTCGCCGTTCCAGCGGTCCGGAAGATCCTGTCCGTCGGCCACGCCCGAGGCGGCGGGCCCCCGGAACGAGGGCCAGTTTGCATGACTGCCGTCGTCCTGTGCCGCCGATTGGGACGGCGTCCATGAGATCAGGATGCCGGCGCCCAGAACGGCCGCACGACCGGAAACAAATGCCCTTTGGAGCAGCAACGCGAACCTTCCTCGCGCCATGTTAACTCCGATCGGATGGAACACTTCGATTCGACGAGCGTCTGCACGGAGTGAATGGGTGCCAGGGCGGTCACGAAATCCAGTGGCGCGGATTGACGCTCGGGAATAGAATCAACGCACGCATGAATACTCGACGGAAACTCTTCCGGATAACGGCGGCTGCCTCGCTCGCCTGCCTGTTGGCCGTGACGGCCGGCAGCCAGACCGGGGAGGATCCCGGCTACGGGGCCGACGCGGAATTCCACTTGGCGCGGCTGGCCTACTCGACGTGGTCGTTCGCCAACTCGCGGGGCTTCTCGAACAACCCGATGTGGCGGGTGGACTTTCCCTACGCCGAGTGGAACTTCCTGCCGGCGCTCAGCCGCCTGACGACGATGTCGGTGGATCTGACCGCGGCCACCGATCCGCGGGACACGATCGAGCGGCTGCACATGGAGGCGCTCGACGACCGGATCTTCAGCTATCCCTTGCTCTACCTGCAGCAGCCCGGGCAGGCCGGCTGGCGGCCCGACGAGCAGGAGGCCGCGCAACTGCGGGAGTACCTGGACCGCGGCGGCTTCCTGCTGATCGACGATTTTCACGGCCGGGACATCTACCCCGTGCAGGAAGCGCTGAAGCGGATACTGCCCAACCACGAGATCGTCGAGATTCCGGGTGACGACCCGCTGATGCACGTCTTCTTCGACCTGGGCGACCGGCTCCAGATCCCGGGCCAGCGGCACTTGATGGGCCGTTTCCGGCGGGGCGGTTTCGACGGCGACGCCACCCAGGTGCAGGCTCGGATGGAGGGCCCGCCGTACTGGCTGGGGATCTACGACGACCGGCAGCGCCTGATGGTCGGCATCAACTACAACATCGACATGGGCGACGCCTGGGAGCACGCCGACGATCCCTACTATCCCGCCCCGATGACCGGGCAGGCCTACCGCCTGGGCGTCAACTACGTCATCTACGCGATGACGCACTAGACGGACGCCGGAGAAGATTCGAAACGACTGCGGGCGTCCTCGCCAGGCGAGGAACTTTCTCTACCGATTTCGCCGCGTTCCGCCTAAACTCGTGAACGCCGATTCAACGGAGCGAGATCGACCCATGACGAAGACACTGACCCGAATAATCACTGCGAGCGCGTGCCTACTGACGATGTCGCCTCTGGCCCTGGCGCAGCGCGCCGAAGACCGGGAGGCGATCGAGGAGCTGATGTGGCGGTACGCGCGCGCCCTGGACACGTTCGATCCCGACGCGTACGCCGCGTTGTATACCGAGGACGGGCAATTCGGCGCGTCGGAGAACGCGACCAAGGGCCGTGAAGCGCTGTCGCAGATGATCGCGAACCTGAGGGCCGGGCGCGAGACGCGGGCGGCGGAAGGCGACCCGGCTCCGCCGATGTACCACATGACGACCGATGTCTGGATCGAGTTCGTCGACGACACGCATGCCCGGCGTCATTCCTATTGGCTCACCATGAACGGAGCGGGCGGCGGCAACCCCGCCAGCATCGTGGCCGTCGGCCGCGGCGTCGATCACCTGGTGAAAATCGACGGCCGATGGCTGATTCAGATACGCGACGTGGCGCCGCAGGATTGAGCTGACGGCCGACGGCGAGAACCTGCGTTCCGTGGACGGCGTCCGAACGGCCCATTCGCCGCTGTCCGGCCCGCTCCATGGGATGTCAGTTCGGAATGTCAGGTCGTCGACAAAACGGATCGAGGCCCGGGAACCGGGTCAGTCCGGATGTCAACGCTGAAGGAGCCTCCATGAAGACTGTCACCTGTTTCGTGCTCTCCGCCGCGTTCGTCGTGTCTTCCGGAAGCGCGTCCGACAGCTTCACGATCGTCCGGGACATGTGGTTTCAGAACTACGTGGCGACGTCGATCGCTCGGGAGCGATGGGAGTCCGGTTACTTTCTGAAGGCCGACTATCTCTTGGCGCCCGCTTCGATCTACCGCTACGACGATCAGGGCCGGCGCGTCGTGTCGACGCGTCTGAGCTTGCCGAACGCGACCGACCTTCGCGTGGCCGACTTGGCGGTGCGTCCGGATGGGACGATGGCGGCGGCGGTCACCGCTGGCGCAGGAGACGGGGGGACGCACCTGGTGTGGCTGGCGCCGTCGGGTGAGGTGACTCGCCACCAAGAGATATCTCCGTTCGTTCCCGGGAACGTGGATTTCGCGCACGACGGGACGCTATGGGTGGCCGGCGCGATCCTCGATTCCCTCAACCCGGATACCGGCGGTGTCCCCCATGACATCCTGCGTCGTTACGCACCGGACGGGACGCTGCTCCAGACCGCGCTGAACAGTGACACGTTCAGCGATGCGACGTGGCCGTTTCCGACTTATTTTGAGTCGTATCTCGACGTTCATGCGGACGGCGTCGGGTTCTACAGCAACCCCGCGCAAGAATTCGTTGAACTCGACCTCGACGGTTCGGTCCGCGCTCGATGGCCTGGACTGCCCACCGACAGCCTCGACATGATCCTCGGCTTCGGATATCTCCCCGACGGGACGGTGTATCTGGGCCAAGGGGGTCTGAACGATGACGGCGTCAACTTCTGGAGACTCGACAAGGAGACGGGCGAATGGATACGAATCGATTCGCGCGTTCTCGTCGAGGCGGCGGGTCGTGGGGTGAGGCTGCTTGGAACCGACGGCGAATTCCTGGTGGTCGGCACCAGTGCGCGCGTGTTGTGGGTTGAAGTCGCGAACGATCCGGACGATGCCCGGAGTACCACGGCGCCGACCGACTGACCCTGTAGCGACGAGTCGGATCCGATCGACGCCACCCGCGGGGCGGTGGCTCTGGCGCCCGACGGCAAGCGACTCACGAGTGCCTGCGGTAGAATCCGGTTGATGAGTGTATCCGCCCCGCCCGCCGTGGCGCGCGATCTGGATCGCCGCCGCGTCCGCGCCCTCATTCGGCGCATCTCACGCATCGACGACGTCGGGACCCGCGTCGCAGCGGCCGGCGGCATGTTCGTGGACGCCCCGTACCGTGCCAACCCGTTGGGCGGCGGACCCGAGGCGCCGGAAGAGATGACCTTGGCGCTGGACGGGTTCGACTGCGTGACTTTCGTGGAATACGCGCTGGCGCTGGGGGTTGCGGATACGCCCGATCGGTTCGTCGAAACCGTGCGCGCGATCCGCTACCGCGAAGGCGTCGTCGGTTGGACGACGCGCAACCACTACATGACCGGATGGATCCGCAACAACGCGCGGGCGGGCTTCGTCCGGGATTGCACGGACGGGCTCGGCCTCGTCGAGCGGCGCCGGCGCCTGGACGCCGTTCCCGGGCTGCGGGCGCGCGATGTCCGGGTGCGCGCCGTCCGGAAACGCGACTTCGTCCGCCGGCTGCCGGAAACAGCCAGCGGCGACATCGTCTTCTTCGCGTCGACCCGGCCGCGGTTGGACGTGTTTCACTGCGGGATTCTCGTCGTCGACGGGGACAGTGGCGTCGTGTTGCGTCACGCGTCCCGCGGCCGGGGCCGCGTCGTCGATCAGAGCCTGACCTCGTTCCTGGCGGCCAACCGCATGTCGGGCGTTTTGCGCGTCCGCCCCCGTTCCACGTGAGCCGCGCCGTCGAGTTCCCGCGCGACGGTTCGCCGGCGGCCCTCCACCGGGCGTTGGCCGACGCGGCCGCGGCCGGCGACGACGTGCTGTTTCTGGTGGACCCGGCGTTCGAGGTCGACATCCATGCGTCGGCGCTGGAGCGGATGGCCGGCGTGCTCCGGGAGTGGGGCGCCGGGCTGGTCTTCGCGGACGGCGTGGATTGTCCGCGAATCGACTACCAGGCGGGGAGCATTCGCGACGACTTCGATTTCGGCCCCGTCATCGGCTTGTCCGTGCCGGGGAGCCTGGCGGCGATCGACAGCGACGGCTCCGGCGACGGGCTACGATGGGGCGCGCTGTACGATCTGCGTCTCAGGCTGTCGCTGGATCACCCGATCGTCCGGGTTCCCGAGCCGCTCTACGCGGCGCGGGATCCGGACACGCGCGCGTCCGGCCAGAAGATCTTCGACTACGTGGACGCGTCGGCCGCGGACTACCAGAGCGAGATGGAGGCGATCGCGACGGCGCACCTCTCCCGCATCGGCGCGTTTCTTCCGGAACGGACGCAGCGGGCGCCGGAGACGGGCCGCCGGTTCCCGGTCACGGCCAGCGTCGTCATCCCGGTGCGCAACCGAGCGGGGACGATCCGGGACGCGGTCCAGAGCGCCCTCGGGCAGGACGCCGGGTTCGACTTCAACGTGCTGGTCGTCGACAACCACTCGACCGACGGCACCGGCTCGGCGTTGGCCGCTGTGCGCGACGCGCGTCTCGTCGTGAAAGTCCCGCGCCGGACGGACCTCGGGATCGGCGGGTGCTGGCAGGAGGCAATTGTCGCTCCCGAATGCGGCCGCTACGCGCTCCAACTGGATTCCGACGACCTGTTCGCCGGTCCCGGCGTCCTGTCCCGCGTCGTCGACCGCATGGCGTCGGAACGCTACGCGATGCTCGTCGGCGCCTACACCACGGTCGACTTCGACCTGCGGACGGTTCCGCCGGGCTTGGTCGACCACCGCGAATGGACCGCCGGGAACGGCCACAACAACGCGCTTCGCGTCAACGGGCTGGGCGCGCCGCGGGCGTTCGACGTCTCCATCGTCGGCGCGATCGGGTTCCCGAACGTCAGCTACGGGGAAGACTACGCCGTCGGTCTGCGCGTCGGGCGCGAGTACGCGATCGGCCGCATCTACGAGTCGCTGTACCTGTGCCGGCGTTGGGAAGGGAACACCGACAGCGCGCCGTCGCGGGAGACCGTCAACCGGTTCAACGGCTACAAGGACTGGCTGCGCACGGCGGAGATCCGCGCGCGGATCGCGATGAACCGGGGCTCGCGGTGACGCCGGAGGCGATCGACGCGCTCTTCGAGGCACAGACGGCCGCGTGGCCCGACCTCGACCGCGGCGTGGAGAGCCTGGAGCGCGCGGCACGGCGGGCGTTCGAGATCCGCGGCACGCGCGTCGACGCCGTCCGCATCCCGCACCGCGTCGTCAGCACCACGGCGCCGACCGATCCGGCGGCCATCCGACAGCGCCCGTGCTTCCTGTGTCCCGAGAACCGTCCGGCCGCGCAGACCGGCATCGCGTTCGGACCCGACATGGTGGTCCTGGCCAATCCGTTTCCGATTCTCGAGCGCCACGTCACGCTCGTCCACCGCGAGCACGCGCCGCAGCGGATCACGGGGCCGTCGGGCGTCGGCGCCATGCTCGACGCCGCGCGGGCCTTGCCCGGATACGTCGTCATCTACAACGGGCCGCGGTCCGGCGCGTCCGCGCCCGATCACCTGCACTTCCAGGCGGGCCGGTCGCGGGGGCTTCCTCTTGTCGAGAGGGCCGGCGGCGCGGTGGACGGGATGCTGACCGACCCATGGCGGGCGGTTCTCGTCGTGGCCGGGGACGATCCGGAGGACGTGGAAGCGGGCTTCCGCCGCTTGATGTCCCCGCTCGCGGCGCGTTCCCCGGAGGCCGACGAGCCGCGCGTCAACGTCATCGTGACATTCGAGGGCGGCCGCTGGACGCTGCTGCTTTTTCCCAGGGCCCGGCACCGGCCGGCGGCTTTCCACGAGGGCCGCCTGACTTGGAGCCCCGGGGCGATCGACATGGCGGGCCTCGTCGTGCTGCCCGTGGCGGGGGACCTGGAGAAGCTGACGGCCGACGACATCGAGACCGTCTACCGCGAGGTGTCGCTGCCGATCGACGCGGCGCGCGAGATTCTTGCCCGGGAGGAATCCTCATGAGAATCGCCGTCGGTCTGATCGAGGATGCGCCCGCCGTCCGGGTGACGCTCGAGGGAGCGTTCCGGGGCGCGGACGGGAGCGCGCGCCCCCCGGGCGACTATCGGTTCACGCGTCCCGAGGTCCTGGAACCGCTGGAGCCGGAGACGGCGGCCTTCGTCCTTCACGACTTCAGGATCGGCCATGGCTTCCACTGGGAACGGCGCCGGCCGTCGGCCTTCCGCGGGGGCCTGCGCCTGGTCCCGGGAACGGGCGGCATGACGGCGATCAACGACGTCGACCTGGAAGCCTACGTCGAGAGCGTTATCGCGTCGGAGATGAGCGCGGAGAGTCCCACGGAGCTGCTGCGCGCGCACGCCGTCATATCGCGAAGCTGGGTCGCGGCGCAGTTGCGAACCGGCGGCGGAGGCGCCTTCAGCCGGCGCCGGGAGGTTTCACCGGGGGAGTGGGAGATCACGGCCTGGTACGGGCGCGAGCGTCACGCCGGCTTCGACGTCTGCGCCGACGATCACTGCCAACGCTACCAGGGCGTGCCGGCCTCCGGCACCGAACGGGCGTGGCGGACGGTCCAGGACACGCGCGGCCGGTTTCTGGTCTTCGATGGACGGGTGTGCGACGCGCGTTTCTCCAAGTGTTGCGGCGGCGTCACTGAGGATTTCCGCTCCGCTTGGGAGGATCGGGACGTTCCCTACCTGAGATCGGTGTGCGACGGCGCCGGTGCGGCGCCGGGCGTGGACGACGACTGGCTTCGCTCCGATTGGCCCGGCGCCTACTGCCGCACGGACGACGCCGTCCTGCTCGCGCGGATCTTCACGAGCTACGACCGGGAAACCCCGGATTTCTTCCGGTGGAGGGTCGCCTATTCGCGGCGCGAGCTCGCCGATATCGTGCGCTCCCGGAGCGGGATCGACATCGGGGAGCCGATGGCCCTCGAGCCCCTGGAACGGGGACCGTCGGGGCGGATCGTTCGCCTCCGCATCCGGGGCCGCCGCGCGTCGTTGACCGTCGGGAAGGAGCTGGAGATCCGGCGCGTCCTGTCCGAGTCCCACCTCTACAGCTCGGCGTTTGCCGTCGACGAGGACGGCGACCGGATCGTGCTGTCCGGCGCCGGGTGGGGTCACGGGGTCGGCCTGTGCCAAGTGGGCGCGGCGGTCATGGCCGACGGCGGCGCGTCGTACGAGGCGATCCTCGGCCACTACTACGCCGGAGCGGCCGTCGAGGAGCGGTCGCCGGACTGACAAGCAAAGATAACCGCCGCGAGTCGTGTACAATACGGCCGTTGTCCGCCCGGCGACATGCCGTCGTGACGGGGTTGGATCGGAGCCTGAATGGACACACGCCGGTTGCGGGGTTTCGTCGCGTGGACGATCGTTCTCGCCGGGCTTGGGGCCGTGCTGGTTCGCGGCTATGAGGCGGACGTTCCGAAGCGCGCCCACCGCGGCCTCCAACCGCCGCCTCCTCCCGTGGACATCGTCCGCGGCGCGTTCGAGCGAAACGCGACCCTGTCCACGACGCTGGCCGCTTTCGGCCTGCGGCACTCCGTGGTCTACGAGATCAGCGAGGCCGTCCGTCCGGTCTTCGACGTCCGCCGCTTTCGCCCGGGTCAGGAGTTTACCCTCGTCCGGGACCCCGCCGGCGACTTCATCGAGTTCGAGTACGCGATCGACGAGGAGAGCACGCTGAAGGTGGAGCGGGTCGAGGACGGGTTGCGGGCGCGGCGCGAGCAGCTTCCCCTAGACGTACACGTCGACACGGTCGCGGCCGAGGTGAACAGCTCTCTGTGGAACGCCCTGGCCGGTTACGCCCGGGGCGACCGGCTCGTCGTGGAGCTGGACGGCGTGTTCCGGTCCCGCGTCGACTTCTACAGGGACATCCGGGCGGGGGATCGGATCCGTGTCCTGATCGAAGGCCTGTACCACCAGGGGCGGTTCGTGAAGTACGGCCGGGTGCTGGCCGCCGAGTTCGTCAACCAGGGCCGGTCGTTCCAGGCCTACCGGTTCGGCGACGAATACTACGACGAGAACGGCATGAGCACGCGGCGGTCGCTGCTCCCGGCGCCGCTGGAGTTCAGCCGGATCAGCTCGGGATTCAGCAACGCGCGGCTGCACCCGATCCTGAACACCGTCCGCGCGCACCGCGGCGTGGACTATGCGGCCCCGGCGGGGACTCCGGTGATGGCGGCGGCCGACGGGACCGTGACCTTCGCCGGCGCGAACGGGAACTACGGGCGGTTCGTCCGGATCCGCCACGGAAGCGGGGAGTTCGTCACCGAGTACGCGCACCTGTCGCGCATCCTGGTCGGTGTCGGACAACGGGTCCGGCAGGAAGACGTGATCGGCCGGGTCGGGATGACGGGCCTGGCGACCGGGCCCCACCTGCACTACCAGTTGATGCAGGACGGCCGGTACATCGATCCCCGCAGGGCGCGCGTGGATCCGCCCCAGCCCATCGACGAGGCGCTCCGCGCCGACTTCATGCGCACCATGGCGCCCCACCAGGTCCGGTTGGCGGCGCTCGATGGGCGAAGCGCGCTCGCGGCCGAAGAGTGACGCCGGCCGTTACCGTATCCGCTCCCGAACCCGCTCGAGCAGCTCGCCGGAGTCGGACGGAACACGCATCAGCATGTTGCGCCGCCTGGCCCACCGGCCGCCGTCGTGTCCCACCAGATCGAGGAAATCGACGGCTTCTTCCTCGGAAGCGAAATTGTAAGCTTCGAGGGTGACGCCGCCGATGCGGGCCCGCCCATAGGTGCAGCGGAACAGGCGGTTGGCGAGCCGTTCATGGCGCCGCGCCGCGAACGAGCCGTAGTCGTCCAGATAGTCTTCCTCGACCGGGGCCATGCCGGCCTCCCGCAGGCGAGCCAGCAGGTCGTCCCAGCGCATCAGCGTCGTTTCACGGGAGTTTGTGCCATCGATTCAACGGATTCGTCTTCCTGGACCGACGCCTCGTTGTCCACCCGCGGCGAGCAGCGCCGCGCCTACAACTGGGAACTGCCGCAAGTTCGGGGCGGAAGACGCGAGGACGGTCATGCGTTGGCGGATCCACGGCAATGCGCCACCATGAGGAGGATACGCACAATGTTGCGGCATTCCCCATCGGACCCGCGGCGAGGAACGCCGCGGGTGGAGAAGGCGGCCTCCGGGCCGCCGCGTCAGCAAGACGAGATCTGGCAAGGGGCCGACACCGTGAACGAAGAGATCTTTTTCTTGGACTGACGCCTCGGCTCCGCCTCGTTGTCCACCCGCGGCGAGGAACGCCGCGGGTCCAAGAGAGCATGTGAACGATGCGCTCAATGACTCGTGGGTCTGGTCTTCACGCGCGATTGCCGGGAACGGCCGTGGCTGAGGTCGGTCTTCGGGTCCGACCCGCGTCCTCGTGTCGCGACTGCATGGGACACGGCGCTAGTCGAGCAGCCGCGCCAGGGCGGCGGCGTCCGTCGTGGGTTCCCGGCAGACGCGGTTCTCGCACACGTAGACGGTGGGTTTTCCGTCCAGGCGCGTCCGGTCCTTGAGAATGCCGATGCTGCCGGTCTCGCCGGCGGCCAATACGGCGCGCGGGAGATACCGGCCGCGAACGGTCTCCAGGAAGGGGTCGGCGGACCCGACGATGGCGATCTCCCGGGACGGACCCACCAGGTAGTCGACGGCCGCCAGCATGCGCCCGAAACCGGTTGGATGGTCGGCCAGGTAGCCGGCGACGTTGGCGCATATCCGCTCGGCCTTCTCCGTGAAGTCCCCGCGGTCCAGGACCGTGCCCAGCCGCGCCAGCAGGCCCGCCGCGACCGAGTTTCCCGACGGCGTCGCGTTGTCGAAGAACTCCTTGGTTCGCGCCACCAGGCGCTCGTGGGAGTTCCCGGTGAAGAACAGGCCTCCGTTCGCGTCGTCCCAGAATTCCTCGATCATCCGCTCGGCGATCCGCGTCGAAGCCTCCAGCCAACGGACGTCCAGCGTCGTCTCGTAGAGGGCGGCCAGGCCGTCGGCCAGGTTGGCGTAGTCGTCCGCGTATCCGTTGAACCGGGCCCGACCGTCCTTGAACGCGTGACGCAGGCGATGGCCGTCCCACATGGTGTCCAGCAGGAACGCCGCGTTGGCCTCGGCCATTGTCCGCCAGTCGTCCCGGCCGAGGTGCGCGGCCGCCTTGGCCAGGGTGCGGAGCATCAGGCCGTTCCAGTCGGTCAGGATCTTCTCGTCGCGCGCGGGCCGCACGCGTCGCCCGCGCCTTTCCAGCAGCGCCGGGAGGGCGCGTCGGATGGCGCCCTCGAGGGACTCGACCGTCGCCCCCTCGCTTCGGGCGAACGTTTCCGGCGGATGGCTGACGTGCAGGATGTTCCGTCCCTCGAAGTTGCCCTCGTCGGTGACGTCGAAGTAGCGCCCGAGCAGGTCGGCGTCCGCGCCGGCGACCTCCGCGAACTCGGCCCGGCTCCAGACGTAGAACAGGCCCTCGACGCCCTCGCTGTCGGCGTCGAGCGTCGAGTAGAACCCGCCCTTCGGATCGCGGAGCTCGCGCGCGGCGAACTCGAGCGTCTCTTCGACCACGCGGCGATAGAGCCCCCGCCCGGTCAGCCGGTACGCGTCCAGGTAGACCTCGGCGAGCAGGGCGTTGTCGTAGAGCATCTTCTCGAAGTGGGGAACCAGCCAATGGGCGTCCGTCGAGTAGCGGTGGAAACCGCCGCCGACGTGGTCGTAGAGCCCGCCCAGGGCCATCTTCTCGAGCGTGAGGTGGGCCATTTCCAGGGGCCGGTCCTCTCCGCTTCGGTCGTGGTAGCGCAACAGGAAGTCGAGGGTCATGCTCGACGGGAACTTCGGCGCCGAGCCAAAACCGCCGTGGACGGGATCGAATTGCCGGGAGACGCCGCCCGCCGCGCGTTCGAGCAGCGCGAGATCCAATTCGCCGCCGGCGCCGCCGGAACGGGCCTGTCCGTCGATGCGCTCCACCACGGTCCGGGCGTTGGACAACACCTCGTCCCGCCGCTTGCTATAGGCCTCGGCGATCGCGGCGAGAACGCGCCGGAAACCCGGCCGGTTGTACTTGTCGTCGGGCGGGAAGTACGTCCCGCCGTAGAAGGGCTTCCCGTCGGGCGTCAGGAACGCGGTCAGCGGCCAGCCGCCGCTGCCGGTCATGAGCTGGATGGCGCTCATGTAGATCTGGTCCAGGTCCGGGCGTTCCTCGCGGTCGACCTTGATGTTGACGTAGTTCTCGTTCATCGAGCGGGCGATCTCGGGGTTCTCGAACGACTCGCGCTCCATGACGTGGCACCAGTGGCAGGCCGAGTATCCGATGCTGAGCAGGATCGGCTTGTCCTCGACGCGCGCCTTCTCCAGCGCGTCCGGTCCCCACGGGTACCAATCCACGGGGTTGTGCGCGTGTTGCAGCAGGTACGGGCTGGTTTCCCCGGCCAGGCGGTTGGTGAAGCGGGGTTCGGTCACGACGGGTTTCGGGCGGCGGCGCCGGATCCCTCAGGCGGTTTCCCGCAGGCGCGTCTCGAGCGCGTCCAGGTCGATCGACCAGTGGGAGGCGTGCCAGACGGGGCGCTGGTTCCGGATCGCGATCAACTGCGGCGACTCGTGAGCGACGCCGGTCCGTTCGGCGATCGCGTCGGAAAGGGCGCGGTCCTCGATCACGTGCACGACGCGCGCCGGCGGGGACTCGCCGCGCGCCGCGTAACGGCGGAACGCGTCGAACACGGCGGCGCTGATCTCACACGACGTGCTGTGCTTGAATACGAGCACCGGTTGCCGCCGCGACTCGTCGAGCAGGGATTGCCAGTCGTCCAGGTCGCCCAGGCGCGGCGGTCCGGCCGTTGCAACCTCGCGCGCCGCGTTGTCCGGTGTTCGATGCACGTGCTGTTCCTCGCCAGGTTCCTACTATAGCAGTTCGGAGCGGGCCTGTCCGCGAGGGGGTCGAGGCCATGGCTATACTCACTATGGCGCTCGTAGACACAGGCGTTCGCACAGCGCGAATGCTCTGGACAAGGCGCTCCAGGGGCCCCAAAACGGCGTCGGAGGCCCGATCGTGTCGGATTCGTTTCTTGGGCTGACGCCTCGTATCTGGACTCCTCCGTCAAGGAGGCGAACCATTCCCTCAACCTATCAGAAGGTTTCTTCATGCTCCATCTCACCGGAGGCGCGCACGTCGCGGTGACGGGCCGGCTGGTACAGACTGCACTC
>JAJEEE010000084.1 GCA_022821145.1 Acidobacteriota bacterium
CTCGGCTACCGCCTCGTCAATTGCGGCGGCGCTTGCCGCGTTGTCCAGTCGCGGCGAGGCACGCCGCGACTACAATGGACATCCCGCGCGCTCGCAGCGAAACACGCAGGGGCGGTCATTCCCTCGGCAAACCGAGGGCCATGCCACGATGCGCACACGCCATACGTCGACGCACTCCGTGTGGCGCGCGCGGCTTTATGCGTGCGCATCGAACCCGAAAGACATAAAATCCGGTTCCATCCGGATCGCATTTGTTGTACGGAGTTCGAGACAGAGGTGACGCCATGCCCGAAGGCCACGATCAGAAGCCTCCGGCGTCCGAGGGACGCCAGGCGCCTCCAGCCGCCGGAGGGGACGGTCCCCGTCCCGCCCTGACCCGGCGCGACTTCCTGATACGCGGGAACGCGGGGGCCCTCGCCGTCGGCGTCATGAGCGGCGCCGGCTTCGCCGCCATGGTGCCCGAGGCCGAGTCCGCGCCGCAGGCCACGCCCCCGGACCCGATGCGGACGCGGCGGGTCACGCTGGACGTGGACGGACGGCCGCATGACGTGACCGTCGACGTTCGGGAGAGCCTGTGGGAGACGCTCAACTACCAGTTGGGGCTGTCGAACTGCAACCTCGGATGCGACCGCGCGCAGTGCGGCGCGTGCACCGTCGTCATGGACGGCCGGGCAGTCAACGGATGCGCCGTCCTGACGGCGAGGGCCGGCCGCGGCCAGGAGATCCTCACGGTCGCCGGCATCGCCGACGGGCCGGGCGTCGACGGCCTGCACCCCCTGCAGCGGGCGTTCTGGTTCGACGGCGGTTTCCAGTGCGGCATCTGCACGCGGGGATTCATCATGGCCGCGTGGGCTCTGCTCGAGTCCAATCCGGATCCGAACGACGACGAGATCAAGGAAGCGCTGGCCGGGAACATCTGCCGGTGCGGCGAGTATCCCAAGATCATGACCGCCGTGCGGACTGCCGCGGCCGAGATGCGCGGCCAGGCGGTGACCTACCTCGCGCCGCCGATCGAGCGCGAAGCACCCGCCGCCGCGGCCGAAGCCGCGGGCGGACGTGCGTCGCGGCAGTTCGAGTTCGTCACCGCGCTCGGCACCATCGAGGACTACGACGACCTGGCGCTCGAGTTGCGGCAGCGCCCGGGCATTCTCGACGTTTCGGGTACGGAACGCACCGTCACGCCCGCCTGGGATCCGACGCGGCTGGACGAAGTCCGCGTGCGGCAGATCCTGGAAGAGCTGGGTCATCCGGTCCGGCCGGAGTAAGGAGGCGACATGGAATCCAGAGTCGATGCCCTTCGAGTCGTCCAGGATCCCGCCTACGCCGCCGGTTTGACCGACGACCAGTGGCGGATGCTCTCCGACGATCCGGAATGGAACCTGATGCTGGGCGAGTACAGCGAGATGGTGGAGCCCATCATGGAGCGGTACGCCGCGAAGCTCGGCGTCCCGGCGCGGGGGGCCGCGCCGGCGCCGCGGCAGGAGGCGCCGCCGTTCAACGTCATCGGCCGCTCCATCCCCCGCCTTCACGGGCTGGGCGTGGTGACCAGCCTGGGCCGGTACGTCCAGAACATGCGCATGAACGGCATGCTCTTCACGCGCACGCTGCGCAGCCCCTACCCCCACGCGCGCGTGACGGCGGTCCGCACCGAGGCCGCCGAGCGGATGCCGGGCGTGGCGGCCGTGCTGCACCGCGGGAACCTGCCGCCCGAGTACCGGGACGTCCGGCTGGGCAGCGGCCCCCCGAACCGCTACCTGTTCAGCGAGGAAGTGTTCCAGGTGGGGGCGCCGATCGCCGTCGTCGCGGCCGAGAGCGAGCATATCGCCGACGAGGCCATCCATCGCATCGAGGTGGACTACGAGCGGCTGCCGGCGACGCTGGACATGATGGAGGGCGCCGGACCGTTCACCCTGAAGCAGTGGGACAACGCGGAGGACGGCACCATCGTCTCGATCACGCCGCCCCTGGTTCGCGGCAACCCGGACGGCGCCACGGCCGAGGTCACGCTCGACGAGGTCCTGACCAAGTCGACCGAGCAGCACCTGGCCCTGGAGTTGACCAACTCGCTGATGTACTGGGACCAGGACCGCCTGATCGTCTACTACACGACCCAGCACTCGCACGGCTCGCGCAACGCCCTGTCGCAGGCGTTGAGGATTCCGGCGAACCGCATCCGCGTCGTCCAGCCGGGTTACATGGGTTCCGGATACGGGTACCGCGCGGGCATCGACCTGAGCGAGGTCCACTCGGCCATCCTCGCCCGGATCACCGGCCGGCCGATCAAGACCATGTACACGCGGGAGGAGGACTTCGTCACCCGGACGCACCGGCCCGAGTTCCGGAACGAGATGCGGTTGGGCGTGGACCGCGGCGGGGCGGTGCGGTTCGGCGACTTCCGCGTCTTCGCCAACGTCGGGGCCCAGCGGGGCGGCGGCGCGAACGGCGCCTGGTACGGCCTGCAGCATCTCTACGCCATACCCGACCTGCGCCTGGAAGCCACCGACATATTCACCAACAGCTTCCGGTCCGGCCCCTACCGCTGCGTGAGCCATCCCAACGGCACGTTCGCCCTCGAGATGATGATGGAGCGCGCGGCCGACGCCATCGGGATGGACCCGGTGGAGTTCCGGCTGATGAACCTGAACGAGGACGGGAACATCGAGACGGGACGCCCCTTCAGCAACCCGGGCATACGCGACTGCATCACGGCCGCCCGCGACCGGATCGACTGGGCCAACGTGCGGCACGCGACGCGCGCCCGCGAAGTGAGCCCCGGCG
This sequence comes from Acidobacteriota bacterium, assembly GCA_022821145.1. Classification (GTDB taxonomy): domain Bacteria; phylum Acidobacteriota; class Terriglobia; order 20CM-2-55-15; family 20CM-2-55-15; genus JAJEDW01. Next base: position 2,779 of record JAJEEE010000084.1, read on the forward strand.
TCTTCCACGGCGTCGGGATGGCCGCCCACGCGTGCAGTCACGGCGGCGGCACCAACCCGGCCACCGGCCAGGTGATCGTCAACTCCGACGGCAGCGTCCAGTGCGTGTCGGCCTCGAACGAGATCGGCCCCGGCCAGCGGACGCAGATGGCGATGATCTGCGCCGAGGCGCTGGGCGTGCCCATCGAGGCGGTGAGCATCACCGAGTACGTGGACACCGACAACACGACCGACACGGGCAGCACGACGGGAAGCCGGCAGACCAACACCGGCGGCCGCGGCATCTACGAGGCGGCCATCGACGCGCGGAACCAGCTCCTCCGGTATGCCGCCGAACGGTTGTCGGACGACGCGGCCCAGGTGTCTCCCGACGATCTCGACATCCAGAACGGCGAGATCTTCGTGCGCGACGACCCGTCGACGCGGCTCACGCTGGGCAACGCCGTCCAGACCGCCGGTTTCTCGATCCTGGGACGCGCCGTCTACCGGCAGGACACCGACTGGCAGCGGACGGCCTGGGCGGCGCACGCGGCCGAGGTCGAGGTCGACACGGGGCTCGGCGAAGTGAAGGTCACCCGGTACGTGGCCGCCCACGACGTGGGCCGCGCGATCAACCCGTTCGCGCTCGAGCAGCAGATCGAGGGCGGCGTCGTGATGGCGCTGGGCGCCGTTCTGGGCGAGGAGTTGCTGGTGGACGCGGGGACCGGGCTTCCGGTCAATGCCAACATGCTCGACTACAGGGCGCTGAGCATCCTGGACGTGCCCGACACGATCGAGACCATCCTCGTCGAGCGGCCGAAGGCCTACGGCGTGTTCGGCGCGCACGGGATCGGCGAGCCGCCCATGGCCCCGCCCGCGCCGGCGGTGGCGGCGGCCGTGCACAACGCCGTCGGCGTGTGGATGGACGACATGCCCATCACGCGCGAGAAGCTTCTGACCGCGCTCCGGAACGTGAGGTAACCGCGATGAAAGGCTTTGAACTCTACGAACCGACCACCATCGGCGAAGCCGTCGAGACGTTGAACCGGCTCGGGTCCGGCGCCAAGGTCCTGGCCGGCGGCAGCGATCTCGTCTCCGGGGTGATGAAGGACTGGGTCGAGGGCGAGGGCATGCCACTGCCCGACGCCCTGGTCGACGTCACGACCATCCCGGAGCTCCGGGGCATTCGCGTCGACGAGAACGGCGCCACGATCGGCGCCAACACCACGCTCACGGAGATCGTCGAATCGGCGGAGCTGACGTCGCAATACCCGCTGCTGACGGAGTCGGCGCGCAGCGTGGCGTCGAGCCTGATCCGCAACTTCGCCACGCTCGGCGGCAACATCCACCAGCGGCCCCGCTGCTGGTTCTTCCGGGGGCACGATTTCGACTGCCTGAAGAAAGGCGGCGACTTCTGTTTCTCCGTCGGCGGCGACAACCGCTACCACGCGATCATCGGCAGCGACCAGTGTTACATCGTCCACCCGTCCGACACGGCCACGGCGTTACTGGCCCTGAATGCCCGGGCCCGGATCGCCGGCCCCGAGGGCGAGCGCACGGTAGCGTTCGACGACTACTTCGTCAGTCCCGGCGAGGACATCCTGCGCGAGAACATCCTGCGCGACAACGAGCTGATGGTCGACGTGTTCGTCCCGGCGCCCGCGCCGGGCACGCGCCAGTCGTGGATCAAGCTCAAGAACCGGCAGGTCTACGATTTCGCGCTGGTTTCGGTCGCCGCGGCGTTCACCGAGGAGAACGAGGTCTGGACCGCCGGCCGGATCGTCATGGGCGGGGTGGCGCCGGTGCCGTACCGGGCCACGGTGATCGAGAACCAGCTCCAGGGCGCCAACGTGCGCGACACGGCACGCCAGGCGGCGGCCCAGATCCGCACCGTCGCGCGCCCGATGAGCCAGAACGCCTACAAGATCGACATCGCGCAGACGCTGGTGGAACGGACGCTGCTCGAGGCGCTGGCCTGAGCGGCCCTCAACCGCGCGGCGGGAAGCCGCCGCGCCCGGCCATGCGGCGCACGCTCTGGATGGCGTTGAGCACGGACCCGTGGATGACGTCGTTCGACGCGATGTAGCCGCCCTCGGAATACAGCCAGCTCCGCCCCTCCGCGTCGGTCAGGATGGCGCCCGCGCGTTCCAGGATCACGCTGGCGGCCGCGACGTCCCAGATGTTGAGGTCGAGGTGCCAGTAGGCGTGGAGCCGGCCGGCGGCGACGGCGGCGAATCCCAGCGCGGGCGATCCCATCAGGTTGCAGGCTTGGACCTGGTCCGCCATCAGTCCCAGGATCAGGCGCGCCTGCCGGCGGGGCTCCCCGTCGCGCGGCCAGTCGGCGCCGATCGCAGCGCTTTCCCACGCTTCCGAACCTTCCAGGATTTGCCGGACCACGATCTTGTCGCCGTTCAGGAGCGCCGGGGCCGCGTCCGCCGCCTCGAACAGCTCGTCCCGGCACGGGTCGTAGATCGCGCCGAGAACGATCTTCCCATCCCGGCGCAGCGCCACGGTGACGGCGAAGTGCGGGATTCCGTGCGCGAAGTTCAGGCTGCCCGCGACCGGGTCGACGATCCAGAGTTCCGCCGCGTCGACGGGCATCGCCGCGTCCTCCGGTCCCTCCGCGGCCAATATGCCGGCGTCGGGGAACGCGGCCCGGATGGTGGAGACGACCGCCTCCTGCACTTCGAGCGACGCTTCCGTCGTGACGTCGCGAGGGCCGCGCCACGTCAGGTACCCGGGACGGCCCAGCCGGCGCCGGGCGACGTCGCCCCCGGCCCGCGCGGCGCGCGCGGCCACCGTCTGCGGCGACTCACGGGTCGGGGTCGTCATTCGGGTGATTTCATGCTGGTAGCGGGTTGACGAGGTTCTGTTTGGACTGACGCCTCGCTCCGCCATGTCCATGGCTACGCCATGGACGCGTTGTCCACCCGCGGCGAGGAACGCCGCGGGTACCGTAGGGAATGCGGCAACGTCGTGCGTGTTTCGCCGCGTATTCGCGGAATTCTCAAGTTGTAGTCGCGGCGTTCCTCGCCGCGACCGGACAACGCGGCGGCGTCCGCAATTGACGAGGCGGACGCCGCCGCGTCAGTCCTAGAATATGATCGCTTCAGTTCAGTCTGCATGGCGGCAGCCGATGCCGGGCCGTTCCGTGCCGGCCGTAGCGTGAAACGGCCCCGGGGTCGTCATTGCGCTCCGTAGCGGCCTCCCGTATTCTTTTCGGACGTTCCCGCAACCGAGCATAAACCAGTCGGGTGTCCCAATGATCATCGAGAATCAGGAGCAGGTGACCGAAGCCGTGCTCGGCGAGCTGCAACGGGCCGACGATCCGCGTTTCGTGGAGATCATGTCGGCCGCCGTGCGCCACCTGCACGCCTTCGTTCGCGAGGTTCGCCTGACCGAGCCGGAGTTCCAGAAGGCATGCGCCGTGATCGCGCGGCTGGGCCAGAAGACCAGCGAGACCCACAACGAGGTGGTCCTGGCGTGCGGGTCGCTGGGCGTCTCGAACCTGGTGTGCCTGCTCAACAACGTCGGGGAAGGGCAGACCGAGACGACGGCCAACATGCTCGGCCCGTTCTGGCGCATGGATTCGCCGCGGACCGAGAACGGCGCGTCGATCGTCCGGTCGCCGACGCCGGGAGTCCCGCTGTTCGTCGACGCGTGGGTGAAGGACACGGACGGCGCCGCCGTCTCCGGCGCCGAGGTCGACGTCTGGCACTCCTCGACCGAGGGGTTCTACGAGAACCAGGATCCGGACCAGGCCGACATGAACCTGCGCGGCAAGTTCAGGGCCGATCCGGAGGGGCGCGTTCGTTTCCGGACGATCAAGCCGGCGGGATATCCCATTCCGGTCGACGGCCCGGTCGGCGACCTCGTGCGCGCGCAGCACCGCCACAACATGCGGCCGGCGCACCTGCACTTCATGATCACGAAGCCCGGCTACAAGACGCATATCTCGCAGGTCTACGTGAACGACGATGCGAACCTGGAGACCGACGTGCAATTCGGCGTGACGCGGGCCCTGATCGGCGACTACGTCCACCACGTGGACACGCCGGCGCCCGCCCCCGACGTCGAGGGCGAGTGGTATTCGCTGAACTTCACGTTCACGATTCAACCGGGGGAAGCCCGCCTGCCGCGGGCCCCGATCACAGGGAAGGCGGAAGGAGCGCGCCCGGAACTGGAGATCCTGGAGCGCGGCTGACGCGGCCGGCGCAGGATCCCTGGACACGACTTCGGATGTCTTTGGAGGTTCGATGCACACGCACATGACGCGTTGTCTTCTGTTGACTGGTGTCGCCGTTGTGACGACGGCCGTGTCGGTCCGGGCTCTGCAGACCGGTTTTTTCACCGACGAGGTGCTCGATAACGCCAGCGACAACTCGGAGGAGTGGTTGATGATCAACCACGGGTACTTCGAGCAGCGCTACAGCGGCCTCGATGAGATCAACGACTCGAACGTCGACCAACTCGTTCCGGCGTGGTCGTTCGAGGTCGGGGACGGCGGCGGCCCGCAGGAAGCGACGCCTCTGTACGCCGACGGCGTCATCTACAGCATCACGAACTGGAGCATCACGTTCGCCGTCGACGCCCGGACGGGCGCGGAGATCTGGCGCTACGACCCCGACGTGGACCGCGCCATCGACGCGCCGGGCACGGACCGTCTGTGCTGCGGCGTCATCAGCAGGGGCGTGGCCCTGTACGAGGACAAGGTCATCGTCCCGGTCATCGACGGCCACCTCGCGGCGCTGGACAAGGACACGGGCGCGGAGATCTGGAAGGTCCTGATCGTCCCCCCCGAGTCGGTGTCCCACACACTGACGATGGCGCCCCGCGTGATGGACGGCAAGATCGTCATCGGCACGGCCGGCGCGGAGTTCCCGCCGTTTCGGGGCTACGTGGCTGCGTTCGACGTGGAAGACGGCAGCGAGATATGGCGGTTCTGGACGGTGCCGGGGAACCCGGCCGACGGTTTCGAGAACGAAGCCATGGAACGCGCGGCCGAGACCTGGACCGGCGAATGGTGGGTCCTGGGCGGCGGCGGCTCGGTCTGGGACGGCATGGCCTACGATCCCGACCTGAACCTCGTCTACTTCGGGACCGGCAACGGCACGCCGTGGGCCATCGAGTGGCGGCAGGGTTTCGGCACCGAGCCGCTGGACAACCTGTACGTCGCGTCGATCGTGGCCGTCGACGCCAACACGGGCGAGTACGCGTGGCACTTCCAGGCGACGCCGTCCGACATCTGGGACTACGACGCCGTGCAGCACCTGTTGCTGGCCGACATCGACATCGACGGCGAGGTGCGGCCGGCGATCATGCAGGTCAACAAGAACGGCTTCTTCTACGTGATCGACCGCGCCACCGGGGAGTTCATCTCGGCCGAGGCCGTCGCGGAAGTCAGCTGGGCGACGGGGATCGATCCGGTCACCGGACGTCCCGAGGTGCATCCCGACGCGTGGTATTCGACCGAGCAGGGCGTGACGGTCCGTCCGGTGCAGGCGCACAACACGGCGCAGATGGCCTTCAGCCCCGACACGGGGCTGGTCTACGTGCCCGTCGCGCACTCGAACTCGTTCAGCTTCGCGACCGCCGAGGAGTACGAGCCGACCCCGGGCCAGCAGAGCTTCGGCCTCAACCTGGGACGCGGGGGCAACGCGCCGCCCCGCGCCGTGCCCCCCGTCTCGATGAGCCCGGAACGCGACATGCCCGAGGGCGGCCGCGGCGGCATTCTCTCGGCGTGGGACCCCTCCACTCAGACCGAACGCTGGTTCGGCATGGGCGGCGGCCAGAGCGGCGGCGGCGCCCTGGCGACGGCCGGCAACCTGGTGTTCCAGGTGATCAACGACGGCCGGCTGATGGCGTACACGGCCGACGACGGCGAGTTGCTGCTCGAGGTGCGGACCGGGCAGACCGGCGGGATGAGCCCGCCGATGACCTACATGCTGGACGGCAAGCAGTACGTCGCGCTGGCCGGAGGCATGGGCAACCTGGGCGGCCGCGGGTTCGGCGGCCGCGGACGTGGCAACCAGGAGCCCACCGCGCCGCCGGCGTTCCCGCGCCCGGAGTCGGGGAACCCGACGCTGATGGTGTTCACGCTGCCCTGATCCACGGGCGGTTGGCGCCGGCCGTCACTCGATCGGGCCCGGCGCGGCGTCGAGCCCGGCCCGCAGGCGTTCCACGCCTGTCTCGAGCGTCTCGATCGAGCGGCAGAACGCGAACCGGAGGTAGCGGTCGCCGTCGTTGCCGGTGGCGTGGAAGTTGTCGCCCGGCACGGTGGCGACGCCGACCTTCTCGAGCAGATGCATCGCGGCGTCGGTCGGCGACAGCTCCGCAAGCGCCGGAACCGACCGGTAGTTCGCGAACAGGTAGTAGGCGCCTTCGGGCGGGGTCACCGTGAAGCCGGCCTCGCGCACGCCGGCGACCAGCAGGTCGCGCTTCCGCCGATACCCTTCCGCGACGCCCTCGAAGAACGACGGCTCCTGGTCGAGCAGCGCCACGGCGCCCTTCTGCAGCGGCGTCGGCGCCTGCACCACGAGATTGTCGTGGACCGCGCGGAGGCGGCCGGTGTATCGGGGCGGGGTCAGTACCCAGCCGATGCGCCATCCCGTCGCGCGTCCCGTTTTCGAGATCGAGTTCACCACGACCGTGCGGTCGGCCATGCCCTCGAAGCCCGGCAGGAAGAGATGCCGGTGGCCGTCGAAGACGATATGCTCGTAGATCTCGTCCGTGATCGCCAGCAGGTCGTGCGACCGGCAGAGTTGGGCGATGAACGCCAGCTCGTCCCGATCCAGCACCTTGCCCGTCGGGTTCTGCGGCGTGTTCACGACGATCGCCCGGACCGACGGATCGGCGGCGGCGGTGCGCAACGCGTCGCGGTCGAGCCGCCACGTGCCGGCTTTGGGGTCTTCGCGCAGCGTCACGAATCGCGGCACGAGCCCGAAGATCGCCGCCTGTGACGGATACCGTTCGTGGCAGGGCTCGATCAGCACGACGCCGTCGCCCGGTTCGAGCAGGGCGCAGAACGACGCGGCCATGCCTTCGCTCGCTCCCAGCACGACCGTGATCTCGTCCTCGGGGTCCGGCCGTCGACCGTAGAGTCGCTCCGTGTAGTCGGCGATGGCGCGCCGCAGCTCGGGCATCCCGAACGGGAACGAGTACTGGTTGAACTGGTCGCGCGGGTTCCGCGCGCCGGCCAGCAGCTCCTTCAGGGTCAGATCGAGCGCCTCGCCGCCGGTCGCGCCGGTCGCGCCCGCCAGGTCGCGCACGGTCATCGACTCGATCTCCCGCCGCCGCGCCTCGGTGCCCCCGAGCATGGCCGCGATCCCGCTCCACACCATGTCGTACACCGGCGCCTCGTCGGTGAACCCCTGCGACAGGTTCACCGCCCCCAACTCGACGGCGAGCCGGGTCATCCGCCGGATCAATGTTTCGTTGACGTCCACTCGATCGACCGCGACCACGATGTCGTTGCGCTGACGGACGGCCGGGAGATTTTCTGGAACACGGTCTGGGATGCCACTATCATACGGAGTTCGAGTTTCGTGGCAGCCCGATCGCGCTCATGACGCATTCTACTCGATTGCTTCTCGGCTTGGCCTGCGGTGTGGCCGTCGCGTTCACGGCGTTCTCCGCCCCGGCGGTCGCCCAAACGGTGGCGGGCGGCGATGCCGATGCGCTCGACGCGCATCGAGGCTTGGTGGATACGTATTGCCTCGCTTGCCACAGCGAGGCCGCACGGCTCGGAGGGCTCGCGCTGGAAGGACGGGACCTCGCCGACGCGCCCGATGAAGCGGAAGTCTGGGAGAAGGCCGTCCGCAAGCTCCGCGGACGCTTGATGCCGCCGCCCGGCAGCCCGCAGCCGGAGCAGGCGTCGATCGACGCGTTCGTCGGCTGGCTCGAGGGCGCGCTGGACGCGGCGCCGGCCGTCGAGGCGGGCCACGTGCCGATCCAGCGGTTGAACCGCACCGAGTACGCCGCGGCCGTCAGGGAATTGCTGGCGGTGGATGTCTCACCGGACGTCCTGCCCCAGGACGTCGCCGTCCACGGCTTCGACAACATCGCCGCCGCGCTCAACGAGTCGCCGGCCTTCGTCGAGCAGTACGTCGCCGCCGCGCGCTCGATCGCGCGGCGAGCCGTCGGCGGGCCCAATCTCGAGAGCGTGAAGTACGTGCTCACCGAGAATCGGGGGCGCGAAGGCATGCCGCTGGGGCTGCGCGACGGGATGATGTTCCGGCACGAGTTCCCGGCCGACGGCGAGTACCGCGTCAACGTCCTGTTCCCTGACCAGACGGTCGGCCTGTATACGGGGCGCCTGGAGAACGCGAACACGCTCGTCATCATGGTGGACGGCCGCGTCGTGTTCCGCGAGCCGATCGGCGGCCTCGACGACCTGATGCTCAACAACCTCCTGGCCGGCGACGGGCGCGCCGAGATCATGGAACGGTTCACCAAGGTGCCCATCCAGGTGCAGGCCGGCGTGCGCGACGTGGTCGTCGGGTTCATCGAGCGATCGCAGTTCGAGTCGGCCGCGAACACGGGCGGGGGCCGGTTCGGCGGAAACCAGCCCGGCCTGGGCGACGTCGAGATCGTCGGACCGTACGACGCAACCGGCGTTTCCAGCCCCAGCCGCGGGTTGATCTACGTGTGCGAACCGGAAACGATCGGCGAGGACGCCTGCGCGCGGCGGATCGCGGACAACCTTGCAAGCCGCGCCTTCCGCCGGCGGGCGACGGAAGACGACGCGGCCCGGCTGCTGCCGTTCTTCGAAGCGGGTCGGGTCGAGAGCGGCCGCTTCGACGACGGCGTGGAGCGGCTGGTCACCGCCGTGCTGGTGAGTCCGGATTTCCTGTACCGCTCGATCCGCGTTCCCGACGATGCCGTCGCCGATCTCAGCGGCCTGGAGTTGGCGTCGCGTCTGTCGTTCTTCATCTGGAACACGGGTCCCGACGATGAGCTGCTCGATCTGGCGGGCGCGGGCCGGCTGGGCGATCCCGGCGTTCTGGACGCGCAGGTCACGCGCATGCTGACCGACGCCAAGGCCTCCAGCCTCGTCACCAGCTTCGCGACGAAGTGGCTGGGTCTGACCGACCTGGAGTCCGTGCAGCCGGATCCGATGGTGTTCCCGGAATTCGACGACGCGTTGTATCAGGACTTCGGACGGGAGGTCGAGCTGTTCCTCGAGAGCATCCTGCTCGAGGACCGCAGCATCCTGGACCTGTTGACGGCGGACCACACGTTCCTGAACGATCGGTTGGCCGCCCACTACGGCATTCCGGGGGTTGCGGGCTCGCAGTTCCGGAAGTTCGCGCTTGCCGACGATGCCCGTTTCGGGCTGCTCGGAAAAGGCGCGGTCCTCTTGAGCACGTCCTACGGGAACCGCACCTCCCCGGTGCTTCGAGGCGCCTGGGTGCTCGAGCGATTGCTGGGCACGCCGCCCACCCCGCCGCCCGCCGAAGTGGAAGCGTTCCCGGACGACCCGGAAGGCGAACGGCCCCGGACCGTGCGCGCGCGGCTGGAACAGCACCGCGCGGCGCCGGCCTGCAACCAGTGCCACGGCGTGATCGATCCGATCGGCCTGGCGCTGGAGAACTTCGACGCGATCGGGCGCTGGCGGACCATGGACAGCGCGGCGGAGGCCGCCATCGACGCCCGGACCGTGCTTCCGACCGGCGTGGCCATCGACGGCCCCGTCGAGCTCCGGGAACAGTTCACCGCCGCGCCGGCGATGTTCGTGCGGGCCGTCACCGAGAAGCTGTTCATGTACGCGCTCGGGCGGGAGCTCGAGTACTTCGACATGCCCGAGGTCCGCGCGGTGGTCCGCGAGGCCGCGAACGACGACTACCGGTGGTCTTCGATCGTGAAGGCGATCGTTCGCACCGATGCTTTTCTGAAGCAGGGGCCGGTTCACTCACCGGCCGCGGACGTCGTGGAGGCGGCGGCCGCGAACTAGCGATCATGGGAGACGCGTCATGTTCATAACGAAGAAACACCTGTCCCGGCGAACGGTCCTGAAGGGCGCCGGCGTGACCCTGGCCCTGCCGTTCCTGGACGCCATGGTCCCGGCGGCCACGGCGACGGCTCAGACGGCGGCGGCGCCGAAGCTTCGAGCCGGCTTCTTCTACATCCCGCACGGGGCGATCATGTTCAACACCGCCCACGGGGCGGAATGGGACCGGTGGACGCCCAGCGGTTCCGGCGCGGACTTCCGGTTGAGCGCGATCATGCAGCCGCTGGAGCCGTTCAAGGACTGTGTCTCCTCGGTCGGGAACCTGGAGAACGCCGCCAGCGCCGGATCGGTGCACACGCTGAACCCGGCAACCTGGTTGAGTTGCACGCGCCCGGGCGGCGGCGGTTTCGGCGGCGGCGCCAACATGGCGGCGACGCTGGACCAGATCGTCGCGCGCAGGATCGGCCAGGACACGGCGCTGCCGTCCCTGGAGGTCGCCTCGGAGACGACCGTGCAGCAGGCGGCGGGCAGCGGCGGCCCGTACACGACGCTGTCGTTCCGCGACCCCACGTCCCCGCTGCCCATGGAATACAACCCGAAGAAGGTGTTCAACCAGTTGTTCGGGGAAACGACGGCCGTGGAGCGCGTTGAGATCGCCCGGGAGAATCGCAGCCTCCTGGACATGATCCGCGACCGGACCGAGACGCTCCGCGGCGAGCTTGGAGCCGGAGACCGCGCCCGCCTGGAGGGCTACCTGGAGAGCGTTCGCGAAATCGAGCGGCGAACGCAACTGATCGCGTCCCGGGACGTTTCCGACATCCACCTTCCGGAACGTCCGGTCGGCGTCCTCGACGACTTCGACCAGCAGGTCGATCTCCTGTTCGACCTGATCGCGATCGCCTACCAGTCCGACCTGACGCGCGTGGCGTCCTACATCATGGTGGCCGAGGGCACGAACCAGACCTACAACCACATCGGGGTGCCGGACGCCTTCCACCCGGTGTCGCATCACGCCAACGACCTCGATCGAATCGAGAAGCTGGTGAAGATCCAGACGTGGCACATGGACCGGTTCGCCGCGTTCCTGCGGAAGATGGCCGACACGCCCGACGGCGACGGCTCGCTGCTGGATCACTCGATCTTCCTGTACGGGTCGAACATGGGCAACAGCGACCGCCACAACAACTACCCGATCCCGACGGTCATCGTCGGCGGCGGCGACGGCCGCATGAAACGGGGCGGCCAGCACGTGGTCATGCCCGACCGCTCGCCGCTGGCCAACGTGCACCTGACGCTGCTCGGCAAGTTCGGGATCGAGCAGGAGTCGTTCGCCGACAGCACCGGCGTCATCTCGGAGTTGTAGCCGGGGGCGCCGCGTGGATCGCAGGCAGGTACTTCAAGGCGCGATGGCCGGCGCGCTCACGCTCTGGGCCGCCCCGCGGGGACGCGCCCGCTCTCAGGCGTCCGCCGCCGTTCGCCGCCTGACCGACGCCATCGCGGTGGTCGACGCGGGCGGGACCAACGTCGTCGCCCTGTCCACGGGCGACGGCTTGCTGCTCGTCGACAGCGGCGCTCCGAACCACGGCGACGCGCTCGAGGCGGCGTTGAACGATCTGGCGGCGAACGCGAACGTCCACACGCTCATCAACACCCACTACCATCTGGAGAACACCGGCAACAACGAGCGGTTCGCGCGGTCGGGCGCGACCGTCATCGCGCACGACCGCACGCGCCAGTGGATGTCGACCGACTACTGGCTGCCGGACGAGAGCCGGTACGAGCCGGCGCGGCCCGAGGGCGCGCGTCCCACGCGGACCATCGTCAACACGGCGTCCATGGAAGCCGGCGGCGAACGGATCGAATACGGACATCTCGTGACCGCGCACACCGGCGGCGACATCTACGTGTACTTCCGGGATTCCAACGTGCTGGCCGTCGGCGACATCGCCTCGCCCGTCAAGGACCCCGAGCTGGACTGGATCTCGGGCGGATGGATCGGCGGCCTCGTGGACGCCATGGACCTGTTGCTCGCGATGACCGACGAACGGACGCGGGTCGTTCCGGGCGCCGGCCCGGTCATGACCTATGCCGAGTTCCAGGCCGAACGGGAGTTGATGGAGTTGGTCCGGCAGCGGCTGTTCACCCGGATTCGCCTGGGCGAAGGCCCTCGGGAGATGCTCGACGGCGGCGCGCTGGACGGGCTCGACCGCACGTGGGACGACCCGTACGCGTTCCTGTATGCGGCCGCGAGAGGCCTGTGGGGGAACCATAACAAGCTGGACCCGAACGTGGTCTAGCGGGTTGCGGAGGCAATTGTGAAGCGTTTCGTTCTGTCGGTCTTCTGCGTGGTGGCCGCGGCCGCGGCGTTCCTCGCCCAGGCGCCGCCGGGGGAGTTGGCCCGCGCGATCCAGGCCGGCAACCGCCGGGCCGCACTCGAGATGATCCGTGCCGGCGCCGACGTGAACGAGGCGCAGCCGGACGGGACCCGGCCGATCCACTGGGCGGTCTATCGCGTCGACTACGAGTTGATCGACGAGCTGATCTCCAGGGGCGCGGAGGCGGACGTCACCAACGAGCTGGGCTCCACGCCGCTCTCCGAAGCCGTCAAGCTGCGGGACGCCGCGATGGTACGGACGTTGCTCGACGCGGGTTCCGGACCCGAGGGCGCCAACCTCGACGGCCAGACCGCGCTCATGCTGGCCATCAAGAACGGGGACCTGGAGATCGTCCGGGCGCTGGTCGACAACGGCGCGAACGTCAACGCCGTGGAGGCCGTCCAGGACCAGACCCCCTTGATGTGGGCCGCCGCCGCCACGCGGAACGCGGCGGAGATGGTGGACATCCTGCTCGCCAACGGCGCGGACGTCCACGCCCGCGCGCGGTTCACCGACTGGCCGAGCCAGATCACGTCGGAACCCCGCGCCCAGTATCACGCCTACGGCGGACTGACCTCGCTGCTGTACGCCGCGCGCGGCGGTTGTCTGGCGTGCGTCGAATCCCTGGTGACGGCCGGCGCGGACGTCAACCTCCCGACGCCCGAGGGCGTGACGCCCCTGAAGGTCGCGCTGGAGAACGGCAACAACGACGTCGCGCTGTTCCTGCTGGGCAACGGCGCCAACCCCCACGTCTGGGACGTGTACGGACGCACGGCGCTCTACGTCGCCGTCAACCGCAAGAACGCGGGCGGCGGCGGTTTCGGGTTCGGCGGCGGGCGCGGAGGCCGCGGGGCGCCGATCGGCCTGCCCGATCCCGCCGCCGGTCCGGCTGTCACGAGCATGGACGTGATTACCGCGTTGCTCGACGCGGGCGTCGACCCCAACACCCAGCTCAGCATGCGCCGCCCCAGCAGTCAGGGCGGACGGTTCAGCGACCCGCTCCTCAGCACCGGCGCGACGCCGCTGCTTCACGCCGTCCGCGACAACGACCGGGAAGTGACCGAGCTGCTGCTCGAGCGGGGCGCCAATCCCAACATCTACGGGATGGGGACCACGCCCTTCCTGCTGGCCGCCGGCGTCAACCCCTACGGCGGACGCGGAGGCCGCGGCGGCGCGCCGGCCGGCCCCGACACGGAACTCCTGGACCTGTTCATCGAGCACGGCGCCGACGTCGACGCCCAGGTGACGGGCGTCCTGTCGTTCTCGATGCGCGTATCCCGGCGGGTCTCCGACGACGAGGGCGTGTCGGCCCTGCACTTCGCCGTCCAGTCCGGCAACGCCGGCCTGGTGCGCTATCTCCTGGACCACGGCGCCCGCACGGACCTGAGGGACTGGTCGGACCGCACGCCCCTGGACGTGGCCAACGGCGTCCCCGCGCGACCCCTGCCGCCGGACGCCGGCGGCGCCCGCGTCCCGGATCCCTACGCCGTCGCCGACGACGAGGACGAGCCGGCCCCGCCGCCCGCCGCTCCCCCCGGATTCGGCGGCCGCGGCGGAGCGGGAGGCCCCGAAGCGGAAGTCATGGCCGAGATCCGGACGCTGCTGGAAGCGGCTCAAGGACAGTAGACAAGCTGTAGTTCGACATCCGCCATGGCCTGCGCATCGTGCGCGGGCTAGTCTTCCTGTTATCCGCCCGTCTTCCGAGTTGACAGATCGGCCGCTTCATTGTTGAATCTAGGCCTAGACCAAACAAGTCTAGAGAGGATAGGTATGGCGGCTCGGGACAAGGGTGAACGGGATCTGTTTCCTGGCGCGCTGGAGATGATGGTGCTCCAGACCTTGCGCCGAGGCCCGCTGCACGGCTACGCGCTCGCGCGAACGATCAAACGCAGCTCGGAAGACCTCCTGCAGATCGAGGAGGGGTCTCTCTATCCCGCCCTTCAACGGATGGTCAACTCCGGTTGGCTCCGGTCCGAGTGGGGCACGTCCGCTCGAAACCGGCGCGTACGCATCTACCGGATTACTCCGTCCGGCCGCAAACAACTCGAACGCCAGGTTTCAAGCTACGAGCGCATGCTCCAGGGCATCGCACGGGTCATGAGGGCCGCTGAGTCATGATGCGACTTCGGAATCTTCTTCGAAGGCGGCGCATCGACCTTGAGATTCGCGGCGAAGCGGAGGCGCACATCGCCGAGCGTGTCGACGAACTGGTGGAGGGGGGCACGGATGCCGCCGAGGCGCGGCGTCAGGCTATGCGGGACTTCGGGAACGTCGCCGCGGTACGCGAGGAAGTCCACGAGGCCAACGGGATCGGACACCTCGAAACGCTGTGGCAGGACGTTCGGTTCGCGTTGAGCCACTACGGACGAAGTCCCATATTCTTCGCGGTGACCGTCCTGACTCTTTCCGTCGGGATCGGTTCGAGCACTGCGGTTTTCAGCGTCGTTGACGCGCTGTTGTTCAGACCTCTGCCGTATCCCGAATCGGAACGGCTCATGGCGTTCGACGCAGAGGTCAGCCGCCCACGAAGTCTATACGCGTGGTCATACCCTCAACTCGAGACGTTGCGCCGGCGGCAAACCGCGTTTTCCTCTATCGCTGCATACTCCCCGTACGACGTGACTCTTCAACATTCCGGTATTCCGGAAAACGTGGCGGCCGAGTTCGTGACGGCGAATTACTTCGCGCTCTTCGGAGTCGCGCCGTCGCTTGGCCGTGTGTTCCTGTCCGAGGAGGATGAGACGCCCGGCACACATGGCGTCGCTGTCATCAGTCATGCGTTGTGGCGCGACAAATTCGGCAGCGATCCGGGCGTGCTGGGAACCACCCTGCCCATTAACAGTGTGCCGCTGATCGTGGTTGGCGTCCTTCCCCCGAGGTTCCGTGGCCAAGATGGAACCACGGAAATCTGGATTCCCACCATGATGGCGGACGCC
Organism: Acidobacteriota bacterium; assembly: GCA_022821145.1. Lineage (GTDB taxonomy): Bacteria > Acidobacteriota > Terriglobia > 20CM-2-55-15 > 20CM-2-55-15 > JAJEDW01. Next base: position 18,017 of record JAJEEE010000084.1, read on the forward strand.
GTTCGCGTTGCGACGGCACTCAGCCCGGGACAGTTCTGGCTTCGGGTGGTCGGTCGACTCGAAGACAACGTCACGGAAACGCAGGCCCGGTCGGAGTTGGAGGCGATTTCAACAGGGATACTTGAAGAGATATCGCCGCGCTATCGGGACGCGATCGGGTTGGAGAGGTTGGTATTGACGCCGTTGCGGGACACGAAAGTGGACCCGACGGTGGACCGGGCGTTTTTCAGCCTTTTCGGCGCGGTACTGTTCGTCATGGCAATCGCCTGCATCAACACGGCGGGTTTGCTGTTGTCGCGGTCTGAGTGGCGTCGCGGCGAGTTGTCCCTGCGTCTCGCGCTGGGCGGCGCGCGTGGGCGGATGTGCCGACAACTCGTGACGGAGGCCATGGTCCTGTCCATGATCAGCGGGGTCGTTGCGGTAGGCGTCGCGAGTGCCGGCGTCAAGTGGCTCACGACTGCGAAACCGTGGAACGCGATCGGTTTCTGGTCGCAATATGCGAGCACGTTCGACTATTTCGAAGTGTCGCTGGATGGGCGCGTGCTGCTCTTCAACTTCGTGATCGCTGCGACGGTCGGGTTGCTGACCAGCCTGGGCCCGGCCCTTTACTTCATCGGAACGCCCTCGACAACAGCACTCAGCCGAGGCCGAGGCACGGCCCTGGTCGGCGCCCGCCCGTTGCGTCTCAGACTGGTCTCGAGCGTGTTGCTCGTGTTCCAGGTAGGGCTTTCGGTGTCTCTTGTCATCGGTGCGGGATTGCTCGTTCGCAGCTTTCTCCGGTTAACCGACGTTGACCTGGGATTCGATCCCGATCGTGTCTTGACCATGAACATGGATGTTGGATCACGAGAGGTTTTGCCGGACGTCATCCCAGACCTATTGTCCCGATTGCAACGCCTGCCACTGGTGGAGTCGGCGAACATCGCCTACCAAGCCCCGCTGAGTGGAGCGCTGTTGAATGCCGATGCGGAGATTCAGAACCGGTCCAGCGCGACTGACAGCGTCAGGGCGACTCACAACATCGTCGCGCCGGAGTTCTTCGAAACGTTCGGCATATCTCCCCGGCGGGGCCGTCTCTTTACGGCTGACGACAGGTCCGAGAGCCCACGTGTGGCGATCGTGAATCGAAAGCTCGTCGACACGATCCTGCCTCCTGACGCCGACCCGATGGACACAACGCTGAATCTGGTATTCCGCGCTCACCCGGACTCTCCGGGCGACGGTTCGATACGGGTTGTCGGCGTCGTCGATGACGTTCGGTACGGAGCCGTCGAGGATTCGGTCGATCCCACGATCTACATCCCGGCCGCGCAGTCGACGATCGCATTGAACGTCTTGTCGGTCCGAACCTTCGGGAATCCTCTGTCCGTCGTTCCGACGATTCGCCGGGAACTCGCATCCGTGGACAATGACATTGCCCTCACGGAGATCGAGTTGATGTCGGATCGTGTGGACCGACTCCTGGCGCGCTTCAGATACAGTGCATCGATCATGTCCGGTTTCGCGAGTGTTGCCTTGTTGATAACGTTCGGCGGCATCTATGGCGTGATGGCGTACTCCGTATCGCGACGGTACGCCGAGTTCGGTGTCCGCCAGGCGCTGGGCGCATCGCGCGAGCGTCTCCTTCGTACGGTCCTCGCGGATGGCGTGGTCTTCATCACGCTAGGCCTGGTGATCGGATGGGTTGCGGCCGCGGCCGGCGGGCGCTTCCTCACGCCCGAACTCTATCTGGTCGAACCGAATGACGTCGTTACATTCGCCATCACGGCAGCCCTCGTTGCGCTCGTTGCCGCACTCGCGTGCCTTCTTCCGGCGAGTCGCGTCCTGAAGCTTGACTTGATGGCAACGCTGCGTAGCGAATAGGCGCGTTCGTTTCGTATTGGGGCTCCACCGCGAAGTCCGGGCATCGTGGGCGAGTCGGGCGAACGGACGATGTAACAGGTGGTCATCCTTTGCTACCGTCCCAGCGCTTCCGGGCTCAAGGTCTCGACGGCCAACGCGACGCTCGCGTTTTCCAGGACTTCAACCGCCACGCCGGCGTCCCGGTAAGCTTCGGGCGCCGGGAAACCGGCGCGGGCAACGTCCAGCCAGGCCAATAGCCGATAGTTTCCCGGGGGCGCCTGGCGAAGAACGGAACGACCGAGGTGATCGGTCATGGCCCACTTGTGGAACCCGATGCGTTCGGGAACCGGATCGGGAACGAGGAGGACTGTGGCGCCGGGCACGTCGAGGCCCTCGGAATCCACCACGTTCAGATCGATCCTGCCGCCGTCCGGCGCCAACCGAACGATCAGAGAGTTGTCCGTGTCCGCAGGGATGTCTATCAGCATGGAATCGCTCGCGGCGCCGTTGAGCGAAACCGAACTCACGTAGTAGTCGTCGGGCAGCATGCGCGGGACGACGCGGTACCGCCCGGACACCAGGTTCGGCACTTCGAACGAGCCGTCGATCGTGATGGGCCGGATCGCCGCCGATTGTTGCAGTGGCTCGAGCGGATCCAGGACGACTCCGGGTCCGCCCGAGCTTCCGGCGATACTGCCGAAGGGCTCGCGATTCGACAGGAGGATCTGCCCCCGGAGCGACCCGCTCGCCGGCGCCCGGATCAACATGTCGTCGATATCCGCCGTCCCCACCTCCAGCGGCATCCACGCATCGCGAGGCCGGAGTCGCCGTTCTCGTCGTTCCGGCCCGATGGGGTCCTCGCCCAGGCTGACTCCGACACGGTACGTCCCCTCGACAAGCTCCACCTGGAAGGCGCCGCTTTCCGCGTCGTAGTCCGCCGTTACGTAATCGACAGCCGACAATCCGAAACGCGCCGCCGAATGAACCGTCACCACGGCGTGCGGCGGCGGCGCGTCGAAGACCGTGTCCACGATCCGGCCGCGGACGCGCCGCCGCCGCGGGGGCTCGACGACGAGCGCGTCCAGTTCCGTCGTGGATCCCGCGGCGATTGCGATCGAACTCGCCGGCACGGGTTCCCCGCCGCCCGGCCAGAACGACCAGCCATATTCCGTGTCGTCGAAGTGCCGCGGCAACTCGAAATTCCATGGGAGGCCAAAGGGAAGATCCGAGTCGCCGGTGTCTCCGCCCGTCGCCACGAGATACCGCCCTGCAGGGATGCGGGTGATCCGGTACTGTCCGGTGTCGTCGGTTCGTGTCTCCGTCTCCACGACGAGACGGCGAGTTCCGTCCACATCGAACACCGAATTCAGCAGGTAGACGCCGATGGCCTCGACCGCACGTCCGTCGACGTCAACGACGCTGCCGGTGACCCGCCCTTCGGGTGTCAGTCGTATCTCGACAGGTTCGTCGAGCCCGTCACCCATCGTCCAAGGGATACCCGGCAGTCCGGGGGCCGCCGCCCCCAGCTCGTAGTTCACGTAGCCGTTGGCCGACGCGCCGACCCCGTAAACCCCCGGCTCGGCGGGGATGGCGAAGCGGCCGGCCGCGTCGCTCGTCGCCCGCAGGTCGGCGCCGGGCTCGAAAAATCGCAACGGCGCCGGAAGCAATCCCCCGGGAGTCGTTGAGACATCGTCGTAGAGCGCGATCTCCGCGCCCGCGATGGGCAGTCCCGATGCGGCGTCGAGCACGGTTCCCGAGAACACGCCGGGCGTTTGCGTGACAAGCGTTTCGCCTGTACACGCGGCTGCGAGCAGAACGCCGAGCAACGGCAACACACCGAAGCGGGGAACCGTCCGGGGCCGACACGAGTTCTTCAGCGCGGGAGCCTCATGGGGCGAAGTCGTCAGCATCGGAATCCCCTCCTCACACCTGAATGACGCCATGGAGTCAGTATTCTGGCGAGGCGAAGCCGATGTCAACGTATCGCGCCCATCGACGGCCCTGGCGCGACGATTCCCCGGACGTCTGCACGACACGGCGCGCACGGAGCTCGAACAGTTGTATGATCGGCATCGACGGTCCGGCTCCGTCCAGTCGGGAATCGGCCGTCGAACCCTCCGGGTTTCCGGGGTGGTCTATCAGAGGAGAAGTCCGATGAAACGCATGACACTCACCAGCATCGTGCTGACGGTCGCGCTGCTCGCGCCGGTAGCCGCGATGGCGCAGGTCGCTTGCACGCGCGACGGGCTGCAGAACGCGGCGGATCTCTACATCGAGGCCCAGACCTCGGGCGACCGCTCGGGACTGCCGCTGCCTCCGGGCGTGGGCTACCAGGAGAACATGGCGGTCGCCGACATCGAGACGGGCCTGATCAACACGCCGATGGCGATCGACCACCACCGCAGCCTGCTCGACACGGACACGTGCCAGACGTTCACGGAAGTGATCGTGACGGACGAGGACGCGCCCTACGTGCTCGGTACGCGGCTCCGGGTGAACGGCGACAAGATCGCCGAGGTCGAGATCCTCTGGACCACGACCGGCTACTGGCTGTTCGACGCCGACGCCTACCTGCAGTATTCGTCCACGGAGGACTGGGGGACGATCCCCGTCCCGGAGCGCGATTCCCGCGGCACGCTGGTGGCCGCCGCCAACGCCTACCTCGACGCGTTCCTGGAAGGGAACACCGACGACGTGCCGTGGGGCTACCCCTGCGTCCGCACCGAAGGCGGCATGCACACCGGCACGGGCTCGGACGACGATACCTGCGCGGTCGGCGTCCCCAGCGGCGTCAACATCGCCAACCGCCGATTCGTGGTCGACGAGACCATCGGTTCGGTCGTCGTGTTCTGCACCTTCGGCGCCGGCAGCCCGGGCGGCGGCAGCGGCGCGCCCGACACGCACCTGTTCCGGCTGGAGAACGGCGTCTTGCGGTACGTGCACACGCTCACGCACCTGCTGATGTCGGACTTCGGAGGCGGCGGAGGAGGCGCAGACGATTAGCCTTCGTCGAGGAGCGCGGCGCGTCGGCGCACCCGGCGATGGACGGAGCCGAAGTCCGCTTTGTCGGGACCAACCAGGACGCTATTATCGCGAAAAACCGGGCTTCAGGGCCTGCCCGAGTCGTCCACGATCGCGAGGGCGGGCGCGGGTCACGGTCCTCTGCTCGCCCGTCCCAACGGGCTTCCCGCGCCGCTTGGGCATGGAGAGAAACGCCGCCGGCCCGGCGCGCCCCAGTTTTGGCAAGCCGCGTGCGTCGGGATACGCCATGACGAATCGACGCGTGAGCTATAATCCGCGCACGGGAGGCGCCGAATGCCGCCATCCGTAGAAGAACGCCTGGCGTATCTGGAAGGGAAAGTGGAAGACCACACCCGCGGTTTCGGCGAGGTCCGCGACCTCCTGGTCCATGTCGACGGCCATGTCCGCGCATTGGATCAGAAGGTCGACCGGTTCCGCGAGGAACTGGCCGAGCGGATCGACGGCGTGAGCCAGGGCTTGGGCGCGCGGATCGAGGGGTTGGACCGGGGCCTGGGCGCGCAGATCGACGGGTTGGACCAGGGCCTGGGCGCGCGGATCGACGCGGTGAGCCAGAGCCTGGGCGCGCGGATCGATGGGCTGGACCGGAAGATCGACCGGTTCCGCGGCGAGTTGTCCGCCCGGATCGACGGTCTGGGCCAGGGCCTGAGCGCGCGGATGGACGCCATGGACCAGAAGATCGACCGGTTCCGCGAGGAACTTGCCGGACGGATCGACATCATGGACCGGAACGCGTCCAGGCAGTTCCGATGGCTGGTCGGGATGATGTTCGGCATGATCCTGACTCTTGTCGCAGCTCTGTTCCGAGGCTGAGCCGGGCCCGGTCGCGCTCGTTCGAGCGCCTCCGGACGCGTGTTCACGTTGGCCGCGGCGATACGTTCGGCAACCGGGACTTGCCCACCGCGCGCGGCCTTCCGCGCCGCGCCGTCCCGCTCTGGAAACGGCGTTGGATGGAGCCGCGCCCGCTGGACTTCGCAGGCTCGCCTCGAGACTCCGCGCGTCAGGCGACGGTCCTGAAACGCTCGAAGCGCACCGCCAGACGATCGCGGTCGGGGCGGTCTCCTGCACGTTTTGGCAGATGCAGGACACTGCCCTCAAGCTGTTTCAGAGCTTCCAGCATCGGCCCGTCGTGCTGCTCGAGGAGTTGCCCGGAAACGTGCACGCGATAGTCCGGATCGATGCCGATCAGGTGGGCGTCGAACGCGGCGTGGTGGATCTTGGATAGCGGCAGGCCGTTGGGCACGATCGGCTGGCCCAGCATCTCATCCTTGTCGGAGACGATGTGCGCCGCGTCGAGCAGGCGGTGTTCGCGCAGGCCCGACAGGGCGCAGCGCCGGTCGTATGCGGCGATGACGGCTTCGCGGAACGAATCCTGATGCAAACGCTGCTTCACGACCCGCAGGGCGTAGCGGCGTTCTGCCGCCTGCGGCAGCGGCGACAGGTCGTCCTGCTCGGGCAAGCCGAACGAGATGCTCGCCTTGAGTGCCGCCGGATTCCATCCTGAAATGAAGGTCGGGACGATGGCTTGGTATCGGCCGGGGGCGACTCCGAGAAAGTAGATGACGGGAACATGGTGTTCGTATGCCTCGAGCAGCCAGCGGTTGTCCGCCGCTGCCGGGTCCGACCCCATGAACGCGTAGTCGACGGTCTCTTCGCCCTGGTAGATCTGCCGATGCGCTTCACGCTGATCGTCGTACCAGACCCGGCCGCCGCGTCGCGGCACGACCGTCTTGATGGACAGCAGGAAGCGCATCTGCCGCGGTTTGAAGATGCCGCGTTGCGGATTGATGAGCGGGATCCGCCGGCCTTCGAAGTCGAAGCCGGGCTTGAGCAAATCCGCGGTCAACTGGTCGTGGACCACGTTCAACCCGCGGACATGGTCGAAGGCGGCAAGTCGCATCCGCGCGTCGAGGGCGATGAGATCGGCGTTTCCCGGCATTGGGTCTTGAACCGGCGGCTCGGCTGTTCGCCGAATGATATTCGGGCATCCTCCTTAGTCTCAAGTGCGATATCGGACGGTCGCGACGCGGCGCGGAATCGCACCGTGGGCATCGGCCTGCGTCGTCGGGGAGTCCCAACGTGCCCATCGCCGACAATGGCCATGCGCACAGTTCCGACTCCGGGTTCTCATGGTCATGTCAAGAGCAGCCACGCATCCATAGGAGCGGCCATGGCGAACGACACGGCGCTCAGCGATCGTATACGCCCGATGCTTGCGCGGAGGAACGGCGTTTCCGAGCGCAAGATGTTCGGGGGCGTCGGTTTCATGATCAACGGCAACATGTGTGTCGGGACGTGGAAGGGATCGCTCATCGCGCGGCTGGACATGAACGATTACGGCCGAATGCTGGCGGAGCCGCATGCGAGACCGGCGGACATGAACGGCCGTCCGATGAGGGGATGGGTGCTGGTCGAGCCGGCCGGCCTCGAAACCGAGGACGACCTGGCCGAATGGGTCGAGCGGGCCGCCGCGTTCACCCAGTCCCTGCCGGCCAAGTGAGACTTGAGGAACGCGTGGCAGAGTGACATCGTCGCGGCACTCGACTAATGACCCCCGCTCTATACAGAGGCTCGGTCGAATCGGTCGCCTGTGAACACAGAGGACATGGCCACGACCAGCATCACCGTCCGCAACCTCGATGACCACGTGAATACCGGCTTGCGCGTGCGAGCGGCGAACGACGGTGGTTCCATGGAGAAGGCAGCGCGGCTGACTACGCGCGAGGCGGTCGGCCGCAAGCCGAGTAACCGAAATCTGACCGGCATCATCCGATCGCATTTCGGCCCGGACAACGGCGTCGATTCAGAGTTGTCACCATTCTGTACTCGAAACCTCAGGAACTGTGTGGAGAGTGCGACGTCTTGGTCACCGTCGATTTCACGGCTGGGCGTCGACTACGCGGCAGGTCCGTATCGAAGCACGGCGTGTGAACGATCACCTGTCGTCAGTCGTCTAGCCGAGAACTGTCCTGCCTCGACACGGGAGCCGGCTGAAGAATAACGTAACCATCGACGACCAACTTCTGATCCAGCGCTTCCACTTTCCGCTGAAATTCCGACGGCGTCATCTGGTTCTCGTCGAGCAACGAGTACTGATCCACGTAGCCCTGGAGTACGCCGTGGCATGCGACAAGTTTACGCAGCGCTGGAACGTTTTTCTCCGTGTCCACCTCAACCGTGCGCTTCGCTTCCTTGGGCGGCCAGGGAATCCAGGATCCGTCCCCGCCAACGGAGAGGTGAATCTTATTCCGCAACTCGTTAATGCGTTCTTCTTCGCTCCGCTTCTCGTCGTTGACGAAATTCAGCCACGAGGCCACTTCGCTTAGCGGAACGTCGGACGCAAACTCGCCAGCCATGAACCGCTCTGGATGTTGGCCTAAAAAGTCGCGCTCTACGATTCGTCGGGCTTGCCTCGCCCAGAATGTGAAGTCGTCTTCCAAGTTGCGTCTGGCGGCACCTACCATTCCCAGTTCCGCCGAGCACTTGGCGGTCGCAAGAGATGTCAGTGCGAAGTATTCCTGGCACGCCATGGCCGTCTCGGTCGGAGATTCAGGGAGTAGTTCCTGGTACTTCTCCTTGATCGGTCCGAAAACGTTCAGAATTCCGTGAAGCAACTGTTGTTCACGCGCATCCACGGAGCCTTCTTGCATGACCATCGAAAGGTATTTCAGGGCGCTCTTCAGCTTGGCGCGTTCGTCCAATTCCAGCAGTCGTGCTATTCCGTCCACTGAGTCCTTCAGCGCTTTCAGATTGTCGTCGAGTTTCGTCAGTTTGGCATGAATAATGCCGAATCCCACGGCGCTGACTGCTAGGTTCAAGCCGGAAAAATGCATCGCGCGCGCTGCGTGTTGCAACACGACGTCGGGGGTGCCGACTTCCCCCACGGGGATCAAGTGCCGGATGATTCGGCCTGCTCCGTCGTGACCCTGTGCGACGCGGATCACGCCGCCCGACAAGTCAAAAACTCCGCTCTTGACTCCTGCGATGACATCCTGAGGGATTGATCGAGCGACAGTCCATCCGTGCAGAAAATCCGGAAGATTTTGGCTGGTCACGAGCGCCATGGCTTGTGTGTTCGTCGTTGTCTCCTTGCTGGAAACGGCAACATTTTATCGAGTTGGGATCAACAACGTCAAGATTCGATTTCGTCACAAATGACTGATTATTAAAGTGGTTATCGATCGCACGGCTTCCCCCGCCATCAGGTTGCGCAGATCGTGGGCGTGGCATCCAGTGATGCCGAAGCTGCCGAATTCCCAGAACGGGTCGTCTCGCATGTCGGACGCGTTCTTCGGTCTGCGAAGATGTACGACAATGACTCGTTCATCGCGCATCAGTTATTTCTCTGAATCAGCTCAACCCTTTGCCGCACGAACCACCGGTAGAATTTCCTGGTGTTCAGAAAAGTCGGCGGTCTTGCGCTGCGCTGAATATAACCGTCGTTCACCGATAGGCCGCCCCACTTCTTGAGCAAACTGGGACGCACGCGATAGGCGCGGTCGCGCCATTCGCCGATTGGGATGCACTTGGTCAGACGCCCGGACACAGTCGCCTTGGCACGTACGACGATGTCGGCAACGGCAATTTTGCGGACGCGGGTATGGGCGTTGATCTTGAAGTGCTTTGCGCGAATCGAAACGGCTGGCAGAACGTCATCGACGACGAATAGACCGACCAACCCGTAAACCAGCTTTCGCGGCTCTCGAACTGACCGAAGACCGGCGTAGAAGACCAGGAGGTCGCCGTCCGATAGATGTTTGAGTCCGGTGCCGCGCTTGTCGCCGTTGTCGCCGTAGGTCAGCCACTCGAAGTCCGGGTCCAGATGCATCGAACGATCAAGCAAGCGCGGCGGAGGTCCAAGACGACTTTCGAGACCGATGCTCGAAGCGAACTGCTGCAAAGACGGGAGAATTTCACGGTACGGTCGCTCGAGACCAGGCCGGAAGGGGCGGCTTTCGGGAATCGGTACGTACACGAATCGACCGGATTCCGGGTCGAGCGGAGCGTTCCATTCCCCATACGCTTGGTCCACGCCCACTCGAATCAGAATCGCCTTCATCTCTGGTGCCAACTGCTCGTCGATCCAAGAGCGGGTGTTCTGACCGGCTCGCAGTGTCTCGTCCACTTCGAATGTTAGTGTGTCTGCGGTTTCCGCGCCGAGCTGAAGCATTTTGGCAGAATAGGCTGAACGGCGGGACGCAAAGAGAGACCGTCAGTCCAAGTCCGGCCATCCGGTGGAAAGAGTGCTGCGCGACGCTCGAAACGCGCTGACGTAGCGAATGGCGCACGTCTCCTGCGCCGGAAAAAAGGCAAGGCAAGGCCTTCAACGCGAAAGGCCCCGGCTCGCGCCGGGGCCTCACGTCCATTCAGCGGGGATGAATCTACCTGCTGACGTTGATCCTGGTTCCACCAGCCGGACCGCCGGCGCCCGGACCGCCGGGGCCGCCGGTGCTGGCCGCACCGCTGGCGTCCGCGACCACAAGCTTGACCCACAGGGCCTCGTCATCGCGGTAGTGTGACGTCTCGCTGGCGTCGCGCAGCGCAGCCAGGCTGCTTTGTTCCGCGCCCACGGCGGCGGTTGTGAACTCGGGAAGCTCGAAAATCACGAAGGAGCCCGGGTCCATTTCCTGCAAGGAGAGGGACAGCGTCTCCCTGGATGTCTCGACCCGGACCTCGGCGCCGCTGCCGATCGTGGTTCCCCCGTTGTATTCGAACCGCCTGCCATTGCGTTGGAGGATGATCGGATTGGTAATGGGGCCCGTCTGGAACCCGCTGAAATTGCCGGCGATGCTCAAGCGGCCCATGTCCCCCGTGCACACGGCGGCGTTCCAGGACTGCCTGATCTCACAGACGTCTTCGTCGGATGCGATTCCGTTGTCGATGACTATGTAGGCGCCGGGAGTGCCGCTGACCGAGCCGTCCACGTCATGGAACGCCGCACTCCTGTAGGCGGCGCTGCGTCCGTAATCGGACGCCCAACGGCGTTGGATCGGAGGGAAGCTGACCGGCTTGGCGTTGACGAATGTCGCGCCCTCGACCCAGTTGTTGGTGCTCATGCCGAAGCTGGTGAACAACAGGTAGGAGAGTGCGCCCGCATCGCGAAGCTCGTTGGGCTCGTAGTTCACGAAAGTGACGTTTTCCACTTCGTGGTGGAAATCGTAGAACTCGTAGCCGCGAATCGGGAAATCCGGGGCCGCGGACGGCAGGCTGCGGCCGTAAGCCACTTCCTCGGGACTGGTGGGGTTTCCTACGTTGTCGCTCTCCCCCACGAACAGAGAGTCGACGACCCGCGACGTGTAGGGCGCGGCGCCGACAATGCCGGCCGCATGGGTAAAGCCGATCGCGTTGTCGGCCAGTTTCAAATTGGTGTACAGGTGCATCTCACCGCGGCCCCAGACGGCGCCATTGCGGTTCTTGTAGCCGGTGAAATCATCGAAGTGCGCCACCACCACCTCGCTGTTCTCATCGGCGGGATCGGCGCGGCTGACAAGGTTGGGGCCGGCGATACCGAACGTGCCGTCGGGGCGGGGGCCGCGGTCGAGCATCAGGCCATCGAAATTGGAGTGGGCGGTATTGCCTCTGAACTCCCGCAGCCTGGACCGTCCGGGCCAGGTATTGGCGCTGATCTCCGTGCCTTCGAACGCCCCGATCGGATGCGTGGGAAAGGCCATCCAGTAGCCGACCTGGTCGGAACCCGCCGCCACGTTGTCACGGTAGATGTTGTCGGGGTGCGTGATCCAGAAAGTGGAGGCGGTGTTGTCCGAGGGGATCAGGACATGCTCGGACCGCTGGCCCTCCGTGGACTGATGAGGCAGAAAAAGGTTGGTCGGGTTGCAGGGCAAGGTCGGATGGCACTTGGTCTGGATTCCCAGGTTGCGAACGACCTGGTTGCCCGTCTCGATGCCGTCTTCCATGAAGAAGCAGTGCCCCACGGTGTTGTAGGTGACATTGTTCTCGACGAGCAGATTATCCGTGCCATGAATGGTCACGCAGCGGTTGAACGTGTCGTGAATCGCGGAGTTCTTGATGTATTGCCCCGTCACGTCGCCGTTGAGATGCCAGTGGATCGGGTACCGGGCGAGCTCCAGATGCTGACCCATTCGAGTCAACTCGATGCCGGCGACATTCATCGTGCTCCCGTCCATCGCCATGATATGCCCGCCGAAATAGGAGTCTTCGGAGTCGGCGGAAGCCTGAATCTTGATATTGCGCGTCAGCAAACCGACTTCGCCGCGTTGATCGACGTCGAACGTGATCTCGCCGAAATGCATGTATTCGAGCGGCTGATCCAGCGTGATCACATTGCCCTGAACACCGGAAATGAGCCGCTTCTCCGCCTGCCTCGGGTTGAAATCCGTGGACGCCAGAACAATCGCGTCACCGACTCGCCACTGGCTCGCGTCGAGAACTTCGATCGTGGTGGCGCCCGCCTCGGCGGTTGCCGCCAGCTTGGTCCACGCGTTTTCCCGATCACCGTACAGGCTCAGCACTCCGCCTTGAATCAGGATCCCGCGGTCACCCATTTCGTTGATGTTCTCATCCGGAACATTGTCGGTCAGGGTTATCGTCGCATTGCGCGTGTGAGGATCCGTTTCACTGCCGGCATGCAGCTCGCCGCGCAGCAGAATCCACTCGGTCGTGAACTCGACATCGTTCTCGTTGGAAAAGCTGAGCTGTCCGTCGAGATTCATCCCGTGCAGCGCCGGCGGGCTGACGTCGAGGACGACGTCCATGCCCTCGCCGATGGTGACGATGTCACCCTCCCCCGGGACCGCGCCGTCCGACCAGGTGGACGGATCCGACCAGAGTCCCCCGCTGACCGCCGAGGCGCCTTGCTCCTGCGCTGCGGCGCTGACGGCGAAACAGGCTGAAACCAGCAATGAGAAAAGAGACAAGCGATTGCGAATTTGCATGGATCTAGACTCCCCGTACCGACCCAGGTTTCTCGGACACGAGTAACATACCATAGTCACGCGGACGGTTCGAAGGCAAGACGGCCGCGCGCATCAGGCGCGGCAGCCGCACCTTCGATGGCCGGACGCCGGCCATGCTGGGGCGCGCCCGGATGTTGCGACGACCTTCCCCGCTCAACGGCGACGCGGCGATCACCTGCCGGATCTTTATCCGCTCCCGCGACAGCTCGTTGTCCATTACCAGACCCGTCACGGCCGATTTCAGCGTCTGGGTCTCCTCGTCGACCGCCTCCGCGAGGCGGCTTTTCAATCCTGCCTCGTCGGCCGCCGGATACGCGTATCGCCACCGCATCAGCGTCGCCGCCGTCACCCCGTGCTTTCGGCTCGTCGCCTCCAATTCGGCCCCGCGCAACGGTTCCAAGACCACCGTGGCCTTCCAGCGCGCCGACCACCGACCCTCCGAAACACTCCCCGGGGGCGCACCAGAGGGGAAGTTCGATGAAACGCATCACTCCGGTTTGGATCGTGCTGACCGCCGCTCTGCTCGTCCCGACAGCCGCGTTCGCCCAAATTGCCTGCACGCGCGACGGGTTGCAGAACGCGGTCGATCTCTACATCGCTGCCCAGACCTCGGGGGATCGATCCGGCCTGCCGCTGCCGCCGGGCGTGGGCTACATGGAGAACGTGGCGATCGCCGACATCGAGACCGGCCTGATCAACACGCCGATGGTGATCGACCACCACCGCAGCCTGTTCGACACGGACACCTGCCCGACCTTCACGGAAGTGATCGTGACGGACGAGGACGCGCCCTACGTCCTCGGCACGCGACTCCGCGTCAACGGCGACAAGATCGCCGAGATCGAGATCCTGTGGACCACGACGGGCTACTGGCTGTTCGACGCCGACGCGTACCTGCAGTATTCCTCGACGGAGGACTGGGGCCCGATCCCGGTCGCGGACCGCGACTCGCGCGGCACGCTGGTGGCCGTCGCCAACGCCTATCTCGACGCGTTTCTGGAAGGGAACACGGACATCGTGCCATGGGGTTATCCCTACGTCCGCACCGAAGGCGGCACGTACACCGGCACGGGTTCGGACGACGACACCTGCGCGGTCGGCGTCCCCAGCGGCGTCAACAGCGCCAACCGCCGATTCGTCGTGGACGAGACCATCGGGTCTGTCGTCGTGTTCTGCACGTTCGGTGCCGGCACCCCGGGCGGCGGCAGCGGCGCGCCCGCCACGCACCTGCTTCCGGGTGGAGAACGGCGTCCTGCGCTACGTCCACACGTCGACGCACCTGCTGATGTCGGACTTCGGGGGCGGGGCGGACAACTAGCTTCGTCAAAGAAGGCGCCAAGACGTTGCGAAAAATTCGGCACGGACCAGTGGGCACCGTCCCACTGGTCCGGATTTCAGCATTGGGCACGATCACCTAATGTCAGTGCACCCGGCCTGGCGGAGGATCCGTGCAACTTGATCGAATTCCGTTGGTTGTCGCGTCGAATCGGCCGCATCACCAACGGGAACGAGTATCGCCATTCCTGCACGTGCACGGGTGAGCAGTACCCTGTAAGTGTTGATTCGATGCTGACGGGTCTTCGGCTCCTTGACATTGCTCCATCTTGGGGCGCGAATCTTGCGTGGGATCCATTGATCGCCACGCCAAATCAGGTCGTTCCCCCAGCAGACACCGGCGTAATCAACTTCGAGCCCCTGGCAAACAAATTCCGAAAGCGGCACCTCGAGGGCATTCGACGAGCGGAAGTCACCTGTCGGCCGCAAGAACCAGTGGACGACTTGTTGTAATTCGTTGGACCTTGGGGACGGCGGAATACCGTCTGCAATAAGCCTCTTAGCGCCAGAACTTACGAGCAGCCCAACCCGCCGCTCTCCCCGCTTCCGCTCCGATAGCCAAGCTCGCAAAGTAGCAACGTCACGCGTTATGTGTGCTGGAGGCTGCTGCATTTCGTTGGCTATACGAGCCGCATCTTCGATCCGGCCGATCAGGAGCGCTTCAACCCAACGTCCGTGGAGAGGGTTCCTGTAGGCTCGCAAATTGGTTTCGAGATGGAGACTTGGATCCAAGTGAAATTCAAGTTCTCTGATATCGACCGTATCGCCCAAACCCTTAAGGCCACCCCGTTCATGCAGCGCTGCCTTGCTGGCGTATCCCGACCATCCGTCAACGTCCGCGATTGCTTGTGCCCACAGTGGAAGTCCACCCTCACCGCGATTAATCTCTTGGCCGGGGCCGACCAAGCAAACCAAACAGGCCCAACGAAGGCGGCCCATGATTTCGAGGAACAGTTGCGGCTCTGAGACCTCTCGACCCAAGAGTCGGAGCCCAGACTGCGCATCCCACGCACGCTGCGCCTCGTCGAAGACAACTACATGTTCCGGAGGTTTCGACCGGGGATCTTGGTGATCCTTGAGATAGCCGAGAAGAGTCTGGAGGGCTTGCTGTGCCTGCCGTTGAGCGTCTCGTTTGGATGTTCCAATCCGCTTTTTCGCATCCTCTGCGATCGCTTCCTGGAGCACGTAGACCAGAGGCCGATTGCCGCTAAGCAGCACGGCCGGTTCACCGGCCACACGGCCCGACATGCCCGCAAAAACGAGGTCCAAACCGAGAAGAGTCTTGCCTGAACCCGGCTCTCCAGTGACAAAACAAACGATCTTCTTACGCTCGGAACGCGCGAACTCGACAAGTTCGGCCAATCGTCTGGACGTGCGCGTTATCGCTTCGCCGGATGCATCCGCTCGGCCAATTTCCTTAACGGAATGACCGGCATAGAGCGAACGTGCTGCTGTCACAATGTCAGGTGTGGGATTGTACGAGGCGGAGTCAAAAGTGGACCAAGAAATCTGCTTGCCCATAGCAAGATGAGCGATGGAGTTTAAGGCGTCGCTCAAGCTCTCCGAGTTGGCCAAGACGCAACTGCTGACTGTCTCGAGACAATTCAGTTTGTGAGTGCAAGCGCTGTTTGGCCCGTGTTCCACACAGAGCAATGGAACAATTCGACGTGTCTTGCAGTCCTCATGAAAGTCTCTTAGGCACAAGGCATAGTCGACCGCCTGGTCAACATCGCTTGTAACGAACGCGGTGCCCCCGGTTTTGAACTCCAAGCAGATGACCCAGTCTTTGATCAACAGCACTGTGTCGATCCGCCGTCCGAGTCGGAGCAGTGGATATTCTAGGAGAATTCCCCATTTCAGACTGTCTTGTCGAGTAACAGCGAGGGCTTGACGCAATATACGGATCTGGGAGCGCCATGCTTCAATTTGCTGGGATTCGTCTCCTGTGTGCTCGATACTCACCCTAGTGGCCAAGAACCCGATCACATGGTCGGGATCGCTCGCGAGAAACCGCTCCACCGTCGATCCGAAGAAAGCTTTTTTCGACGAACGTGATTCAACGCTGTGCATTGATGCCAATGAAAGTGGGTCAGTGGAGTAAGGGCTTAAGCGTACGGGCCGCTGCCGACCGACGTGCTTGCGTCTAACGGACTGCTAATCCAGGCGCAGAGCACAGTCGCGTCTTCGCGACACGCTTCAGACGACACGTCGACGTCAGGGAGAACGCCCGTCGCCATCAATGACGTCTTGTAAGGACGCCGTGTCGATCAAATCAACGCCCGGCCTGACCCCGGTTCCATGAAACACGGGAAGCTCAACCGTAGGACGCTCGGTTGCGCCGCGCCGCGACAGGGACTCACGGAGGGCATCGTGGATGACGGCCGTCAACGTCCGTCCCGATTCCGCTGCGATGCGCCTCAACTCGGCGAAGAGGTCGTCGTCCAAACGCATGATCACGCGCATATGCAACAAGTTACTCGCATAACCTGTCGTTATCAAACGCTCGGCGGTTGCGAACGTCGATCTCCGGCTCACGGAAGGAACCGATTCCACTCTCTCAGCGTACGTGATTGGCGCGAGCCAGAAAGGCCCGTTGGATCAGGGGTCGGACAGCCCCGCCCCCATGATCCGGGTGCGTAGCGCCTCGACGCTCGATTCCCGGCCCTGGAACAGGTCGGCCGGGAACCGGAGATGAGCGAGGATCGAGTCGCGGATCGGCGTTCCCAGGTTGTTGTTGAACCCGGCGCCCGCCAGGTACTGGAGGCGCAGGTTCCGGTCGGTGTTGATCCGGGCGCCGGCGGCCCACTCCCGCAGATCCGCGCCGCGCCCGGAGTACGTTTCCAGTACGTCCGGAACCGATCGGTAACCGACTCCCGCCAGTGACGTTTTGACCGCGTCGAAGGCCGCGCTGTCGATACGGTCCTGCCAGGCGTCGACGTCGATCGGCGTGGCCGCCGCATCCTCGGCGCGCCCGGCCAGCACCAGGTCGTAGCCCCGCCCGTCGAGGGTGTCGTTCCGCCAGACCGTGCCGTCGGGAAAGACCTCGAGAAACGTCGCGATCACGCTCCGCACGGCGTCGGGAGTACTTTCGTACAACGGCACCCACTGCGTCACGACGCCGCCCGGATTGAGGCGCGCCTTCACGTGCTGGAAGTACTCCCGCGTGTACAGCGTGGCCGCGCCCTTCACCCAGGGGTGGATCGGGTCCGACGTGATGATGTCGAACGTCTCCCGGGTCGTGAGCACGTAGTGGCGGGCGTCGTCGTACACGAACTCGACCCTGCGATCGGCCGCCGCGTCGTGGTTGACGTCGCGGAAGTACGTCGACACGACTCGTGGAATCAACGGCTCCAGCTCGCATACGACGATGCGCTCGACTGTGGGGTGGGTGCCGACGGCGCCGGTGGTGACGCCCGAGCCGAAGCCGACGACGAGCGCGCTGCGCGGTCCGTCGCCGTGCATCAACGCCGCCAGGTGACCCAGCAGGCGCTGGAGGCGCATGTCCTGCGGTTCGGTGGAGGCCTCGACCTTGCCGCTGACGTGGAAGTTGCGTTGGCCGTTGAAGTCCTCGGTCACGGCGACGGACGCGTTGATGCCTTCGCCCACGTACAGGGCGTTGGGTGGGCCCTGCCATGGGAGTTGCCGGCCCCACGCCACAAGTCCCGCCGGTACCGTCGGCACGCGGGATGCGGTCCAGACGCCCGCACCGAGCAGGAGGGCAAACGCTGTGGCCGCGCTTCGGCCCGCCGTGGCGAACCGTTCTCCGTGGGATGTCCGTAAAGCCGGCGCCAACGCAACGGCTGCCGAGACCATCGAGACGGCGGCCAACAGGCGCTGGGCGCCGCCGGTTCCCAGGAGGGGGATGCCGGCCAGACCGACGAGAAGCGCGCCGAATATGGCGCCGAGCGTGTTGGCGGCGTAGAGGCGGCCGACGACAGCGCCTGTGTCGCCGGACGGAAGCGCGGCGGCGGCCACGGCCAGGGGGAAGCTCGCGCCCCAGAGCAATGCGGCGGGCAGCATTGCGACGAGCGCGCGGGCGAAGTCGATCTGGAAGTGGAACCAGACGCTGGGAGCGAGCGACGGATCGACGGGCCAGTAGGGGAGCTGGCCGGCGGCCATCCACGCGCCGTATGCGATGGCGAAGGCCAACGCGAGCTGCGTCCACGCCAGGGCGGCGCGGGCGTGAGTGGTTGTCCGGGCGATCAGGGCGCCGGCGGCGCTGCCGATGCCGAGACCCATGAGGAAGACGGCGAGGATGACCGAGAAGGCATAGGTGGTGCCGCCGAACAGGAGCGAGAGCAGGCGCGTCCAAGCGACCTCCGCGCCGAGCGCGGTAAAGCCCGACAGCGCGATGGCGGCGTGGACGCCGCGCGGCGCCCACGGCCGGGCCGGCGGGGTCCGCGGGGGCGCTTCCGGTTCGTCGCTGGTTTCGGGCGGGGCGTACCGGGCGCGCTTCGAGAGCAGGTAGGCGCCGGCGGCAACGACGGCGTTGACGGCGACGGCCGTCAGGGCCGCCGTCGTTACGTCATGGACGCGCAGCAGGTAGAAACCGGCGGCGACACAGCCCGCCACCGCGCCCAGTATGTTGCCGCCGTAGACGTACCCGAGCCACGCGACGCCTTCGGGCGTGGCCCGAACGTATCGCGAAATCGCAGGCAGCGTGGCGCCCATCAGCATCGTGGGCGGCAGGAGCAGGATGCCGGCGGCGACGGCGCGGAGCGCGATGCTGGACGTGCCGCCGCCGTCGACGGCGGTGTAGAGGCGGCCCACGAGCGGCATCAGCACGATCAGCAGCGCGCCCGCCGCGGCGATCAAGACTTCGAGCGCCGCGTAGACGCGCAGCGGGTGCCGGGCGGGAGAAACCCACCGCGGCAGCAGCAGCGCGCCGGCGCACATCCCGCCCATGAAGGCGCCGAGCAGCACGGCCAACGAAACGGCCGAGGCGCCGAGCACCAGCTCGAGCGTCTGGAACCAGGCGATCTCATAGATCAGCGCCGCGCAGCCGGAGGCGGCGAAAAGGAGCACCATAGCGGGGAGGTAGCGGGCGGAGGGCGCGGCTTGCGACGAGTTCATGCGGGTACGGGTCGGGCGGTCGGTTTCGGTCGCGATCTATCGCTTGATCCAGTCGCGAAGCGCCGTGTCGATCCGCTCCCGCCACCCCGGCCCGCCGGCCCGGAAATGGTCGATCACATCGCGTGACAACCGAATCGTCGTCGACACTCTCGGTCGAGTGGCGGGCGGACGACCCTGGCGGACAGGCGCCTTCGCGAACTCTTCCGGCCAGCCGTCACGGGACAGATCCGGTGCGGTGTCAGGATCGAAGTCGTGCGCGATAGAGCCGTCTTTCTCTCTCATTGGCTTTCCTCGTGCCGATGGTCCGACGCATGTCGTCGCGAGCGTCCAGCTGTCGGCTTCCGGCGTCAGTCCGTCACCGACGCTCCTGCCAGCATCGAGACCGCGGCCAGCGTCGTCTGCGCGGCGTTGAGCCCCAGCCGGAAGTCGTCGTCGCTGAACGATTCGAACACGTCGATCGGCTGGTGCCAGGTCGGGTTCCAGCCGGCCCCGGTGTGCATGCCGCGCTCGTTCTCGCGGAGGCTGATCGACGGGACGAGGTCCATGAACGGCGTCGAGTCCGTGTTCGTCATGTGCGGTCCGACGGCGGCCGGGTAGTCCGTCGCGAACTCCTCGTTCGCTTCTCGGAAGAAGAAGGCCAGCCGCATCGCCCGGTCCGCGAACCGGGACTCGGACTGGAACTCGATGTTGATGTCGGCCTCCGGCCGCTGCTCCGGGTTCCACGTGCCGTCGGCCCGCGGCATGCCGTGATCCCACAACATCATGTCGTGCTGGATCATCGCCAGCCACATGGGTTCGGGATACCGGCCCGATCCGGGCGGATCCTCGACGCCCTGCAGGTCCGCGCGCTGCTCGACGTAGGCCCGCGACCCGTTCAACCCGGTTTCCTCGTTGTTCCACAGCGCGAACCGGATCGACACGTCGGTCTCGACGTCGGGCATGTTCAGAATGCGGGCCAGCTCCATGACCAGCGCCGTGCCGGACGCGTTGTCGTTCAACGCTTCGCCCCAGCCGTGCCCGTCCATGTGCGCGCCCAGGATGTACATCTCGCCGGGTCGCGTCGCGCCGGTCTTGGTGCAGTAGACCTGCTCGCGAGGACCGTTCACCGCCGGCTGCCGATTCAGCTCCCGCAGCCGCTCGTCGGGCTGGGCGTCCGGGTCGTTGTTGACACCGGTCGGCCGCGTGATCCCGTAGTAGCGGGAGCCGCCGGGGCCGTTCCGGATCTCGCCGCTGGCGATCACCGGGTCGGGCGGCGCGCCGCGGCCCCGGCCGCGGCCCACGGTCGGGCGCGGCGGCGGGTCGTACACGTAGTGAAGGCGGGCCGTCTCGCACCCGTAGCTCAGAAGCTGTTCCTCGATCCAGTCGACGGCGTCCCGGTTGCGGTCCGTCCCCTGGCGGCGGTCGCCGAACCGGGCCAAGCCCCGCATCGTGTCCTTGTAGCGTTCCAGATCCAGGCGTCCGACGAGCGCGGCGACGGGATCGGGGGCGACGACCTCGTCCTGACCGGCCGCCTCGGGAACTACGGCCGGGCCTGCGCAAACCAGGATCGGGCCGCAGACGGCCGTGGCGAGGAGTGCTTCGAAGCGCATAGCGATCCTCCCATGATGGTGTCGGCGTTCGAGGATCATATCAGCGGCCCTGTGATCGCGCTTGGTATAATCCGGCATCTGCGGTGGAGGTTTCCATGACAATCGTCCGAGCGGTCGCCGCCGTCCTCGTCGTCGTTCCGGCGGCATGGGCGCAGGTGACGAACTACCGACCCGTCACCGACGAAATGCTCCGGAGTCCCAGTCCGGACGACTGGCTGATGTTCAGCCGCACCTACGACGCCCAGCGCTACAGCCCGCTGGAAGCGATTGACCGCGACAACGTCGGCGGACTCGTGCTGGCCTGGTCCCGCGGCCTGAACGACGGGAACGCCGAGGCGATCCCGATCGTCCACGACGGCGTGATGTACATCGTGGAGCCGGGCGCGGTCGTACGGGCCCTGGACGCGGCCACGGGCGATTCCATATGGGAGTACCGGCACGACGCGGGCGACGCGGCGGCCCGCGCGCGGACCAAGACGATCGCCATCTACGAGGACGTCATCCTGTACACGGCGCCCGACGGCTACGTGATGGCGCTCGACGCCGTCGACGGCGAGGTGCGCTGGCAGACCTACGCGGGCGAGGCCGCCCACACGTCGGGGCCCGTGGCCGTCGACGGCCGGGTAATCACGGGGCGGGCCTGCGCCCGGACGCGCGAGAGCTGCTTCATCGCCGCCCACGACATCGCCACCGGCGAGGAGCTGTGGAAGTTCTACACCGTGCCGGGTCCGGGCGAGCCCGGCTACGAGACGTGGGGCAACCCGTCGCCGGAGACGCACGCCCGGAACATGGCGTCGGCGTGGGGCCTGCCCGGCTCCTACGACCCGGAAACCGACACGCTGCTGTGGGGCGTGGCCAACCCCATGCCCAACACGCGCGCCGCGCGCCACGACGGCAACGTCGACGCGGTGCCGCGCGTGTCGCCGTCCGACCTGTACAGCAATTCCACGCTGGCGCTGGACCCGGCCACCGGCGAGCTGAAGTGGTACTACCAGCATCTGCCGGGCGACGACTGGGACGAGGACTACACGAACGAACGCATCCTGACGACCGTCCGCTTCGACCCGGATCCGGAATACGTGAAGTGGTTCAACCCGAACGTCGCCCGCGGGGAGGAACGCGAAGCGACCGTGATGGTCGGGGAGGGCGGCGGCATCTTCGTCAACGACCGCCGCACGGGCGAGTTCCTGTGGGCCACGCCGTTCCCGTTCGACACGCCGCGGTTCCTGATCTCGCACATCGACGGCGCCACCGGGCGGACCGAGCTGAACTCGGACCTGATCCTCGAGGAGCCGGGCGACAACCACCTGATATGCTTCTTCAACACGACCAGCTTCTGGCCGTCGTCCTACCATCCGGGCACCCGGTCGCTCTACATCCCGTACGTCGACAACTGCCTGGACATGACGCGCGCCGACGGCGAGAACCGCGAGCGCCGCTTCGGACGGGCGCGGCCCGAGGGCGACCCCGACGCGTTCGCCGGCATCGCCCGCGTGAACCTGGACACGGGCGAGCTGATGCGCTTCGGCGTCAGCGCCATGCCCAGCACCGGGGCGACGCTGGCGACGGCGGGCGGGGTCGTGTTCCACGGCGACGTGAACCGGCGTTTCCGCGCCTTCGACGCCGAAACCGGGGACGCGCTGTGGGAGACCGTGCTGGGCGGTCCCGTGTCGATCAGCCTGATCACCTACGCGGTCGACGGCCGGCAGTACGTGGCCGTCACGACGGGGAACAAGGGCGGCGCGCTCGCCCGGGGCGCCGGCCTCCAGCCGCCGCGCAACCACAACGAGATCTACGTGTTCGCGTTGCCGCCACAATGACGTGCGTCCGTGACGCCGGCCGAAGGGCCGGGGCCCGAACGCCGGCCCCGTGGGCCGGGAAGCCGGCGTCTCGCCGCGGTCGTGCTTGAAGCCTATTCTTCCGAACGGAACCCGAAGGATGTCCGCGACAGGACCTGTCGCGGGCGTCCGGGATCGGCCACCTCCACGGACGAACTGCCGCCGCCCCAGTAATACTCTTCGTTGAACAGATTGGTGGCGGACAGCGTGAACCGCGCGGGTCCGACACGCCAGGACACCGCCGCGTCGACCAGGGTATAGGGATCCAGAAGGAACCGAGTGATGGCGCACACGCCCCGGATCATCAGGCAAAATACTGAAATGATCGTGGCCACTGCATGCGTTCTGTTCCTTGCTTTCGTGATGATGCCGCCGAGCGCGGCCGGTCAGGAGGAAGCCGCGCCCGCCGCGGACCGGCCGGCGGTTCCGGTCGTTCGGTCGATCGCGCCGCCTCGGACCGAGGCGATCCCACCGGGCAGCGCAACGACGTCCCCCGGGGACCGCCGGTGGATGGAGGCGGTGCGGCTGGCGCCCGGCGAATCGATCACGCTGGACGGACGGCTCGACGAAGCGGTCTGGTCGCGCGCCGTTCCGGCCGCCAACTTCCTGCAGCGGGACCCGGACAACGGCGAGCCCGCGACCGAGCCGACCGAGGTCCGCATCGTCTACGACGCCGACAAGCTCTACATGGGCGTCACGCTGTTCGATTCCGATCCGGACGGGCTGATCTACTACCAGATGGGGCGGGACGGATTCCTGCCCTCGGACGACAAGCTGCAATGGGCGTTCGACACCTTCAACGACGGCCAGAGCGCGTATTGGTGGGAGATGAATCCGGCCGGGTCGATGGCCGATTCGTTGCGGGGCGCGAACAACACGAACAACCGTCAATGGGACGGTATCTGGGACGCGCGCACGACGCGCAGCGAGATCGGGTGGATCATCGAGTTCGAAGTTCCGTTCAGGACGATGAACTTCAACCCGGACACCGACGAGTGGGGCGCCAACTTTCAGCGCACGGTCGCACGAAAGAACGAAGTCAGCATATGGATGGGATGGCTGCGGAACCAGGGTCTCAACCGGATGAGCAACGCGGGACGGCTGATCGGAATCCGGGACGTGACGCAAGGGCGCGGCCTGGACATCAAGCCCTACTTCCTGGCCGACTCGGAGTCGTCCCCGGGCCGGGGAGATCCCACGCCCCGGAACGACGCCGATGCCGGCGTCGATTTCTTCTACAACCTGACGCCGAGCCTCAGGGCGAATCTGACGCTCAACACGGATTTCGCCCAGGCCGAGGTCGACGAGCGGCAGGTCAACCTGACGCGCTTCTCACTCCTGTTCCCCGAGAAGCGGGACTTCTTCCTCGACGGCAGCCTGTTCTTCGACTTCGCGAGCGCGGGCGGCGAGTCGCTGATCCCGTTCCAGAGCCGGCGCATCGGGCTCGACGAGAACAACACGCCGCAACGGATCAACTTCGGCGGCAAGCTGACCGGACAGGCCGGGGCGTTCGACATCGGCGTTTTGCAGGTTCAGACCGCCGACGAAACCGACGATCGCGAGGATGGTTCGCCGGGCGAAGATTTCACCGTCATACGGCTCAAGCGCCGCATGTTCCGCGAGTCGTACTTCGGCGGAATCTATACGCTTCGCGACACGCGGGGGGCCGGCGACGCGAGGCGCCAGACCATGGGGCTCGACTTCCGGTTGGCGACTTCGACGTTCCGGGGCTCGGACAACCTGGGACTGACGGGGTACTTCCTTCGCACGACCGATCCGCTCGGCGCCGACGGCCGGAACTCCGCGTTCGGCGCCGAGCTCGACTATCCCAACGATCCCTTGTCGATGGCCGTCGGATATCAGGAGATCCAGGAGAACTACGACGCGGCCATCGGCTTCACCCGCCGGACCGGTTTCCGAAACGTCAACCAGACGATCGAGTTCTCTCCCAGACCGAGCCGGCATCCCTGGATCCGGGTGTTCAACTTCGGGGCCACGACGGACTGGTTTCTCGATCCCGTCGACAACAGCCTGCTGACCCGGGAGTCCGACTTCACGGCGATCGGGATCGAAACGCACCGGCAGGATTCGGTCGAGTTCCATGTCTTGCCGACCTACGAGCGGCTCGAGCGCGACTTCCGGATCGCGCCCGGAGTGACGCTTCCCGCCGGCAGCGAATACGGCTTCACGCGTTTCCGGATTCAGGGGGAGACGACCAGTCGCCGTCCTGTCGCGTTCTCGCCGCAGCTCGAGTGGGGCGAATTCTTCTCCGGTACGCGCCTCACGATCGCCAACGCGGTCGAGTACCGCGCCGCGCCCGGTCACATGTTCACCTTCACGAACGAATGGAATCGCGTCTCGCTGGCCGAAGGGCAGTTCTATACGAAGCTCTACCGGTTCATCGCCGAGACGCAGTTCAACCCCCGGATCTCGCTCGTCAACAACATCCAATACGACACGCAGAGCAACGTCATCGGCTGGCAGTCGCGTTTCCGCTGGATCGTGACGCCGGGGAGCGATCTCTATTTCGTCTACGTGCACAACTGGGTGGACGACCCGGTGAGGGGCGAGACCTATACCCTCGACCGCCGGTTGTCTTCGAAGGTCTTGTACACGTATCGGTTTTGAGAACGGAGGCTCGATGGAGTTGGAGTTCGTCCCGCTGCTGGGGGTTCAACGAGACATCTACCGCCTGCCGCGCGGCCGGGAACGCTTCGAGGCGTACCTGCGCACGATGGTGGATGCCGGCACCGGCGATCTGGATCTTCCCCTCGTGAACATGAACCCGATGGGGAAGGACCACGTGCCGCTCCTGCTGGATCGGCTGCTCGAGCTGGACGCTGACGCGGTCGGTGCGGCCGCCACCGCCGCGGCGCAGCCGGCCGTGGCCGACGTTGCCGGCGCCTACCGGGTCGGGCTGGTCGTGGCCGATGACGCCGGGGGCGGCTGGACCGACCGTCACGGCACAGAGTTGGACCACCGGTTCGGGGGCGAAGCGCTCTACAAGCGCGGCTGGATCGTCGGCCTGCTCTGGACCCGTGAGACCCCGTCGGAGACCCGCGTGCGTCATGAGGTGACGATGTGCATCCATCGGCTGGCGCATATCCGCCGCCATGGCCCCGCGACGTCGATCTCGGCGATGCTCGAGCAGGAAGGGGAGGCGATGGCCGCGGCCGGCTGTATCGAGCCGGCGCTGGACGCGGATGACCTGGCTTACACGCGTCAGATCATCGAGCCCTACCTGGCGGCGTCCGACCGGCCGACCGTGGTCGCCTGCCTGTACGGCGACGAAACCGCCCGGAAGCTGGGCTATCCCGCCCTTGGATTCAGCTCCGGAGCCGGGCTCGCGCTCGCACTCGACACCGCCCGTAGCCGACGTCTCTCCTGAATGGTGTGGAATCTAGTGTACCGTCTCTAAATTGACTGCACGTTATTAGTTTGAGCGAGTGCGGCGCGAGCGCGTTGGATTTTGGCGAGGATTTCTTCGCCCTTCTGGCGCCAGACATAGGGTTTCGGGTTGAGATTACGTTCTGCGAGGTAATCGGTCATGGCGTGGACCAACTCGTCAACGCTGCGGAAGCTGCCTTGGCGGACGACATCGTCGGTGAGATCGCGGAAGAATCGTTCCACCAGGTTCATCCACGAACTGGAGGTGGGGGCGAAGTGCATCGCGATGCGGTCGCATCCGTGGGTCTTCCGGTGGCGTTGATTGCGCCACTGGATCCAGGATTTCACTTTTGCGTGTTTGTGGGTGGCGTAATCGTCGGCAATCAAACGAAGCGTCAAGTCCGAGGGGGTGTCCCGGTCGAGTTGTTTGACGAAGGGCAGCCACTGCCGATGCGTGTGCCGGGCGGCCGTCTGATGGAAGATCTTTCCGTCCAGGTAGGACAACGCGGCGAACAGCGTGACGGCGCCATGCCGTTTGTAATCGTGTGTCTGGGTGCGGCTGTACCCGCGCATGACGGGAAACCCGGGCTGTGTCCGGTCCAACGCCTGACATTGGCTCTTCTCATCGCAGCACAGTACGAGCGCCCGGTCCGGGGGGTTCAAGTACAAGCCGATCACGTCCCAGAACTTCGTCTCGAAGTTCTTGTCGTTGGACAGCTTGAAGGTGCGCGTGACATGGGGCTTGATGCCGTTGGCGCTCCAAAGCCGTTGCACCGTCGCCTTCGACACGCCTGTCGCCTCGGCCATTGTGCGCACCGACCAACGCGTCCGATGCGGCGGCGGCTGCGTCGCCCCGACAATGATCTTCTCCCGCACTTTCGGGTCGATCCCTTCCTTTATTGATCCTGTTCACGATCGGGGTCGTCACGGTCGCATGGATGCGGCTACGTTGAAACGAGCGTTCTTCTGGTGGGCGCCGGTTTCTGCATCGGGATCGCCGCGTCGTCCGTAGCGGGCTCCCGCCGACCAGCAGATTCCCGCCCAGAAAGAGGGAATCATCGAGGGAACGACGGAGGTTCATGGGGGTCAAGTTACTAAATATGAATGACTTGTGAAGATTCCGTCGCTCGCGCTGCCTGCGCGCGGACGGGACGCCGGCGCGGCCCGCGCGTCGGGTGCAGATTGTCGAGCTGGCCGCTTCGGCGCCTCCCCCGCTTGGTTTGCGACGCCGCGTTTCCTAATGGAACCGCAGCGCGTAGCTCAACCGGATCCCGCGGCCCATTTCCGGCGCCCGGTCCTTGATGTACGACGTGTGGTTCCGATACAGCACGTTGGTCACGTTGCTGGCCGTGAACGACACGATGTGCGCCGAGCGCTGCTGCGGCCAGACGTAGGATGCCCGCACGTCGAGGACGGCGTAGCCGTCCGTTGCGGTTTCTCCGCGGAAGACGTCGTCCTGTCTCGCCGCGAACGTCAAACGCGGGCTCACCACGAATCCGCGGTACGGCAGGTCGAGGTCCAGCGTGCCGCGGAGCGGCGGAATACGCGGCAGCGCCTCGCCGGTCGCGGTCAACTTGGCGTCGACGCGCCCGAGGCCGAGCGTGGCCCAGACCCCTCCGGCGAGCCGGATGCTGCCCCGTGCGTCGAACCCGACGAAGCGGCTGTCGCCCTGCAGGACGTTGAAGACCGGCAGGTTGTCGATTACGTCGCCGCTGCGGTGGCCGAAGATGAAGTTGCCGATGTCGTAGACGAAGAAGTTCACGTCGCCGCGGACGCGGCCGCCCCGGTGGCGCAGGCTCACATCGAGGCCGAGAGTCGATTCGCCGTCCAGGTCCGGGTTCCCGACGTCGAAAGAGAGCGTGCCGACGTGAGCACCGAAATTGTACAGCTCCTCGATCGCCGGGGCGCGGTGCGAACGGGTCAGGTTGGCGACCAGGGCGTTGCCGGCGCCGAGGTCCGCATGGACACCGACCGATGCCGACACGCCGGTGAAGTCGCGGTCGCGGGTGGCGGGCGCCTCGACGTGGTGGCCGGCGCCCTCCTCATCGGCGTGCGGATGTCCGCCGGAACGCTCGGCCACCCGGTAGCGGTCACGGTCGACCCGCCCGCCGAACTGCAGGCGAAATCGGCCCAGGCTCAGCTCTTCGTAGGCGAAGGCCGCGAAGGACGCCAGATCGGTCCTTGGCGCCAGCGCCTCGACACCCACGGCCTGGAAATCGCGTACCCGCGTCCAGACGCCGAACCTCCCGGCCAGACGGTCCGTCTGCCGCTGGTCGACGTCGGCGCGGACGATATAGGTATGGTTGTCGTAGCGGGTGCCGACGCGCTCATGGCCATCCTCGATCTCCAACTCGTTGTGGCCCCAGTCGATGACGTTCGCGCTGAGTCGCAGCCCCTCGACGAAGCGGTTGGTGAAGCCCTGGAAGCCGATATCGAAGCGCGCGGCGCGACGCTGCCAGTCGAGCGCGATCGCGGTCTCCCCGTGGTCGTCGCGGTGGTCGTTGTCGTGGGCGTCCATGTGTCCCGGGGATTCTTCCTCGTGGTGTGCGTGTAACTCGCCGGCGAACGGCACGCCGTACCGGCCGTCGTTCAACGTCACGTCGACGCTCGCGAAGAGTCGGTCGCGCGACCAGCCGACGCCGGCCCGGGCGTTCCTGGACAAGGTGGCGGAGTTCTCGACGATCCCCGCCGGCGTGGAGTAGTCCTCGGCGCGCCGCCGGCCGCCGCCGACCCAGTAATGGACCCCGTTCCGCGCATGCTGCAGTCCGAAGTTCACGCCTCGCTGCGCGTTTGCGCTTCCCAGATCGGTGCTCGCCTGCGCCCGCGTGCCGTTGCCGGGCGATTCCCGGTAACCCGCGTGCGGCGTGACGACGTTGACGAGCCCGCCGACCGCGTTCGAGCCGTACAACAACGTCGCCGGCCCGCGCACGATCTCGATTCGCTCCGCGCCGCCGGGATCGACCGCGACGCCATGGTCGCCCGACTCCCCCGACAGGTCACCGGTGCGAATCCCGTCCTGAAGGATCAGCACCCGGTCCCCGTCGAATCCGCGAATGATCGGCCTGTTCGCTCCGGGGCCGAATCCGCGGACCGCGATGCCCGGCTCGCGCTCGATGGCCGCGGCCAGGTCGCCGGCCGACTCCCGGGCGATGTCGAACGTTTCGACCGTCGACACGGCGTTGAAGGCCTCCAGCGTCGTCTGGGTTCCGCCCGCCGAGGCCGTCACGGTCACCTCCTCACGTATGGGCGAGAGGCTCAGCACGAAATCGGCCGTCGCCGTCCCGTCGGTTTCGATCGTCACCATCTGCCGCACGGCCGTCAGATGCTCTCGCTGCGCGAGGACCTCGTAGGCGCCGGCCGGCAGGTTGTCGACCTCGAACCGGCCGCGTTCGTCGGTCAGCGCCGAGGCGCCGGAGCCCACGACCAGGATCAACGCGCCGCGAATCGAGTCTCCGTTCTCTTCCAGCGTCACGGTTCCGCGCACGGCGCCGGTCACGCGGGCCAGCAGCGGCGTTCCAGTGGCGGTGGCCACCACGGCCGCCGCAAGGCATGTCGTAATCGTTCGGTGCATTGTTTTTCCCTTTCCTGAGTCCCAACGTTTCATCGATCCGCCAACGACGTGAATGGAGTCGACGTGACCCGCGAGCCGCCGCCGGACGCCGCGGGAGAACTCCACATGGCGATGCCGGCAGCCCGCGGTTCGCACGGCCACGGCGAATACGGCCGTCGCGCGGGGCGCATTCGCAGGCGCCGCGGACAGGGGCGATTTCGCCGTCGATGGCGGTGTTACTGGCGAACGAAGCGCGTGATGGGTGCTAGGCGGGGGGGCCGCGGGCGGATACGCGGCGGAAATGACCGGGCACGATCCACCCGACGGCGTC
This sequence comes from Acidobacteriota bacterium, assembly GCA_022821145.1. GTDB lineage: Bacteria > Acidobacteriota > Terriglobia > 20CM-2-55-15 > 20CM-2-55-15 > JAJEDW01. The sequence continues at coordinate 47,935 of JAJEEE010000084.1, forward strand.
AACCGGCGCGATCGGCGCCGCAAGGTCCCTGTATTCGACCTGCAAGGGTCCGGACAGTTCCGCGGCGGCCTGGTGCCGGAGTTGGCAGACCGCGCAGTCCTGGTCGGCCGCGTGTTCTTCGTGACAGATGGCGGCGGCCACCGTGACGCCGGCGAGCAACATCGCCAGGGCGGCGATCCAGATGCGCCGGCCGGAGCCTCGTTGTGCGAGCCCTGTATGCACGGATCCCCTCTTGAACATCAGCCTCGCGGAGATTGCCCGGAGCGGCCAGCGGGCATGCGGATGGACCGCGCGGCTATTCGAAGCGGGCATGCAGGAGACAAGTCAGCCGCCATGATCCGGATGCTCCTCATCGGCGCATACCGAGCATGCGCCGGCTTGGCAGACACGGGCACTCTGCAGGAGGGCGCCCGCGAGGGTGAGGCTGCCGGCAGCCGACGTCACGGTCTCGGGCAGCGGCCCGAGCCATTCGGCGAGGGAAGCCGCCCACAGCGCGGCTCCGCCGACGAACGCGAGGACCACGACGGGGTTCTTGCGGCCGGGGCCCAGGACGAGCATCGCCGCGCCGAGAGAGACGGTCCCGACCCACACGGCTCGCTCGACGCCTTCGGAGAGTGCGAGCGCGGGTGTCGCCGCGACCAGGAACGGCGTGAGGACGCAGTGCAGGCCGCAACAGACCGCGGCGTACGCGGCAAGTCGCGATCCCGAAGCCAGGTACGCGCTCGACGGGATGGTTGCACGAGTGTCGTTCATGGTGACGCGCCGACGGGAGCGGCGGCGGCCGCGGCGGCCGCAAGAGGTTTCGTAATCGCTCGGTGCATTGCTCTTCTTCCCTTGTCCCGACGTTTCATCGATCCGCCAACGACGTCCGTGTGTCGCGAGCCGCCGCGGGCCGCCCGGGAGAACTCCACGTGGCGCTGCCGGCAGTCGGAGGCCCGCGCGGCGACGGCAGAGTCAGCCATCGGGCTGGGCGCACTTGCATGCGCCGCCCACACGGGAAATCTCGCCGGCGATGGCGGTATTACAGGCGAACGAAGCGTGTGATGGGAGCTAGCCGGGGGGGCCGCGGGCGGATACGCGTCGGAAATGAGCGAGTCCGATCCACCCGGCGTCGTCAGCCGGCTCGATCGGTTCCACCAGGTCCGTGTATCCGACCAGCAAGGGTGTGGACAGTTCCGCGGCGGCCTGGTGCCGGAGTTGGCAGACCGCGCAGTCCTGGTCGGCTGCGTGTTCTTCGTGGCCGGCGGCCGTGGCGAGCGTGACGCCCGCCAGGACGAGGGCCAAGGCGACGACCCAGCCGTGCCAACCGGAGCCGCGTCCTGCGAATCCCTTGCGGATGGCTCTTCTCTTGACCATCGGGAATCCAAATTAGCAGACGCGTCCCCACGGCCGCAAGTGGAATGCGGCGAAAACAAGGATGCCGCGGTGGCCACTTTCAGTGTGGTGTGGTTGCGGTGGTTGTACGCGGTTCGGGTTGGCGGTCCGGAAGCGCCGGCGGTTCGGGGTGTACCCAAGCAGTGCTCGGCGTATACGAGTTGAAACGTATCGAATTGCTTCGCGACGTGTTCGTCTGGGCCTATAGGCGATCGGCCGCCCGCTACGTTGCGGTCAGGCAATCCCTGGGCAAGCCCGATCCCTTTCGGATGAAACACCGAAAGGCGCTTCACACGGTTGTCGGCGCGGTCGTTCGCGGACGCAAGAACAAGAAGGGGCTGCCGTCCAGGTCGACGCGTGGACTTGGCGGAACATCGAAGAACCGGAGCGCGAGCGGTTCCGGGAGGTTGCCGAACGAGAACTTCTGAACTTGCACGAGGGGAATTTCGCGCGCTACCGAATCAGCCCGCGCGAGTTTGCGGCCTGGCAGGAGGCCTGGACCCGTTGAACGACCCTCGGCAGGCTTCGGATGCCGTATGGTGGGGTACGTCTCTGATAACAGCCCCTCTACGGGAGCGTTCATGGCAGCCGATCGAACCACCACGTTGTTCTACGAGCTGTTCAGCCCTCTGCCGCGGCAGGGGCCGGGCTCCGCGGCGAGCACGCGGCGGGCCCTGGGGCTGGTGCCGGGCGTCGGGCCACGCACGCCCGTGCTCGACGTCGGTTGCGGGACCGGCGCCCAGACGCTCGTGCTGGCGGAGAGCTCGCGGGCGCGGATCGTCGCCGTCGACAACCACGCCCCGTTCGTCGATGCGCTGAACAGGAAGGCGCGGGAGCGGGGCCTCACGGACCGGCTGGAAGCCCGCGTGGCGGACATGCGCCGACTCGACTTCGCCGACGGCGCCTTCGACCTGATCTGGTCCGAAGGCGCCGTCTACATCATGGGTGTCGAAGCGGGCCTCCGCGACTGGCGCCGGTTGCTCCGGCCGCACGGGCACGTCGCGCTGACGGAGGTATGCTGGCGGAAGCCGGAGCCGCCCGCGGAATGCGCGGCGTTCTGGATGGCGGAATACCCGGCTATCCGCGACACCTCCGCGCTGGTGGAGGCCGTCGAGGCGTGCGGCTACGAGACGATCGGGCGCTTTCCGCTTCCCGCCTCGGCCTGGTGGGACGACTACTATCGGCCGTTGCAAGACAACGTCCACGCGTTCCGGAAGCGTCACCGCGGCGCGCCGGATGCGCAGCAGTTGGCGGATCGGTGCCAGAAGGAAATCGACATCTGGCACGCCTATTCGGAATACTACGTCTACGAGTTCTTCGTGCTCCGCGCCCTTTGAGCCGAATCCCACGCCGAAACACCCGGCCGCCGACGAAGGGGTCGTTCGGGCGGCCGGGAGTTCCTGCCCTGTCACGACCGTTCAGCACCCGCGCCGTCGAGTTTCTGGCTTCGATCCGGCCATTGGCATAGAATCGCACCGCACTTGTATAGCAGCGAGCAGGATTCCGGAGTCATGGTCCGGCGTCGCGTCCGACGCCGGACGCGGGAGGACCGATGATGACGAGCATGCGTGGTTTTCGTCGAGCGGCGGCTGTGGCCGCGGTTGTGTTCCTGGCCGGGTGCGGCGCGGACACCGGAGAGACACCGGGTCCGGACATCGGCGCGGACGACATCGGAGGCGTCGTCACGAGCCCGGACGGGCCGGAGGCCGGCGTCTGGGTGATCGCGGAGACCGCGGAGCTGGGAACCCCGTTCGCCCGGATCGTGGTGACCGACGATGCGGGACGCTACCTGGTTCCGGACCTGCCCGACGCGTCCTACGACGTCTGGGTGCGGGGATACGGGCTCGTCGACTCGGCCCGGGTCCAGGCGTCCCCGGGCGACAGCCTCGACCTGACGGCCACGGTCGCGCCCGACGATGCGGCCGCGGCCCACTATTACCCGGCCGGCTACTGGTACTCGCTGATCGAGCCGCCCGCCGAGAGCGAGTTTCCCGGCACGGGGCCCGAGGGCAACGGCATCTCGCCCGGAATGGAAAACCAAGCCGAATGGCTCCGCGCGATGAAGTCCGGCGGCTGCTGGGCGTGCCACCAGTTGGGCAACCAGGCGACGCGCGAGATCCCGGAGGCGCTCGGGGAGTTCGACTCGTCGGTCGAAGCCTGGGCGCGGCGCATCCTGTCCGGACAGGCCGGCAACAACATGGCGGGCGGACTGCGCAACATGGGCGAGCAACGGGCGCTGGAGATGTTCTCGGACTGGACCGACCGGATCGCGGCCGGCGAGCTGCCGCCCGCGCCGCCGCGGCCCTCGGGCGTCGAGCGCAACGTCGTGGTCACCGTCTGGGACTGGGCCGACCCGACCGCGTACCTGCACGACGTCGTGTCCACGGACCGGCGCGACCCCACCGTGAACGCGGACGGTCCCGTGTACGGGGCGCTGGAGCTGAGCGCGGACTACGTTCCGGTCCTGGACCCGGCGGCGCACACGACGGCGGAAATCCCGCTGACGGTCCGCGATCCCGAAACGCCGATGACGAATCAGAACGTGCCCGCGGCGTCGCCCTACTTCGGCGACGAGCCCATCTGGGACAGCCGCAACAACGTGCACAACCCGATGATCGACGGCGAGGGGCGCGTCTGGCTCACGACGGCCGTCCGGCCGCCCGAGACCCCGGACGTCTGCCGGGAAGGCTCCGACCACCCGTCGGCCCGGTTGTTCCCGGTGGCGCGCGCCGGGCGGCACCTGGGCGTCTACGATCCGGCCACCGGCGAGCTGACGCACATCGGCACGTGCTTCGGCACGCACCACCTGATGTTCGCCGAGGACGAGGACTCGACGCTGTGGACCAGCGGCGGCGGGCAGGTCGTCGGCTGGCTCAACACCCGCATGTTCGACGAGACCGGCGACGAGGAGGCCTCGCAGGGCTGGACGGCGCTCATCATGGACACGAACGGCAACGGCCAGCGCGACGACTATGTCGAGCCGAACCAAGAAGTGGACCCGAACCTGGACAAGCGCTTCGGCGGAGCATTCTACGCCGTCGCCCCGGCGCCGGACGGCTCCATCTGGGGTACGTCGCTCGGCTTTCCCGGGGCGGTCATCCGCCTGGATCCGGGATCGAATCCCCCGGCGACGGCGCTGGCCGAGGTCTACGAGTTGCCGTACGGGAACCCGGCGGCCGAGGTGCAGGGGTTCTCGCCCCGGGGCGGGGACGTGGACCGCGACGGCGTGTACTGGGCGGCCCTGGCCAGTGGGCACATGGCCAGCTTCGACCGGTCGCGGTGCGCGGTCCTGAACGGACCGACGGCGACGGGGCAGCACTGCCCCGAGGGCTGGACGATGTACGCCGAGCCGCTGCCCCAGATCCGGGGCGTCGCCGGCCCGGGCAGCGCCGAGGGCAGCTACTACACCTGGGTGGACCAGTTCGACACGCTGGGCCTGGGCGAGAACGTGCCCATCAACACGGGCAACGCTTCCGAGGGCCTGCTGGCGCTGGTCGACGGGGAATGGGTCGTGATGCGCGTACCCTATCCACTGGGTTTCTACACGAAGTGGATGGACGGGCGGATCGACGACCCCGACGCCGGTTGGAAGGGCCGGGGCGTCTGGGCCACCTACAGCAGCCGGGCGCCGTTTCACATGGAGACCGGCGCGGGCACGACCAGCAAGGTCTACAAGTTCCAGGTGCGGTCCAGCCCGCTGGACAACTGATCCGGCGGCCGGCGGCTAACGGATGATGAGGAGCTGGCCGGCGTAGATCGTGCTCCCGGCAAGCCCGTTCAGGGCCATCAGTTCGCGCACCGCCATGCCGAAGCGCTCGGCGATCCCCGAGAGCGTATCGCCGCGGCGGACACGGTACTGTTCGGGTTCGGCCGACGAGTCGGTCACCAACGTCTGTCCAGGATAGATCCGGTCCGAGGACAGCCCGTTGATGGCGCGCAGCCGGCTGAGGCCCATGCCGAGCGTTTCGGCGATTTCCGAGAGCGTGTCGCCGGGCCGGACGCGGTACTCGCCGGTGGCGGCCGGCCGTGCCGGTTCGTCCGCCGCCTCCGCGACGCGCAACGTCTCTCCCGCGAAGATCCGGTCCGACGGCAGCGCGTTGATCGCCATGAGCCGGCTGACGCTCATGCCGAAGTCCTCGGCAATGTCCGACAGCGTGTCGCCGGGGCGGACGCGGTAGGTGGCGCCGCCCTCGGCCGTGATCATCGGCCGGCCGGGCGCCAGGTAGGCCGGCGTGGAGAAGTCCTCGGGCGCGTCCAGGGCGATCGGGCCGAAGTGGAACGCGTAGTTCTCGTAGACGTTCACGGCCGCCACGAACTCGGCGTAGAAGTTCATGGACGCGTAGCCGAATGTCCGGCCGTCGTAATTCCGGATGATCGTGGCCATGTCCGACCCGTGCGCCGCGCGCGCGCGCGCCATCCCGGCCGTCCCGTGGTTGTAGGCCGTGATGGCGAGCGGCCACGATTGGAGGCGCTCGTAGTTGTTGCGGAGCAGCCGCGCCGCCGCCCGCGTGGCGATCACGGGGTTGGTCCGGTCGTCGCGCCCGCGCCGCACCGTCATGTAGAGGCGGCCCGTGGCCGGCATGAACTGCCAGATGCCGACCGCGCCGGCGTAGGATCGCGCCGCGTTCAGATAGGACGACTCCACCAGCGGCAGCAGGGCGATGATCGTTGGAACGCCTTCTTCCTCGAAGACCTGCCGGAAGTAGGCGTCATAGCGTCCGGAACGGACGACGCCCTCCCTGAAGCGTTCCTTGATGCCGCGCTGCACGTGAATGCGGCCCCGCAGGACGGCGATGTCGCCGGCCGTCATCCGCACGCCGTCCGCCGCGATGCGGTCGTAGAGCACGCGCGCGTCCGACGTCAGTCCGTCCGGGTTGTCGATCCCGGCCCGGACCTCGTCGAGCAGGCTCTGGACGCGCCGCACGCCGGAGCGCCGCTCGTCCTCGCCGACCACGTCGTAGATCAGGTCGACGCGTTGCCCGTCGTGGATGATCAGGTCGTCGGCGCCGTACTCGGCGAAGACTTTTTCCCAGAACTCGATGCGGTCCTCGATGCCGGTGACGGGAAACAGCTCCGGAGACAATTGCGCGGGGAAAGACAGCGCGACCGCGAGCGAGGCGGCCGAGAGCAGTGTCAGCATCCGTGGATCCTCCAAGCCATCAGCGTCGTCGGGGCTCGAACATGCCGCTTCATCGGCCCCGCGCTCCGTCCGTTATTCTACCAAGACGGTACAAGTCTGGTCCCGGCCGTGTCACAGCTTTCGCAGCAGCGCCTGGGACGCGACGAGCAACGGATCCCAGAGGCTGCCGTACGGAGGCGTGTAGCCCAGGTCGAGTTGCGACAGCGCGTCGACCGTCAAACCCGACGTGATGGCCGCGGCGGCGACGTCGATCCGCTTGGCCACGTCCCCATACCCGGCCGACTGCGCGCCCACCACGCGGCGGGAGTCCGCGTCGGCGATCAGCTTGACCCAGATCCGGCGCGCCGTCGGATAGTACGCCGCGCGGTCCTGCGCCTCGATGCGCGCTGACACGGCGCGGATGCGTTCGGCCGCGGCCTCGTTCGAGCACAGACCGGTGCGGCCGACGGCCATGTCGAAGACCTTGAGAACGGTCGTTCCCACGGCGCCCGCGAACCGGCTGCGGCGTCCGGCCAGGTTCTCGCCGGCCACGCGTCCCTGCTTGGCGGCGACCGTGCCCACGTAGTGGATGACGGGCCGCCGCCGTTGAATGCAGAACGCCTCGGCGCAGTTGCCGGCGGCGTAGACGCCCGGCACGTTGGTTTCCATGTATTCGTTGACCGCGATCGCTCCGGTCGCTCCGATGCGGACGCCGGCGGCCCCGGCGAGCGCCGTGTTCGGAACGACGCCGGTGTCGAGCAGGACCGCGTCGGCCGGCGCCGCGCCCGGATGGCCGCGCGACTTCACGCCCGTCACCCGGCCGTCGCCGCCGATGAGCGCGTCGACCGGGCTCGAGGTGCGGACGCCGACGCCGTGGCGTTCGAGCTCGTACTCGACGATCCGGGCCATGTCGGCGTCCATGCTCGGCATGACCTGGTTTCGCGCCTCGAAGATCGTGACGCCCTTCCCCAGCCGCCGCAGGCTCTCGGCCATTTCCAGGCCGACGTAACCGGCCCCGACGATCACGACCCTCTCGGCGGCTTCCACCGCCGGGCGCAGCCGGACGGCGTCCTCCAGCGTGGTCACGGAGAAGACGTTCTCCAGGTCCGTGCCCGGAATCTCCGGGAGCCGCGGCTTGACGCCGGTGGCCAGAAGCAGCCGGTCGTAGCCCCACCCGACGCGCTCGCCCGTGTCGAGCCGCGCGCCCTCGACGCGTCGTCTGGACGGGAGCACCGTGTCGATGGCGACACGGGTCCGCGCCTCGATGTCGCGCTCGTTCCGGAGGCGCGCGGGCGTGAACGCGATCAGGTCGTCGGCCTCGACGTCGCCCGCAACGAAGTAGGGAATGCCGCACGTGCTGTAGGAAACGGTCGGGCTCTTCTCGAGCACGGTGATCCGGAGGCGCGGATCGAGCCGGCGCGCGCGCGAGGCGGCGGTCATGCCGGCGGCGTTTCCTCCGACGACGACGATCCGGTCCATCAGCGATACCGTTCCCGTTCCACGACCCACGATTCCGGGTCGTCGCCGCCTTCGCGTTCCATGACGACGTGCGTGGCGTCGGCCAGGACGCGGACCCGATCGGAACCCAGCGTCCGGGACAGCTCGAGAAACTCGCCCGGCGTGAACGCGGAACGGACCGATCGGGCGTGGACATCCCGCAGGCGCTCGGGATACCGGCCGCCGTGCCGGCGGATATGCGAGCCGATCCGGAAGCGGTTCGGGCGGACGAGGTCGCGGATCAGGACGGCGCCGCCGGGCTTGGCGATCCGTGCGACCTCGGCCACGACGGGCGCGGGATCCGACCATTGGTGCAGGACGCCGTCGGACACGACGACGTCGAAGTAGCCGTCCTTGAAGCGGAACCGGAACGGCTCTCCGACCTGGAAGAACATCCGGTCCCCCAGACCCCACTCGATCGCGGTGTCGCGCGCCCGGTCGGCCATCGCCCGCGTGCGGTAGACGCCCATGGCCAGGAGATCTTCCCGCTTCCATAGCATCTTCATGGCCACGAGGCCGAGCGGGCTGCCCAGGTCCAGCACCATCCCGCTGGAGACGCCCAGGCCCAGCGCGCGCTCGACGAAGCGTTCCTCCAGTTCCGAGAAGTAGGGCCGGCCGGCGGCTTCCACCCAGCCTTCGATCTCCTCCTCCTCGTCCGCGCCATCGCGGCCCGCGAACGCCTGCCGGCCGGGATCGACCAGCCGGCGGAGCGTCCGGATCACTCGGCTTCCGGCGCGTTTCCGACCAGGCCGGCGACTTCGTCCAGCAGGATGTTGTTCTTGGACATGTACTGGATCTCGCGGAACAGCGCGTAGATGAACGTCGCGAGCGCCAGGGCGCCGAGCCCCGTGTGAATCCAGACCGGGACGACGCGCGTGTCGACGCCGGCGCCGATGATGAACACGGCCATGGTGAACACGATCGTCCAACTGGCCGCGGGAAAGACCCCCGCCTTGAACGTCCGGGTCCTGAGGACGAACTCCTCCCGCCGCGGATGGTCGACCATCAGGTCCTTCACCTGCTTGGCCGTCCCGATGAAGTAGAAGATCGACATGCACTGCGCCAGGACGATGACGAACGTTGTGAATAGGGCGAACAGGAAATGCTGGTTGACGTCGGCTCGGCTGTCGACGGCGAATCCCAGGGCTATCGTGATCACGAGGCTGATGGCGCCCATCAGTGAGCTGGTCAACAGTGCGAGAACCATGGCGTTCCGGGCGAGATTCTAACACGCCGTCGGGGAAGCCCCGGGGCTCCCGGCGGTTGTGCCCCGGCACGAAATCGTGCTATCTAGAAAGTCGATGCGGCGCGCCGTGTGGATCCTGACCATCGCGGCCCTGACGGCCGGTTGTCACAGCCGGAGCCGTACCGGCGCCGCGTCTACCGTCTCCGAAGTCTCCCAAGAGTTTCTCGAGCCCCACGAGGGCGCCGTCGCCGTCGGCCGCGCATCGTATTACGGCGACCCGTATCACGGACGGCCGACCGCCAACGGCGAGACGTACGACAAGAACAAGATCTCCGCCGCCCACCGGACGCTCCCTTTCGACACCTGGGTCCGCGTGGAGAACCAGATCAACGGCCGCTCGGTCGACGTGCGGATCAACGACCGGGGCCCCTTCGTCGCCGGACGCATCATCGACCTGTCGGAGGCGGCGGCGCGCCGCATCGACATGATCCGGACCGGCGTGGCGCCCGTCACGCTGACGGTCGTCCGCGAATCCCCGAACCCGTCCACGGCCCGGCCGGAGCTGCACGTGTTCTACGCCGTGCAACTCGGCGCGTTCGGCCAGGAGGCGCCCGCCCAGGACCTGCGCCGGCGCATGGAGCGGAAGTACACGGGCGTCTACGTCGACCGCCCCACGGATGACTCGCCGTTCTACAAGGTTCGCATCGGACGCGCCCTGCTGAGCGAAGCCCGTTACTTGCAGAACCTCGTGAGGGACGAGGACGGCATCGATGCCATCGTGGTTCAGATGAACTGAACCGGATCGTCGTTCGAGTGAATCGAACGGAGTCGTCGTTCGAGTGAATCGAACGGGATCGTCGTTCAGATGAAGCCGTAGCCGCGGGCTATACGGCCACCCGCGCCGCGACTCTCACCTTCGAGCCCTGCCGGACGCCGCGCGCTTCCATGCGTTCGCGGATGCGTTCGAGGATTCGGTTCCGGTCCAGCCCCCAGTCCGGGCCGAGCAGGAGCCCGGGCGGCGCCTCGCCGAACAGGCGCTCGATCACGATGGACGGATCCAGGCGCTCGACGAAATCGCACACCAGGTCGAGGTATTCCTCGAACGTCATCAGCCGGAACGGCCGCGCGAGGTGCTCGGCGCCCAGCGCCGTGCCCCGTACGACGTGGAGGTGATGGATCTTCAGCATGTCCACCTCGACGCGCGACATCTCGTCGGCCATCGCCAGCCACTGGGCGCGCGTCTCCCAGGGGAACCCGAGCACCAGGTGCGCTCCGACCATGAAGGCGCGGCCGCGGCACATCTCCCGCGCCCGGAGGAACGCCGCGTAGTCGTGGCCGCGGTTGACGCGCCGCAGCGTGTCGTCGTGGATCGACTCCACGCCGAACTCCAGCGTCACCGTCGTGTGGCGGGCGAACGCGTCGATCATGTCGATCTTCCCGGCGTCCACGCAGTCCGGGCGCGTGCCGATGGCGAGGCCGACGACATCGGGATGGTCCAGCGCCTCGGAATAGAGCCGTTCCAGGCGCTCCGTCTCGGCGTAGGTGTTGGTGAACGGCTGGAAGTACACGATGAACTTGCCCGCTTCCACGCGTTTGCGGAGATAGCGGATGCCCCGATCGACCTGGTCGCGGATCGGGTCGGTCCGGATGGCGTGCGGCGGGCGGAAGGAGCTGTTGTTGCAGTAGGCGCAGCCGCCGGCCGCCACCGTGCCGTCGCGGTTGGGGCAGGTGAACCCGGCGTCGACGACCACCTTGTGGACCCGCCGGCCGAAACGCTTCCGCAGCCACGCGTTGTAGGTGCGGTAGCGCTCCATCGGTTCTGCTAGTTCTTCCAGCGGAACGGGTCGTCCGGGTCGCGGTCGCGCTCGGCCTGCTTGCGGTTGTAGTAGACCTCGAACTTCCGGCGCAGCCGCTGCCGCCGCCATTCTTCATAGCGGTCCTTCAGGCCGGCGCTGAACCGGAGCTTGCGCCCCCCTCCCGCGCGCAGGTAGAGATACCCGAACAGCGCGCCGCCGAGATGCGCCACGTGGGCGACCCCGCCCCCGGCGGACCGGAACGACATGAGGAACGCGATGCCGATCAGGATGAGCGCCAGGTTCAGGGCCCGGACGGGCAGGATGCCCCACACCAGGATGATGCGCGTGGGGAACGTCAGGCCGTACGCGAGCAGAATGCCGTAGATGGCGCCCGACGCCCCGATGGTGATCACCGGCGAGCTCCATGAAGTCAGGACGGTCAGGACGCCCGCGCCGACGCCGCAGACGAAGAAGAAGCGGTAGAACTCGGAACGGCCCCAGGCGTATTCCAGCTCGCGTCCGAACATCCACAGCATGAACATGTTGAACAGGATGTGGATGAAGTCCGCGTGCAGGAAGATGTAGGTCGCCAACTGCCACAGGAACAGCCGCCCGGTGACGTCGGCCGGCCGGAGCCCGAAGCTCGCGGTGAGCATGCCCCCGCTGGCGAACCCGTCCAGGAGCTGCAGCGCGAAGACGGCGACGTTCGCGATGAGGAGCGTCTTGACCGCGCCGCCGAAGCCGCCGCCGTCGGCGCCGATGTAGGAGTAGGCGGGCCGTCCCCCGCCGGCGAAGTGGCGGGACACGCTACCTGCTCCCGGGTCCGAGCATCCGGCCGGCGTAGAACACGCCCACCCCGGCCGCGGCGGTGTACATCATCGGCCCCATCTCCCCGAAGTAGATCAGGAGGGATTCCCCGACCAGCACCAGCCCGAGTAGTTGCAGACCCCTGGATGCGTATTGGCGTATCATGCTGCCTGCGTCCGACCCTGATTCTAGCAGCTTTCGCATGCACGGGCCGTGGGGCCGGACGCGCCCGGTGGCCGCATGGATTCCCCGACGATGATCGCCCTCCAGCTTGCCGTCAGCTTCCTGATCGGCGCCATTCCGTTCGCCGTCGTCGCGATGTGGGGGACGGGCAAGGACATCACGCGCGAGGGGTCGCGCAACCCGGGCTTCAACAACGTCTGGCGGGTGACCAACTTCCGCCGCAGCATGGTTTCGCTCGTCGGCGACGTGTCGAAGGGCGGCGTGGCCGTGTACATCCTGTCCGCGCCCGGCGACCCGGAGTGGCTCCGGTGGGCGCTGGGCCTGGCCGCGGTGGCCGGCCACTGCTGGACGCCGTTCCTGCGCTTCAACGGCGGCAAGGGCGTGGCGACGATGGCCGGGGCCCTGCTCTACCTGGAACCGCTGATCACGGCGCCCTGCCTCGTGCTCTACCCGACGCTGCGCAAGTTCGGCCGCGGGATGGGCTGGGTCCAGGAGGGCGCCATCTCGTCGATGACGACTATGACCCTCATCGCCGCCGTAGTTACCGCAGTGCGGGGCGGGGAACCGGGCGCGCTGGCCTTCGCGGGATGGGCCATGATCGTCCTGCGCCACATCCCGAACATACGCGAGATTCTCGGGCGGTAGCCGCCGAGCCGCCTCGGCCGGCTACGGCGGGCCGGACGGAGTCTCCGCCGCCGCGGTCTTCGCCTGCTTGATGAACATGGGCCGGATCCACTTCTCGATGCCCTTGGTGTGGATGTTGACCCAGTAGTCGGCCCAATCGATCTCTTCCGGATCCCACGACAGGCGCTCGCGATCGCCTTCGGCCAGCATCTCGTAGGCCTCGCGGATGTTGCCGGTTTCGAAGATGAAGCTGTTGTGGATCATGAACGGCAGAAACATGTCCAGCGTCTGCTCCTGCTGCCGGATCTGCCGCCGCGTGATCCGCAGGTTCCGCAGGTACGGCTCCATCGTCTTCTTGCCCAGGATCACCTTCAGGAAGTTGAACGTGGCCTGCAGCAGGTCCAGGCCCCACCGCAGCCGTTGGCGCCGGGCTTCCATCTGTTCCACGGTGACGACCTGCGTCTCGACGTACGCCTTCCACATGTTGGCGAGCTTGTTGCCGTCCTTGCGGTGCTTGTGCCGATACCTGGAGTTCATGCCCAGGAACCCCACCAGGCGCGGGAGCATGACAGGGTTTTCGGCCGCGGTGGCCAGGTGGTAGACGGGCCGGTTCCGGCCGGCCAGCGTCGCGGCGGCGACGATCAGGACGCCCGTGGCGATCAGGTCGACGGGAATGATCTCCAACGGTCCGTCCTTGCGCACCGGCCACGCCTTGACCCCTTCGCCGCCCATCAGCACGAGCGGCGCCGAGGTCGTCATGCCCTCGTTCCAACCGCGGAACGGAAACGCGCGCGCCGTTTCGACGATGGCGGGGCGGACGATCGCGAAGTCCAGGCCGGGCGTTCGCGCGATGAGTTGCTCGCCCATGCTCTTGGTGTACGTGTACGTGTTCGTCCAGCCCCAGTGGTCGGCGCGCTCGATGCCGCCCTGCCTCCGCCGTTCCCGGTCGGAGTCGGCCGCGACGAACGCCTCGCACCACCGGATTTCCTCCTCGACGTCGAAGCGCGCGTCGCCGGCGTCGGCGCGCTTCGGGTAGTAGCCGGCGATGTCGGGGTCTTCCGGCACGCGGCCGCTCTTCTTGCCGGCCACGAAAGCCGTCGAGATATGGACGAGCCGCGCCTGGAGCACGCGCGTCAGCTCGATCAGGTTCCGGACGCCGTAGACGTTGGTCTCCAGCGATTCGTCCAGCGGCGGGGTGAACTCGACCAGCCCGGCCGTGTTGATCACCAGGTCCACGTTGCCGGCCAGCCGGGACAGCGCCTCGGCCGCGATGCCGCACATGGGGCTGGTCAGGTCGCCTTCCACGATCGTCGTCCGCCGGAGGATCGCATCCGTGCCCAGGCGCTCGACGACGCCCGCCAGCGGCGGCGAGGCCAGTATCTCGGACCAGAAGCGGTCCGGACCCGGGAGGTTCTTCTTCGGGCGGACCTGCACAACGAGTTTCTCGATCTCCGGAAGCCGATCCAGGACCATCGCCAGGAGCACCTTGCCCAGGAACCCCGTTCCGCCGAGCAGCAGGATGGTGCGCCCGGCGAACGCGTCGACGGCGCAGACGAGCCCCGCGCCCCGGGCGCGCCGGGGTGCGTCCTCGCGGTACTCGCCCGTCACCGGGTCGAACCGCCAGTTCTCGGGCGCGATCATGGACCGGGCGCGTTCAGATAGCCTTCGATCGCGTTGAAGACGGTGTCGGCGACTATCGTGTATCCCTCGGCCGTGGGGTGCGTGCCGTCGGGCTGCATGTAGCGGAGCGAGTCTTCCAGCGTCGCCTCGCCGGCATCGAGAGCCTCCAGGTCGACCAGGCCCTCGAGGAAGAACGGGATCCGATCGACGTCGTGCCGCTCCTCCAGCTCGATGTACATGTTCTCGAACGCGGCGATGTAGTCGGGCCCGTAGTTGCGCGGCAGCGTGAGGCCGGCCAGGATGACGCGGCTGTCGATCGCCTGGAAGGCCTCGATCATTACGGCCAGGTTGTCGCGCGCCGCGTCGAGCGAACGTCCCTGCAGGCCGTCGTTGCCGCCGAACTCCAGGATCACGATCGCCGGCTCGAGCGCCAGGGCGTCGGGCAGGCGCGCCACTCCCTGCGCCGTGGTGTCGCCGTCGTTCCCGTGGTTCACCACCCGGTACCGGTATCCGAGCGCGTCCAGGCGGTCCTGAAGCTGGGAGGGATAGGACATCGCGTCCTCGACTTCGTACCCGTTCGTCAGGCTGTCGCCGAACGCCAGTATGACGGGCAGGCCGGTGTCCAGCGCGGTGGGCGCGGATGCCGGGGATTCGGGCGCAACAGTTTCGGGCGCCGTGCTGCACGACATGGCGCCCAACAGGGCCGGGACGAGAGCGAGCGTGTGGAATCGGGCGCGCATGCCCGATAGTGTATCCGAGGCTTCGGGCCCGGTCCATGGCGCGCGGCCGCGCGCCGGGGACGTCCGGCTACCAGCTGACGCGCAGGCCGGCCGTGGCGCCGACGCCGTTGTACGCGCCGCCGTCGTTGGCCGCGTCGTCCATGTCGCCGAACGTGAGGCCGGACTGGAACTTCAGCTTGTGGCCGTAGAAGTAGTAGTTGGCGCCCAGGTACAGCTCGTTGTACCGGTCGCCGCGGCCGGCGACGGCGCTCCTCTCGTACCGCGCCAGCCGGACGCCGTTGGCTTCCTCGCTCGCGAGGTAGGTGTGGCGGCCCACGATCTGGAACTTCTCCGTGACGTTGACGAAAGGCATCGTCATCAGGCCCCAGAGGTCGCTCTGTCCCTGGTAGCCCACGCCCCTCGACACGTCTTCGCGGATGCCCCAGCGGCCCGCGTCGAAGTTGAAGTTGATCGACGTGACGTGCCGGAGTTGCCGCGTGAACGTGTTGTCCTCGTCGGGCGTCTGGTGGATGTAGTTGCCCCGGACGAGCGCCTGGTTCACGCCCAGATGCTCCCCGAAGTCGTAACCGAGCGACGCCAGCGTGAAGACGCTGCCGCTGAACCGGCCGAACTCGCGGTTCCTCGCCCCGCCCGAGAACGCGCCGACGTGGTACTGCCAGTTGGAGAACCCGCCTTCCAGGCTGACGCCGGGCATGTACTCGTCCGGAAACCACATGTTGTTGGCCAGGTTGCTCCGGTCGATCGTGATCAGCTCCTTCGACGACGTGGAGCCGTCCATCGTGAAGGGGACGCCGTGCTTGCCGAAGGTGAGGGCCATGCCGTCGCCCGGCGCCCATTCCAGGTAGAAGTCCGTCAGCC
The DNA here is from genome assembly GCA_022821145.1 of Acidobacteriota bacterium. Lineage (GTDB taxonomy): Bacteria > Acidobacteriota > Terriglobia > 20CM-2-55-15 > 20CM-2-55-15 > JAJEDW01. Next base: position 63,739 of record JAJEEE010000084.1, read on the forward strand.
GCCTGTAGAACGGATCCGCCTCCTGGGGATTGAACTCGGCCTCGGCATGGAACGTCCACTCCTCGAGAAACCGCGTCTTCACGCCCACTCGAAGGCGCCGGACGTTCCATTCGCTGTGTGTGCCCCGGTCCCCGTCGACCGTGGCGTATTCGTACTGGAACCGGCCGCTGAACTGGACGCTCTGGACGCCGCGGCTCGAGTCGTCGTCGTACCAGTTCACGAAGTTGTTCCAGACGGCGTCGTAGTCTTCAATCGACTGCGGCGCCGCGGCGAGTCCCGGCGCCGCCGCGAGCGTTCCGATCAGGGCGAGATGAACAACCGGTTGCAGTTTCACTGGATAGCCTCCGAGTTTGCCGTTCCCGGTCACCATAACCGGTATGTTGCGGCCGTGTAATAGCCGCGCTCCAGAGTTCACCAAGAGTTCACGCCGAGTTGAGCCGCCTGTCACGGAATGGCCGGGATCGAGCGATTCGGCCCGGCCGGGGGACCTGATCTGGACGGGGCGGATCCGGCGTCAGGACGATTGCTGGCCGCGGCGGCGGTTTATGAAACGCACCAGCGGCGCGGTCAGGCCCGGCGGAAGCATCCGCGCGGCCAGGACGAAAACGCGGTTCACGACGCCGGGAACGACGATCGGACGTCCGCGGAGCGTGGCGGTGCAGGCGATCCGCGCGGCCGTCTCGGCGCTCATGCCGGCGTCGGGCCGTTTCTCGGCGATTCCGGCGCGGGATCGGAACGCCGTGCGCGTGACGCCCGGGCAGAAGCAGGTTACGGTCACGCCGGTCCCCGCCAGCTCGTTCCCGAGCGATTGCGAGAAGGACAGCAGGAACGCCTTGGAAGCGGCGTACACGGACTGGAGCGGCACGGGGGCGAAGGAATAGACCGACGCGACGTTCAGGATGCGGCCGCTGCCGCGGCGGATCATGCCCGGCAACAGCGTGCGCGTGAGCCGGAGCGCCGCGTGGACCTGCAGGTTGACCAGGCCGAGGTTGTCGTCGATCGGGCTCGACGCGAAGTCTCCGTGGATGCCGAAGCCCGCGTTGTTGACCAGCACCTCGTAGCGGCGACGTGCCGCGGCCAGGGCGCCGACGAGCGGGTCGACGCCCCCCGGCTCGGACAGATCCGCGGCGACGACGTGGGTGGCCGCCTTCAGACGGGCGCATTCGGCGGCGACCCCGTCCAGCGCGTTCCGGTCGCGTCCCGTCAGGACCACGTTGAATCCGCCGGCCGCGAACTCCAGGGCCAGGGCCCGGCCGATCCCGGACGAGGCGCCCGTGATGACGGCCCACCGGGCGTCGTCGTCCATTACGCGCCGAGGTCCTGGTTGCCCGCGCCGAACAGGTTCGTGGGGTCGAGGGTCTTCTTCAGGCCGCGTTTCCATTCCAGCGCGGTCTCGGACATGATCCGGGGCAGGTAGGCGCGCCGCAGCTTCCCGACGCCGTGATGGTGCGACAGGGACCCGCCGGAGCGCAGGATCTCGTCGCGGGCCGTGTTCTCCAGCTCCAGGTACACCGCCTGGGGATTCGGGACGCCCTTGTAGTAGAAGCCGAAATAGAAGTAGATGCACACGCCGGTGCGGTAGATCTGCGTGACGCGGGCCGTGACGTAGGGCTGCCCGGGCAGGCCGCGCTTCGCGTACTCCTCCTTCAGACGGCGTTCCACGTTCCGGACCATCGGCATCGCGTCGCTCCAGGACACCGAGGTCTCGAACGATTCGGCGATGATGTAGTAGTTCATCAGGAAGTCGCGGATGTAGGCGATGCTGTAGGTGAGCTGATAGCCGCGCCGTCCGTTCTCGCTTCCGGCCTTCATGCCGCCGTGCCGTGCCGCGATCCGGTAGAGCGCGCGCTGCTGCCGGCGGACCTCGTCGCGCGAGCCCTCGAACACGAGCGTGCACAGCGTCATCCGGTCCGGCCGGAAGCCCTTCACCCGCGTGACGACGAAGCTCTGCGCCCGGCTCTTGAGCGCGGCCAGACCGCCCGCCGAGCGCGGTTTCAGCGCGTAGCCGAACTGGAACTGCATGTTGTCGACCAGGCGCACGCTCGCCGGGGGCGTGGCCTCGCGCGCCAGGTCGTACATGAACCGGAAACCGTCCTCGAAGGTAGGGAACAGGACCGATCCGTATTCCTGGGCCTCGGGCAGCGGAAAGATCTTCACGACCGCGGACGTGACGATGCCCAGCGTGCCCTCGGAGCCGAACAGCAGCCGGCGCAGGTCGAGGCCGGTCGACTCGCGCGGCGACACGCCGGCGCGCTCCAGGCGGCCCGAGGCCGTCGCGACCTGGATGTCCAGCACCAGGTCCTCGATGTTGCCGTAGCGGTTCTTCTTCATGCCGCTCGCGTGGGTGGCGACCCACCCGCCGAGCGTGGAGAACTCGACGCTGTCGGGCTCGTGCCCCATCGTCACGCCGTGCCGCGCCAGCTCGGCCATGATCCGGCGGCCCGGGGCGCCGGCCTGGATGGAGGCCATCATGTTCCGCGTGTCGATCCACAGGACGCGGTCCATCCGGCGCATGTCCACGGAGACGATCGCGCGTTTCTCGTCGGCCCGGCAGCGGAGCGCGTCGCTGACGTTGGTCCCGCCGCCGTACGGGATCAGCGACACGTCGTGCCGCTTCGCCGCTTCGATCAGGCGCGTGACCTGGTCGTCGGCTTCCGGGTATACGACCAGGTCCGGGATACGGCCGAGCTCCCCGTACTTGATGGCGTACATCTCTTCCTGCGTGTGGCCGTGGCCGTGCCGGAGCCGCACCTCGCCGGCGTCGTCGAGCTGCCCCGCCGCCAGGAAACCGGCGATCTCGGCCCGGAATTCCGGCGCGGGCCGCGCCTCGGGGATCCGCGTGGGATACCGCGGCGCGTTGACGTCGCCGGGGTCGAGGTCGATTCCCAGGACTTCCCGGACCCAGGGCAGGAAGCGCGGGAGCTCCTTGCCGCTCAGCTCGTAGCGGTCGCCGCGAATCGTCACGTGGCCGTTCTCGTTGAAGTCGAAGCGCGTGTCCTTGAAGCCCCAGACGTCAAGGCTCTCGGCCTGGTCCGGTCCTTCGGGGGGCGTCGGGTCGGGAACGATGCGGGACGCGCCGGGATCGATCGCCGGATGCGCCTCCTGACGGGGCGATGTGTCCGCGAAGCTCAAACGTGGATTCTAACCCCATTCAGCCTTGGGGTCCGAACCCGAATCGCCCGGCGCTGCTTCACGCTGGCAGCGGGTCGACGCGGTCTTTTCTTGGACTGACGCCTCGCTTCGCCATCATCTCACGGGACTGTCCCATTGTAGTTGCGGCGTTCCTCGCCGCGACTGGACAACGCGGCAATTGCCTTCGCAATTGCCGAGGCGGACGCCGCCGCGTCAGTCCAAGACAACGATCGCTTCAGTTCAGTCCTCACGAACGCAGCCGGTGTCGGGCCGTTCCGTACCGGCGAAGCGTGGAATCACCCTGGCGAATCGCCGGATTCGGACCGCGTCCACGTCTATAATGGGGTTGCCCATGAACAAGGCCGCTTTCTACGACCTGGACGGCACTCTGCTGGACTGCAACCTGGTTTCCACGCACGCCTACTACGCCCGCAACGACCGGTCGCCCGTGAAGAGCGCATACCAGTTCACCAAGGTTCTGCTGAGCGTGCCGTTCCTGTTCGCGCTGAGCCTCCATTCGCGGTCGCTGTTCACCGCCGCGTCCTTCCGCGCCTACCGGGGCATGCACCGGGACCGCCTGGTCGGGTTGGCCGACGACCTGTTCGAGGTGACGCTGAAGCCGTCGATCTTTCCGCATGCGGGCGAGCTGATCGAAACCACGCGCGCGCTGGGTTACCGGAACGTCCTGGTCACGGGCACGCTGGACTTCACCATCCGCCCCGTGGCGCTGCACTTCGGGATCCACGACGTGATCTCGAACCGGCTCGAGTTCAAGCGGCACGTCGCCACGGGCCGCGTCCACGGCAAGCTGCTCGCCGAAAGCGAGAAGGCGCGCGCGGTGCGGGAGTACGCCGACCGCGAGGGGCTGGACCTGGCCCGGTGCTGCGCGTTCTCCGACAGCTCGGCCGACGTGCCGATGCTCTCGGCCGTCGGTCATCCCGTGGCCACGAACCCCACGCGGCGCCTGCGCCGCATCGCCCATCGGAACGGTTGGCCGATTCTTGAGCTGGACGCGTCGTCTCCCCGGTATCCCTCCTTCCTGCAGCCCGCGAGCACGCATTGAGGCGATGATTCACGTCCGGAACCTGATCAAGACGATCGATACCGGTTCGCACCGCGTGGAGATTCTCAGGGACATCACCTTCGACGTGCCCGCCGCGGAGGTCCTGGCCGTCATGGGCCCGTCGGGCAGCGGCAAGAGCACGCTGCTGGGCATGCTGGCGGGTCTGGACTGGCCCACGTCGGGTTCGGTCGCGATCGACGGCGTCGAGATCACCTCGCTGGACGAGGACGCGCTGGCGGAGGTTCGCGGGCGCAAGATCGGGTTCGTGTTCCAGGCCTACCAGTTGATTCCCACGCTGACGGCGCTGGAGAACGTCCTGCTCCCGGCCGAGATGCTCGGCGGCGTCGACAACGGCGGTCCCGCGCGCGCCCGCGGCCTGCTCGGGAGCGTGGGTCTGGCCGAGCGCCACGATCACTATCCGGCGCAACTCTCCGGCGGCGAGCAGCAGCGAGTCGCCGTGGCGCGCGCGTTCATGATGCGGCCGTCGGTTCTTCTGGCGGACGAGCCGACCGGGAACCTGGACAGCGAGAACGGGAACCACGTGCTGGAGCTGCTGTTGACGCTGAACCGCGACGAGGGCGCGACGCTGGTCCTGGTGACGCACGACCGGGAGCTGGCGTCCCACGCGGATCGGACGATCACCCTGAAGGACGGGCGGATCGTGGGGGACGCGTGAGGTTCGCCTTCCGCATGGCCTGGCGCGAAGCCCGCGCGGCGCGCGGGCGCTTCGTCTTCGTGATCCTGGCCATCGCCGCCGGCGTGGGCGCGCTGACCGGCGTCAAGGGCTTCAACGAATCGGTGCGCCACACGCTGCTGGCCGAGGCCCGGACGCTGATGGGCGCCGACCTGGCCGTGCGCCTGCAGGTGGACCCGACCCCGGAGGAGATCGCATTCCTCGAAGGCCTCCGTTCCGAGGGCATCGATTTCACCCCGGTCACCGAGACGGTGTCGATGGCCTCGTCGGCGTCGGTGACGCTGCCGCTCCTGAGCTCGGTCAAGGCCGCCGACCTGTCGGCGTATCCCTACTACGGCGATCTGGAACTCGATCCGTCCGGGGCCGGGTTGACCGAGGATCGGGTCGCGGTTTCCAGCGACCTGCTCCTGCGCCTCGGCGTCGAGGTCGGCGACGTGATCCGGGTGGGCGCCGGGGAGTTCACCATCGCCGCCGTGTCGGTGAGCGAGCCCGACCGCATGACGACCGGCTTCACGCTGGGGCCGCGCGTGCTGATGACCCGTTCGGGCTTCGACCGGGCGGGGATGAACGTGCCCGGCAGCCGCGCCACCGAGCGCCTGCTGTTGCGGCTTCCCGCCGGCGCCGACCTGCAGACCGTGCGGGACGAGGTGTCCGGCGTTTTCGGGCGGCGCGGCCGGGTGTCGGACTACACCGAGGAGAACCGCACGCTCTCGCGCGGGTTGCGCCGCGCGACGACGTTCCTGAGCCTGGTCAGCCTGATCGCCCTGATCGTCGGCGGCCTCGGCGTGGCGACGTCCATCGAAGGGCACATCAAGCAGAAGATGGACTCCATCGCCATGATCAAGTGCGTGGGCGGGCGCTCGGGGCAGATCATGCGGATGTACCTGGCCCAGGCTCTGTTGCTCGGGTTCGCGGGCAGCCTCGCCGGGGTCGTGCTCGGATTCGGGGTCCAGGCCGTGTTCCCGCGATTCCTGGTGGCGTACTTCGATGTCGACGTGGCATGGGTCGTGTCCTGGGCGCCCATCTTCCAGGGTATCCTCGCCGGCGTGATGACCGCGCTGCTGTTCACGATCCCGCCGCTGCTGTCGATCGCCGAGATCCGCCCGGCGTTGATCTTCCGCCGCGACATGGACGAAGCGCGGCCCCGGCGCCGGGACTGGAAGCCGCATGCGGCATTCGGCGCGATCGGCGTGGGCCTCTGGGCGATGGCCGTCTGGATCGGCGGCTCGTTCGAGGCGGGTTCCATCTTCGCCGGCGGCGTGATCGTGAGCGCCGTCGTGCTGCTCCTGGCGGGGAAGGGCACGCTCGCGGTCATTCGGCGGCTCGTCGGCCGGTTCGGCCGAGGGTGGCCGCCGGCGCTTCGATACGGCGTCGCCAACCTGTACCGGCCCGGTTCGCATATGGCCGCGATCCTGGCGGCCCTGGGAATCGGGGTCATGTTCACGCTGTCCGTGCAACTTCTGCAGGGCACGCTCATCGATCAACTCGTCGCCAGCGCGCCGCCGGACATGCCGAACGTCTACATGATCAACATCACCGACCGGGAGCGCGAGGGCCTCTGGGACCTGCTGGAGACCCACGACGGCGTGATCGAGGCGCCCCCGGCCTCCCCGGCGGTATCGGCGCTGCTGCACACGGTGGAGGGCGTGCCGATCGAGGACATGGACCGGGTCCCGGGACAGCGCCGGTACCTGCGGTCGCAGTTCCAGTTGACGTGGGCCGACGCCGAGCCGCCGGCGACGGAGCTGCTCGAGGGCGAGTGGTGGGCGCCGGGGACCCCGGAGGCGCTGGTGTCGGTCGAGGACAACGCCGCCGGCGTCCTCGGACTGGAGCCCGGGGACGCCGTGGAGTGGAGCATCGGGGGGCGCGTGGTCGGCGCCCGGGTCGCCAACGTCCGGCGCACCGACAGCCAGCGCATGGGCGCGAACAACCAGTTCATCCTGACGCCCGGCACGCTCGACGGCTTCCCGGGCATCTACTACGGCGCGCTGCGCGTGGACCCGGACCGGGTGGGCGCGCTCCAGAGGGACGTCTTCGAGTTGTACCCGTCGGTCACCGTCGTGAACGCCGCCGACATCGTCGACATCGTCCAGGAAATGATCGGCGAGATCAGCCTCGTGGTCCGGTTCGTGGCCGCGTTCGCGATCTTGGGCGGCCTGATCATCCTGGCCGCGAGCGTCGCGGGTACGCGCTACCGCCGGATCCGGGAGGCGGCGATCCTGAAGACCGTCGGCGCCCGGAGATGGCGCGTCATCGGCGTCTTCTCGATGGAGTTCCTGGTGCTGGGCGTGCTGGCCGGGTCGATCGGCGCGCTGCTGGCCGCCGCGTTCACGACCGTGATCGTCGAGCGGTTGATGGAAGGGACGTACCAGGTGGACTGGACGCCGCTGGCCATCGCGGTCGGGGTGATGGCCGTCCTCACCCTGGCGACGGGGTGGGCCGCCAGCTTCCGGATTCTCGGCCAGAAACCCCTGGAAGTCTTGCGGCGGGCCGACGCCTGACCGCGGCCGCCTTGCTACGGCAGGCGGGGAGCGTCGACCTCGGGCAGCCGCGCCGCCAGTCGCGCCTGGACTTCCGCCAGCGCCGGATCCCCGGCGAGGTTCCGCCATTCGTTGGGATCGGCTTCCAGGTCGTACAGCTCCTCGGAACCGTCCGGGTGCCGCGTGTACCGGTAGCGCTGCCCGCGGACCGTGTGGTTCCGGAAACCGTCGGTCGTGATGGCCACGTGGTCCCATTCCGCCCCGGGATTCTCGATCAGGGGCAGCAGGCTGGCGCCTTCCAGGTGGTCCGGCACGGGCAGCCCGGCCAGTTCGGCCAGCGTCGGATAGACGTCCAGCAGCGACACCGGGCGGTCGGAGCGGCTGCCGGGCGTTGTCACGCCCGGCGCGGCGATGATCAGGGGCACGCGGGTCGATTCGGTCCACAGCGAGTTCTTGCGCCACCGGTGCTTTTCGCCCAGGTGAAAGCCGTGGTCCGACAGCAGGACGACGATCGTGTCGTCGGCCCGCCCGCTCGCGTCGAGCGCGTCAAGCAGCCGTCCGACCATCGCGTCGGCGAACGACGTGCTGGCCAGGTAGGCCTGCACGGCGTCGGGCCAGACGCCCGCTTCCAGCACCCAGTCGTGCATCGCGTTTCCCTGCGACGGCGCCGTCCGGGCGATCTCGGGGACGTCGTCCAGGTCGTTCTCGATCGTGGTGGGCAGCTCGATCTCCGCCAGCGGGTGCATGTCGAGATAGGGCTGCGGGACGTACCAGGGAAGGTGGGGCCGGTAGATGCCGGCCGCCAGGAAACGGGGGCCGACGGCGGGCTCCGCGATCCGTCCCTCCACCCATCCGACGACTTGGCCGTCGCCCATGGCGCGTTCGTCGACCCACACGCGCGACCAGTCGAACCCGAAGAAACCCGGGTTCTCGTTGGCCGGGCGGGCGGGCGGCCCGACCTCGTCGGGAAGCTGCCGGTCCAGGGCCGGGTAGAAGTCGTTCCAGGCCGTCGTGTCGTTCAGGCCGAAGAATCCGGGCGCGCTGTAGGTGTGGGCGTGGAAGAGCTTGCCCGCGCCGAACGTGGCGTACCCATTGTCCATGAAATGGCCGGGAAGCGTCCGGACCCCGTCGAAGACGTCTAGCGTCCGCCAGTCGGGCGCATTGTCGTAGACGCCCGACGTCGAGGGGCGCAGCCCGGTCATGAACGCGGTCCGGGACGGGTTGCACAACGGCGCGGTGGTGTGCGCGTTCGTGAACGTGATGCCGCGCTCGGCCAAACGGTCCATGTTCGGCGTCCGAACGTTGGGATGGCCGCCCAGGGGGCCCACCCAGTCGTTCAGGTCGTCGATGGTGATCAGCAGGACGTCGGGCGGCCCTTGGGCGCCGGCCGGAGCGGCCAGGCACAGGCCGAGCGCTGCGGCCGTCAGTCCCGCGGCGAACCCTCGTCGGCGTCGCATGCGCGACACTCTACCAGTTGTCGGAGAACCGTTTCCAGGACTTCCCGCGCGAGCGCGGAGCGGACGTACTGATATTCTTGGATGCGTGCGTGCGGTGCTTGATCGGGGTGGGGGGAACATGAGGATTCTGACCGCGCTGTTCATGGTGATCGCGTGGACGGCGCCGGCGGGGGCCCAATCCGATGACTCGGCGAAGCGCCGTCACGTCCTTCCGCATATCGCCGACGGGGACGGGTGGCAATCGTCCCTTCTGGTCACGAACGTATCGCCCGCGGCAGCTTCCTGCACGGTCCGGTTGACGGGGCTGACCGCGGCGCGGTTCGAATCCGCCGCGGGCCTGTTCAGGACTGGTTCGACCGCGACGTTCGCTCTTCGGGGCTCCGGCGGCTTCCTGGAGTGGCGCTCCAGGAACGAGTCGGAGTTGGCCTCCGGCTACGCCACCGTCGATTGCACCGAGCCGGTCGTGGCGCAGGTCGTGTTCGCGTCGGTCGACGACACGGGCCGAAGGCTGGGAATGGCCACGGTATTCAGCTCGCAAGCCGGTAACAGGTTCCGGTTCTGACGCCCGCGGCCACGCTCGGACTCGCCATCGCGAACGACACGGGTTACGAGGCGGTCTGCTGGATGGACCTCGAAGGCCATCCTTCCCGAATAGTGACTCGGTTCCGACTCGATGTGCCCTCCAAGACCTCCATGGCGCGCATGCTCAACGAGCTCGTTTCGATTCCCGAAACGTTCTCCGAAGGCGCGTTGACCATGAATTGCACTCGGGAAGTCACACTCGTCGGGTTGCACTTCGAGCTGCGGCCCGACGGCGGCATCGTCACCTTCAACACGCTGCCGCCGACGCTTCTCGGCAGCAACTACGTCGACGGCCAACGCGAATCGGCGGTCGACGCAACGGCGAGACGCGTTCACGTGGTGCCGCACATCGCCGACGGGGGCGGGTGGCAGTCCTGGCTGATCGTCACGAACGTCTGGCGATACGAAAGCGTGTGCGTGCTGGACTTGCACGGCTTGGCGGCGGACCGGTTCGAGGAAGCCGACGAGGTTTCCGTGCCGGTTTCGACAGCCACCTTCACACTTCCGGAATCGGGCGGGCACTTCGTATGGCGCAGTCGGAACGAGTCGGCATTGGCGTCCGGCTACGGCATTCTCGACTGCACGTGGCCGGTCACGGTGCAGCTCGTGTTCGCGTCGATCGGCGAGGGTGGCGAGCCGACGGGGATGGCCACGGTCTTCAGCTCCCAGGCCGGATCGAAGTTCCAGCTGCCGGTGCTGACGCCGGAAGCCGCGGTCGGATTTGCAATCGCCAACGATACGGACGTCGACGCCGCCTGCCGTCTCGGCGTCGCAGACCGGCGCCGGGTGAACGTGGGCGAAGCTGTCCTGTCGGTTCCATCCAGGTCCAACTACGCGCAAATGCTCCGGGCCGCGATCGCGTTGCCGGAAACGTTCCCGGGAGGAACGGCCACGATCGCGTGCGACCCACAGGTCGCGACCATCGGACTGCATTTCGAGTTGAGTGCAGACGGCGCCATCGATACGTTCAACACGCTCCCGCCGGCCGTTCTGGAGGCGTCTGCCGAGCGAACCCTTGCCGCGCGGGCGGCGTCGGACCGGGCTGCGCTGGAGGCTTTCTACGATGCGGCCGGCGGTCCGGGTTGGGTCGATCGCACGAACTGGAAAACCGACGCGCCTCTCCGGGAGTGGCACGGAGTGTGGACGAACGCCGAGGGACGGGTCGTTTCCCTGTCGCTCGTGAACAACGAGATGCGCGGATCGGTCTCCCCCGAGCTGGGCCGCCTGGATCGCCTCGAAAGGTTGGACCTTGCCGCCAACGATCTGTCCGGAGCGATCCCGCGAGAGCTGGGCCGCCTGTTGCGGCTCCGAACGCTCGATCTCGGGAGGAACGACCTTACAGGCGCGACCCCCTCGGAGTTGGGTCGGCTGATCATCCTGCAATCGCTGAATCTGTCGTCGAACGATCTGACTGGGATGATTCCGCCGGAGTTGGGCAACCTGCCTCACCTCCAACGACTGCACTTCGGCGACAACGATCTGACCGGACCGCTTCCACCCGAGTTGGGTCGCCTGACCGGACTCGAAGCGATAAATCTGTACGACAACGATCTGACCGGGCGCATTCCACCGGAGTTTGGCAACATGCTCCACCTCGAGACCCTGTGGCTTTCCGAGAACCGGTTGGACGGGGCGATTCCTCCGGAGTTGAACCGCCTGAGCAACCTCCGGTCGATGTATCTCGACGGCAACCAACTCACCGGGACGATCCCGGGCGAGTTGGGGAGTCTCCGCGAGCTCGTCGGGCTGCGGCTGAACGACAATCGACTCAGCGGACCGATACCGGCGGAATTGAGTCGGCTCGGCTTGGGACACCTGGACCTGAGCGGCAACCGATTGACCGGTTCGATTCCCACCGACTTCTTCAGTTTCAACCTGCGGGGACTCGTGTGGCTGGATCTCTTCGACAACCGCCTGACCGGTCCGCTACCCGTGTCGATACTGGGCCTGCGCAACCTGGACTGGTTCCTGGCGTTTGACAACGACGGGCTGTGCGCGCCATCGACCGAGGCCTTCCGGGATTGGCTGGGCGCGATCAATTATCGCTCCGTTCCCACGTGCACGGACGATGACCCAGCGTCCGAGACAGTGAATCGCCCGCCGGAAACGGTTGCCGCAATCCCGGCGCAGACGCTGGCGGTCGGGGGGGTCGGCGGGTTTGTTCGACCGTCGCGGCATTTTAGCGACCCGGACGGGGATCGCCTGGTATACGCCGCCGATTCCAGCGACGCGGCCGTGGCCACGGCTTTCGCCACGCCCGACCGCCCCGACCGCTCGTATGTGGCCGACTGGAGCGTTGTACTCTGGCCCGTGGCAGCGGGGACGGTGACAGTGACGATCACGGCGCGAGACACGGAGGGTGCTGCCGTTCGTCAGACGATGACCGTGACGGTAAGACCCGAGCCCCACGGATTGCCCGAGGAGCGTGCCGCGCTGGAAGTCATCTACGACGCGGCCGGCGGTCCGGGTTGGACCCGCAACACCAACTGGAAGACCGCAGCGCCGCTGGGCCAGTGGCACGGGGTGGCGACCGATGTCGACGGCCGGGTCTTACGGCTGGCATTGCATGAGAACAACCTGAGCGGAACGATCGCTCCCGAATTGGGACATCTGACCCAAGTCCGTGAACTGCACCTTTACGGCAACCAACTGAGCGGCACGATCCCCGCGGAGTTGGGCAACCTGACCCGCCTCGTCAACGTGTACCTGAACGGGAATCAGTTGACCGGGGAGCTGCCGGCGTCGCTGACGAATCTGCGGCAGCTTCGCGTCTTCTGGTTCCAGGACAATGCCGGGTTGTGCATGCCCGCAACAGAAGAATTCGAGGACTGGATGAACGAGATCGAGAACCGTCCGCCGACTTCCTCGTCCCCGAGAGTCTGGGGACGCACGTGCAACCCATGACGGCGCGAAAATACGGCGGACGTCGTTCGGCGGCACTCCCAGACGACAGGTCCGAATCCTCTCGGAGTCCGCTTTCAGGCGGGTTGCAGCCGAGCCGCCAGGCGGCGGAGCGCTTCGCCCAGCACGCGCGCTTCCTGGACGAACGCCAGCACGATGTGCCGCCCCTCGACGTCGTAGAAGTACCCGGGGTGCACGAGAACGCGCGCGTCCTCGAGCAGCTCGAGCGCCAGCGCGTCTTCGTCGACTTCGCGCCCTACGGGTAAGACCATGTGAACGCCGCCGGAGGGCGGGGACGGGGCGAGTGCTCCGAGCGCGGCCAGGGCGGCGTTGCGGCGGCGTTCGAGTTCGCCGCGATACGCGGGAAGGAAGTCCGCGCCGGCCTCGAGGATCGCCGGAACCGCGAGCTGCGCCGGCTCGTTCACCGGCAGGAACGTGTCCGAGATCATCTCCAGCGTCCGCATCGCGCGGTCCACTTCTGCGGACCGGCCGGAAACGGCCATCCAGCCGATCTTCAACCCCGGCAGCGCGAACATCTTCGAGAAGCCGTTCAGCGCGAAGACCAGCGGCGCCTCGGTCCCGTGCGGCCGCGGGGCCTCGACGCCGTCGTAGACCAGCTCGCGGAAGACCTCGTCGACGATCAGCGCCAGATCGTTCCGCGACGCGAAGCTTGCCAGCTTCGTCATGGCCGCCGAGTTGAGGACCATCCCGGTCGGGTTGTGGGGCGATATGACGACGACGGCGCGCGTTCGAGGGGTGATGGCCGCCTCGACGCTCTCCATGTCGACGGCCCACGCGCGGTTCCGGTCCAGACGGTAGTGGCGGACCCGGACGCCCGCGAGACGCGCGATGTAGTCGAACAGGGGATAGGACGGCGCGGGGCACAGCACTTCGTCGCCCGCCTCGCACAGCAACTTGAAGACGTACCAGTAGGATACGCTGGTTCCCGGGGTCAGCAGGATCCGGCCGGCCGGCACGCCCTCGTATCGGGCGATGGCTTCGCGCGCGGCGGGTTGACCCAGGGAGTCGGGCGCGTAGACGCGCCCCGCGGCGGCCGACTCGGTCAGGATGGCGGCCAGCCGGTCGTGAGGAAAGGCGATCCCGCGTTCGGTGACGTTCGCGCTGACGAGGTCGACGATCGCGGCGCCGGCTTGGCGGAGCTCTCCCAGCCGTTGGTAGAGCCGGTTCGTCGAGCCCGGGAAGTCGATGGTCAGATCCGAGAAGCGCATGGCGGCCGTCTTCGTTGTGGCTACGACCGCCGGCGAAGCACGGGTATCCTATTGTATGTTCACGGGCACGCGTCGTTCGATCGACCGCACGTCGACCCGAGCACTGGCCAGATGAACGGCCACGTTGCTCGGCCGCGCCGCCCGAACATGAACGGACGATAGCGCATTGAGCCCGTTGCCCGACCCGATCTCCTGGTACGACGCCCACGCCGAAACGCTCGCGGACCGCTACGGGGCGGCGCCGTCCGAGCGGGTTCACGCGTGGTTGAAGGAAATGCTGCCGGACGCGCCCGCGGCGGTCCTCGACGTGGGCGCCGGAACCGGCCGCGACGCCGCCTGGCTGGCGTCGGAGGGCTACGACGTCGTTGCCGTGGAACCCGCGTCCGGCATGCGGGCGGTCGCGCAGAAGCGATATCCGGACCCCCGGATCCAATGGATCGCGGACTCCCTGCCGGGCCTGGACCGCACGTTCAGGACCGGTCTGGCCTTCGACGTCATTCTGCTGAGCGCCGTCTGGATGCACGTCGCGCCGTCGGACCGCGAACGGGCGTTCCGGAAACTCGTCACCCTTCTGGCGCCCGGGGGATTGCTGGCAATCACGCTGAGGAGCGGCCCGGCCGAGGCCGAACGCGGATTCCACCCCGTCGCGGCCGATGAAGTTTTGGCGCTGGCCCGGGACCATGGCGCGTTCGTCGAATACCAGAGTACCGTCGACGACTACATCGGCCGGCCCGGCGTCCGGTGGACGAACGTGGCCCTCCGCCTGCCGGATGACGGAACCGGCGCCTTGCCGCTCCTGCGGCACATCGTCTTGAACGACCACAAGAGCTCCACCTACAAGCTCGGTCTGCTGCGCACGCTCTGCCGGATCGCCGACGGGGCCGGCGGGTTCGCCGAGTCGATCGACGACCACCATGTTGCGGTTCCGATGGGGTTGGTCGCGCTGACTTGGATTCGTCTATACATGCCGTTGCTGGCCGCCGACTTGCCCCAGAACCCGACGAACCGCGGTTTCGATCGGCTTGGGTTCGCCAAGCCGGCATTCCGAAAACTCAGTGAGATGTCGCATCACGATCTTCGAGTGGGAATGTCGTTTGCCGGCGATACCGCCGCTGCTCTCCACCAGGCCCTGAAGGACGTGGTTCGCACGATTGTTGAGATGCCGGCCCGTTGCACGACCTATCCCAACAACGGAGCAGACGCAGTATTTCCGGTGCGTCCGGCAACTGCAGCGACACGTTCGCCGACCGGGATACGATTGGATGCGCCCTATCTCGCGAGTTTCGGAACGATGTGCGTGCCAACGCATGTGTGGGTCGCCATACAACGGTTTTCAGCGTGGATCGAACCGGCCGTCATCGCCGAATGGCTCCGCGTGACGAAGGGCTACGGAGAACGTCAGGGGCGGCCGCTCGACGACGCCCACCTTGCCGCGGCGATGACGTGGTCGGATCCGGACCGTGACGTGAAACTGCCGCGGCAACGCGCCGATCAACTGCTCGCCGAGCGGCGCCTGTTCTGCGTGTGGAGCGGCCAGCGGCTCTCCGCCGCCAATCTCGACATCGATCATTGCTTCCCGTGGGCGGCGTGGCCTTGCGGCGATCTCTGGAACCTGATGCCGGCTCACAGGCAGGTCAACCAACGCGAGAAGCGCGACCGGCTCCCGGCCGACGTGTTGTTGCGGACTGCGCAGGAACGGATTCTGGAGTGGTGGAGCGCCGCGTATCCGGAGGACGCCCAGCGCGCGTTGGCGGACCGGTTCCGATTGGAAGCGTCGCTGAGCCTTCCGGGCGTTCGCGCCTCCGATTCGGATCTGGACGGCGTTTTCTCGGCCCTGAAACTGCAACGGCTTCGACTCAAGCAGAACCAGCAGATTCCGGAATGGAGGGGCGAGCGCTACCTGTGACGCAGGTGATGGGGCGGTGAGTTGCGCGGCGGCGCCCACGACCCGGCAACGGCCGGTTTGCCGCGGTTGGCGACGGCCGCCTTTGCGGTCGGCCCGTAAACGCCGCGGCCGCGGCGTGTCGTCACTTCCGTGCGTCCAGCCGATTCAGCTTTCCGCGCCACTCCAGAATCCGATCGTCCGCGGTCAGAAGCCGATGCCCGTCCATAGCCGTGGCGACGATGATGCGGTCGGCCGGGTCCGGGTGAAGACCCCCCAGGCTGCTCGCCCGTATTCCGATCTCGCCGTCCACGGGTATTTCGACGACTCCCCGCGCCAACTGCTCGCGACGCCAGAGAGCGACGTCTTCGGTGAGCGCAACCCGGCCTTTTGCCCGCAGCATGGCCACTTCCCAGAACGAGACGGCGGAAACGCCGACATGGTCGGCCTGCCACGCCCGGTCGATCGCCGTCAGGGCCCGTTTTCCCAGGCGATGGTCTCCCGTTGTCAGCCACAGCAGGACGTGAGTGTCCAGCAGGATCACGGATCGAGCACGCGGCCGGGGTCGGACGCGGCTTCCCATTCGATGTCGACGGGTCCGATCTCGCCGAGAATCCGTAGCCGCTCCCGGTCGATACCGTAGAGGGTTGCGGGCTTTTCCCGGAAGGGCACGAGGCGGGATACCGGGCGGCCGTTCTTGGTGATGACGATCTCTCCGCCGCCGTTCGCCACTTCGTCCATCAACGCCAGGCATCGGGCCTTGAACGTCGATGCCTTCATGGTGCGTGCGGGGCTCGGTTTTCGAATCTTCATCGGGCCGTTCCCGAGGTCGGGGTTGCAAGAACTATACCATGGTCATGACCATGGTAATATAGACCGGTTCCCGCCCATTCGGCCGGACTCCGGCCGGTTTGCCGCGGCGGACTCGCGGTACCTCGGACAGAAACGTGTCATCGAAAGCCACCGTTTTCCAACAGCATGCGCGCGGGATCGCCGGGGTCCGGCCCGCCGGCGAGGCGGCCCTCTGCCGGCGATGCGCGGAAGACCCGTTCGTCCTGAGCCTCGTTCCGGAGAACCCGTCGTGGGACGTACCCCACCGGTTGTTGGCGTCGGTGCAGTTCCTCATTCTGGGCGGCGAGGCCGCGGACTACCGCGCGGAGCCGGACCCATGGAGCGCGTTCCTCGACATCCTGCATGCCCACGCGGACCGGGTCGTCGATTTCGTCCACCGCGGGCCGATCCAGACCAACGAAGTCCAACGGTGCTTTGCCCTGCTGCCCCTGTTCCTGACGGTGGCGCGCACGACGGGCCGGCCGCTCGACCTGCTCGAGCTGGGGGCCAGCGGCGGGTTGAACCTGTTCTGGGATCGCTACCGGTACCGGTACCGCGAAGGAACCTGGGGAGACCACGATGCGGGGCTCGCGCTCACGGGCGAAGAAGCGGCTCCGGTGCCGGGAGCACTCCTGACCGACGAGATCCGCGTGGTCCGCCGCCGGGGCATCGATCTCGAACCGGTCGACGCGGCCACCGACGCGGGCTTTCGACTCCTGGCGTCGTTCTTCGGCGCCGATGCCCGGCGTGTCGACAGGCTCACGCGCGCCGTGTCGGCCATGGGGGACGAACGGCCGGAGCTGTTGCGCGGCGACTACCTCGACCTGCTGCCCGGACTGCTCGCCGACCGTTCCGGCGCATCGATCGTCGTTCTCTTCCAGACGATTTCCACCGTCTACACGCCGCTGGAGCGGCGACTGGAACTGCGAGCGATCGTGGACGCCGCGGGCGGTGAGGGTCCCCTGGCGTGGATCTCGACGCCGACAGTCGACGAGCACGGGCAGCGGCGCGGAGACTACCCGGTCGAACTCGCCATCTGGCCTCCCGGCGAGCGGCGGATCGTCGCCCGCATGAACAACCGCGGGGACCGGCTCCAATGGGGCCCATGACGGCGCCCGGGGACGACGAACGCCCGCGACGGCTCGCCGCCGCCAGGTTGTCTTCCTGACGGCGCGACGCGGTCGCCGTCGAACCGGCGTTCCGCATGCGCGCCGCCGCACCCCGGTGCAGGTAGAATTCTGTGGCTGGACTCGTTCGCAATAGGGGAGACACGATGAAAAGCACACCCATGGCCGGTGTCCGGATTTGCCTGTGCGTGTTCGCCCTGGCCGGCCTCGCCCGCGCCGGTTCAGCCTTCGCACAGGACGTCGCCATTACCAACGTCCGCATCATCGTCGGAAACGGAACCGTGATCGACGAGGGCGCCATCGTCGTTCGCAACGGCCGGATCACGGGAATCGGTCCCGGTGGGATCGGCGCCGACGACCTGCAGGTGATCGACGCCGCCGGCCTGACGGCGATGCCGGGATTCATCGACGCGCACCGGCACATCAACACCGGCCCCAACGAGCGCGAGGAGATGCAGGCGCAGCTCGAAGCGGGCTACACGACCATCCTGTCCGGCGGCGGCCCGGCCGACGGCAACATCGTGTTGCGCGATCGGATCGAGAGCGGCGAGATCAACGGGCCCCGCATCATTCCCTCCGGCCGGATCGGCCTCGCCGACAACACGCCGGACACGGCGCGGCAGGCCGTGCGCGATCTCGCCGACGCGGGCGTGTTCTGGACCGGGGAGATCGGCCTGACGCCCGAACCGCGTCCGAGCCTCCACGAGATCGAAGTGCTCGAGGCCATCGTCGAAGAGGCGGCGGCGGCCGGCGTGACCGTGCAGGTCCATGCGGTGAGCACGCCGGCCATGGTGGCGGCCGTCGACGCCGGTGTCCGGCGGCTGGTGCATATACCGAACAAGGATTTCGTCGACCGCGAGGCGGCGCGGAAGCTGGCGGATACCAACACGATGAGCCTGGCGACGATCGGCTTCGGCGCGCCGGTCTTCGGCGTGTTCGGCGATGACAACGCGGCGCGCTTCCGCGACGGCAACCCCTGGCCGGAATCGATCGCGGGCGCGAACCGCGACGCTCAGGAACGGGCCATCGGCAACGAGATCGGGTTCACGATCGTCAACGCGCGGACGATCTGGGACGAGGCCGCGGTGCTCGGCTACTGCACCGATACGCGCTACGACCCGCTGGCCGGACTGCAGCACGAGTTGGAGTCCTACAAGGTGATGTTCTCGATGGAGGACATCATCGAGCTGATGGGTCCGAACACGGCGGCCTACATCAACATGGCCGACGACGTCGGCACGCTCGAGGCGGGCAAGCTGGCGGACGTCGTCCTGCTCGGCGGCAATCCCCTCGAGGGCTACTGGAACATGCTCGACGCGCGTGTCGTCCTCAAAGGGGGCGTCGTCGTCGTCGACAAGCGCTAGCGCCGGGAAGGTTCGCCACGCGGAGGATATCCATGGCTACGACACGATCCGTTCCGGCCATCCCCGTTGCCGTCGCGCTCATGCCGGCGCTGCTGTTGGCGGTGGCGCCGGCCGAAGCCCAGTCTTGTCTGAACGGGCGGCTCCTGCTGTTGACGAACGGCGAGATTCACACCATGGACGAGGCGCGGACCGTCGTCGACAGCGTCGTCATCGCCGACGGCCGGTTCGCCGCCGTGGGAGACGTGGACGACGCCGACCTGCCGGGCGGCTGCACCGACAGGATCGACCTCGGGGGCCGCACCGTCATCCCCGGAATGATCGACAACCACTTCCACGTGCAGTTGGTCGGCAGCCGGCCGGGCTACGAGACGCGGGCGATCGAGACCGCGTTCTCGATCGCCGAGGCCCAGGCCGTGATCCGCGACCGCGCGGCGGACGTGCCCGCGGGCGCCTTCATCACCGCGATCGGCGGGTTGCAGCCGCGGCAGTTCTCCGAGGACCGCATGCCGACGCTGGAGGAACTGGACGCGGCCGCGTCCCGCCACCCGGTCTATATCCATGCGTCGTTCAGCGGTCCGGCCGCCACGAACTCGCTGGGCAAGGAGTTCTTCGAGAGCCGCGGCGTGGCGGTTTCCGATACCGGCCGCATCGCTCAGAACGGTCCCACGTTGGACGCGCTGGACGCCCTGCGCGCCGGCTGGACGCTTGAGGACACCAAGCGCACGATGCGGTCGGTCTTCGGCTACTTCAACTCTGTCGGCCTGACCACGGTTCACTCCGTGCTGGGCTCGCAGGACCGCGGTCCGGCCGCGTATTTCGGCTGGGCCGAACACCGCCCGATGCTGGAGTTGAACCAGGAGGGCGCGCTCACGTTGCGTCTGCGCCTCTACTTCAACACGGGACCGCGCGTGGACGGCCGCCCCGGGAATCCGGCGTTGCGCGAGGTGCTGAACAACCGCTTTCTCGATTTCGGCGACGACATGGTGAAGGTCGCCGGCGTGGGGGAGCACATCGTGGACTGGCCCCTGGAAAGCGCCGTGCCCCTCGGCGAAGAGTACTACCGGTCGGTCCGGCTGCTGGCCTCACGCGGCTGGCAGTTGATGGAGCACAGTTTCAACGATCCGAACCACAGCGCCCGCGCCGACGTCTGGGAACGGGTGAACGGGGAGTTTTCCATCACGGACTTGCGCTGGACGATCGATCACGTCAACAGCATCGAGCCCGACACGATCGAGCGCATGAAGGCTCTCGGCGCCGGCGTGCGGGCTCACGGCTGGCGCTTCCTGGCCGGCCGGCCGGGTCAGGCCGGGCCGCAATACCGCATGCTGCTGGACAGCGGCATTCGCGTGGGGGTGGGCATGGACGGCGCGCAGGCCTCGCCCATCAACCCGTGGCTCCACGTGTACTACATGGTGACCGGCCGGAATGTGCGGGGCGAACTGATCAACGACGGCCAGCAGATCTCGCGCCGGGAGGCCGTGTGGCTCTACACCGGAGCGAACGGCTGGTTCTCCCGGGAAGAAGACACGCTCGGGACGATCCAGGTCGGCCGGCACGCCGATCTTGCGGTCTTGAGCGCCGACGTTTTCGACCCGGCAGCCGTACCCGACGAGGCCATCCGCCGAGTACGCTCGGTGATGACGATCCTGGGCGGCGATATCGTGCACGGCGACCCGAACGCCCTGCGGTAGAGGCGTTGGCGGGTCACCCGAACGGGAACGCGGGGAGAGCCCGGCGAACCGGAGGTTACAGGGCTCCGGCGGGCCCTTCGCCGCGCCACAACTCCCGGCCGTCCGGTCCGGTCGCCCGGCCGTTGACGTTCCTGGAGTTCGGACTCTTCGCGCGGATTCCCGTGAAGCTGACCACCGTGCCCGGGGGCACCGACTCCGGTCTCCACCCCTGGCGGTAGAGACTGATCGGCGCGCCGATCTGCACCCTGTAAATCGAAACCGTTCCGTCGTCGTTGGTGACTTCGACCTGCATGAAGCCATGCGGGTTCACCCATTCGATCTCCTTGACCGTGCCCGTGAATTCGATCGGGCTGTTCTGGTCGAACTCCGCGGATATCGAATGGTGCGCACTCACTGTCGCCGCGGCTGACAGGAGACTGCCGGCCAGGAGCGCACAGAACACGTTTCTCTTCATCGACGTCCTCCTGAATTGGCTCCAAACGATCGAAACCTCGAACTTTGGATGCTCGATTATATTGGCGCGACCGCTCTTGGAGTCAAGAGATTCGGGGTCCCTCCGAGCATCCTCTTGAGCATCGTGTCCGTAGCAAATGAAAATGTCCGGTTTCTGTAGCAAGTGAAGTGTCCGGTTGGGTTATCGGTTGACTGGTTGTCTGGAAACGCCTCCAGGAGTTGAATTTGTGGGGAGCGGCCTGTGCCCGCGCGGAGCGTAGCGA
>JAJEEE010000036.1 GCA_022821145.1 Acidobacteriota bacterium
TCGCTACGCTCCGCGCGGGCACAGGCCGCTCCCCACAAATTCAACTCCTGGAGGCGTTTCCAGACAACCAGTCAACCGATAACCCAACCGGACACTTCACTTGCTACAGAAACCGGACATTTTCATTTGCTACGGACACGAACGAGTTACACGTCGATCGTCGGCGGAATTCCGGTCGTCTATGATCCCCGCAGCGGGCGCCGCAAGTCGGGATCGAGGACCCGATGCGATAGAACGCCCGGATGGTTGTCTCCAAGCACCGGCCCGAAACGGATGCCATGAACGGAGAGTCCAGAGGCTATTGGTTGCAAACCCTCGTCATCGTCGGATCGCTGGGCGTACTGACGGTATTCCTGAACAACCAGACGAACGCCCGATTCGAGGCAAGATTCGACGCCATCGACGCAAGGTTGGATCGTCTTGAAGTTCGCTTCGAGGATCGCATGGATGGCTTCGACGCGCGCCTCCGCGCCGTCGAGGTCGAGTTCGGCAAGATCGACCAGCGGCTGCTGACGCTGGAGCGTGTCTTGCTTCCGCCCGCGGAATAGGCGCCGCTCGACATCCTTCGCGCCGGCGCCGGACAATCCGGTTCCCCACCGCGTCACGCGCGGCGGACTGGCCGCGCGGCCGTCGACGCCGGCCGGCCAGCCAGGCGGCCTAATCGTCCTGCGCGTCCGGGTTGGACGTGCCGGCGAACAGGCGTGTCCCGTCGGGGAACGTGATGCTGCGCGCGTTGCCCGAAGGCCCGCCGCCGCGCACCTGCCAGCCCTCGATCACCAGCTCCGTACCGGCCGTGAGGTCTTCGCGCCGCCAACCCCGGCGGATCAGCCCGTTGGCGCCGCTGGTCTCGAAAGCCCAGTTGACGATCTCGCCGTCCGGTCCCTCGACGTCGACGTAGATCCAGGCGTGCGGGTTGGCCCAGAGCATCTCGGTCACCTTCCCACGCACCTCGATCGGCGCATTGGGATCGAACTCCGCGCTGAAGGCGTGATGGGCGTACGCCGCGCCCCCCGACGCGGCCGCGAGTACGACGAACGCGGCGATCCATCGTCGAGTGTCCTTCATCGTGCCGGTCCTCCTTGGCCCTGCTCCGCGCGCCACGCGTCGCGAACCTCCCTCAGGTGCCCCAGATCCTGGTTGTCCTCGTGGCATGCGACCTCGAGAATCTCGTCGTCCCGCCGGCGAAGCTCCATCTCGATCGTCCACGGCCGCGTGTAAACGACGGGGTCGGTCACGGTCGCGCTGAACAGGATGGTATCGGCGTTCAACGGCGTGTAGCGCTCGACGGTGGTCTGCGCGTGGCTGACGATGTCGCCCGCCTCGTTCAGCCACGTCTTGCCGTTCATGTTCCGGGTCTCGATGACGAGGGTGTCACCCTCCCACCGGCCGACGGAGTCGCCGTTCCACAGCCGGATCGTGTCGGGCAGGTGATCCCGGCCGTCGAGCGGAACCTGGCGCCACGCCATGCGCTCGAAGAGCAGCAGGACGTAGCCGGGCGGCTGCAGGATCTGCACGGGCGAGGGTACGTAGATCGAGCGGGGGACGCCCGCGGACACGAAGCAGTGCGCGGTGGGATCGTCATAGCCCCGGTGCGGGCGCTCCCTGTCGATGCGCTCGGCCCGCGCCCATTCCTGGTACGGCAGGACGCCGTCGGGCGGGTCGACCACGACGCCGCGGCTCGTCGGCGTCAGGAACCGGCGCTCCGCCTCGCGTTCCAGCCCGTAGTTGGCGCCGCCCGCGTTGGCCGAGTAGAGCCCCGAAATGTCGGGCGTCCCGTCGGGCAAGCGCCGCACCGGCCCAGGAGGCGGCGCGTCCGCGTCGGCGCCGCGTTGCGCCCACGCCGCCGCGGGCGCGGCGAGGACCGCGGCCAGCGTGGCGTGACGAAGAATGCTGCAGGTTCTGTTCATTGGGTTTCTCCGTCCGGCCCCTCGTCGGAATAGGGTCCGGGATACCAGGTGCGCAGATCGCGTTCGAAGTCGCCGTTGAACTCCTCGCGCTCGGCCTGGCAATGGTACTCGAGGATGCGGTCCATGTCCTTGTGGCGATGGAAAGGCATCCGGATCGTCCACGGCCGCGTGAAGACCTCGGGATCGGTGATCGTCGCCTCGTACTCGATCGTGTCGGCGTCGACCATGGTGTAGCGCTCGACGAGGGTCATGGACTCGCCGTGGAAGTTCCCGGCCATGTCGAGCCAGGTCCGGTCGTTGTGGTCCGTCACCTCCACGACCAGCGTGTCACCCTCCCAGCGCCCGCGCGAGTCGCCCATCCAGAACGGAACGCCGGAATACCGCTGCGATTGTCCGCCGGTATAGATCAGGCGATAGACCAACGACCATTCGAAGGTCATCGCGATGTGGTCCGGCGTCTGAAAGATCTGGAACGGATGCTCCATGTACATGATGCGCGGAACGCCCGGCATGTAGCATTCGGCCAGAGGGTCGGCGGTCGCGCGGTCGCGGAAGTTCTCGTTCCGCCGGGCCAGGGCCCAGTCCTGGTAGGGGATCGTCTCCCCGTCGACCACGCTGGGGCCGGGAGGCATCCGGTAACTGGCCGCGTGCGCTTCCAGGCCGTACGCCGCCCGGTTGCGGACCTGCCAGATCCCCTGCAGATCGGGCCGGCCGTCGGCCGTTCGCGGAATGTCGCCACCGGCGTCCTGCGGCGTCGCGCAGGCATGGACCGCGAACGACGCGGCCAGCAGAGCGGCCAGGGCCGCCGCTTGTAACGGACGTCCGGACTTCAAGAACATGAATCCTCCTCACCGTAACTCGAAAATTGAAGCACGAAGGCCCAACCGGATCAAGCCGCGCCGATCAGGAATCGAGCCATCGGAGCTTCTGCACGCGCTGTCCGGTGTTGACCTCGGTCGTGTAGAGGTTGCCCGCCGAATCGATCCCGATGTCGTGGACGACGTGAAACGGCCCGGCCCACCGGCCGGGCCGCCCGAGGACGGCCCTCGATCGGCGGTCGTTACTCGGTCTCCCCATCCAGTAGCGTGCCGTTGGTAACTTGCGCCGCACGCTGCATGATCGCCTTGTCAACGAGGCCGCGAACGACGGCGTCCATTCCAAGATTCCTCACCCGAGCCGAGAACGCCAGAGGGCCCAGTGACGCGAAGAGCTTCCCGACCAGCTCATCTGCAAAGCTGCTGGATACCAGGGGCACACCGGCCCAATCGAGCAACAGTGGTTTCGCCGGTTCGGCGTCCAGCAAGTTCATGCACTTGTTGCGCAGTTGGCGGCCGGCCGCCCTGGATCCAAACCCGGTGGATTCATCACGCATCGTCAGAACCATGGCCTCTCCTGCTTCGGTTTCGTACGCCCGTTCAATGATGTCGACCGGCCGATGCGGTTCACCAGCGAAACCGAGCGCCTCGGACAGATGAAATTGTGTGTCAAGGCCAAGTTCCGCGTAGACCACCGTGCCCTGGAACCGTTGCGATGGCCTCCCCTCGTAGACGTTCGAGTCCGGCCGCCCCGTCGATGGATCGATCCGAACTACGATACGCGCCAGTCCGGACGTAATCTCGAACGACCCTTCCGACATCGTCCCGACTCTGAGGGCGCCGGCAATGCCGTTGCCTTGGCCGGCGTCGGGGTTTCGCGTGATTCCGGCCTTCCTCGCACTCCGCGTGGTTCAGGACGTTGTCGGTCAACTCGTTGACGGACCATTCCAGTCCTGCGATGACCCGACGATCCAAGGTCATGTTCCGCATCACGACGTCCATGAAGGCATTCACGAGCTTCTGCTGTTGATCGGAATCGCCAAAGCGCTGAGCCGCAAGATGGCGACCATGTACCGTATCGCTCTTCTGAAAGCGCGGGGGCTCCAGCAAATGAGCCCAGTTCGTGTTGCGGAAGAGGCGCTCCAATTCCGGCCTTTCCGGCATGTTGACGGACACATCGATTCGGTCGCGCCGCAGTGCGTCAACGCTATCCCTACCGCGGCGCCGGCGGCGTTCCCCCGCAAGCCACGAAACGTCAGTGCACCCCACGGATCAGGGATCGAGCCGCCGGAACTTCTGCACGCGCTGACCCGTGTTGACCTCGGTCGTGTACAGGTTGCCCGCCGAATCGATGGCGATGTCGTGAACGACGTGGAACTGCCCGGCCCAACGGCCCGGCCGCCCGAGGCGCCCGAGGACGGCCGTCGACGCGCGGTCGACGATCCGCAACTCGTTGTTCGTGCCGTCGACCATGAAGACGAGCCTCTGTCCCGGATCGCGTGACAGGACCAGGTCGGAAACGGAACCGCTCAGCAGCGTGTCCGGCTCGAAAACCGCCTCGGAGACGAACGAACCGTCCTTCTCGAAGACCTGGTACCGGTTGTTGACCCGGTCGCACACGTACACGAACCCGTCCTCGGAAAGATGGACGCAGTGGACGGGGCTGCCGAACTGGTCCGACGGCGGACGGGACGGATCGTACACCGGCATGGGATCGTCATGGGGCGCGTTGCCGTAGGCGCCCCAGTGGCGCTTGTATTCGCCGGTCTCGGAGTCGAACACGACGACGCGGCGGTTGCCGTACCCGTCGGCGACGTAGAGCTCGCGGGCGTCACCGTCCACCACCAGGTCCGCCGGCCGGCCCAGGTTGGCCGTGTCGTTGCTGCCCCGGCCCGCGTCGGGACGCCCGATCTGCATGACGAACTCGCCGTCCACGGTGAACTTCAACACCTGATGGTCGCCCTCGCCGTTCCCCGCCAGCCACACGAATCCATCGGCGACGTGGATGCCGTGCTCGTTGCGGGGCCAGTCGTGGCCCTCACCCGGTCCGCCCCATGCCCGCAGCAGGTTGCCGTCGGTGTCGAACTCCAGGACGGGCGGCGCCGCGACGCAGCACCGGCTCCACGGGGGGGCCTGGCCGGCCCCGACCTCGCGGTCGCTCAGGGAACGGGGCCGTTGGACGATCCACACGCGGTCGTCGGCGTCGACGTGGACGCCGGCCACCTGCCCGACGATCCAGTCGTTCGGAAGCGGTTGCGGCCAGAACGGATCGACGACGAAGGCGGGCGCGTCGGCCGCGCCGGTCTGCGCCAGCGCCGGCGGCGTCACTCCGGCAAGCGCCCAGCAGGCCGCGATGACGATCGTCCACGAGCTCGAGGGCGGCCGTCCGACGCGCGGATCGGTGGGAACGAAGATTCCCGTCACGGCAGGTCGACCTGCCAGAGGCTAGATTCGTCGACCGCCGCCCGGTAGACCAGCGTGCGGTTGTCCCTCGACAGACGCACCGAGTCCAGGAGCCGCGGGGCGATCGACAGGATCTCTCGGGGCGGGGACAACTGCGCGGTGTCGAGCAGCATAAGTCGGCTTCCACCGTCGGTGTAGATCAACCTGCGGTCGTCGCTCATCCACCGGGGGTCGTCGCCGTCCGGCGCCACGATGCGGAACGTCCGCGCGGACGTGTCGTACAGGAAGACGCCTCCCGGAGCGGCGCGGTTGACATAGACGCGGGTCCCGGCAATCTGGCTCCCGTCGGACGACCACGAGCTCGCCGCGAAGTACTCGTCGGATCCGCCGATGGCGGGCAACTCCTCCACGACCTGCTCCAGCGGCCTGCGGGCCGGGTCGATGACGTAGGTGTCCCGGGACGGTCCGCTCCGTTGCCGGTAGAGGAGCCGCGCACCGTCGGGCGACCACAGGATGCCGGAGCGGTTGGCGGCCGGGTCGCGGGTGACCTGCGTCAGGCTCGACCCGTCCGGATCGACGGTCCACACCTCGTAGTTGCCGCTGCGGTCCGAGTAGAACGCGATCCGGCCGCCATCGGGAGACCATACCGGCCCGCGATCCCGGCCGCCCGGGTTGTCTCCGGTCACGCGCCGAATGGCCCCTCCGCGGCTTCCAGTGACATAGATGCTCTCTTCCGGGGCATTTCCGGAGTGGGCGCGCGAATAGAACACGATGGACTGCCCGTCGGGGGACGGCTCGACGTCGAACGCCAGGGTCGACGCTTCCAGGATGACCTGCGCGGCGCCCGTCACGCGCCCAGCCTCGGGATCGAACTCCGCCGCCTCGACCGTGGTCGTGATGCTGTCCTCCGCGAAAACGAGGCGCCGTCCGTCGCTCGAGATCGCCAGGTGCCCCCGGACCCCGAGGGCGCCGCCGGTGATCTGCTCGGGCGCGCCCTGGACCTGGCCCGTGGCCTGGGCGATCGCGACGCGCCAGATGTCCATGTCGCCCCGCCGGTCGCTGGCGAAATACAGGAACGCTCCACTGGGCGACCAGGCCGGGCTCCAGTCCGTGGCGGCGTCGCGCGTGACCGCGACCGCCTCGCCGCCGGCGGCCGAAACGGTCCAGAGGTCGCGCTGGCCGCCCTGGGCCGCGAAGGCCCAGAACGCGATGCGTTCGCCGCTCGGGGACCACCGCGGCTGAACGGCGTCGCCGAGCGCGTACAGGAGCCGCCGCTCGCCGGTGGCCACGCGCACGATGCTCAGATCGCCGGGGATCGGACGGGAGGCGGGGTCCGCGACGATCTGCGTACTCGAGTAAACGATCTCTTCGCCGTCCGGCGACCAGGACGGGTTGAAGCCGACGTTGGTCAGCCGGCGAATCGCCCCGCCGCCGCGGTCCATCACGTAAAGGCCGCCGCCGTCGCGTTCGGAGCGAAACACGAGCCGGGCGCCGTCGGGAGAGAACTCGGCCTGCCAGTCGTCGGCGTCCGAGTCCGCGGTGACGTTGACCGGCGCCTGCCCCGGGGCTTGAAGGAACACGTCCCAGTCGCCGCCGTCCCGCCGGCTGAACGCCAGCGCCCCGTCCGGCGCGAGGGTCGGGAACAGGTCGCGCCCGCCGGACTCGACCACGAGCATCGGTCGTCCAACGCCCGGCAACTGCCCCATCGGGCCGGCGCCCAGGCTCGAAAGCGCGCCGGCCGCGCTCAACAGACCCGTAATCCAAACCTGTCGCCGTCGTTTCACCACGCCCCCGTTCGCCGGTCAGTCCCGCTTCCGATAGACCTCGATGCTGCTGATGTTGTTGTTGAACTCCACGCGAATGGTCATCTCCCGGCCGTCCGGCGAGATCGTCCGCGACGCCCCGCCGACGACGATGCCGGCGTGCGAGAACGTCGAGCTGGCCGTCAACGGTCCGGTGCGCTCCAATGCGATGGCGTCGGCCTCTCCGGGCCGGCTCGCGTACGGGTGGTCGACGCCGTCGTACTGGCCGACGAACTCCGACGTCGTCTCGGCGCCGCCGGCGTCCACGGTGATGACGGTCCCCTTCAGGCCGTCCGGGTGCGGCTCGTAGATCCGGGTCTGGCTGCGCGGCGCCGGCCGGCTTCGGAACTCGGACCGGTCGACGTCCAACTCCCAAACCCCGAAGATCGGATCGCCGGGCTCGAATTGCGCGGGCTCGGCGAATCCCGGCGACGCCAGGACCGTGACGGCGGCCGCCAGACCCACGACGATCGACCGTCTCGACGGATGTCTCGGATGTCGCATGGATCCCCTCCCGATCCGGCAAGCTTGCCTGATTGTAGTCCGGCCGCCATCGGTAACCAATCGATAAGCGTGTGATAATAGGGGTTTGTCGCAGCGCCGTTTTCGGCGCCGTCAAGGACTCGAACGATGATGAGGCACAGGTGACCCACCGTGAGTCGACCGCGGCCCGCTGATTTCTTCAAGGACTGGAAAGAACGCGAAGCCCTCGCCGAGGCGATGATTCCCGTCATCGGCAAGCTCAACCGCAACAACAACGTGTCGCTGTACATGTACGGCCGCAACATGGTGCGCCGCTCGGTCATCGACCTGATGAAGCTGCATCGCTTCGTGCGCCAGATCGAGCACAACGAGCTGTCCGTCTACGAGACGTTCCCCATCATCGAGGCGCTCTCGAAGATGGACCTGGGACCCGCGCACATCGACGTCGGCAAGCTGGCCGTGATGTTCCAGGCACAGCAGGACCGCCCGCTCGGCGATTTCCTCCGCGACCAGGTGGGCGACGCCATAGGCCGTCGGCGCAAGCCGCTGCCCCAGCCTCAGGACGTCGTGCTCTACGGCTTCGGACGCATCGGACGTCTCGTCGCGCGGCTGCTGATCGAGAAGGCCGGCGGCGGCGATGTCCTGCGGCTGCGCGCGGTCGTGGTCCGCAAGGGCCGCAGCGGCGCCGACCTGGCCAAGCGCGCCAGCCTGCTGCGCCGCGACTCCGTGCACGGCTCGTTCCGCGGCACGATCCGCGTCCTCGAGGACGAGAACCGGCTCGTCTGCAATGGCAACGAGATCCAGTTCATCGACGCCGACTCGCCCGACGAGGTGGACTACACGCGATACGGCATCCGTGACGCCCTGATCGTGGACAACACCGGCGCCTGGCGCGACGAGGCCGGGCTCGGGCGGCACCTGCGGTGTCCCGGCGTGTCCCGCGTGCTTCTCACCGCCCCCGGCAAGGGCGGCATTCCCAACGTCGTGTACGGAGTGAATCACGACGCCATCACCCCGTCGGAACGGCTCGTTTCGGCCGCCTCCTGCACCACCAACGCCATTGTCCCTGTATTGAAAGTCCTGCTGGAACGGTTCGGCATCGAGAAAGGCCACGTGGAGACGGTGCACGCCTACACCAACGACCAGAACCTGAACGACAACTACCACCGGCGGGCGCGGCGTGGCCGAAGCGCGCCGCTGAACATGGTGTTGACCGAGACCGGCGCCGCGACGGCCGTGGCGAAGGCCATCCCGGAGCTGGAGGGCAAGCTCACAGGCAACTCCATCCGCGTGCCCACGCCGGACGTCTCCATCGCGATCATCCACGTGAAGTTCGGCCGGGCGGTCGGCACGGAGGAACTGAACGAGTTCCTGCGCCAGACCGCCCTGCACTCGAAGCGGCAGCAACAGATCGGCTACACCATTTCCGACGAAGCCGTATCCACGGATTTCGTGGGCGACCGGCACGCGTGCGTCGTCGACTCGAAGGCCACGATCACCAACGGCGACACGGCCGTCGTCTACTGCTGGTACGACAACGAGTTCGGCTACTGTTGCCAGGTCGTCCGGACGCTCGAGACGATGGCCGGCGTCGAGTGGGAGATGTACCCGCGTACGGGATGAAGCGTCCCCCCTAGTCGAAGCTGAAGATGTCTTCCTCTTCCGGCCGCTGCATACCCGGCTCCCAATACTTTTCCCAGAGCTGGGCCCAGGGCCGCCCGTACATGTCCAGCATCTCGTATTCGAAGACGCTGCCCGGCGTCATCGGCGTTCCCGTGCCGTCGATCGGGTAGATGGTCTGCAGGCATTCGATGAAGGTCTGCGGATCGCCGTCCTCGAACCCGCTGGTCCTGAGGTAGTTCCGGACGATGCGCACGGGCTCCACCAGGGCCTCGGGATCGTAGAAGATCGCCTCGTGATTGAGGCCGAGGAGCGTGCCGCCGTCATCGTGCATCGGCGCGTAGATCTCGATCGACTGCATCCGGTTGGAATGCTCGATCGCCGCGTGCGTCTTCCAGCCCTGGATGTTCGAGGTCCAGGTGATCAGCGTGTCCTGGTCCCAGAAGCCGATCGTTTCCCCGTACCAGCGCGGCACGTCGGCGCCGAGCCGCGGCACCACGCCCTCCATGTTGAACTCGCGCCCGATGTGGATGTTGGTGACGAAGTTGTCCGCCACGCCGGTCATGATCTGGACGATCGAGGGCGTCACCATGATGCTGTGATCGCGCACGGCGGCCCCGTGCCAACGGCGCAGGAAACCTTCGGGCCAGCAGTACTGCGACGGCCACATCGCCTTGTTCGTGACCCCGTGATGATAGGCCTCCTGCACGAACCGCGCCTGGTACTCGTCGGTCAGCAGCGACAGGACGGTCGGAATCTGCACCTGGCCCATACGGAACCAGTACCCGCCGGCGGCGCGGTACCGGCCGGTCCACTCGCCGGGCACCGTGGCGTAGGTGTGCTCGGTCGGGCCGCCGCGGACGCGCGCTTCCTCGCGGAGCGCTTCGTAGTGTGCCTCGGCCGTCTCGAACCCGTACGGGCTGACGATGGCCTCGCGCGGATAGTCGCGGTCGCAACGCCCCCAGGCCGCCGTTCGCGGCGGGTCCTCGCCGAGCAGAACCTCGGCGTTGCGGGTCCAGAAGCCCTCGATCGCGACCGAGCTGTTGCAACGGAAGTACCGCGGATCGCTCCAAAGTTCCCGGTCCTGGTAGTAGTCCGTGGTCGTGAACATGTCCACCGGGAGCGGCTCGACGCCCGGCGGCGTCTCGCCGGCGCGGGCCGAGCCGTTGAAGCCTCCGCGGCCGCCGGCGCCGACCGTTTCGTAGTCGTTGATGTCCGCCGGCATCGGCGCGCCGCGGCCGACGCTCGCGAAACCGGGATCCACCACCTGCTGCGCGAAGCCGTTCGATGCAACCCCGAATGACAGCGACAACGCAGCCGCGCTCCATCCAGCCCACTTCATGATCGTTCCTCCCGCGGGATCCCCCGCACCCATCGATGTTCGGTCGTCAATGAAGCTACTTCCCCTCCGTGGGCCTGTCCACGGATTTCCGTGGCCGCCGTCTCAGCCGAGCGCGCACCTTACCAGCGCCGCGGCTTCGTCCTGGATCGCCCGCAAATGATCGGCGCCCTTGAAGCTCTCCGCGTAGATCTTGTAGACGGACTCGGTGCCCGACGGCCGCGCGGCGAACCATCCGTCGCCGGCGACGACCTTGAGACCTCCGATCGGCGCGCCGTTCCCCGGCGCCCGCGTGAAACGGCCCGTGATGGGCTCGCCCGCGAGTTCACTCGCCCGAACGTCGTCCGGCGACAGGCGTTTCAGTCGGTCCTTCGCCTCCGGCTCGCACGGAACGTCGACCCTCGCGTAGACCGCCCGGCCGTGACGGTCTTCGAGCTCCGCGTAGTGCGCGGACGGGTCCCGGCCGGTCACGGCCGTGATCTCGGCCGCGAGCAGGGCCAGGCTGAACCCGTCCTTGTCCGTGGTCCACGCCGTCTGGTCCCGCCGAAGAAACGCGGCGCCCGCGCTTTCCTCGCCCCCGAAGCCCAGCCGCCCGCCGTGGAGCCCGTCGACGAACCACTTGAAACCCACCGGCGTCTCGAAGAGCTCGCGTCCGAGATCGCGCGTCACGCGATCGATCATCGTGCTCGAGACCAGCGTCTTCCCCACTCGGACCGACGGGGCCCAGCCGCGCGTCTCGAACAGGTACCGGATCGCGACGGCCAGGTAGTGGTTCGGGTTCATCAGGCCGGACCGGGTCACGACGCCGTGCCGGTCGCAGTCGGGATCGTTGCCGAACGCGATGTCATAGTCGTCCTTCAGCTCCAGGAGACGCGCCATGGCGAAACGGGACGAACAGTCCATGCGTATCTGCCCGTCGTGGTCCATCGGGACGAACCGGAAGTCGGGGGACACCTCGCCGTGGGTGACCGTCAGGTCGATGCCGTATCGCTCGGCGATGGGCGCCCAATACTCGCACGCGGCGCCGCCCATCGGGTCGACGCCCACGCGCAGTTCCGAGCGCGCGATGGCCGCCATGTCGACGACGTTGGACAGGTCCTCGACGAACGGCCGCACGAAGTCGACCGCGCGAGTGGTCTCTTCGGCCATCGCGCGGTCGATCGGCAGACGCGGCGCGTCCCGGACTTCCCGTTCCAGGATCCGGTTCGCGCGTTCCTCGATCGCGCGGGTGGTCTCGACGTCGGCGGGACCGCCGTGGGGCATGTTGTACTTGACGCCCCCGTCGCGCGGCGGGTTGTGCGACGGCGTGATGACGACGCCGTCCGCGCGGGGCGCGGACGCGTTCCGGTTATGGGTCAGGATCGCGTGCGATATGACCGGGGTCGGCGTATACCCCCCGTGTTCCTGTACGCGAAGCTCGACGCCGTGCGCGGCGAGCACCTCGATGGCCGTGGTGTGCGCCGCTTCCGACAGCGCGTGCGTGTCCATTCCCATGAACAGCGGCCCGTCGACCCCGCGGTCGCGGCGGTGCTCGGCGATCGCCTGGAAGATCGCCCGGACGTGGTCCTCGTTGAAGCTCATCGCCAGCGAGGTGCCGCGGTGGCCCGAGGTCCCGAAAGCCACGCGCTGCGCATCGACGTCGGGATCGGGCCGTCCGCGGCGGTAGGCGTCCATCAGGGCCGGAATCGACTCCAGGCGGTCCGGCGGACACGGTCGGCCCGCGTGCTCGTGTATCGACATGTCTTCACTCCACGCCGGCCCATCATGCGTGCGCCGCGTGCCGGATGCAAGGGGCCGCCCTGGCGCGGTCCCGGCGACTATGTGTACGATACGGTCGTCGTGGAGTTGCGGATCCTGGGAATGGTCATGGCCGGCGGGCGCGGGAGCCGGCTGCGTCCCCTGACGAACCTGCGGAGCAAGCCGGCCGTCCCCTTCGCCGGGAAGTACCGGATCATCGACTTCGTTCTCAGCAACTTCGTCAACTCGGGAATCCACTCGATCTACGTCCTGACGCAGTTCCGCGCCCAGGCCCTGCTGCAGCACCTCCGGGACGGCTGGTCTTTCGGCGACCTGCAGAAGCAGCGGTTCATCATTCCGGTTCCCGCGCAGATGAACATCGGCGACCACTGGTATCTCGGCACGGCCGACGCCATCTTCCAGAACCTGAACCTGATCGAGCGCTCGCAACCGGACCTGGTCGCCATCTTCGGCGCGGACCACGTCTACACGATGGACCTCCGTCAGATGATCCGGTTTCACCGCGAGCGGTCCGCGGCCACGACCGTGTCCGCGCTCCCGATACCGGCAAGCGAGTCCAGGCAGTTCGGGACCATCGAGGTCGACGACGACTGGCGGATCACCGGTTTCCGCGAGAAGACGCCGGACGCGCCCGAAATACCGCACCGCCCCGGGTGGTGCCTGGCGTCGATGGGGAACTACCTTTTCTCGACCGACGTCCTGTGCGACGTGCTGCGGAAGAACGCGTCGGACGAAGGCACGCGCCACGATTTCGGCCACGACATCCTACCCAAGTTGATCCAGGAGCAGCCCGTCTACGCGTACGACTTCCAATCCAACCAGGTGCCCGGCGAGAGCGAGTGGAACGCCGGTTACTGGCGCGACGTCGGAACGATCGACGCCTACTTCGAGGCCAACATGGAAGTGCGGAGCATCGAGCCGCGCCTGAACCTCTACAACCAGGAATGGCCGATCCGGACGTCCGCCTACCCGGAAGGCCCGGTCAAGTGCACGTTCAACGAACACGGCAAGCGCGGCGTGCTTCTCGATTCGACGGCCGCCTCGGGCAGCATCATCGCCGGCGGCGAGGTCGTCGACTCGGTGCTGGGCCGCCGGGTATTCGTCGACGCCCGCGCCGAAGTGGCGGAATCGATTCTCCTGGAGAACTGCCGCGTCGGCGCCGGCGCGCGGCTGCGCCGCGTCATCGTGGACCGGAACGCCATCGTGCCGCCGGCCGCCGAGATCGGCTACGATCGGAAGAAGGACAGCGCGCGCTACACGGTGACCGAGAGCGGCGTCGTCGTCGTACCGGGCCCGCCGACGGTGATTCCCCTCACCGGCGTGGAAATCTGACGGCGTCGGTGCGACGACACGACGCGAGATTCGGCGTCCGCGCCGGCGAACGGTTCCCCCCGGGCGCGACGCCCCGACCGGCCGGCGTCAACTTCTCCACCTTCGGCCCCGACGCGAAGCGCATGGCGCTGTGTCTGTACGAGAGAGCGGACGATACGACCCCCATCCAGACGATCGAGCTCGAGCCCGACGTCCACGTCACATCGTCCTACTGGCACGTATTCGTCGAAGGCGCTGAACCCGGTCTGTACTACGCGTGGCGGACGGACGCGTCCTCGGCCGAGATCCTCGACCCCTGGGCGCGGGCCGTCGACGCGGGCCGTCGACGCGGGCGCGTGGTCGAAACCGGCGCCTACGACTGGGAGGGTGACGGCCCCCTGGACCGCCCCACCGAGGACAGCGTCATCTACGAGATGCACGTCGGGGGATTCACGCGCGGCGATGCGTCCGCCGTGAGCCGTCCGGGCACGTTCGGCGCCGTCGTGGAGAAGATCCCCTATCTGAAGGCGCTGGGAATCACCGACGTCGAGCTGATGCCGGTGATGGCGTTCGACGCCGACGACTTGCCCGACGGGGCGGCGCGACTGGGCCTGACCAATTTCTGGGGCTACAGCCCCTACGGTTTCCACGCGCCTCACCCGCGGTACGCCGCGGGCGGCGATGCGCCGACGGAGTTTCGAGACATGGTCAAGGCCCTCCACCGGGCGGGTATCGGGGTCATTCTCGACGTGGTCCTGAACCACACCGCCGAGGGCGGGGCGGGCGGCCCCACCATCCACTTCAAGAGCCTAGCGGCGGACGTTTTCTATCACATGGAGCCGGGACATCCAGACCGGTACCGCGACTACTCGGGTTGCGGGAACACGCTGAACTGCAACCACCCGGTCGTAGCGGAATTCCTTGTTCGATGCCTGGAGTACTGGGTCGAGGAAATGCACGTGGACGGGTTCCGCATCGATCTGGCCAGCGTGCTGACCCGCGGCGAGGACGGGCGGCCGATGGCCCATCCACCCGTCCTCCGGATGATCGAGGACTCGCCCGCGCTCCGGCGCGCGAAGTTGATCGCCGAGCCGTGGGACGCGGCGGGCCTGTACCAGGTGGGCGAATACCAGGGCGCCCGGTGGATGGAGTGGAACGGACGTTACCGGGATACGATCCGCAGAGCCCTCGGCGGAGAGCCGGGCATGCTGGGCGAGCTGGCCACGCGCGTCGCGGGCAGCAGCGACCTGTACGGGAAGAACGGCAAGCGGCCGACCCACGGGGTCAACTTCGTCACTTGCCACGACGGGTTCACGCTGTGGGACCTGGTCAGTTACGAAACCAAGCGCAACCAGGCCAACGGCGAGAACAACCGGGACGGCAGCGACCGGAATCTCGCCTGGAACTGCGGCGTGGAGGGCCCCACCGACAAGCCCGGCGTTCTGGCGCTGCGCCGCCGCCGAGCCCGCAACTTCGTGGCCGTTCTGCTACTCAGCCAGGGCGTGCCGATGCTGTTGGCCGGCGACGAGGCGCTGCGCACGCAGGCGGGCAACAACAACGCCTACTGCCAGGACAACCCGATCGGCTGGTTCGACTGGCGGCGGGTCGAATCCAACGCAGGCATGCTCCGCTTCACGCGCGAGATCATCGCGCTGCGGCTGCGCCACCGCGCGTTGCGGCGCCGGGCCTTTCTCACCGGCCGGGCGGGAACCGGACGCGCGGGACAGGCCGACGTCGTCTGGCACGGGACGGAGACGAGATCGCCCGACTGGAACGATCCCGGCGCCCGCGTGCTCGGTTTCACTCTGTCCGGCCAGGACAACGATGAAGGCGACCTGCGCGTCATGCTCAACATGTCGGACGCGGAGGCGCAGATGGCCGTCCCGTCACCGCCGGGACATCGGTGGTTTCGCGCGGTCGACACCGCGTTGGCGCCGCCGGAGGACATCGCGCCGCCCCACGACCAGCCCGCGTTCGCGGAAACCCGGTACGCGGTCGCCCCCCACTCCGTCGTGGTTCTGGAGTCGCGGCCCCGCGCTCACGGGGCCTCGAGGACGATGCCGGCCAAGGGCGGCAGCGTGACGGGAATCGAGTAGGGCTGTTCCATGCAGGGAACGTTCTCGGAGACGATCGGCGCCGGGTTCCCGACGTCCGACCCTCCGTAGTACCGGGAGTCGGAGTTCAGGATCTCCCGATACGCGCCCGAACGGGGAACCCCGATCCGGTAACCTGTACGCGGGATCGGCGTGAAGTTCAGGACGACGACGGCGTCTCCCCGCGAACCGACCCGAAGATAGGACAACACCGAGCTGTCGCGATCGTCCCAGCGCAGCCAACGAAAGCCCGAGGACTCGAAGTCGCGCGCGTGCAGCGGTTCCCGCGTCCGGTACAGGCGGTTCAGGTCGCCGACGAGCTTCCCGACGCCCGCATGCTCGGGCCGGTCCAGCAGAGCCCACGGCAACTGCCCATCGTGGTTCCACTCCGACGGCTGCCCCATCTCCGAGCCCATGAACAGCAGCTTCTTCCCGGGAAAAGTCCATTGGAACGTGAACAGGAGCCGCAGGTTGGCGAGCTGCTGCCATCGGTCCCCGGGCATTTTGGCCAGCAGCGAGCCCTTCCCGTGGACGACCTCGTCGTGGGAGAGCGGAAGCAGGAAATTTTCCGAGAACGCGTACACCGGACCGAACGTCACCCGGTCGTGGTGGTGCTTGCGGTGCACGGGATCCATGGAAAAGTAGTCGAGCGTGTCGTGCATCCAACCCATGTTCCACTTGAGGCTGAACCCCAATCCGCCGGCGTGCGTCGGCCGCGTGACTCCCGGCCACGCCGTGGACTCCTCCGCGATCACCAGCGCCCCGGGGAACTCGAGGTGCGCGGCTTCGTTCAGCGCCCGCAGGAAGCCGACAGCTTCCAGGTTCTCGTTGCCGCCGTGGACATTCGGTGTCCACTGTCCGGGCTCCCGGGAGTAGTCCAGGTAGAGCATCGCGGCGACGGCGTCGACTCTGAGGCCGTCGAAATGAAACTCCTCGAGCCAGTAGAGCGCGCTGGAGATCAGGAAACTCCGGACCTCGCGGCGGTCGTAATTGAACGCCAACGTGCCCCAGTCGCGCTGCTCGGCCTTGAGGGGATCCGCATACTCGAACAGCGGCTCGCCGTCGAACGCGGCCAGCCCGTGCTCGTCGCGCGGAAAATGTCCGGGCACCCAATCCAGGATCACGCCGATGCCGCGTCCGTGAAGCCGGTCGATCAGGTAGCGCAGGTCGTCGGCCCCGCCGTAGCGTGACGTCGGAGCGAAGTAGCCGGTCGCCTGATAGCCCCAGGACGCGTCCAGCGGATGCTCGGTGAGCGGCAGCAGCTCGACGTGCGTGAAGCCGGTCTCTTCCAGGTACGGGACCAGGCGGTCCGCCAGCGCGCGGTAGTCGAGGAATTCCCCGGATGGACCGCGCGCCCAGGAGCCGCAGTGCAGCTCGTAGACGGAAATCGGCGCGCGGCGCCAGTCGAAAGTCGTCCGCGCTTCCAGCCACGCGGCGTCCGACCAAACGTACGCGGCGTCCGGCGCGATTCTCGAAGCCGTGCGCGGCCTCGTTTCGAAGCACCGCGAAAAGGGATCGCTGCGCGTCAACACACGACCGTTTCGCCGGTTGCGGATCTCGAACTTGTAAAGCGCCCCCGTGTCCAGACCGGGAACGAACAGCTCCCAGACGCCCGAGCCTCCACGGACGCGCATGGGGTGGCGTCGGCCGTCCCACTCGTTGAAGTCGCCCACGACGCTGACGCGCTCGGCGTTCGGCGCCCAGAGCGCGAAGCGTACGCCGTCGACGCCGTCCACCCGGCGCGCGTGCGGCCCGAGAAACCAATGCGAGCGAAAGTGGTCGCCACGGCCGAACGACTCCATGTCGCCGTCGGAAACCTGGGGCTCGAAGGCATAGGGATCGTAACGCTCGAGGAGGCGCCCGTCACGGCGGCTGCGAATCCTGTACCGGACGGGTACACGGTCTCCGCTTCCGCGCCATTCGAATAGGTCGCCGCCGTCGATACGGACCATGGGCTCGCCGGACTCGACGATCTCCGCGCTCTCGACGCCCGGAAGGAACGCGCGGACGATCACGTCTCCGCCTCCGGCGGGATGCCGTCCGAGCACGGAGAACGGATCGTGCAGCCGGCCTTCGGCCAGCCGCCGCAGCGCTTCTCCGGTGTCCATCCCGGCACGATAACACCAAATCGGACCCGGCCGGCCGTCACGCGGGTCCGAACCGGATGTCGTACAATGGCATTTTGGCGTGCCCGGAATCGCAGCGGCTGCCTGGAGCGGAAACGAACCCCTGGAACCCCACATGAGCGAACGCCATTCCGAGTCCGAGCGCTCTCCGGAACCGCCCTCGGCGCCGGCGGACGACGTCGAGATCGAAGACGGCAAGTCGCGTGAGCTGCTGATGGAGCTCGCGGCGTCTTCGGCCGATCGCTTCGGCGCCGAAGTCTGTTCCATCTACCTGCTGGAGGCGGACCGGGCGAACCTGGTGCTGGCCGCGACGTTCGGCCTGCGTCCGGAATCCGTCGGAAAGGTCCGGATGGGACTCCGAGAGGCCCTGACCGGCCTGGTGGCCGAACGGTCCCGTCCCGTGGCGGTCGAGCACGTCCAGGCGCATCCCCGCTTCAAGTACTTTCCCGACACGGGTGAGGAAGCCTACGAGTCCTTCCTGGGTGTCCCGCTGTCCGACCGCGGGGTCCTGCAAGGCGTGCTGGTCGTGCAGACCGTCCAGCCACGCGTCTTCGGACCGGATGACATCGAGCGGCTGGAGGCGATCGCCGACCGGATCGCACCCCTGGTCGGCGATGTCCGCGCCCTGGAACACTTCATCGCGCCGACCGGCGATCGGCTCTGGGCCCTGGCCCGGAACCTCTGGTGGAGCTGGGATCCGGATGCCGGAAGCCTGTTTCGCGATCTCGACCCCGAGCGGTGGCGCGAGCTTGGGCAGAACCCGATCGCGTTGCTCGGCGAGATCCCGCTCCGGGAGCTGGAGCGGCGAGCGGACGTCCACGTCCTCCACAGCCGGATCAACGCTGCGTTCCGCCGTTTCCGACAATACGTCGAGCAGACCGAAACGTGGGGCACCGTGAACGCCGGCGTCCTGGGGCGCGGACCCGTGGCGTATTTCTCGGCCGAGTTCGGGATCCACGCGTCCGTCCCGATCTATTCGGGCGGACTGGGGGTGCTGGCCGGAGACCACCTCAAGAGCGCGTCGGACCTGGGCGTGCCGCTGGTCGGGGTCGGGTTGCTGTACAGCTACGGGTATTTCCGGCAGCGCCTGGACGATGCCGGATGGCAGCGGGAGGAGTACATCCGAAACGATCCCGCCCGGTTGCCGATCGAGCCCGCCGTCGACGGGACGGGCCAACCCGTCCGGATCTCGATCGAGACGCGAACCGGCGTGATCCACGCGAAGGTCTGGCGGATGGCGGTCGGACGGTGCGGCCTGCTCCTGCTCGACTCGGACATCGACGGCAATGCCGCGGAGGACCGGGAATTGACCGCCCGGCTGTATGGAGGCGACAACCGCGTTCGGATCCGTCAGGAATTGCTGCTGGGCGTGGGCGGCGTCCGCGCCTTGGCGGCGATGGGGATCTCTCCCGGCGCCTACCACCTGAACGAAGGACACAGCGCATTCGCCGTCTTCGAGGCGATTCGCCACCGCATGGCGCAGGACGGCCTGGACTACGGCGGCGCCGCGCGGCGCATCGGCCGGACGGTCGTGTTCACCACGCACACGCCCGTGCCGGCCGGGCACGATCGATTCCACCCGGAACTGGTCGAGGAGCACCTCGGTCCGTTGCGTGAAGCGCTGCGGCTCTCGCCGCGGGACTTCCTGGCGCTGGGGCGCGTCGATCCCCACAACGCCAGGGAGGAGTTCTGCATGACCGTGTTGGCGCTCCGGCTGTCGCGCCGGGCCAACGCGGTTTCGTGCCTGCACGGCGAGGTTTCGCGAGGGATGTGGACGTCGCTGTGGCCGGGCCGCCCCGAGGACGAGGTTCCGATCGGACACATCACCAACGGTATCCATTCCCCGTCCTGGCTGGCCCCGCAGATGGTTCAACTCTACGGACGGCACCTGACGGGAAAACGCGACTGGATCGAGCGCGTCGGCGATGCGAATACCTGGCGAGACGTGGAAAGCATCGACGACGAGGAGCTGTGGGAAACCCACCTGGCCTTGAAGTCCCGGTTGCTCCGCTTCGCGCGTCGGCGCGCCGTCGTTCAGGCCCAAAAGCGGAACGCGGATCCGGGAGAGTTGGAACGGCTGTCGCGCATCCTGAGCCCCGACGCGCTGACGATCGGGTTCGCCCGCAGGTTCGCCACCTACAAGCGCGCCGCCCTGATCCTGACCGACCTGGAGCGGCTTGTCGCTCTGGTCAATGACGCCCGGCGTCCGCTGCAGCTCGTCTTTGCCGGCAAGGCCCACCCGCTGGACGAGCCCGGCAAGCGGGTGCTGCAACGGATCGCGGAGCTGACCCGCGATTCGCGGCTCCGAGACCGGGTGGTGTTTATCGAGGACTACGACCTCAACGTCGGCCGCTACATGGTCCAGGGCGTGGACGTATGGCTCAACACGCCGCGTCGCCCGCTGGAGGCCTCGGGCACGAGCGGCCAGAAGGTCGTTCTGAACGGAGGCCTGAACCTCTCGGTGCTCGATGGCTGGTGGGCCGAGGCCTACGACGGCTCGAACGGCTTCGCGATCGGACCGAACCGCGCCCACGTCGA
Source organism: Acidobacteriota bacterium (assembly GCA_022821145.1). Classification (GTDB taxonomy): domain Bacteria; phylum Acidobacteriota; class Terriglobia; order 20CM-2-55-15; family 20CM-2-55-15; genus JAJEDW01. Next base: position 20,196 of record JAJEEE010000036.1, read on the forward strand.
TCCCGAGCAGCACGACCGGCGCGACAGCGAGGACCTGTATCGGGTACTGACCGACACGGTCATTCCGCTCTACTACGACGACCGCGACGCGGACGGGCTGCCGCGGGGATGGATCCGGCGGATGAAGCGCTCGATCCGCACGCTCGGTTGGCGCTTCAGCGCCGATCGGATGGTGATGGACTACACGCGGCACTGCTACGTGCCGGCGGCCGGCGGTACGTCGCATAACATGTCCCGCGTCCCATGACCGGTTGATGGACGGCGTGTTCGCGCGGCGGCGGGCCGGCGTGCTGCTGCACCCGACCTCGTTGCCCGGACCCGGCGCCAACGGAACGATCGGTCCGGAGGCTCGGCGCTTCGTCGACTTCATGAGGGACGCGGGTTTCACCGTCTGGCAAACGCTTCCCATCGGACCGACCGACCGTTTCGGCTCGCCGTATTCCCTGCGGTCCGAGCACGCCGGAAATCTCGACCTGATCGACGCCGAGCCGTCGGACGAAACCGCGCCCGCCGCCTTCGCCCGGCGCCATCGACGCTGGCTTCTGCCCTATGCGCTCTTTCGTTCGTTCGAGCGGACGTTCCGCGCCCCGTGGTGGCGATGGCCGGCGGATGTCCGCGACCGCGACGGCGAGGCGATACGGAGGCGCCTGGCGCGGGAGGCGGCCGGCATCCGCGCCGTCGTCCGGGAACAATACCGCTTCGAACGGCAATGGACGGCTCTCAAACGGTACGCGAACGACCGGGGCGTCTACCTGTTCGGCGACGTCCCGTTCTACGCCAACCGCGACAGCGTCGACGTGTGGTGGCATCGCCGGCTCTTCCGCGTCGGAACCCGCGGCGAACCGGGGGCGGTGGCCGGCGTCCCGCCGGACTACTTCAACCGCGACGGCCAGCTCTGGGGCAATCCCCTGTATCGGTGGGACCGGCTGGAACGGGAAGGGTTCGATTGGTGGGTCGGCCGGCTGCTGCACCATCTCGAACGGTTCGACCTGGTCCGGATCGATCACTTTCGCGCGTTCGCCGCGTATTGGGAAATCCCCGCCGGGGCGGACACGGCGCGCGGCGGACGGTGGCGTCCCGGTCGCGGCGCGGCGCTGCTGGCGGAGCTTCGGCGGCGCCTGGGACCGCTGCCCCTGGTCGCCGAAGACCTGGGCGATATCGACGACGACGTTCGCGAGCTCCGGGACCGCTTCTCGCTGCCCGGGATGGCTGTGCTTCAGTTCGCTTTCGACGGTTCGGACGCCAACCCCCACTTGCCGCGAAACCATCGGGTCGATTCCGTCGTCTACACCGGCACGCACGACAACGATACGACCCGGGGATGGTTCGACGGCCTCGAGGACGGCGCCCGACGCTACGTGTGCCGGATTCTCGGCTGCGCCGAACCCGACGTTCCCTCATCGATGATCGCGGCGGCGTACGGCTCGTCGGCGAGGCTGGCGGTCGTCCCGTTGCAGGACGTGATCGGGCTCGGCTCGGAAGGTCGCATGAACACGCCGGGTACGACGGCGGAAAACTGGCGCTGGCGTTTCGACTGGAGCGCGCTCGGCCCAGCAACGGCGGCCCGCTTCAGGGAGCTGGCCCGGCGCCACGGCCGGTTCATCGGCTGACGACGCGGCGGTAGGCCGCTTCGTACGCGTCCACCCGCCGGTCCCACGAGAAGTCGGCCGTCATGGCATTCCGGACCAGGCGCGGCCACGCCGCCGGATCGCCATACCACTCGATCGCGCGCTCGAGCGCCCACGTCAGGCCGCCGGGATCGGCGTCCTCGAAAACGCTGCCGTTCCCCTGGCCCGAACCCGGGTCGAAATGCCGGACCGTGTCGGCCAGGCCGCCCGTTCGGCGGACGACGGGTATCGTTCCGTATCGCAACGCGTACATCTGCGTCAGACCGCACGGCTCGTAGCGCGACGGCACGAGGAACAGGTCGGCGCCCGCGTATATACGATGCGCCAGTGGCTCGTCGTAGCCGCTGGCGAACGCGATGCGATCGGGATGCGCCGCGGCCATTCCTTCGAGCGTGCGCTCCAACGCGGCGTCTCCGCTTCCCAACACGACGAAACCGGCCCGGGTTCGCCCGAGGAGGCCCGGCAGCGCGTCGATCAGCAGGTCGACGCCCTTCTGGAAGACCAACCGCGACACCATGCCCACGAGCGGGGACTCCGCGTCGGAGCCCGGCAGCCGCTCGGCGCGCAGGGACGCTTTGGCCCGCCGCTTTCCCGACGGATCGGCCGCGTCGTAGCGCGCGTGGATCAGCGGGTCGCTGGCGGGCTCCCATGTCCGGTAGTCCACGCCGTTGAGAATGCCGACCAGGTCGTCGCCGCGGTCGCCGAGGAGCCCGTCCAGGCCCATTCCGTACTCCGGTGTGCGGATCTCGCGGGCATAGGTCGGGCTCACCGTCGTCACCAGGTCGGCGGCGCGCAGTCCGGCCTTCAGGAAGTTGACGCGGCCGTCCGCTTCGAACGCCGCGTCGAAATCGCCGACGCCTTCGACCGCCGACCGGGGGAATACACCCTGGTAACCCAGGTTGTGGACGGTGAGCATCGTCGGGACCGGGGAGCGAAGCGACGGCGCCAACGCGGCATGCCAGTCGTGGCAGTGGAGGACGTCGGGCCGCCATCCAATGACGCCGCCCAACGCATGCGCCGCGACAGCCAGGTGCGCGAAACGGACCGCGTCGCGGTCGTCGCCCGTATACACCGATCCTGCGTCGAGCCCCGGAACGTCGAGCCGATAGAGCCTGGGACCGCCCGCCGGACTGTCGTGTTCCAGCAACCGGCCCTCGCCGACGCGGCCCCGGTCCCGCGCGGGCGGCGACGTCACGCGCGCGTACGCGGGAACGAGCACGCGGACATCGTGGCCGGCATCGGCCAGGGCGCCGCCCAGCCCCGCGACCGCGTCGGCGAGTCCGCCGGTCTTGACCAGACCGGCGTACTCGGCTGCCACCATCAGGATCTTCATCGGAATCATCGCGCGCCGGCCTCAGGCGCGCGTCAGGAACAGCGGCAACCCGGCCTTCGCGGCGTAGTCGGGACGGAAGCGCGCCCGGTTGTATAGGGTGGCGACGTCGAGCCGGCGTGCGCCCAACGCCGGATCGGGAATCTCGGTGTCGGTGTAGCACCCGTTGCGGACGGCCGTCATGCGCCCGAATCCGCGGTCGGCCACGCACTCGAACGCCATGCTCGCGAACGTGTACGCGACCATCTTGTCGAGAAAGTCCGGATCGCCGCTCCGGAGGTCGTAGGTCAGATCGCTCACCGCCGTATCCTCGCCGGTCCGCCGCCGGATCTCCTCGCTCAACGCCTCGGCCACGTTGAGCTTTCGACGGTTCCCATAGGCATCGGGCTCGCCGTACTCCACGACCTCGCGTCCCTGCCAGGTCGCCCCCTCCGACATGACCAGCAGGGCGTAGCGGCTGGGATTGCTCCGCTTGTCGGCCATGAGCAGCTCGATCAACCGCGACAGGTCGAACGGCGCCTCCGGAATGCAGCACCGCAGAGACGCCACGTAGGCCGTGTAGAACGCCGTAAAGCCGGCGTCCCGCCCGAAGACCCGGAAGATTCCGATCCGCTCGTGCGAGCCGATGGTCGTCGTCTGCCTCCGGATCGCGTCGACGGCCCGCGTGATCGCCGTCGAGAAGCCGACGCAGTACTCGGTGTTGCGCACGTCGTTGTCCATGGTCTTCGGGATGGCGACCACCGGGAATCCGTGTTGCGCGAGAACGGAGGCGTAGCTCAGCGTGTCGTCGCCGCCGATGGGGAGCAGGCAGTCGATGCGGAGCCGCTGGAGATTCTCGATCACCAGCGGGGTCAGGTCGAAGTAGCCGGGCGCGACCTCCGTGCAGCGACCCAGCATCGGCTGCTGGTTGGCCGACAGCACCGACGCCTTCATCCGAGACGGCCGCGCGCGCGACGTGTGCAGGAACGTGCCCCCCGTGCGATCGACCGTGCGCGTGTTCTCCCGGTTGAGGACGATGAAGTTCTCGGGATCGAGCTCCTTGTCCAGGTCCCCGTGCACCAGCCCCAGCCACCCGCGGCGGATGCCGACGACCTCGAACTCGTCGGTCTCCGTGCTGCGGTAGGCGACGGACTTGACGACCGCGTTGAGGCCCGCGACGTCGCCGCCCCCTGTGAGAATGCCGATTCGGATCTTTGCCAAGCTGCACCTCGAATCCCCAATGAAAGCACGTTCCGAAACGCGGGGTCCACCCCCCTCCCGGCGGGACAGGAAACGGAACGGCCGGCAAGCAACAGCCTTTTCGAACGCGTGAGATGTTCCGACCCGGTACGCAAGGCAACATGATCCACGCTGGCGTTGAGCGCGTCCGCCCTCGATCGGGATGGCGAATTACGTAATACGTAACACGTGGGTTATAGTGGTCACGTGATTCGCAGCTTCCGCGGGCGGAGAACCCGACGGTTCTTCGAGGGCCTTCGCGTGCCGGCGTTCGAAGGGTTCGCGGATCAGGCGGCGCGACGCTTGACAGCGCTGGACAATGCCGAAGCGCTCCGCGACTTGGCCGGTTTGCCGAGTAACCGGCTGGAACGGTTACGCGGCGACAGGTCCGGGCAGCACAGTATCCGGATCAATTCGCAGTGGCGGGTTTGTTTTCGTTGGACGGACAACGGGCCGTCGGAGGTCGAAATCGTCGACTATCATTGAAGAGGTCATGGGAATGAACCTCAGCAACGGAATGCGGCCCGTGCACCCGGGCGAGATTCTTCAAGAGGAACTCGACACGTTGGAGATGTCGGCGAACGCCTTGTCGAAGGCGCTCGGCGTTCCAGTGAACCGGGTCACGATGATTCTGAACGGCCAGCGGGGCGTCAGCGCCGATACGGCGCTGCGATTGGCAAGGTATTTCGGGACCACGCCTCAATTGTGGCTAAACCTCCAGAAGACGTGGGAGCTTCGCCGCGCGGAGATCGCGTCGGGTTCCGAGATCGACGCGCGCGTAACGCCCAGACGGACGGTGGCGTAGGCGGCGATCGCGATTCTTCGTTCAAGGCTGTCGGACCCCGACGCCACCCACGCGGCCAGTGGTTGCCGGTGCCGCCGAACCGCCGGTCGCGGACCCGCAGGGTCGTCAGGATCTGCGGGTCATCGAGTGGCCGATCGAGTACTACAACGAGTGGAGGCCCGCGATGGGCTTGGATTTGCATCAGTACGGAATCACCATCGCCGACGTTCGTCGGAACCTGACGCCGGCGATCCTGTACCAGGAAGCGCTGCGGATGGAGACGGATTCGGTGATCGCCAGCTCCGGCGCGCTGATCGCGTACTCCGGCGAGAAAACGGGCCGTTCCCCGAAAGACAAGCATATCGTCCGCCGGCCGCCCTCCGAGGACGAGGTCTGGTGGGGACCGGTCAACGTCGCGATCCCGGAAGAGACGTTCGGAGTCAACCGCGAACGCGCCACGGACTATCTGAACACGCGTCCGCACCTGTACGTCGTGGACGCCTTCGCCGGCTGGGACCTGGACTACCGCGTCAAGGTGCGCGTGATCTGCACGCGGCCGTACCACGCGCTGTTCATGCACACCATGTTGATCCGGCCCACGCAGGAGGAACTGCGCGCGTTCGGGGAGCCCGACGCCGTCATCTTCAACGCCGGCCGGTTCCCCGCCAACCGGCACACGACGGGGATGACGTCGAAGACCAGCGTGGACGTCAGCCTGGAAAGCCGCGAGCTCGTCATTCTCGGCACCGAGTACGCCGGAGAGATGAAGAAGGGCGTCCTGACGCTGATGAACTACCTCATGCCCGCCCGCGGCGTGCTGTCGATGCACTGCTCGGCGACCGCCGACACGGAAACGGGGCAATCCTCGGTTCTGTTCGGGCTTTCCGGGACCGGGAAGACGACGCTGTCGGCCGATCCGAAGCGCAACCTGATCGGCGACGACGAGCATTGCTGGACCGACACGGGCGTCTTCAACATCGAGGGCGGCTGCTACGCCAAGGCGATCGACCTGACTCCGGAGCTCGAGCCGGACATCTTCCGGGCGCTGCGTTTCGGCGCGGTGCTGGAGAACGTGGCCTACGACGAGTACGACCACACGGTCGATTTCAGCGACGACTCGATCACCCAGAACACGCGCGGCGCCTATCCGATCGAGTTCATCCAGAACGCCAAGATTCCCTGCATCGCGGACCACCCCTCCGACGTCATCTTCCTGACCTGCGACGCTTTCGGGGTCCTGCCGCCCGTCAGCCGGTTGAATCCGGAACAGGCGATGTACCACTTCATCAGCGGCTACACGGCCAAGGTGGCCGGCACGGAGATGGGGGTCACCGAGCCCCAGGCCACGTTCTCGCCCTGCTTCGCCGGCCCGTTCCTGGTGTGGCATCCGGGAAAGTACGCCGCGTTGCTGGCTGACCGGATCCGGAAGCACGGGTCGAGGGTCTGGCTGGTGAACACGGGCTGGAGCGGCGGGTCCTACGGGACGGGATCGCGCATGAAGCTCGGTTACACGCGCGCGATCATCGACGCGATCCATTCCGGCGGTCTGGCCGATGCGCCGACGGTCGAAGATCCCGTCTTCGGATTCTCGGTCGTCACGCGATGTCCGGAGGTTCCCGACGCCATGCTGCCGCCGCGGAACACGTGGAGCGACGCGGCCGCCTACGATCAGGCGGCGCGGAAGCTCGGCGCGTTGTTCAGGGACAATTTCGCCCGGTTCGAAGCGGGCGTGAGCGAAGGTGTTCGAGGGGCCGGGCCGCGGATCGAATCCGGTTCCTGACCCCCTCGAAACCGTTGGCGTGCGGGGTTACGCCAGATCGAACTTGCCCGTGCTCTCGCCCATCGTGTCGATCTCCACGCCGTAGAGCTCGGCCAGGGCGATCAGCAGGTTCGCGGTGGGTTCCTGCTCCTTCGCCGCGATGTGACGGTTCCCTTCCAGCTTCCCGTGTGCGCCGCCCACCAGGACGGCCGGCGGGTTGGACCGGTCGTGGAGGTTCCCGTTCGACATGCCGCTGCCCCAGTAAACCAGCGAATGGTCCAGCAGCGTGCCGTCCCCGTCGGGCGTCGCCCGGAGCTTCTCGACGAACTCGGCGAACTTGGCCACCTGGTAGAGGCCGATCTTGGCGTACTGCTCCATCTTCTCCGCGTTGTCGGCGTGGTGCGAAATCGTGTGGTGCGTCCCGGAGATGCCGATGTGCGCGTAGCTGCGGTCGGTCGGTTCGTGACCGATCATGAACGTGAACACGCGGCTGATGTCGCCCTGGTAGGCCAGCCGCATCAACTCGTAGGTCACCGTCATGTGGTCGTCGAAGGCCTCGGGCAGGCCGATGGGCGCCGTGACGTCGCCGGTGAAGGTGCCCAGACGGCTCTCCATGCGGTCGAGCTGCAGCTCCACTTCGCGGATGTTGGTCAGGTACTCGTCGAAGATGGCCTGATCGGGCGCGCCCAGCTCGCGGCGCAGCTTGGCCGTCTCCTGGACGACCGAGTCGAGGAGGCTCTGCCGCTCCTTCAGCCGGGCGGTCCGAAACGCCGTGGAGCCGGTCTCTCCGAACATGCGCTCGAAGGTCACCCGCGGGTTGATGGAGATGGGCAGCGGATCGGTGTCGGTTCTCCATGCCAGCGTGTCGAAGAACGTGCAGGGGAACCCGTCGCAAGCGCCGGTGGCCGTGCCCATGTCCTCGGTGCCCACCTCGATCGACCGCAGCGGCGTGTCGCCGGCGACCGCGTCGGCGATGTACTGGTCCAGGGTCTTGCGCGACTGGATCTTGCCGAACGCGTCTCCGGTGGCCTCGCGGTCCACGACCGGGCCGACGCCGTTCAGGAACGCCGAGCTGGCCCCGACGTGCACCGACTCGCCCCAGGGCGCCTGCATCCCGCTGATCGTGACCAGCTTGTCGCGGTGCGGTTCCAGCGGCATCATGACCTGCTTGAACGCGAAGTCGCGTCCCAACTCGTCCGGATGCCAGACGTCGGGATACACGCCGCACGGCATGTAGGACACTCCGAAGCGGAAGGGAGCGCCGGCCGAGGTCGAGGACTGCGCCCTCAGCGCCGGCACCATGGCGTCCAGCCACGGCAGCGCCACGGCAACGCCCGCGCCGCGCAGGAAAGTTCTCCGGGACACGTGTTTCTTGGTGATGATCATGTCGGATACACCCCTCGCGTGGATGCCACAGGCTCTCACATCTTATGGAACGTTGACAAGGTTTTCTGCGTCGGACCGCGCGACGGAGGACGGTGCGGCCGGTTCCAACCGCGTCCTCATCTGGAACGGCGGACTCTCGACGATGCCCATCATGATGGACGACAACGCGTGGTCGTCTTCCGCCGCCCGCCGGACGACGCTTCGGACGACGGCCATGTCCGCCGGCTCCAGGCCCCTTCCGAGCGCGTACGTCATCAGGCGCTCGGCGACGATCGCGGCGAAGGCGTCGGGCCGGTCGAGAATCGCCTGTCGAAGCTCTACGGGCCCGTTCACGTCCCGGCCGTCCCCCATCCGTCCCGCGGAATCGATGGGCGTTCCGTCGGCCGTCTCCCGCCATTTTCCGACCGAATCGAAGTTCTCCAGGGCGAAGCCGACCGGATCGATCGTGCGGTGACAGGACGCGCAGGCGGGATTCTGGCGATGCGCCTCCAACTGTTCCCGCACCGTGCGCGGGGCTTCCGTGCCGCCGGCGTCGCTCTCCTCGAGCGCGGGCACGTTGGGCGGCGGCGGCGGCGGCGGCGTGCCCAGGAACGTGTTCAACACGTAGACGCCGCGAAACACGGGCGAGGTGCGGTTGGCGACCGATGTCAGCGACAGCACGCTGCCGTGGCCGAGAAGCCCGTGGCGCCGCTCGTCCGCCACCTCCACCATACGGAACCGCGAGCCGTAGACGCCCGGAATCCCGTAGTGGCGGGCCAACCGCTCGTTCACGAACGTGTAGTCCGCGTCCAGCAGCTCCAGCAGGCTCCGATCGTGTCGCAGGATGTGCGCGAACAGCATTTCGGTCTCGCGGCGAAACGCCTGGCGCACGTTGTCGTCGAAATCCGGGAAGAGCAGGATGTCGGGCTGCACCTTGGCTTCGAGACTGCGCAACTGCAGCCACTGGCCCACGACATCGCTGACCAGCGCGTCGGCGCGGTCATCGGCGATCATGCGGCGCACCTGCGCCTCGAGGACGCCCGGTTCGCGAAGCCGGCCGGCCTCGGCCGCCGACAGCAGATCCTCGTCCGGAATGCTGCTCCAGATGAAGAACGACAGGCGCGACGCCAGCTCGATGTCGCTGATCGGAAAGGCCGTTCCGGGCGCGACGGTGTCGGGATCCTCCTCGATCCGGTACAGGAAGCGCGGGCTGGACAGAATGCGCGTCAGCCCGGCGCGGATGCCGGCGTCGAACGCGGCGCCGCGGTCTCGAGCATCTTCGTAGAATTCCATCGGGGCCGCGATGTCCGGCAACGCGACCGGGCTCCGGAAGGCGCGGCGCGCCAGGTTCAGAAAGATCCGCTCGGCGCACGGGCGCTCCTCGGCGGCCGACGCCGGGCGGCAAACGAATACGCGCTCCCGGCTGGGCGTCGCGCTCACCCCGGTCACCGCGTACGGCCCCTCGACGTGAACGGTCTTCAGACGCGGCAGGCCGCCGATCATGTGGATTTCCTGGCTGTCGCGCAGCGAGGGCTGCCAGACGTCCTGCCACTGGAAGCTGCGTTCCCGGAACGTGAACCCCACGTCGTGCGGTCCCGCGGTGACGGGGACGCGAGCGGTCATGCGCGCGTCGATGATGGGACGCGCCTCGTTCATGTCCCGTCCCTGGACCTCGTGGTCCTCCAACCCGCCGATCTCGGCCGAATACACCTCGGCCCCGTCCACGGTGATGACGAACGTGTTCGGAATGTCGTTGCCCTCGACCCCGGCATATCCCTCTTCGATGCCCCGAACCAGCCGCCCGAAGAGCACGTAGTCCCCGTCGGCCGGGAAGACGTGACGCACCACCGTGCCGCCGCGCGTGCCCAGGGGCAGTCCCTCGACATGCCCGCTCTGCGAGTAGTTCCGGTTGATGGCGTACTCGGTCGTGCCTGTCTCGGCTTCCGCGTCCCCCACGGCCAGCGTGCTGATGCGCTGCGCCGCGATCAGATACCGCTCCAACAGGAGCGGCGAGGTCGGCAGCGCCGCGGCGATGTTGTCGAACCCGAAGTCGGCGCCGTCGCTGGGGAGCAGGCCGGTGACGTCGACGTCCACGGCGAGCAGGTCGCGGACGGCGTTCTGGTACTCCCTCCGGTTCAGTCGATGCGCCACGTAGCGTCCGGACGCGGACTGCGCGGCCCAGGCCTCATCCAGCCTTCCCGCCAACCACGTCGTGAACGCGGAGTAGTCCGCTTCGGAGGGGCGGCTCGCGCCCTCGGGGGGCATCGCCCGGACGCTCAGCTTGCGAAGCACGCGCTCCCATGTCGCCGCGTCCTCCATGGGCGCATCGAGGTTGGCCGACTCGAGATTCACCGGGTTGTTCTCCGGCAGCGCTTGCCGGTCGTTGTGGCAGGCCACGCAATACTGGTCCAGCAGGGCGCGATGCTGGGCGAGCCCCCCCGACTGCGCGGCCGCGGCCGGGATGAGCAGATTGCCGGCTGCCGAGGCGACGAGGACCGTCAACACCGCACGCGCGACGGCGTTCATTGCGCCGCGGACTCCCGCGCCGCGTCGTCCGCCGAGTTGCCTTCCGATTCGGCGTCGGCCTCGCCGGAGCCGTCCGCGTCGCCGGAAGCTTCGGCCTCGCCCGAACCGTCGCCCTGGCCGTCGCCCGCCTCCGGCTCTTCCGGCAGCGGCGGCGGCATGGGAGCCGGGTCGTCGGGGCCGAGGCCCATCAGCTCGCGCAGCGCGGCGATCACGTCTTCCCGGGAATCCTGCGGCCGACGATACGTGCGGTCGTCGGTGTTGTTGCCCTCCGGCGGCGGCGGGGGCGGCTGTTCGGCCAGCAGCAGCGGCGTCAGGTTCTCTCCGTCGACGGCGTCAAGGTCCGCGCCCGCGGCCACCAGTTCGCGAATGATCGCCACCTGCTTCGCGTCGACGGCCATGTGCAACGGCGTGGAGTCGTTCGGCGTCGGCACGTTGGGATCGGCGCCGGCCTCCAGCAGCACGCGGATCGCGTCGAGCGGCTCGCGGTTCGCGGCTTCGCGGAACGGCGGCGGCCCGAGCCGCGTGAACCCGGGTCCGGCGGCGAAGGGAGCGCCGCGGCCCCCGTTCAGGGCCACCATGATCGGCGTTCTCCCGACGTTCGCGTTGCCGCGGCCGCCGGTCTCCTCGCCGTCCTCGGCCTCAGGCGCCAGGGGACTCCATTCCACGTCGGCGCCGTGGGAGATCATCAGCTTCAACACCTCGACGTCGGCGGCCGTCGCCGCGCGGAAAAACGGCGAGCTGTTGACGCGCGGAGCGCAGCACAGGGTGGTGGAATGCAACTGCCCCACGAACGGCTTGTTCGGATCCGCGCCGCGATCGAGCAGCAACTCGACCAGGTCGAAGGCCGTCAGCGCGTTGTCGTGGTCGGCGCGCAACCGCGAACCGTCGTGCGCACGCATGTCCGTGGTGGCGTCGTGCATGTCGACGGCGAAATAGAGAGCGCCGTCGTCCGGGTCCGCGCCCAGGTCGAGCAGCGTCCGGGCCAAATCGAACCGGTCGTTGATGATGGCGACGACGGTCGGGGTCGCGCCGTCGCCGTTGGTGACGGTGGGATCCGCGCCGCCCGCAATCAGCGTCCGGACAACGTCCTCATGGCCGTTCCGCACCGCGAAGTGCAGCGCGGTGAAACCGCCGGTCGCGTGATCGGCGTGCTTCCGCTCCTCGATCGTCGTGAGCCGCCCCTTCCGATCGGAATCGGCGCCGGCTCGCAGCAGGGCGTCCGCGACGTCGGCGTGCCCTTCCGCGGCGGCCCACATCAGGGCCGTCTGTTCCTGGTAGGTTTCGACCGCGTCGACATCGGCGCCGGCGGCGATCAGCCGTTCGACAGCAACCAGGCTGCCCGAACCCGCCGCCGCCATGAGCGCGGTCTCGCCGTCGGGTTGGACCGTATCCAGCGACGCGCCGGCATCCAGCAGCACGCCCACCATGGCGCCGTCGCCGGTCCGGGCAGCTTGCAAGAGCGGCGCGATCCCGTACGCGTTCGCCGCGTCCACGTCCGCGCCGGCCGCGATCAACGCTTCGGCCATCTCCAAGTCGTGATGGTAGGCCGCCCACAGTAGCGCGGTCGACCCGTCCGGTCCCGGCTCGCTGACGCCAGCGCCCGCGGCGATCATCTCGCGAACGGCGTCGATGTCGCCGTCCCTCGCCGCCGCCGAGATACCGTCGTCGCGTGCTTGTCCGAGGGCGATGGCGCCCCCGGCCGCCAGCAACGCGGCCAATGACAACAGGATCGAAGTCCGTCGAGTCCGCATCGTCGAATTCCCCTTGTAACGGAAGCGTTCGGTTGTCCCGCATTCTACCCCAGCGCATCCGGTTTGCCACGACCAAGCTGCGTTGACGGGAACGAAAGACTCCACGGCCCGGAGAAATCGCGTTACCCTCGGGGCAATCGGGCAATCCCGGACTCAAACCCGGAAAGGAGCCGGATACGATGTCGAACTGCAGGATCCTTGGGGGCGCGGCGGTCGCCCTGTTCGCGATCCCCTGCCCGGGCGCCGCGCAGGACGCCCTGGACGGCGTGCTGGAGACGGCGACGACCGTCGACTGCACGTTCCCGCTAATGACGCTGGGTAACTGGGGCGACGCCGAGCCCGAGGCGGAGGTCCAGGACGCCGGCCTGACGATCGAGTTCATCGAGGTCAACGCCGACGAGGCGTCGGCGCGCATCGCCAGCGGCTTCGGCACCTACGATATTATCGTCCGCTACGCGCGCGGCTACCTGCACTTCATCCAGTCGTTCCTGGACGGCCCTCTCTACGTTACGACGGTATTGGAGAAGGCGGGCCCGGGCGGAGGACTGATGGCCATGCACTCCCGGCACGAGCACACCGACTTTGCGCTGCCCGGATTCACGTCGAGCCCCGAGCAGTATTACGGCGAATGCCGGATCCCGGACTAGTCCGCCGATAGCGCGCCGCCGACTAGAACTCGTACCTCAGCCCGAACTGCATGACCCGGGCCGGGATCATGACCCGCGAATAGTTGCCGAAGCTCCCCGGGAAGACGAACGACAGCGTCTCCCATACGTCGGGGTTGAACCGCACGCTGTTGGTCACGTTGAACGCCTCGGCGCGAAACTGCAGGCTGTGGCCCTCGAACGGCAGAGCGAAGCGTTTGCCCAGGGCCAGGTCGATCGAGAATATCCCGTCGCCGCGGAGGTTGTTCCGCTGGCCGATCTCGCCGGGCAGCACCTGGCGGAAAGAAGCCAGGGCCGCCGCGGGATCGCCGAAGACGTTCGGTCCCGTCCCGCCTCCGATCAGCCGGGCATTCTTCGTGTTCGTCTGTTCCGGCACCGGCCCCACCGGCTCGGCGAAGTGCTGATAGCAATAACACGTCGGCCAGGCCAGACCGTTCAGCACGCTGAGCGGGAATCCCGACGTCAGGCGCATCAGGCCGCTGACCTGCCAGCCTCCGACGATGGCCTCGGCGGCCGAACCCAGGTCGGACAGCAGGGGCTTGCCGCGTCCGACGGGCAACTCCACCACCCAGTTGGCGTTCCATTGGTGCCGCGTGTCGAAATCCGAAACCGTCCGCTGCGTTTCCGGGTCCCAGGCGTTGATGACGCTGAACGCCGACCAGTAGGTATCTCCCGGGATCTGGCCGAATCGTTCGCCCAGGCCGCGCCGCGCGCCCACCGACACCAGGTCCGTGGACTTGGAGAGCGTGTAGTTCACGTGGAACTGGTAGCCGTTGGAAAACGCCTTGCGCACCGACACCTGCATGGAGTTGTAGGCGGAGGTTCCGTAGGACCGCAGCGCGTCGAACCCCCAGAACTGGGGGTTCAGGAACGCGCCGGCCCCCAGGTCGCTGCAGAACGGGGCGCAGACGTAGTCGATGTTGTAGAGCGCCGTGCCGGTGTCCGGGCTGCTGGCCCGGATGGCTTCGTAGACGCGCGAGGTCGCCGTCGCGTCCGGCGTGGCGGCGCCCGAGTACACGTTCTCCCAGAACGCGATCGGCGGCACGGCCTCGGGCGGGGCGCCCTGCCGCACCCGCATTTCGAGTTCGTGCAGCGCGTCCATCAGGTGTTGGCCCGACGCCGGATCCCGGAAGTTGGTGTACTGCGCCGCGGCCGTGTCGTTGACCAGCAGCCGGCGGCCGAAACGGCCGACGTAGCCGACCTCGACGACGAACCCGCCGTCCAGCTCGCGCGCGAAAGAAACCGTGGGGTTGATGCTGTAGGGCGGCACGACGGAAGAGTCGACGCCCTGGCTCCATCCCAGCCCGTTGGGGTCGGGCGTGCCCGGGCCGCCCGGCGGCGGCGGACGGAGCCCTGCGGCGGGGAAGTTGTCGAACCCCTCGAAGCGCGGCGCCGCGGCCACGGTCGCGATCTGGTTGGTCACGCGGCTGGTCAAACCGAACGCGTTCCGGTCGAGCATCTGCATCATGCCCATGCCGAAGCTGCTGTAGAACATGCCGACGCCGGCCCGGATCGACGTCCGCCCGCCGCTCCCGAGGAGCCGGCCGAGAAACCCGTCACCGGCGTCGGGCGAGTAGGCGACGGCCACCCTCGGCGCGAAGTTCTTGTAGTGCGTGCCCCACAGCGGCCCGCCTTCGGGATCGTCGGCCCGCACGAACCCGATGGGTCCGGCATCGCGCGTGGGCCGGCCCGCGGCCGCCAGCTCCAGCCGGCGCGCGATGTAGTCGTCCAGCGTCGGAGTGATGCTGACCTGGAACCCGTCCACCTCCCGGACCGGCGGCAGCACCGACCATCGCACGCCCGCCGTGAGCGTCAGCCCGGGACGGACGCGCCAGATGTCCTGGACGTAGAACTCGGTCTGTTCGGTTCCGAACGTGCGGGTCGACGGATCGCCCAGCGGCAGCGCGTTGCCGTCGAGGTCGTAGTTGTAGTTGGCGTCGTAGAAGTTGACCACGCCCAGCACGGTCGCCATGGTCTCGCGGAAGACGCCGGGGTTGGCGGGGGGCGCCGCGAGCGGGGCCTCGAACACCGCGGACGCATCCGCCAGAGCCCAGGCCGCCTGTTTGGCGAAGTGATAACTGTTCTCGAAGTTCACACGGCGGTTCCGGATCGAATACAACGCGCCGCCGAACTGGAGAAAGTGCGACCCGCGCGTCGCAGAGAGGTTGGCCGAAAACGTCTGCGTCGGCAGGTACGTTTCCCGCGGCGTCGTCGCGCCGCGAATGTCGTCGATGATGCTGTCTCCGAGGCTGACGCGCGACGAGGTCTGAACACCCGAGAAGGTCACCTTCTGGCCCGTGAACCCGTAGCGGAACGTGCCGATCACGTTGCCCCCGAACGTCCCGTCGTAGCCGATGGCCAACCCGCGGCTGGTGTCCTCGGTCTCGCTGTTGGGCGGCTCCCCGGGGAACTGCGGCAGGCTCGTGATGCGGTCATCCTGAAAGTTCAGGCGCAAGAACATGCGGTGCAGGCCGTCGGGGTCCGCGGTCCAGTCCAACCTGGACACCCATGTGTTCCAGACCAGCGGGGTGGGGGCCGAGAAACGGTATCCCGCCGTGTTCAACCCGTCACCAACCGTGGAGTCGTTCGGCGCGGGGAACGATCGGAAGTACTCGAGCGTGGCGGGATTGGTGCCGATTCCCATGGGGTCGATCCGGTTTCGGACGAATTCGGGATCGAGCGTGACGACGTCCCCCGAGGCGCTCCGGTACCGGACCGATCCGTCGCGCATCGAAGCCGTGGGAACGCGGCGCACCACGCTGCCCTCGCTCGCGTCGCGGCGGCCTTCGTAGTTCACGAAGTAGAAGACGCGCCCGGCCCGGATGGGGCCGCCGACGGAAGCTCCGAAGACGTTGCGGATCAGCTTGGGTCGATCGACGCCGGCCCGGTTGTTGAAGAAGTCGTTGGCGGCCGTGACCGTGTTCCTGTGAAACTCGTAGAACGATCCGTGAATCTCGTTGGTGCCGCTCTTGGTCACCAGCGACACCTGCGCGCCCGAGGCCCGGCCCTGGTCGGCATTGGCCGCGGTCGTCACGACCCGGAATTCCTGGATCGAGTCCAGGGTGTTGCGCAGCACGCTGGTGAACGGCGTCCGTCCGTTCTGGTCGTTCACGTCGACCCCGTCGAGCGTCACGTTCGACTGGTCGCTCTGGGCGCCGTTCACCGAACCGTTCCGGATGTCCGCGGCCCGTTTGGCGTCGAGCGGGTCCGCGCTGATGAAGGTGACGCCCGCTTGCAGAGAGAGCAGGCCGGCCGGATTGCGCGCGTTCAGCGGCAACTGGCTGATGGGCCGCGTTCCGAACGCGGTCCCGACCGACGCATCGGTGGTATTGATCTGTTCCGGCGGCGCCGAAACCGTGACCGAGTCCGTGAGCGCCGCGACCTCGAACGTCACGGGAATCTCGACATGGGTGTTGACGAGCAGAGTCACGCCTTCGACGATCACCGACTGGAAACCCGGCTGGATCGCCGACAGCGTATAGGCGCCCGGCGGCAACTGGGCGAACATGTACAATCCCTGGCCGTCGGACAACAGGTTCCGCTGGAGCCCGTTGGCCTCGTTCGTCACGGTGATCTCGGCGCCGGGGATCACCGCGCCGCTCGCGTCGGTGACCGTGCCGCTCAAGCTGCCGGATTGCGAATAAGAATCTGGAGCGGCCCACGCCATGGCCGCCAATAGGCTGAAGAACGTGTATCGAAACCGCTTACGCGCCATGATTACGGATTCTCCTTGGCCGACGCGATGCCCTGCGGCGCCCGGATTCGACCGTAACACGCATCGCGCACGGACGTGCCAGGGTTCGCAGGCGCGTCGTGGATTGAAACCATGGTCGCATCGCCGATGGCTCCGGCCTAATCTTTCTGTCGAGAATCATACCTGTCCAAATTAGATTCTGCGGAATGGAGAGAGGATTGAGAGGTTGAGCCCGACCTCGTAGGATTGGTTTTTCGACAAGAAAGACCGAACCGAAGAGGAGGGCTCAACCATGCAGAGATTTTCCAGCATTTT